>NZ_JADYVD010000020.1 GCF_020193575.1 Ensifer sp. IC4062
GTCGTGACCCCTTCGACCGGCGGTTCACCGGACGCATCGAAGACGATTACAGGCGAGCCCGCTTCCGCTGCGGAGGTCGCCATCGCGGCCACGAGACCTGCCGTCGGGTCGCTGGCGCGGAAGAGCACAACGCCGACATTCGGGCCGAGCATTTCCATTGGGCCGTGGCGAAGTTGCCCGCCCTCGAGCGAGAAGCAGGGGATGCGCGACAGTTCGGTAAGTCCGAGCGCGATCGCCTCGGCGAGACCCTGCAGTCGGCGGCCGGAGGTGACGACGGCACGCACGTCGGCGAGTGCGGCAAGCGCTTCGTCGATCGCTGGGCTTTCGGGCTCGCGAAGGGCGTGAAGCGCGCCGGCCGGATCATCGCCGAGCGCGGCAAGGACCGAAAGATGCAGCGCGAAACTGATCGTCAGGCTGCGGGTTGCGGCAAAAGCCTGCTCGGTGCCGCCGGCTCCGATGAGTGACGGGGCGGTGCGTGCGAGAAAGGAATTGCTTTCCAGCGTCAGGCCGAAGGTATCCGCCGTGCCGCCATTGGTCTCCTTGAACCAGCGCAGAACCTCGGCGCTTTCGCCCGATTGGGAGGTGATCAGGACGGTCTTTCCCTCGACTGCCAACGGCTGGCCAAGCTGCTCGGAGAGAGGCAACGCCACGGCTTCGACGCCGAGTGCCCGATAGAGCGGCTCGACGGCGCGCCCGACCGCATGCGAGCCGCCCATGCCCAACAGCAGGAGGCGGCCTGTCGATCTCAGCGAGGCGGCAATTTTCTGTGCGAGCGTCGCCGACTGTTCATAAGAAGCGATGGCATCGGCATGCTGGCGCGCCATTTCCCTGTCGATCGCGATAAGCCCAGCGGGCCTTTGCTTGGAAGCCTTCATGATCATCCTTTGACGCCGCCGCTTGTGAGCCCGGAAATCAGGGCCCGTTGCATGACGAGACCGATCAGCACCGGGGGCAGGGCGGCAAGCACACCGGCGGTGGCGATCAATCCGTAGTCGGAGACGCGGCCGCCGGCGAGATCCGCTATGGCGACGGTAAGCGTCTTGGCGCGCAGGTCGGAGGTGAAGAGCAGCGCGTAGAAGAATTCGTCCCAAGCAAGCAGAAAGGCAAAGAGCGCGGAGGTCGCCATGACAGGGGCAGCGAGCGGCAGCGTCAGCAGCCGCAAGATCTGGTCGAGCCGTGCCCCGTCGATCATCGCGGCGCTCTCGATTTCCCTGGGTATGGAATCGAAGCCTGATTTCAACAGCCAGGTGGTGAAGGGAGCAAGGATGGTGAGATAGACGAGCGCCAGCCCGAAGACGGAGTTGAGCAGCCCGAGATAGGCAAGCCCCATATAGAGCGGCACCGCGAGCGCCACAGGCGGCAGCATGTAGGTAGCAATCACCGCATAGAGCGACCAGGAAACCGTCGGTGTGCGCGAAACCGCCCAGGCGGCGGGAATGGCGACGGCAACCGCGGCCAGAGTCGCCATGCCCGCGACCTTCAGGCTGTTGAGCAGCGAAGCGACGAAGGCGGCACCGGCGGTGTTTTCGATCGTCGACAGCAGAGCGCGGTAGCGCGAAAGATCGATCTCGTCCGGCCACCAGTTGAGAGGCTTGGCGGAAAGGTCCGCGGCCGACGAGATGCTCATGACGAAGAGCCAGGCAAGCGGCGCCAGGATGACGATCGCAAGCAGTAGCGCGCTCAGATAGACGAAGGCGGTGAAAACCGGGTTCTGGCGTTCCATCATGATGCTCCCGCGGCCCTGCGAAGCAGCGCCGCATAGGCGATCGCGAGAATGGTTACGAGCAGCGTGACGATGAGCGCAAGGGACGCGCCGGAGCCCGCCCGCTGGAAGGAGAAGGCCTCCTGATAGACGAGGATCGAGAGCGTGCGCGTGCTGTTCGCCGGCCCGCCGCGGGTCATCACCCAGATGATGTCGAAGACCTTGAAGGCTTCGATCGTGCGCAGCACCAGCGCCACCAGCAGGGGCCCCGCGAGATAGGGCATGATCACGTAGCGGAAGCGATTGAACGGGCCTGCGCCGTCGACAAGTGCCGCCGCGGTGATGTCGCGGGGAACGGCCTGAAGCGCGGCGAGCGCGATCAGCGCCACCAACGGAAAATTCTTCCAGCAATCGGCGACGATCAGCGCGATCAAGGCCGAACCGGGTTCGCCGAGCCATGAGCGATAGCTATCGAGAAGGCCAAGCTGGGTCAGCGCGGCGTTGAGGGCGCCGTATTCCGGATTGTAGATCAACCGCCAGAGCGTGGCGTTGACCACCGTCGGCAAGGCCCAGGGCAGGATCATCAGGGCTCTGAGCGCCGTGCGGCCCCGAAATTGCTGGTTGAGCAGGAGCGCAGCGAGCACGCCAAGCACCATTTCGGCGGCGACGGACACGACCGCAAACCAGGTGGTCGTGATCAGCGCCCGCTGGAAGTTCGAGCCGCCGAGCATCTTTGCGTAGTTGTCGAGGCCGACGAAACCACCCGCCGTGCCGACGAGCTTCGCATCGGTGAAGGAGAGCCGCACCGTATCGACCAATGGCCAGCCGATGACGGCGATCATGACCACGAGCAGCGGCAGCATCAAGAGCCACGCACGCGTTGTTATCCAGGTACCGGGCATCGGATGAGGATCCTTGCGGCCGTCCTGGCCGTTTCATGCGATTCACTGTGGCTCGGCCATGCCGAGCGTTCGAAGAAGCCCCGGGCTACGTTCACGTTCCGAGCGGCCCGGCCACCGGAACGTGATCTCGCGTTTTCAGAGGCCGCTGTTCTCGGCAGCCGTCTTCAAGGCGTCTTCGGCGGAGGTTTGGCCGAGCAGCGCCTCCTGGATAGCCTGCTGCAGGGCAGTCGAAAGCTCCTGATATTTCGGCGGCGTCGGCCGCGGATACATCGCCGCGAGGCCAAGCTTGGCCGCCGCGATCAGTTCTTCCTGGCCCTTCGTCACGCTGGCGTCCTCGTAGGACGAGGCCCAGATCGGCAGGCTGAGCTTCGCATAAGCGTTCTGCGTCGGCTGCGAGGTCATGTGGACGATGTATTTCCATGCCTCTTCGGGATGCTGGCTGGTCGAGGTGATGCCGAGGCCCATCGAGCCGTTGACGGCCGAAACCTCGCTCTTGCCGGCGACGCCCGGAGCCGGCACGACGCCGACCTTGCCGGCCACCTTGCTTTCCTTGGGGTCGTTGGCGAGGTTGTACATATAGGTCCAGTTGAGCGCGAAGGCGGCCTCGCCATTCTGGAACACCTTGCGGACATCCTCCTCCAGGAATTCCTTGGAGTTCGGATTGGTGAGGCCGGAGGTATAGCTCGTCACCATGTAGTTCAGCGCATCGAGACCGCCGCCCGTGGTAAAGGCGGGCTTGCCGCCGTCAATGAACTTGCCGCCATAGGCGCTGACGAGCGTCGTGTAGTCGCAGATCGCGGCTTCGGCCTGCGACCAGCTCCAGGCGATCGGATTCTGGAGCAGTCCCTTGTCCTTGATCGTCTTTGCCTGTTCGGCAAGCTCGTCCCAGGTCTTCGGCGGTGCGGTGATGCCGGCCTTTTCCAAGATCTCCTTGTTGTAGAAGAGATATTTGGTGTCGAGGATCCACGGCATGCCATAACGCTTGCCATCATATTCGACCGTGGTCCAGGCACCCGGCAGGACGCCTTTCTTCATCTCGTCGGTTATGCGGTCGGTGACATCGACGAGCACCTTGTTGGTGGCGTACTCGGCCGGCCAGATGACGTCGAAGAGAACGACGTCATAGCCGCCACCCGAGCCCTGCGCCAGAACGGTTTTGTCGTGCAGGCCTTCGTAGGGAACGAATTCGAGGTTGACCTTTATATCGGGATTGACCTTCGTGAAGGCCTCCGTCATGGCGCGAACATCGGCCTCGCTATAGGCGGCCTGAGCCATAAACAGCGCGTTCAGCGTTGTTTCCGCGTAAGCCTGGCCGCTGAATGACATTCCGACAAGGACAGCGCCGAAGAGTGCGTTGCGCGTGGATTTCAACATTGTTGCCTCCAATACCGATCGTTTCAGTTCTGGGCGCCGCTCATCGGCGCCGGATACGAAGAACCCACCGCGAGCGCGCGGCGGCCGTCGACAAATCAATCGGAGCGTTTGCGACAGCATAGCACCGCCGCCTTCGTTCCCCCGAGGTTCTTACGGCCCCTTATTAAGTCAATTGCCTTGACTTATTTCTTCGCCAATATTTTAACTGTGTCAAGCGGGAATTGTGGATGAACGAGATGCGCCCCATCCGAGCCAAGAGCGGGACCAATCAAGAGGGGGCCAGTGCGCACAACCGCCGCGTCATGATCGACGCCCTGCGGCTGAACGGGCAATTGTCGCGAGCCGATCTCGCACGGGCGACGGCGCTTACCAAGCAGACCGTCTCAAACATTATCGAGGAACTCGAAAGTGATGGCTTGGTCACGTCTCTTGCCGCCGTGCGCAAGGGGCGCGGACAGCCGTCGACACCGTATCGGCTGGTGCCCGAAGGCGCCTTCGCGATCGGCCTGCAGATCGATAGGCATGTCACGCGCACGATTGCTGTCGATCTCGTCGGCACCGTGCTCGCGCGGGGCGAGGCGAACCTGCGCGCTGGCGATCCGGAGACAGGTGTCGCGACCATTTTGGATTTGATCGCCAAGACGCGTCGCGATCTGGCGGCGATCGCGCTGCAATCGGAGGATCGCTTCGTCGGCCTCGGCGTTGCGATGCCCGGGCCGTTCGGCATCGAGGCGGACGCCGACGATCCCTGGATGATGGCGGCCTGGCAGAACTTTCCTCTCCTGGAGACGCTGTCGGCCGGCACCGGTCTCGACGTGGGTTTGCAGAATGACGCGGCCGCGGCCGCGACTGCCGAGAAGATGGTCGGCGCGGCGCACGGGGTCGATCAGGCGATCTGCATCTATCTTGGCTATGGCCTCGGGGCCGGGCTCATTCTCAATGGCGAGCTCTATCGCGGCGCCAACGGCAATGCTGGCGAGATCGGCATGATCCTGAGCCAGCCGCGCGCGGCGTCTGGCATCCAGCGTGCCCCGCTCGAGCATAGGGCCTCCATTGCCTCGCTCAGCAAGATCCTCGGTCTCGATCCCGCCGATCCCGATCTTTATCGCCGGATCGATGAGATCGCGGGCGGGCAGGACGCACGCGTCACCGCGTGGGTCGAGGACGTGGCGTTCGAGCTGCAGGCTGCCATTCAGGTGCTGGAGAGCATTTTCGATCCGCAAACCATCATCCTGTGCGGCGGCATGCCGCCGGGGCTTGCCCGCCTGCTGATCGACGCTATCCATCCGTTGCTGCCTTCGATCGCCGAGCATCGCGCACGGAGCATGCCGCGCCTGCAACTGGGCTTCACGGACCCTTGGGCCGTGGCCATCGGTGCTGCCGCGGAGCCGATCAGCCGGACTTTCGATCCTCGTTTTTCCGCAATTCTGAAGACGCGCGCGGCGGGTTCGGTCTGAACTGGCAAGCGCGTTGCTGGCCGGGCTCGCCGGAGCGGCGCCGTATCACCGCACCGGTCGTTTCCCCTCACGGGGTCAAGCAGTGGGAATTCTCGCGCGGTCAGGCGCGCCTGGAAAAGGTTGCTAGTCTGTCGGGGCTGACGAGAATCGTTTTCCTGATGCTTGAAATATTAGCGATATAGCGGTTAAATACATGCCCGTATGACCCGGCCTTATTTTTGCCGGCTGCGACTAATTAATACTTTAGGCCGCGATGCTTTCGAACGCGGGCGCATTCGTAATTTCACGTATAGAAAACTTCTAAATTTTAAGTAGAGGGATTGCGGTATGTCTCTTTCCCATCTTCGGCGACTTGAAGCTGAAGCAATTCATGCCATTCGAGAAGTTGTTGCGACGTTCTCAAATCCGGTTGTACTTTACTCAATTGGAAAAGACTCTTCCGTCTTGTTGCATCTGGCGATGAAGGCGTTTTTTCCATCGAAGCCACCTTTCCCTTTCCTCCATGTGGACACCACTTGGAAGTTTCGCGAAATGATCGAATTCCGCGACAGGATGGCGACGGAACGCGGCTTCGATCTCCTGGTTCATATCAACCAGGACGGTCTGGACCAGGGCATCGGACCATTTTCGCACGGATCGAATATTCACACGCACATCATGAAGACCGTTGCCCTGCGGCAGGCGCTCGACAAGTACGGATTTGATGCGGCGCTCGCCGGGGCACGGCGCGACGAAGAGAAGTCGCGCGCCAAAGAACGCATTTTCTCGATCCGCAATGCCCAGCACGGATGGGATCCGAAACACCAACGTCCCGAGCTCTGGAAAACCTACAACACCCGCATTCGTCCGGGCGAGACGATGCGCGTGTTTCCGCTTTCGAATTGGACGGAATTCGACATCTGGCAATACATCATGACGGAGGACATACCGGTCGTGCCGCTTTATTTTGCGGCGAGACGCCCGGTCGTAGAGCGCGATGGCATGCTGATCATGGTCGACGACGACCGCATGCCCCTTCAACCGGACGAAAGCGTGACCGAACGTCTTGTGCGCTTCCGCACACTTGGCTGCTATCCGCTAACGGGCGCGATCGCGTCGGAGGCCGCGACCGTCCCCGACATTCTGCGCGAGATGCTGACAGTGCGCACGTCCGAGCGACAGAGCCGACTGATCGACCAGGACGAAGCCGGTGCGATGGAGAAAAAGAAGCGGGAGGGCTACTTCTGATGTCCTATCTTCCCTCTCTAGCACCGCTTGATATCCAGGCGCACCTGGCCGATCAGGACAACAAGTCGATCCTCAGATTTATCACCTGCGGCTCGGTGGATGACGGCAAGTCGACATTGATCGGCAGGCTGCTTTTCGATGCCAAGCTGGTCTATGAGGACCAGCTTGCCAATCTGGGCCGTGTCGGTACGCAGCGCAATGCGAACGGTGATGAAATCGATCTCGCCCTCCTGCTTGATGGTCTCGAGGCCGAACGCGAGCAGGGCATTACCATCGATGTCGCCTATCGCTATTTCTCCACGTCGAAGCGCAAGTTCATCGTCGCGGACACGCCCGGACATGAAGAATATACGCGCAACATGGTCACGGGGGCCTCGACGGCAGCTCTTGCGGTGATCCTCATCGACAGCCGCCAGGGGGTTCTTCCGCAAACACGGCGCCACTCCTACATCGCGTCGCTGCTCGGCATCCGCCATGTCGTGTTGGCAATCAACAAGATCGACCTTGTCGGCTATAGCCAGCCGGTCTTCGAGAGGATAGCGGAAGACTATCTGCGCTTTGCGCGCGAACTTGGCTTTCAGAGCATCAAGCCGATACCCATCTCGGCACGCTATGGCGATAACGTTATCGCGAACTCGGAGAAGACGCCCTGGTACCAGGGGGCCGCACTTCTCGAATATCTCGAAACGATCGACTTTGATCGCCAAGAGGCGCAGAAGCCGTTCCGCTTTCCCGTTCAACTCGTCATGCGGCCCGACGCGAACTTCCGGGGATATGCGGGGCAGGTTGCGTCCGGCAAGGTTTCGGTCGGTGATCAGGTAATCGTCGCCAAATCTGGGCAGCGTACGTCCATCAAGAGCATCGTCACCTATGACGGCGAAGTGCAGAAGGCCGTCGAAGGTGAAGCCGTCACGCTGGTGCTTTCGGATGAGGTCGAAGTTTCCCGCGGCAACATGTTGGCCGCACCGGGCGCCAGACCCTTCGTCGCCGACCAGTTCCAGGCCCACATGATCTGGTTCGATCCGAGCCCGATGATCCCCGGGCGAAGCTACATCCTGCGCACGGAGACGGACAGCGTGAACGCGACCGTTACTGCGCTCAAACACCAGGTCAATATCAACAGCTTCGTACGCGAGGCAGCGAAGTCCCTGCAGATGAACGAAATCGGGGTCTGCAATATCTCGACGCAGGCGCCAATCGTCTTCGACGCCTATAGGGACGACAGGACGACGGGCAACTTCATAATCGTCGACCGGATTTCCAATGCGACGGTCGGTGCAGGGATGATCGATTTCCCCCTGCGTCGTGCCGACAACGTCCATTGGCAGGCGACTGACGTAAACAAGAGCGCGCGCAGCGCGATGAAGAACCAGCGGTCCGCTGTCCTTTGGTTCACCGGGCTTTCCGGTTCGGGCAAATCGACGATCGCCAATGCTCTCGATAAGGTTCTGCATGCGCGGGGCAAACATACCTACCTGCTGGACGGTGACAATGTGCGTCATGGTCTCAACCGGGATCTTGGGTTCACCGACGAGGACCGGGTGGAAAACATCCGGCGCGTGGCGGAAGTAGCGAAGCTCATGGCCGATGCCGGCCTGATCGTGCTCGTATCCTTCATTTCTCCGTTCCGCGATGAACGGCGCATGGCGCGCGAATTGATGGAAAAGGGCGAATTCATCGAGATATTCGTCGATACGCCCCTGGAAGAGTGCGCGCGCCGCGATCCGAAAGGCCTCTATGAAAAGGCATTGGCCGGCAAGATTGCGAATTTCACCGGCATTTCGTCACCCTATGAGGCGCCCGAAAATCCGGAACTGCACCTTCACACCGTCGGCCATGAGCCCATCTCGCTGGCACTCAAGATCGAGGAATATCTCGACCAGATGGCGGAGGAGAAATGACGTCCTTGTGCGAGGTGCTTGAACGCATCGCGGTCGATGCCGGCGAGGCGATCCTTGGCGTCTACGACGCCGGTCCCAATGTTTGCTACAAGGACGATCAGTCGCCCGTCACCGAGGCCGACGAAAGAGCCGAAGCCGTCATTCTCGAACGGCTCTCGCGATTGTTCCCTTACGTCCCTGTGATCGCCGAAGAGGCGGTTGCCTGCGGCAACATTCCCGATATCAGCGGCGGTTCCTTCTTTCTGGTCGACCCTCTGGATGGCACGAAGGAATTCATCAACCGGCGAAACGACTTCACCGTCAATATCGCGCTCATAGAACGCGATGTCCCGGTTGCAGGCATCGTCTATGCGCCGGCCCAGCATTGCGCCTACGTGGCAGCCGACGGTAGGGCCGAGAAATTGCTTTTCGACCGCCGCGGTACGATCGAGAAACGGGAGGCGATACGGGTGAGGCCGAGGGGCGCGGTTCTGACGGCCGTTGCCAGCCGCTCGCACAGCAGCTCCGAAACCGAGGCATTTCTGGTTGGGCACGGCGTCAAGGACTGCATGTCCATCGGGTCTTCACTGAAGTTCTGCCTGGTCGCCGAGGGCAAGGCCGACGTCTATCCGCGCTTTGGCCGCACGATGGAGTGGGATACGGCCGCCGGTGACGCAGTCCTCAGGGCGGCGGGCGGTTCAGTCGTTCGCCTGAACGGTTCACAGCTGGCCTACGGCAAGAGGATGCAGGCAGACGACTGCGATTTCGCAAATCCGCATTTCATCGCCTGGGCGGAAAATCCCTCGGTACCGTGAGGCACGTCGGCATAATTTTGTCGTCACGTCAACGGTGATGCGGGCAATTGGGGGTAGTGCTCCGGTAACTTTTACGTTGACGAGATGAATGGCTTCGTTCAGTCTCGGCCTCAAGATGCCTCGAAGAACTTTCGCATTATTGTTTTGGTGCCGGCACCAATTTTGAAGAGCACCCACATTTGGATGAGTGTCAACTCCATCGCTCAAAGGCTATTTCATTGATGCGAAAGTGGCGGCGCTTTCGGCTTTCTTTCAACGCGAAGTGCTTTTCTGGCCAGGAGGGACGAACTGACCCGGTAAAAGCCTAGCACCTGCTACACGAGATCCAACTTGATCGGCGCATTGATGGCCATGTTCTTGAAGTACTTGCGATGTGCGGACTTGCCGGGCTGATAAATTACAAACGCAGTCAGCGCGACGAACTGGTCGCGATCTTGCGGCAGATGGCGTTTGCCCTGGCGCATCGCGGGCCTGATGACACCGGCATTTGGCTCGATCAGGACAGCCGAGTCGGGCTTTGTCACCGCCGATTGTCGATCATCGATCTCTCCCCGTCAGGGGCTCAGCCGATGCAATCCGCCAGCGGTCGGTACTCCATCGTCTACAATGGTGAGGTCTATGGATTTCTCGAACTCCGTGACGAGTTGGAGGCACGCGGCTCCCGCTTTCGCGGACACTCCGATACCGAAACCCTGTTGGAAGCCATCGAAGTCTATGGCTTCGAAGCTGCACTGCGCCGTTGCAACGGCATGTTCGCCTTCGCTCTCTATGACAAGGTAGAGCGGAAGGTCCTGTTTGCGCGCGACCGGATGGGCGAAAAGCCACTCTATATCGGCGTGCACGACGGTGTTGTCGCCTTCGGCTCTGAGCTGAAGAGTCTCAGAAGGCATCCATCCTTCGCCTCTCCGGAAGTGGATCGCGATGCGCTGGCGCTTTATCTCCGGCACAATTACGTGCCAACGCCCTATACGATATACCGGGGTATCTTCAAACTGCCGCATGGCTGCTGGCTGAGTATATCCGTCGATGAACCACCGGCCTCGATGGCCGCGGTCCTGGGCTCGGTCCGATCCTATTGGGATGCCTTCGATGTCGTGGAACGAGGCTATGCCGACCGGATCGAGTCTGCGGAAGAGGCCTTGCGCCTTCTCGACAACACGCTGAAAGCAGCTGTTCGCGAACGTATCGTCTCCGATGTCCCGGTCGGCGTATTGCTCTCCAGCGGCATCGATTCATCCTTGGTGTCGGCGGTCATGCAGGAAGTGTCCCCCACGCCTGTGAAGACCTACACTGTGCGCTTCCTAGAAGAAGACTACAACGAGGCGGATGCGGCTGCTGAGGTCGCGGGTTATCTGAAAACGGACCACACGGAAATCACGGCCGAACCCGAAACCGCCTTCGGGATCATTTCCAGTTTGCCGGACATCTATGACGAGCCCTTCGCCGATCCGTCGCAAATTCCGACGTTGATGGTCGCAAAGCTCGCGCGGAAAACCGTGACGGTCGCACTTTCCGGTGATGGCGGCGACGAATTTTTCGGTGGTTACAAACGCTACCAGCAGATGATGGCATTCGATCGTCTGGCCAAGACAATGCCAGCAGTTGCCGTTCACGCCGCCAAAGGTGCACCGGACTGGTTGCTTGATATAGCATCAAGCCTTAGTCGATCCATGATTGCCGCACCGCTGAGAGACGAGGTGACCGGCGGTCGTCTCCGCAAGCTTGCGGAACTGTTGCAGATTCATGATCCGGACGACAGATATCTGAATTTCGTGTCTCAATGGACTCGTCCGACCGATGTCGTGCTGGGCGGAAAAGAGCCCACCACCGCGTTTTCATCGAAGAGAATCCCCGGCGCCCTGGGGTCGGTCGACAGAATGATGTTTCGCGATATGGTCGCATATCTGCCCGACAACATCCTGGTGAAGATAGATCGCGCGTCGATGGCCGTGGGCCTTGAGATGCGGACACCGCTGCTTGACTATCGGTTCATAGAATTGGCGTGGCGGTCGCCGAGGGACCTGTGCTTCGCCGACAACCACAGCAAGCCGGCGCTCCGCAAACTACTGTCTCGACGGCTGCCCGATAAACTCATCAGCGGCAACAAGCGCGGCTTCGGGGTGCCGTTGAACGCTTGGCTTCGAGGCCCACTGCGCGCCTGGGCCAGCGATATGCTGTCTCCGTCTCGTATGCGCAGCGACGGGATGTTCCAGGTGGAGCCGATACTGGACCGTTGGAAGGCGCATCTCTCGGGGAACCGTGACTGGGGGCCGCAGCTCTGGACGATCCTGATGTTCAACGCCTGGCTCGAACGATGGTCGAGTGTTTAGAGCAATTTCAGGAAAAATGTGAGCGGTTTTCCGCCCGCATCCCGCGTCTCAACTCATTAGAATCGATCACGTTTATCACCGACTGCATGTCGCCCTTAATCGGAGCCGATTAAAGGACAAGAACATGCAGCAATTCAAAGTGCTACAGCGTCCTTTGCGCGTCTGAAAAGACGCGCGGCGCTGTAGTGAGCCGTGCCATTGAAGCACGGTTCACTACTGCATTGTTCAAGCTCCACATCGATGCCGATGTGAAGCTTGAAGGCCGGCTCAGGCGAAGACGAAGTCCGCGCTGCTGAAGTTCGACGCGCTGAGGTGGTTGCTCGGATCGTCGATGAGCACCGAAACGGTACCCGCCGAGCCATATCCCTTGATCAGCACGTCGCCGTCGGACGTATTGTAGGCGTAAACGGTACCTGCAGCGCCGGAATTCGAATACTTCGATATTCCGAGGTTTTCGAGCACGAGATGATCGACGCCGTCCTGGAAGTCCATGACGGTGTCCTGCCCGGCATAGGCACCCGCTCCCTTGAAGGCGAAGCGGTCGGCATCGGCGCCGCCCCAAAGGATGTCGGCGCCGGCTTCGGCGATGATGACGTCCTGTCCGGCATCGCCCCGAATCGTGTCATTGCCGTCGCCGCCGTAGAAGCGGTCGTTTCCGATGCCGCCCCAAAGGATGTCGGCGCCGGCTTCGCCGCTGATGCTGTCATCGCCGGCATCGCCGTAGGCCACATCGTTGCCTCCGCCGACCTCGATCTTATCGTTGCCGTTTCCGCCATGGGCCTCGTCGATGCCGGTCTCGGAATCGAGCACGTCATTGCCGTCGCCGCCGTCGAGGTAGTTGTTGCCATCGCCGCCGTCGACCTTGTCGTGGCCGATCCCGCCGTACACCCGGTCGTTGCCCGACTGGCCCTTCAGGGCGTCATCGCCGCCTTCGCCGTAAATCGTGTCGTTGCCAGCACCGCCGCTGACGGCCTGCTGGGTCATCTGGCCCGTCGCGGGGTCGATGCGGTTGTTGAAGCCATCGTTCCCGTCACCGGCATAAATGATGTCGTCGCCGATGCCGGCGTCTATGTATTCCTCACCGGCGCCGCCGTAGATCTTGTCGTTGCCGGCATCGCCCTGGAAATGATCGTGTCCATCTCCGCCCTCGAGGATGTCGTGGCCGTCACCACCCTCGACGATGTCGTTTCCAAGGCCGCCGATAAATCTGTCGTCGCCGGCGCCGCCGTCAAAACTGTCATTGCCGTCACCACCGTCGGCGTAGTCGTTGCCGATCGAGGCTTTGAAAAAGTCGTTACCGAGCCCACCGTAGAAAGTGTCGTTGCCGGCACCACCGTCGAGGTAATCGTTTCCTGCGTAGCCCCAAATGAAGTCGTCACCATCGTATCCGCTGATGGTGTCCACGGAATTCGTGCCATAGAGCCGATTAGCCGCGTTGGTCCCTTTGATAATCATAAATAACTCCTCTAGCTGTTAGCGAGGGGAGCGGGTAAAGTCGGAATAAGGCGCAAAGGTGTCCCGTGACCGATCCAGATAGTATGGCGTTGATCTGATTAAGGAAAAATTTGTATATCCGTTCTGACGCGAAATTTATCGCGCAGATGCAACCGATTATCGGAATTGGCGGCGAGCGGAGTTGCTTTTTTCGATGGCTGGATAGTGTATTTCCGTCCGCAATTACTGTCACAATTCAGCGGCGGTTCTTTTGTAAGCTCCTAGGAAATTTGAATATTTCCGTTCGATCGCGGCCAGCGTATATTCGCTCGCGATGCGTTCGCGGGCATTGCGAGCATAGCGAGCATATTCGCTCGGCGCGAGATCGAGGATTGCACGCATGGCCTCGGCGAGGGCTTCGGGATTGCGAGCCGGTACGGCGATTCCCGCGTTCCCGGCCACGACGGCGGCATCGCCGACATTGGTGGTAACGATCGGTTTGGAATGGCTCATCGCCTCGGCGATGACGTTGGGGAAGCCCTCGGTCCTGGACGACAGGACCAAGAGATCGATGCTGCGGTAAAAGCCGGCCATATCGGAGACTTCACCCTTGAGGTCCATCGCGTGGGGCGGGAGTCCCGCTTCCGCCATGAGCTTCATTACCTCCGGATTGTCACGGGACAGCCCGAGGCCCGCCGCCGCGAACGTCGTCTGCGGGTGCGTCTCAAGCACACGGGCGGCCGCGCGAAAGAATGTTGCGTGGTCCTTTTGCGGATGAAAGCGGCCGGCGATGCCGATCCGCTTGGCGGACGTCGCCTCGCCGGCGACGAGCGGCGGTAGTTCGAAGCCGTTTGGAATGACCGCGACGTGGCGATTGCGATAGCCGTATGCCTCATGCAGATCACGGGCGCGCGAGCTGTTGTAGATTACGCCGGATGCCTTGGCCGACAGCATCCGGCCCGCAGCAATCGCCACGCGCGAACTGCGCGACAGGCAAGCAGGATCGTCGAGCGACTGCCGAATGTTCCAGAACACCGGGGCCTGGGCGCGCGCAAGTCCCGCCGCGATCGTGCCGGCGATCATCGCGTGGTACATCCAACAAAGAATGACGTCAGGTTCTTCCTTGCGGATCAACTTCGCAAGCTTGACCAGGGCTCCCGGCAGGCCGGCAGACGACACAGCCCCGAGCGGCGCGTACACGACCTTGGGATTATCGGCCAGGCTGCGGTTCCTTTCCGATATACCACGCAGAGAGGCAACGATGATGCGTTCATCGCTGGAGATCTTGAGCAAGCGTGCCAGCATCGTCTCGGCGCCGGCGCTGGCGGTGAAATTGGTGATGACATGCATGATCATGGCGGCGACCCTGGTGGCACAGTGTGCTCGCCTTCCGGAAGCTGGCGTTTTCGGCTTTGCGGACCGGAGCATCCCGAGAGGCTCAGTCGGGCTTTGGTGCACCGGGGAGGGAGGGGCGGCGGCGGCACTGGCACGGTCCCAAGTTCAGGCTAGATGCATGCGATCGAGCAGCATCTGGTTGACCATATGGACGTCAAACCGAGCTTGCGCAATGTAGCGCGATTGCCGACCCATTTCCGCTGCCAGTCTCGCGTTGCGGGCAAAGACCGACATGGCTTCGGCGAGGCTGAGCGGATCACGAGGTTGAACGACCAACCCGTTTACCCCGGGTTGCACCGTGTCGCGGCAGCCCGGCAGGTCAGTCGTGACGATCGGCCGGCCCGTTGCGAGGGCTTCGAGTATGCTTCGTGGAATGCCCTCCCGATAATAGGAGGGCAGAACGAAGACACTGCACCCGGCGAGGTAGGGACGCACGTCCTGCGTATATCCGAGGTATTCCAGGATGCCTTCGCGGACCCATCCGTCGATTTCGTCACGCGAGATCGCTGTCGGATTGCTGTCGAAGCTGCCAAGCAGTTGGAATTTCGCATCGGGAAAGCTGCGACGCACGATCCGGGCTGCCTCGACATATTCCACGATCCCCTTGTCGCGCAAAAGGCGAGCGACGAGAAGAAATACCGGCCCGCGCTGAGGTGGCGGCGAAAAGGCGAAATGCTCCAGGTCGACCCCCGATCCCGGGATCAGACTGAGCACGGAAGTGCTATCGAGCATCTGGTATTTGCAGATGTCTGCACGGTCGGCCTCGTTGTAGACGAACACGGCCTTCGCGCTGCGGAAGGCAATGCGGTACAGGCGGACGCACAAATGCCTGACCAGACTCGACTTCAACGAGGCGGGTGTTTCGTTTGAAAAGACATGTCCGAGGCCGGTGACGAGGAAACAGCGGTCCTTGATCCCGAGCATCCGGGCGGCAATCCCGGCATAGATGATCGGCTTCATCGTATAGGGTAGGACCACGTCCGGCTTCAGCCGCTTGAAGTGTCCCCTCAGCGACAAAAGCGTCCGCAGGTCATCCAGCGGGTTGAGCCCAGTGCGCGCCATAGGAATCCGAACGAAGGTCACGCCGATCTGGGCCAGCTGCTGTTCGACCCGTTCGTCGTTTTCTGGAGCAAAGGCAACGACCTCATGCCCCGCTTTGACCAGTTTCTTCAGCAGCTCCAGCCGGAAATTCGTCAGTGAAATCGTCAGGCTCGCGACGACCGCTATCACGCGCTTCTGGGCGTGTGCATGCTGCGTGTCGCAGGGGGCGCCGGGGACGGAGAGTTGGATATCGCCGCGTTCGACATAGGGGCGCTGAGTTGACATGGTCGGGTTCAAGGCCGTCCCCCGCGGGAGCTTTTCCGCGATGCCGCGGGAAACGTCATGGAGCGGCATGTGCCGCCGTCATGGAGTGATGGAGTTCGGTTGTGCATCCCAGTCTCCGCCTCCGGCCTGCTATGAGACCACCAACAGGCTTGCAGATTGGCGCCCCTTACGGCCTGCTCATCTGTCTTGCCATCCGACGCGAGCTGCGCATCGTCCGCCATGCGCAGGCCTTCGCGCCTTATCAAGTTCAAGTGCCGGGCAGGCCAAGTCCCTTCCGCCCGCGCTTGTCATACCCGTTACCGTTCGTCCCCTTCTTCGCAAGATTGCGTCGCCGAATCTGCGTGCGATCCTTGAGTGGGTAGGCGTTCCCGTTCACCGGCTCCGGCTCATAGCGGGGAAGCAACTCGCGCATGACCATCTTCAGGGCTTTCTCATTGCCTCGCTCGGCATGACGCTGCAGCCGCGTAAACGCGTCGCTGAGAGTCGGCACGGATATCGGATCTGGAACCGCCCCGAGGACACCCGGCACGGGCGATTCGATGCGCTTGTCCGTTTCGTCGAACAGCTCCTCGAAAAGCTTCTCACCCGGTCGGCATCCGATGATCTTGATCTCGATCTCGCGATCGGGCGTGAACCCTGCCAGCTGAATCATGCGGCGGGCGATATCGATGATCTTAATCGGCTCGCCCATGTCCAGAACGAAGATTTCCCCCTGGCCGAGCTGTTTCTCAAAACCGTATGCAGAGGCCTGCAACGTCAGTTCCACCGCTTCGCGAATGGTCATGAAGAAGCGTGTCATGCAGGGGTCGGTGACGGTAAGCGGGCCACCGCGTGCAAGCTGGCGTTTGAAAAGCGGGATCAGCGACCCGCTCGATCCAAGCACGTTTCCAAAACGCACCGTCATGAAACGCGGACCTTTGCCGGTCTTAACGCCGTCCAGGTCGAGCGCCTGGCAATAAAGTTCCGCCAGGCGCTTGGTTGCGCCCATGACGCTTGTCGAGTTCACAACCTTGTCGGTCGAGATCTGGACCATCGCAAGCGTGCCGTATTTCTTCGCCGCATTGGCAACGTTCATCGTACCGATGACGTTGGTCAACACGCCTTCGCATGGGTTCATCTGCACCATAGGCACATGTTTCAAGGCAGCCGCATGGAACACCAGTTCCGGCCTGTGCCTGTCGAAGATATCTTCGACGCGCTGGCTCCGTCTGACGCTGCAAAGATAGCTGAAGCGCGGAACGGTCGCGAAATTCTCGCTGAGCGTCATGTCTATCGCGTAGAGGTTGTATTCGGTGTTGTCGATCAGCACGATCTCCGCCGGCGCGCAGGCGGCTATCTGAGAGGTCAGCTCACTGCCGATCGAGCCGCCGGCTCCGGTTATCAACACACGCCGTCCGCTGACGAGACGCCGAATGGCCTCCTTATCGAGTGCTGCCTGCGGACGCTCCAGAAGATCGGTCAATTCGATCGATCGAAGTTCGTAGGGATTTTCGGATTTCGCACGCTTGAGCTCGGTCATTTGAGACAGGCGCGACACCGCGATCCCCAGCCTCTCGGCCGATTTCAGCAGTTCATCGGATGCTGCGTCTCCAAACGTCGAAGGCGCTTCGGTGAAGACGACGTGGCGCGGCTGACGGTTCACCCGTTGCAACTCGGTCACGACATTCTCGAAATCCTCGATCCGGCCGGCAATCGGAACACCGCGAAGCGTCATGCCGATGTGATCGGCGGTCTTGTCGAGGCAAGCGACCGGCAAGTATGTGGTGTTTGGATCCCGAGCGAGCGCGCGCAGATAGAGGTCAGCCGCATCACCCGCTCCGACGATCAGCAGCGGTATGCGGTGGTCCGTTTTTGTCGCGCCGTTGCGCGCAATTCTGAAAGCCGGCCGAGCCAGTGCGATTTCGTCCGCGCGGAAGCTCAGGCGGGAGGCGGCCAGGCAGGCGATCAAGAGCAGCGATTGAAGCGGGACGACCGTTCTCGGAATCTCGCTGAGCCGCGTCGAAAAGAACAGCAACGAGACGAGCAACAGGGACGTCAGCAAGGCTGCGCGAAGGATGGTAAACAGGTCTGAAATGGAACCATATTTCCAGTTCCGACTGTACAAGCCGGCCAGCGGGAAGACGAAGGCGCAGATGGCCACATATTGCAGGCCCGACCATATCAGTACGGAGGTGGTGTCAGGCCGGGCGCTGAGGCCAGCAATGCCATAACGCAGCAGCAGCGCCAAAGCGAGCGCAAGAGCCGCCGATCCAAGGTCCACAAGGTAGAGCGCCGAGCATTTCTGGGCGCTCCGAGCCGCTGTTGTGAGGCGCCGCAGACCGATATCGAGAGCGGTTTGCGACAGAGCCCAAATGATTTTTCCGAAGGATTTTGCTTCTTGGCCCTTCCGAGACAGCGGTGGCCACTCGAGGAAATTGTCACGAAACGCCTTCGCGGCGGCGTATAAACGCTGCATGACGGCCCCTTCCTAACAAGCAAGCCTTACCGCCCGGCCGTATGACGACGACACTTGCCCCCGCGCCCCAATATCGTGAGGGGGCAGTCGTCTAGGAGTTAGATCTGGTCGACAGGGTCGAAAGGCTAATATTCATTTTCAACAAAAAATGATTGCCCCGGGATGATTAAACCTCGGCGCAAAACTATAGAGTCATATGTGTATTCGATAATAAAAAAGCACGTAATTAACCGGTTGTAAATAGCTTTCGCGCACCGCGCCAAATATAGTTTTCCATTTGATTGCTAGAGTTTAGCGGCTTTGGTCGGTGCATGGATAGGTTGTCGTCCTGACAAGATGTGCCTAAAAGGTTGATATGAGAGCGAATTCCGACTTGGGCCTTCCTTCAGCCGAATTGAAGTTCCGTCAGGCGGGCTTCCAGTGCGTCGAGATCGGACAAAACAATGTGCGGTCTGTAGGCCTCTTCGGGGGCTTCGCCGCGGTGAACTCTTTCGGCGCGAGCCACTTGGACCGTCCACCATCCACGCGCACGTGGGGTCACGAAATCCTTGCGAGGATTATCTGCCACGTAGACGATGCGTGAGGGGGGCACTTCAGCCCACGCCTCGATTGCCGCAAACGCGCGCGGGTGCGGTTTCCAAAATTCGGCTCCCCAGACATCGGTGTAAATGATGTAGTCGATCATCCGGTCGAGGCCGAGCGCCTGTACTTTCGCCCTTTGTGTTGCCGACGGGCCATCCGTGACCAGGGCGAGCCGCTGCCCGAGCCGGCGCTGACGAAAGAAGCGCTCAGCATCGGGCGCGAGTGCGATTGCGGGTTTGTGGCCGCGATAGACGGCCACGAGTTCGCCAACGAGAGCCTCGTCGGCAGCCATGCCGAGTCTGCAAAGTGCCTCGTCGAAGATCTTCGTTCTGTGGCCCTCGTTGAAAAGCGCCTCGCAGCGTTCTGCCAGCCCCTGCAGACCGCTTCGACCGGCGTACCAATCGCCGGCGGCCCTGAAGCCACTGACGGCGAAGTCCCGCTCAAGATAGAGCGTGTCGTCCAGATCGAATACCAGAACGCCTTCGGTGCCGGTCACTGCTTTACTCTCCATAGACCGCTGCATCGTAGCGCAGCATCAGGACACCCTCACGCCATTGGTCATGCGCGCTGCTCGGCAGGCCCGCGATTTCTTCCAGAAGCCACCGCGCGAAAGTTGCGCCGGCGCGATCGACCAGCGGGTAGCCGCCGCCGAACCTGGCGTTGATTTCGATAACCTTCGGTCCGCTCCGGCGGTCGGCGATAATCTGAAAGCACAGGACGCCACGCGCGTCCGACAAGGCGCTGGCAAGCTGGTGGGCGATTTCGGTGAAGCGCGGGTCGCGGACCGTCCTACCCTTTTCTACCTCGCCCGCCCGCACGCTGAGGCGATGATGCCCGACGGCGGTTTTCAACCGGCCCGTGGCATCGATGAAAGCATTGATCGTGTATTCCGGGCCGTCCAGAAACTCTTGCACGATCATAGGTTCCTCGACTTCCTGGGGAAGTTCGTCGGGTGTCCGCACGAGGCGGATAAGCCGACTCGCACTTCCGTTACGCGGCTTCATGAAGAGCGGCCATGGCCATTCGTCGGGTCGCTCGCACACGTCCTCAAATGTGCTGGTGGCGGGCACCGGCACACCGGCGGCGCCGAGCACGCGCATGGTCTCGGCCTTGTCGCGCGCGATGTTGATGACTGACGGCGGACTGACGTGGACACGCGCGCCGATTGCCTCGAATTCACCTGCGGCGACTGCAAGTGGCAGCAGTTCCGGATCTATCGTAGGCACAACGAGCCTCACTTCGTGTCGAGCGGCGATGTCGCGGAGGGTGGCGGCGAAGTCCGGATGATCGACTCTGGGTACCCTGAAGGCCTTGTCGGCGACCTGGCAGGCCGCACTCAAATCGGGATCGGCGTCGCAGGCCAGTACTTTAAGGTCGAGGTTGATCTCGAGGGCTGCCCGGCGGAAGCACTCGATCAAGCCGACGCGTCTGCCGGCGGAGGAAACCAGTATCGCTAGCGATGTGCCCCTCATCTATGCGCCTCCGCTGAACTTGCTATGAACTGGCGGGCGTTTGCCGGATGGTGACGTCCAGGCCGACACCTCGATGCATCGATCGTCGCCACAAAGAACCACGAATCCGTGTTCGGTGTGGGCCTGGACCTGGCCGGGCAGACCGATATATCGCCCGCGGTTGTCGAGTGCCGTGGCCGCGTCTATGCGGACTTTCTCGCCGCTCTGAAAGGTGAAGGCCCCGGGATAGGGTTCGCCGACGGCGCGGATCAGGCGCAACACCGACTCCGCCGGGCTGCGCCAGTCGATAAGGCCGTCTTCGGCCGTGCGCTTGGCGCAATAGCTTGCCTGCATATGGTCCTGTTCGGCCCGGGGCGCGTCTCCGGTCTCGACGAGTGTCACGGCCTGCACCACCATTTCGGCGAGGTTCGCGGTGTGCTTGGCGTAGAGGCTGCGCGCGGTCTCGTCGGCTGCTACGGCGAACAGGCGCTGCAGCACGATCGGTCCGGAATCCACCCCGTCATCCAACCAGAACAGGGTCGAGCCCGTGGTGTCTTCCTGGCGCAGGATCGTCCAGGGAATGACAGCGCGGCCCCTAAGCCGTGGCAGCGCGGCCGGATGAAAGCCGATAGTGCCTTTTGCCGCAATATCGCGAAATGGCTGCTTGCAGATCTGCGACCAGCCGATCACAAGTGTCAGGTCGGGCGCCACCGCCGCCATCGCCGCGAGGGTCTCAGCCGCGTTGATATTGGTCGTGTAATGAACCGCACTGCCGGCGCCGCGCGCCGGGCCGGAAATGTCGACGAAATCAGAATGCCTAGCCGCCGCTTCGGGCGGGAGGGTTATGGTCAGTGATGGCGCGCGACCGGCCCGGATGAGGGCATCGAGAGCGATACTGGAGCCTTCGACGGCGCCAACGAAAACAGTACGCATGTTCTCCATGTTGCGCCTCAGGTGCGAAAGACCCATAGACGGGCCATGAGGTAATTCCAGATGAAGACCAGCGGAACGCTCAGTATCTTGGCGATCACCGCCGGCATGATCATCACGAACAGCGCGACAAGACAGGTCGAGATGAGCAGCCCCGCCAGTGTCGAAGCAACGAATTTCAGCGCCAGAACGGGACTCCCGCGCGCGCCGAATGTCCAGGATCGGTTGAGAAGATAACTCACCAGTATGCCGCACGAGTAGGAGAAGAGATTGGCAAGCGCGGGCAATGCACCGATTGTCACGAGGGCGGTGAAGAGGACGAAGTCCAAGGCGGTCGTTACCGCTCCGACGACGGCGAACCGTGTCACGGTTCCGAGGCTTCCCTGTACTCCGGCGCGCTTGTTGGTGGGCGGGTACTGCATCAAGGCGAACCCAATTTCGTTGCGACCAGGTCACGATTGAAGCGGACCTCGCCATTGAGGGTTGCCTCGATGATCGGCGTTGGCCGCCGCTTCGACTGCATGAAGATACGGCCGAGATATTCGCCGATGATTCCGAGAAAGACGGCGTTCAACGTGATCGAAAGCAGGATCAGGATGGTTGTCGTGGCGAAACCGGCTGGCCAATCCTGTCCAAAGACCAGTTTGCCGATCACGTAGCCCATGAGTAGCAGAAAGGTCGCGGTTCCCATGATGAGGCTTGCCATCGACGCGATCCTGAGCGGTGTCAGCGAATGGTTGAGAATGCCGTCGACCGCCAGCGACAGCATGGCTTTGATCGGGAATTTGCTCTCGCCTGCGATCCGCGCCTGGCGGTCATATTCGAAGCCGATCTGGGAAAAGCCCATCGCGCTGATAAGACCGCGCAGATAGGGGGACGTGTCGTCGACCTGGCGTAATTCATCCAGAATGCGGCGATCGACGAGGCGGAACTCGCCAGCATTGAGAGGAAGATCGTCCTCGCTCAACGCATTGATGAACCAGTAGAAGGCGCGGCGCATGAAAGCGGTTAACGCGTCATCCTTTAGTGAGCGCCGGATGCCATAGACCACTTGATGGCCCTGTCGCCAGAGCGCGAGCATATCGGGAATGAGGTGTGGCGGATCCTGCAGGTCGCAGTCGATCTGCACCGAACAATCGCCAGTCGCCGCCTTGTAGCCCACCAGGAGTGACCGTTGGTAGCCGATGTTGCGGCTGAACCGGATGACGCGAACGCGGGGATCGTCGCGCGCGATCTCCTGGAGGAGCTCGAAGGTGCGGTCGGTCGAATGATTGTCCGTGAAGATAATCTCGTAGTCGTAGCCCGGGAGCTCGCGAAACGCGTCGACGATGGCCGCATAGCAGCGCCCCACGTTCGTCTCTTCGTTGTATGCCGGCACCAGCACCGAAACCCTTGTCTTCATGTCGCTCACTGTCGCACTCCAGTCCTGTTATTACGCGCGGTGTTCGACCTTGCGGGGCGAGACGCCGGAGCAAGTGTGTTCTCGGTACCATGCAACGGTTCGCGCGACGCCTTCCGCGAGCGGAACGCGCGCCTGCCACCCGATGAGTTCGCGTGCCTTATCCGCCGAGCCCCTGAGGTCTGCGATGCCGGACGAATGACCGTCGGCGCCATATTCGATCAGACGAGGATCGGCACCTGTTTGTTCGACGACCATCTGCGCCACTTCACGCATCGTGGGTGCGATGGTGCTCGCGATGTTGACGATCGTTGCCCCCAGCATCCGGGCTTCCCCCAACCCGAGGAGCGCATCGATAACGTCGTCAATGTAGAGCAGATCACGCCGATCCCGCGGGTGACGTACGATCGAAGATTCCCCGGCAAGGCATCGACGGATCAGCGACGGCATCAAGTAATCGGTCGCCTGGGTTGGCCCGTAGACAAGCGCAAGGCGCGCGGTGACGACGGGAAACGGCAGCCGCGCCTGCAGTCCGCCAACCATGTGCGTCGCGGCGGCGAGTTCGGCGCCGTAGGTGGTAACAGGCGCCTCGCGGCTTGTTTCCAGGTAAGGGGCAGGCGCCAGTCCGTATTCGGCAAGCGAACCGGAGCGGATAAGAAGCGCAGGCGGACGGGGTGTCGTTGCGGCAGCGCCGAGCAGGCTGACGAGCGTCTGCAGATCCTCGCGCACGCCCTCAGCGGCATCGGCGAAGTCGGGACTTTCGCGCCGGCGCGGACGAGCCGCCAGATGAAAAATGCGGTCCGGTTGTACCTCCGACAGGCAATGCTTCAGAGCTGCTTCGGACTGAAGATCGAAGCCGTGGCGGACGACATTGTCGGCAAGCGGCCGCAGCCGCTCGTCGTCCGAGCCCGGACGTAGCACGACATGCACCTCGTGGCCGGCCGCAAGGCAGGCCTTCGCGAGGTGGGCACCAATGAATCCTGCGCCACCGGTAATCAAGATACGCGACATCTTGTCAGCCCGCTTATGCCTGGATCATTTCAGGGTGTCATTGAAACCCTGAAATGATCCAACGCTTTGAAATGACGCAATTCCGCACGGAAAACCGTTACACACTTTTCCTGGAATTGCTGTAGCTCTCCGCCGTCCGTCTTGCGGGCGGCGGAGAGGGCGTTCATGTCGGTCGTCGCCGCGTAACCGCGTTGCGGTGCGGGAGGCGACGCCGTCGCTCAGCTGACGAGGACCGGCCGTGGCAGCGGTACGAGGAACCGCCCCCCGCGGGCCGCGAAATCGCTCTGTTGCGAACGGATTTCATCGAAGAAATTCCAGGCCAGCACGAGCAGCACCGCGGGCTTGTCCTCTTGCTCCAGTGCCTCCGGCGACCGGATGGGAATCTTCATGCCCGGCGAATAGAGCCCTTGCTTCAAGGTGTTGCGATCTACGAGATAATCGAGCAGCTCGGGTCCGATCTTGAAGTAGTTGAGCAGCGTGTTGCCCTTCGCCGGAGCTCCGTACCCGGCGACTGCAACGCCGTCAGACTTCAGTTGCTCCAGCATAGCGATCAGGTCGCGCCGGATTTCTTCCACGCGCGTGGAAAAAGCCTCGTAGGTTTCGGCCGACTGCATGCCGGCGTCACGTTCTTCGGCGAGCATCTCCTTGACGATGGAGGCCACCACAGGAGCGCCAGCCGTCCGTTTGAGAAAGACGCGCATAGAGCCGCCATGGACGCCAAGCCGCTGCACATCCGTCACCGTCAGCCCGAAGAACTCTCCGAGCCGGACCAGCGACAGCAGGCTGAACTCCGAAACGTGTTCGTGATAGATCGTGTCGAATTCGTTGTTGTCGAGAAGGTTCTTCGCCCAGGGTACCTCGATCACGAAAACGCCGTCGTCGGCAAGCCAACGAACCACGCCCGCCATGAAGTCGTGGAGGTCGCCGATGTGATTGAAGGTGTTGGTGGTTACGATGGCCTTTGCGGGTCCGCGTTTCTCGACAAGCGTTGGAGCCGCCGCCGCAGTGAAATATCCGACCTCGACGTCGACGCCTCGGGAACGGGCGATCTCCGCAAGATTGGCAGCCGGATCGACGCCGACGGTTCGGCAGCCGATCTTGTTGCAGGCCGAGAGCAAAAGGCCGTCATTGCAGCCGATGTCTACGATCAGTCCGTCGCTGGCTTCGTTCTTGAGCACTTCGGCGAGCCCGGCGAAGTGGCTGTGCATCGAGGTCGCTGCGGAGGGCACGTAGAGATAGTGCTCGAAGAAACCCTCCGGAACCTGGTCGGAGACCTGGATCAGCCCGCATTCGAGACAGACCTGTGTATCCAAGGGATATACAGGTTGCTGTTCCTTGATGTCCTCCGGCCGAACGAAACTGTTGGCCGGCGGATGGTCGCCCATGCGGAGGAACGTGTAGGGCGTGGCAGCGAGGCATGCACGGCACTGGGTGAGAAGGGCCATCGTCAAACTCCCGTGGCTTTTGCTGCGATAGGGGACTCAAAGGCTTGTCGTGCCGTGGATCGCGTGGCTGGGAGGCTCTTGACGAACGCTCGGAACGAATTGTGTATGTGATCGAGCTGCTCTTGCGTGAGGCCGTGGTGGCACGCGAGCAATATGCCGCCGCGCGTGACATCATCAGCAACAGGGTATCCGGTCTCGGCAGTGCGGCATTTCACGCTCTTCATCGCTGGCTGGCGCAGAATGTTGCCGGTGAAGACCGGGCGCGTCTGAATGTCCCGGCGTTCCAGGAAAATCTGCATGTCGCGTCTTGTGAAAGGCGCATCGGGCCGGATCGTGAGCGGAAATGCAAGCCAGCCCGTCTTTGAACCGGGCAGTTGCCGTGGCAGCAGGAACCAGTCCTCGTACTCTTCAAAGAAGCCAAACTGCGCCGCGAAGTTGCGTTCCCGCGCGGCAATATTCTCCTTGAGCCTGTTGAGCTGCACGAGGCCGAAGGCGGCGCCGAGTTCGGACGGTTCCAGATTGAAGCCGAGCATCTCGAAAACGAATTTCGCATCATAGGAGATGCCATCAAGATCGATGTTGAAGCGGTTTTCGATGAGTTCGGAATCGACGAAGAGCGAGGAGGTGCGCCCCCACGAGCGCAGCAGCCGCGCACGGCGCGCCAGTTCGTCGTCGTTCACGCAGAGCATGCCGCCGTTTCCGGCTGCGGTGATCACATGCGAGCCGTAAAAGCTGGTCGTGCTCACCTCCGAGCGTTTGCCGGTGCTCGTACCATGAAGCGTTGCGCCGAGCGTGTCGCAACTGTCCTCGATCACGACCAGGCCGTGCGCGTCGGCAATCGAGCGGATGCGATCCCAGTCCGGAAGGTTGCCGATCAAGGAGGGTATCATCAGCGCGCGGGTTTGCGGCGAGATCATCCGCTCGATGAGGTCGACATCGATGTTGTAGGTGGCTTCAGCCGCATCGACGAGGACCGGTACCAGTCCCGCCCTTACGATCGGCGCGATGGTCGTCGCGAAGGTCAGCGCAGGCGTAATGACCTCGGCGCCCTTCGGAAGATTCAACATTTCGATAGCGATGTAGTTGGCGGAGGATCCGGAGTTGACCATGATGCCGTGTCGCTTGCCGAAGTGCGCCGCGACGCGCTCCTCCATTTCCCTCACCGCCTGACCCATTTGGGTCGATCTGCGCATGGTGCCGACGACGGCTGCGATCTCGTCCTCGCCGTAAACGGACTGCCCATAGTTAACACGCATTTCACGCTCCCCATCTACGGTTCGTCGGGCGCCAGACTCAGACGGTGTGGCCCCAGGCTGTTGCGTATTCGTCAAGCTGCTGTTGTGAAAACCGGCGTATCTCGGCCGGTTCTTCCAGATATTTCCGGTACCATGCGACGGTCATGGCGACCGCATCGTCCAGGCGAAGCAGGGGCCTCCAGCCGAGTTCGACGTGCGATTTCGTGCTGTCGAGCCGCAGAACCACGGATTCTTTCGGTTCGTCGGCACGGCGCTCGATGACATATTCGGGCGCGGCCTCGCCCCAGTGGGCGACAACCAGTTCGGCAAGCCTACCGACGTTGACGGTTGCCTCCTTATCGGGGCCGAAGTTCCAGCCGCCGGCAAAGCGCTGACCGGCGTCGATCAAGCCGGCAGCAAGCATGAGATAGCCGCGGATCGGCTCCAGCACATGTTGCCAGGGCCTGATGTTCTTTGGGTTTCGCAGCCGCGCCAGCGTGCCGGTTTCGACGGCGCGCACCAGATCCGGGATCAGCCGATCCGCGCCCCAATCGCCACCGCCGATGACATTGCCGGCACGTACCGTGGCCAGCTGCGGCCCTTCGGGATCGCTGAAGAAGGAAGCGCGATAGGCGGCAGCGACGAGTTCGGCGCAGCCCTTGGAAGAACTGTAGGGATCACGCCCGCCCATCGGGTCGCTTTCCCTGTAGCCCCAGACCCATTCGCGGTTGTCGTAACACTTGTCGCTGGTGACGACGACGACGCCCCGAAGCGAAGGCATGCGGCGAGCCGCGTCCAGCACGACGGCGGTCCCGACCACATTGGTGAGATAAGTGTCGACCGGCGTCTCGTAGGAGGCGCGGACGACCGCTTGGGCGGCCATATGGATGACAAGGTCGAAATCCTGGCCGTCAATGCTTTGGCTGAACCCGGCTTCCGTCCGAATGTCGCCGATGCGCCCATCGACGAGGCCATCGAGATCCACGGCTTTGCAGAAGGAAGGCGCCGTCGGAGGCAGCGCGACGCCAACTACGTTCGCGCCGAGACGCCGGAGCCAGAGCGATAGCCATCCGCCCTTGAAACCGGTATGCCCGGTCACCAGCACGCGGCGGTTGCGCAGCACCTGTGAAAGGTAGGTCTCGTCCACGGCGGCCTCCGCACTCTAGGCCGTTGCCTGTGGCTGCTGGGGCGAAGCGGTCGCGGAAGCGGGGCTTCGTTCAAACTGCAGCCACGGCGGGTCGTCCGTTTCGGCGAGGCCGTTGAGGTAGTCGCGGTCGCGCACCGTGTCCATCGGATGCCAGAAGCCCTTGTGCTTGTAGGCAAAGAGCTGGCCGTCCCTGGCAAGGTTTGTCAGGGGCGACATTTCAAGCGGCTCCGCTGCACCGGGAATATAGTCCAGCACGCCGGGCTCGAAGACGAAGAAGCCCCCATTGATCCAGGTTTCGTGCTTGCGTACTTTTTCGGTGAACTCCACGACCTGGTCGCCTTCGAGCTCCAGGTTGCCGAAACGCGCCGGCGGTTGCACGGCGGTAACGGTTGCAAGCCGGCCGTGCGAGCGGTGGAAGGCGAGGAGTGCCTCGATGTCGATATTGCCGACACCGTCCGAATAGGTGACCATGAACGTGTCGCCGTCGAGCCAGTCGCGCAGGCGCAGCAACCGTCCGCCGGTCATGGTCGACAGCCCCGTGTCGACAACCGAGACGTTCCAATCCAATGGATGAACCGGGCGAAGGACCATCGAACCGCTTCCAAGCGCCACCGTGAAGTCCGCGGTCGACAAATGGAAATTGTGGAAGAAGTTCTTGATGGACATGCATTTGTAGCCGCCCGCGACCACGAAATCGTGGTAGCCCCAGTGGCTGTAGATATCCATGACGTGGAGAATGATGGGCTTTCCGCCGACCTCCACCATCGGTTTCGGAATGCGGGTGGTTTCCTCCGCGAGGCGCGATCCAAAGCCTCCGGCGAAAAGAACGACTTTCATGACGGCCTCCAACAAGGTCAGGAGTGGAATTCCGGTTGGGTCATCCAATCGGTGCCGTGCGTGTGTTTCGTGAACACGCGCGCAAAGACGCCTATATCGGCAAGTAAGTCAAAAGCAGCTGAAAGCCGGAAAGGCGCGCAGATTTTTTGTATAAATACGACTGTACTTAAGTTAAATTCCGCTGAATAATACTCGGTAATTTGATATATGATGAATATGCTATCTGACCTTCCGTAAATCCGCAAGCTGCAGAGGTGTCAGGATAAACCTTGCGTCCTTGTCAGGATTGTTCCGGGAGGCGTTGAAAACAGCCATTTTCGATTATTGAAAACGCGAGCCGTGTTCGCCTGTACAGCATAAGTTCGCAAAAATATTTTCTATCCGGAGTATCTTAATGACAAATGTTGAAGAGATTTCCGTTGCAAAGATCATCGGGCAATCAGTAAAGCCAAGGGCGCTATTGTTCAGCGCCGGGATGGTTGTCCTTTCGGCGCTGCTTTTATTTTGCTTGCTGCTTCGCATCATGAACTACGAGGTGCGCAAGGACGAGCAGCTATACGTCCCGCCAATCCGGCTGCTTGACCAGTATCAGATTTATACCGACTTCTTTTACAATCATCCGCCCGGTTCCGCCTGGTTGTTCTACGGAGTCGGCAAGATCGTCGGTTCGGATCACCTCTTGCTCACGGGCCGAGTTTCGATGTTCTTGGCCTGGCTTTTGCTTGTGGCCGTCATCGGCTGGATGACCTATGCGCTCACTCGATCGGCGCTCGTCGCCTGGTGCGCCGCCGTCCTGACGGTCACGAATGAGCTCTTCCTGTCGCAGACGGGGATGACGGCGACGAACAATTTGCTGCCGCTGCCTTTTTCGCTCCTCGGCATCGGGCTCTTCGTGCTCGCGGTCAAGGATGGGCGCGCCCTGCCGCTGGCGATTGGCGCAGCGGGTTTCTGTTTGTCAATTGCGGCGAGTTTCAAGATCAGTGCCGTCGCCTTCATCCCCCCCGTGGCGATCGCAGCCTTCTTCTTGCCGCGCGGGTACGATTTTCGCCAACGCGTCCTGCGCGTCGCCCTCCCGCTGGCGCTCGGGGGATTGCTCGGTGCACTTCCGATCCTCGTTTCGCTGGTTTCCGACCCGCAATTGTTCCTCGCCCATGTGCTTGGCTATCACACCGGTCCACATCTGCAATACTGGCGAGATCCGGCGGTCGAGTCGGACGGCGCGTCCGTCTCGTGGGCTGCCAAGTTGCTGCTTGCGCAAAGTGTCTGGCTATCCGCGACGGTCGCCGTCGCTATTTCCGCGGTTCTCATGCTCTTTCTTGCCGGGCTTCTGTCGCCGGCCGGAAATGGGCGGCTGCCGGTGGCTCCGCTGCTCGTGGTCGCGGGAGCCTTTGTTTGCAGTGTCGCGCTGAGCCTGATCCCGACGCCCAGCTTCCCGCAATATTTTGGGCCGCCGCTGATATGCTTGCCGCTGGCGCTCGCGCTGCTTTATTCCGGCCTCGATCATGAAACGCGCCGTTACATGCAACCGGGCCTGGTTGCCGCAACGATCGTCGTGCTCGTGGTCGCAGCGCCTCGCCTCGTGCAATATCTTCCGTCGGTTGCGCAGCCACAGCGGTGGACGACGCTGCGGGTACATGCGGCAGGCGAGACCGTTGCCGAGCGCCTTGCGGCCGCGGGCGTCAGCGGCAAGGTCGCGACCATCTCGCCTATCTATCCGCTCGAAGGCGGGCTTGCGGTTTACCAGGAGCTTGCGACCGGGCCTTTTGCCTACCGGATAGCCGATATTGCCGACCCGAAACTTGCCGCTTTCTACAAGATGACGTCTCCGACGACGATTGGCGCGCTGTTCGAGGCCGATCCGCCTGCAGCCTTGCTGCTCGGCTTCGACGAGGCTCTGGAGAGGCCGATGCTCGCCTATGCGCAACACAACGGCTACGTTGTTTCGTCCGACCTTGGGATCAAGGACCGATATGGGTCGCCGGTGCTGTACGTCAGGCCGCAGGCGGATTGAAAGCGTGACCAGCGCGGTGCTTGGCGCGCAGTCGTTTTCATGACTGCGGCCTGCGTTCAGATTGCGCGGGAGCGTCCCATGCCAGCAAGAACAGTCGGCCTGGCACGCCCGTCAGCAAAATTGGAAGAGGCGAGCCTGCTGGTTGGTGATAACTTTAAGTTGCTTTGATGCGGAGTCATTATTGCTTGACCACCTGTCACCGATTGATCTATCGTTCGGTGGATACTGAAAGTAATGGTATTAATCTTAAGTATATGTGTATCAGAATATCGGCCGCATCCGGTATCTTCTGCCAGCCAACACATGCTTTGGCGTCGCGATAGGCTATGCCTCCGTCGAGCCCGTGGGCTCTGATTTGCTTCTTGCTTTTAGGCTGCCTAACTCGGACGTTGCAACCAGCAAGTGTTAAGTCTGGATACCCGCCCACTAGGGAGGATGTCATGACATTGAGGTTATTCACCAAAGGCAGACGGCGGCAAGGCCGGGAGCTTTGTCGTCGGAGGAGCGGCAAGACCCGCCGCTCAGGATACCGAGCTCACCACCGTATTAAACCGAACCTCGGGCTCCTCTGACAATGAGACGGCTTGCGATGTTGCTGTGGCCTGCCCCTCCGGCGCTACGGCTTGACAGTTGGGTATCCTACATTGCCTGCACTGTGGTGACGGCGATGGTTGCGGGTGCCGTCTACTTCCTCGCTCTCGTGACCTTGGAGAGGCTTGGGCGGCTGCCTCCGCCAGCGCTTACCAATAGCCTCTGTTCGGATGAGAAGCTCGCTTTTCTGCGCGACAACGATCCGAAGGCGCCGACGGCGCTCATCCTCGGGTCATCAGCTGCCTGGCGTGGTATAGCGAGTGAGGAAATCGCCCGCCGATATCCGACCGCGAGGCCACTCAATGGCAGTTTCTGCGGGCTGCAGCTCAACCAAACCGAGTTCGTCGCCGACTATCTGCTGCGCCGGTACCCGAATATTCATGACGTGCTGCTCCTGCTCAGCCCGATTGATATGGACGCCTGTACAGGCACCGAGGCGCGGCTGTTCGACAGGAGCGACGTCGATGACTATTTGGCAAGCGAAGGCCCGGTCTGGACCTATTACTTCAAATATTTCGATCCTGTCGCGCTGGCTCGCAACGCCAGCTTCGTCAAGGCCGCGCGCGAGAATAGGCTTCCCTTCTATCCGCTGATCTTCACCGCCTACGGCGACGGCCCGCAGACCACTGATATCAGTCGCAAGCTCGACAGAGGACGTTTCGACGCCATCGACCCGGCCTGCGTCGCGTCGCTGCGGAGACTGGCGCGCGCGATTGCCGACGGCGGCCGGCAACTGACCGTGGCGTCCCTCCCGTTGCGACCGAACGGGGTCGAGAGTGCCGACAGGGCTGCGATCCACGACCAGATGGTGCGAGAGATCGAGAGCGCGATCGCCGGGACGAACGCTGTTTTCTGGGACGGCGAGCGCGCAGCAAAGATGAATGCGAGCGACTTCGTCGATGCTATCCATCTGCGCTGGCCGGGTGCTCGACGCTTCACGAGCCAACTCGTCACGGCCACAGGCTTCGGTGCTGAAGGGATCGCGGAGTAATCGACATGCTGTTCAACTCTGGCGTCTTCCTTCTCGGGCTGCTGCCGATTGCTCTGATCGGCTTCTTTGCCCTTGGGCTCGCGGGTCGGCGCAAACTCGCCATCATCTGGCTGACGCTCGTCTCGCTCGTCTTCTATGGTTGGTGGAATGTGGCCTATGTGCCGCTGCTGCTAGGCTCCATCGTCGTTAATTATGGGATCGGCACAGTACTCACCCGGCGGAAGGTGAAGAGCCTTCTGATAGCCGGCATCGCTCTTAACCTAGTCCTCCTCGGGTACTACAAATACGCTGGTTTTCTCCTGGCCACGGTCGATAGCATGCTCGATCTCGGCCTGCCGGTTCCGACGATCCTTCTGCCCCTGGCGATCTCGTTCTTCACATTTCAACAGATTGCGTTTCTTTGCGACGCCTATGAGGACGTGGCGGCGGAGCGCAGTTTTGCCAATTATTGCCTGTTCATCACCTTCTTTCCGCATCTGATCGCCGGGCCTATCACCCATCATAAGGAGATGATGCCGCAGTTCGACGACGCGCGGATCTTCAAGCCGCAATCGCGGATGCTGGCACTCGGCGGTACGGTCTTTGTCGTCGGCCTTTTCAAGAAGGTGATTATCGCCGACACCATCGCATTGTGGGCGAACCCGGTATTCGCCGCCGCCGGCAAGGGCGACCCGCTGCAGATGCTCGAGGCCTGGGGCGGCGCACTCTCGTACACGCTGCAGATCTATTTCGACTTTTCCGGTTACTCGGACATGGCGATCGGCCTCGGTATGCTGTTCGGCATCCGTTTGCCGTTCAACTTCGATTCGCCGCTCAAGGCGCGCAACATCATCGACTTCTGGTCGCGTTGGCACATGACGCTCACCCGGTTCGTGACCGCCTACATCTACAATCCCTTGAGCCTGAGCTTGACGCGGCGCTGGCTAGCGAGCGGCAGGCCGGGCCTGCGTCGCGGCAACACCAGCCCAAAAGCCTTCCTGGTTCTTCTCGCCGTACCGACGATCCTGTCGATGGTAATCATCGGCTGGTGGCATGGCGCCGGCTGGCAGTTCGCCGCCTTCGGCCTGGTGCACGGGCTGTTTCTCACCATCAACCATGGCTGGCGGATGCTCAAGATGCGCTGGCGGTGGCGCCTCGACAGCGATCGGCTGATCCATGTCGTCCCCTCGGTTCTGATGACGATGGGATGCGTCATGATCGGTCTCGTGTTCTTCCGCTCTCCCGACCTTGCGACGGCGCTTCACCTCTTACGGTGCATGGCCGCCTTCAACGGCCTCGGCTTCCATTCGTCTGAACTCCTGGATTGGGACACCGTGCAATTGCAGCTCCTGCTGCTGGCGATCGTCTGGTTCCTGCCAAACGTCCAGGAGTGGTTGCACCATTACGAAACCGGTCTGGGTGAGGTGCGTTCGGCGACATGGTTCGGTCGTAAACAACGGATGGTGCATCGGATGTTCGCCTGGCAGCCAACGCCTGCGTTCGCCGTCGTCACCGGCCTGATCGGTTTTCTGGCGGTCACCCGGGCGCTGTCGGCGGCACCCACCATGTTCCTCTATTTTCAATTCTAAGGGAGTATCGACACGGTGGACGAGATCTACGAACGGTTGGAGACGATCTTCCGGGACGTCTTCGACGACGACGGCCTGATCGTCACTCCGCAGCTCACTGCGACGGATGTCGAAGGCTGGGACAGTATGATGAACGTGCAGCTCATGCTGAGCATCGAGCGGGCGTTCGAGGTGCATTTCTCGGCCAGCCAGATCGCTTCCTTGCGCAATGTCGGCGAGCTCGCTGCGCTGATCCAACGCATGAGCTGAGCGAGTTGCAGCCGGGAGGGCTGGATGTGAGTTGCGAACTTTTCCTCGACCTCGCTTGGTTGCCGAGGCCGCCCACTGAGTTCAAGGACATGTGCCGGCGCCTCGCGCCTGCGGCATCCGGTGCCGATATCCAGCACCTGGCGTCTTTCGCGCTCGACACGACCCAGTCGACACGCCTAGCCCGCGTCATCCAGATGCTGCAGGAGCCGGGCCATCCGCTGCCTCCGTTGACCCCGCTGAAGCTCGGGGTACTCGCCAACGGCACGATCGACCTGGTGATCCCGGCACTCATCGCGGGCGCGGCACGGCACGGGATCCTGCTTGAGTGTGTCACCGCCGATTACGGGCTGTTCGCACAGGAAGCCCTCGATCCCTCTTCGAGGATCAATGCGGCCCGGTGCGATGCCGTGCTCCTCGCCCTGGACTATCGCGCCTTTCCTTTCGTGCCCGCGGCTGGAAACGCGGCGGCCGCGGCCGCCAACATCGATGAAGCGGTCGGCTTCCTGAACCGGATCCGCGAAGGAATCGCCGGCAGTGGAGCAGTCTGCATCCTGCAGACCTTGGCGCCGCCCGCCGAGGCGCTGTTCGGTAGCATGGATCGCTCTCTGCCCGGCACGCTGCGCCATCTCATCGACGGGTTCAACCGCCGCCTAGTAGCGGAGCTCGAAGGCACGGCCGAGGTGCTGCTCGACGTCGCCGCCATCGCCGAAACGGTTGGCCTCGCTCGATGGCATTCGCCGAGTCAATGGAATCTCGCGAAGTTGCCCTTTGCCGACAGTTGCGTTCCGCTTTACGCCGACCATGTCGGACGGCTGCTTGGGGCAATGCGGGGCAAGGCCCGGCGCTGCCTCGTCGTCGACCTCGACAATACGCTCTGGGCAGGCGTCATCGGCGACGACGGCCTGCATGGGATCATGCTCGCCGAGGGCGACGCTGTCGGCGAAGCCTATCGAAGCGTTCAGCGCCTGGCGCTCGCTCTGCGCGAGCGCGGCATCGTGCTCGCGGTATCGTCCAAGAATACCGACGAGGTGGCGAGGCGCGTCTTTCGCGAGCACCCGGAGATGCTGATCCGAGAGGAGCACATTACCGTCTTCCAGGCGAACTGGGACGACAAGGCGACGAACATCAAGGCGATCGCCGACGCCCTATCGCTCGGGCTCGAATCGATGGTGTTCCTGGATGACAATCCCGTCGAGCGGGCGCTGGTGCGGCAGATCCTGCCGCAGGTGGCGGTGCCGGAACTGCCTGATGATCCGGCTTTGTACGCTCGCACGCTGGCGGCCGCCGGGTATTTCGAGGCGACGGCCTTCTCGGCCGAAGATCGCCAGCGTGTCGCGTACTATGAGGGCAATGCACGTCGCGTGGCGCTGCAGGAGCGGGCAGGCGACATCGATTCCTACCTCGCCTCGCTCGAGATGGAGATTACCTTCAGGCCGTTCGATCGCACCGGCCGGTCACGGATCGCCCAACTGATCAACAAGTCCAATCAGTTCAATCTGACCACCCGGCGCTATACCGAGGCCGAGGTGGCGGCCGCCGAGAGCGATCCAAGATGCATGACGCTGCAAGTCCGCCTCGCCGACAGGTTCGGCGACAATGGCATGATCAGCGTGGTCATTTGCCGGACGCTGCCGGAGGCGACCTGGGAAATCGATACTTGGCTGATGAGCTGTCGGGTGCTGGGACGAAATGTCGAGCAAATGGTGCTGCGCGAGATCCTGCAACAGGCGCGTGAGGCTGGGATCCGCAAGCTCGTCGGCATCTACCGACCGACCGATCGCAACGCCATGGTGCGCGACCACTACGCGAAGCTCGGCTTCACGCCGATCGCCAGCGAGGACGACGGCTCGAGCCGATGGATAATAGATGCGGGGACAGAGATTGAGCCTGTACCGATGCGGGTGCTTCGCACGTCGCCAGAAGGTACCGCCATCGGTGATACCCTATGTTTCCCTCCTGCGGAAGATCAGCGTCTTGCTTAAGCTGTAGTTCACCGAAAAGACGAGGAGCAGGGAAAGGCATTGTGCGACAACGTAGTGCATCAGCGTCACCAGCAGGCCGAATGCGAGAGCGTTTATTCCTGCGCCTATCGTCGACACAGCCACGAATTTCGGCAACGCCAAACGGTGGGGCTCCGAGGACCGGAAGGTGTAATGCCGCTGCAGAAAATAGTTGACGACAACGGCAAAATAGAAAGCGACGGTCGAGGCGTAGACCTCTCCCATCCCGGCGATCTCCACCAGGAAAGCGAGCGTCGCGACCTGCAGGCTGGCGGCGATCGTCCCAAAGGCGAAATACCGAACAAAGCTCGCGTCCAGGAGGCGTTTCATGGGGTGCATCTCGTATTGGCGATTTGGTATACATGATCCATGTCAGGCAGAGACAATGTTTTAGTAGATTTTACTCATAAGACCAGTTAGAAATACATATTGTATCGAGCGGGGCAGTCTCCTTCACCAGGATAGCGCCAGTCCTATCGGGGCAGGTTGATAAGGGACGAGGTCATGTCGCGGCAGTTTGAGTACGCCATACTGGCGCTTGGTGAAACCATTGCATATGAAAGACGCTCCGCCGACGATAAACGGCAGGCATTGGGCGTTGGCGCGGCAGAGTTTCTTCTGCGCGTGCACCGCCAGATGCCGGATTATTTGCGCCCGCCTTTCCATATTCTTGTTTTGCTGTTCAATGCTTGGCCCCTGATACGCAAGGGCAGATTCTTTTATCAGCTTTCGCTCGACGACCGACTGGCCGAGCTCGACAGGTGGCGGCGATCCCGCCTCGAGTTCCGGCGCCGTTTCGTCGAGTTCCATGTTTCATTGGCACTATTCGGTATTTATTCAAATCTTTACGGGCAGGACTATCAGCATGACCCTGTTGTCACCGGAGCACCCGCTCGCCTCTGAGAAGATCACTCCAGACGTCATCGTGATCGGCTCGGGCCCGGGCGGGGCAGTCACGGCTACTCAATGCGCGGAGGCAGGCAAGTCCGTGCTGATGCTGGAAGAAGGCCCGCATCTGCCGCTCGAATCCGCCCCGCATTTCTCACGCGAGGAGATCTTGCAGAAATACCGGAACGCCGGCGTGAATATCGGCTTCGGCGCGGCGAAGATCGCCTATGTCGAAGGGCGCTGCGTCGGCGGAGGAAGCGAGATCAATCGAGGCCTCTATCATCACACCCCGGAGTCGGTGCTCGATCTCTGGAGACGCGGCTACAGGGTGGACGCGCTGACCCTCGATGAGCTTGCCCCCCATTTCGCCGCCTGTGAAGCGGTCGCAAGGGTTGAATACCTGCCTGGCCCGGCGCCCCAATTGTCGACGCGGCTCGACGAGGGAGCGCAAAGGCTCGGTTGGTCCTCCGTCGAGGTTCCTCGCCTCTACGCCTATACCAAAGATGCTGCCTCCGGGGCGCCGGGCCGCAAGCAATCCATGTCGGAGACCTTCGTTCCCCGCTTCCTCAAGGCGGGTGGCATGTTGATGGCCGATACCTGTGCGACGAAGCTCACCCATTCGGATGGGCGGTGGACTGTCCATGCGCGTGTCAATGGCTCAGCGCGCCCCCGAGAGATCGAACTGAAGGCGAAGACGGTCTTCGTCGCGGCCGGCGCTGTGCAGACCCCGTGGCTGCTGCGGCGATCGGGAATCAAACGCCACATTGGCAACAGCCTGCGCTTTCATCCGATGCTGAAGGTGGTGGCGCTTTTTGCCGACGAGCTAAATACGCCCGGCGAACTCGAACCGGTACATCAAATCAAGGAGTTCGACCCACGTTTCAGCATGGGCTGCTCGATGAGCAAGCGGCCCGCGTTGGCGCTCGCCATGGCGGCGCATCCCGAGATGATAGACGCCGTCGATCGGGACTGGCGACGCATGGCGATCTATTACGTGCAAAGCACCGGTGGAACGGGCCGGGTGAGAAGTCTACCGGGCTTCCGCGATCCCCTGGTGCGTGTCGCCCTCGAACCTTCGGATCTGAAGGAACTCGCCGATGGTCTGGCGCGCCTCGCCGAGGTTCTCTTTGCCGCCGGCGCCGTGGCGGTTTATCCGAGCATTCCGGGCTATCCTGTCCTCAAGTCGCTGGCCGATATCGGAAAGCTTCCGGAAACGCTCTCCCCCAAACAGGCCAACGCCACCGCCCTTCACCTCTTTTCCTCCTGTCCGATGGGCGAGGACAGTGACAAATGCGCGGCGAATTCCTTTGGCCGCGTGCACGGCACCAGCAATCTTTTCATTGCCGACGCTTCGCTTCTCTGTGGGCCGACGGTCGTAAACCCGCAGGGCACGGTGATGGCCGTCGCGCATCGTAACGTCATGCGCGCGATCGAGGATCGGGCGATCTGATCAAACTGCCCCTGGACGGGGCCGGAGGGAAATATGCGGCATCTCATCACCGGCGGATCAGGCTTCATCGGTAATCTTACGGCGCGACGGCTGCGCGATCAGGGTGATAGCGTGCGCGTTCTCGATGTCTGGGAGGATCGCTCGAGGCCGGGAGACATCGAATTCGTCAACTGCTCGGTACTCGACCGTGACGGCGTGCGGGCGGCCATGCGCGGTGTGGACATCGTGCACCACAACGCCGCCCTCGTAGCGCAGACGGATGCCGGTCGCGACTATTGGAACGTCAATGTCGAAGGAACCCGTATCGTCTGCGAAGAGGCCGCCAAGGCCGGCGTCAAATCGCTGATCCATGTCAGTTCGACCGCTGCCTATGGCATCCCCCCCTCCGGCCCTATCACCGCTGCCACCCCGCTTCGCCCCGTCGAGCCCTATGGCAAGTCCAAGCTCGCCGGGGAAGAGGTTGCGGAGGCGATCTGCAAGGCCAACGGGATGACGCTGATCACCATCCGCCCGCGTGCGACGCTTGGCGGCGGACGGCTCGGCATATTCCAGATCCTATTCGAGTGGATCAGCGAAAACCGCGCCGTCTATGTCATCGGAGACGGCAACATCAAGTTCCAGTTCGTCCATGCGCACGACCTCATGGATTTCTACATGCTGGCGCTGAACGCCGGCAAAGGCGGAACCTATAATGTCGGGACGGACCGCTTCGGCACGCTTCGGCACGATCTGGAGGCCCTGATCCGGTATGCAGGCAGCACGTCGAAGGTGCGTAGCTTGCCGACAGCACTCACCATAAACACGCTAAGGGCGCTCCATTGGATGCGGATCTCGCCATTGGTGCCCTGGCATTACCTGACCTATCACAAGGAATGCTATTTCGACGTCGCACCGCTGCTCGCAATGGGATGGCGCCCCAAATATTCCAATGAAGCCATGCTGCAGGAGAGTTATGATTGGTATCGGCAGAGCTCCAAAATCTCAGCCGCCGCGGCGGCGAAGAGCCCGCACCGTACGCCGATCAAGCAGGGTGCCCTCTGGCTGCTCAAGATGATGTCCTGATGGGGCGGGAAGACGAAACCGGCGCACCGACCGGCGGCAGCTCCGTGAAAGGGCGGAAGATTTCGTCCTCATAGCTGCTGAACGTGTCGACGCCGGCGATGGGTCTCGAGCTTCGGATCAGTGCACGCATGCCGTGGCTTTGCGCAACGGCCCAGTCGCGGTCTACCCTGTCGCCGATCATGATCGCCGCATCTGCCGACACCTGCGCGCGGCTGAGCACATGTTGCAAGCCAGCGGGATGCGGTTTGAGAACCCCGACTTCCGGATCGCTTGCAGAGACGACGATATCGGCACTCAGACCGAGCGCCCGAAGCTTTTCCGACGCCGGATAGTCGGAAAAGACCGCGACCGTCTTGCCCTGCGCAGCTAAGCCAGCGAAAACCCGCTCCACTCCGCGACAGCGGCAGGCCGGCAGGATGTCGAGCGGCCGACGATCGATCCATTCCTCGACCACCGCTTTGACGGCCTCCTCAGAAAGTGTGCACTGATCCGCTGTTAGTTCATATTGCCGCGAGGCAAAGTCGGTCGCCAGCGCTTCACCAAGCTGCTCCCGGCAATGACGAAATGCCCGCAGAATACGAATAGTGGTGAGGCTGCGCGAACGCCCGGCGTCTATAAGAAGTCGCAGCATCATCATCGTGCGCAGTCGCCGCTGGTCGTACAGCGTGCCGTCAAGATCAAAGACGACGAGATGCACCCTTTCCCACTGCACCGGGCCGTTCGGCAGGTTCGCCGCCGTCATTGCAAGGACGATAGCGGCACGAGGAACGGGGTAGCCAGGAAATCCAGCGTCGGCATGTCGACAAAGCTCGCGAATACGAAAGCCACAATCGTGGCGGCTAGCATGACGTCCAGGCGACGCGAATGGAACAATCTCTCAGGTCGCTGCACAACGGAACCGGGCCGGGTGGCGAGCCAGAGATAAACGGCGAACAGGCCGCTGACGAAGGGGAAAACGAGCAGGTACTCCACGCGGTACTTGATCAGGAATATGCCCGCCAGGAATGCTGTCATCATCGCGTAGACGAAGCAAGAGACGGTAAGACTCTCCTCGGTGTAGTACTGGAAAGATCGCCTGTATCTCCTGAGAACCGCGACACCGGCATTGGCGGCTATGTCGCGGTATTCGCCGAGGCGCTTTGCGGCCATCAGGAAAGCGCCCGCCATCCAGTATGCGGCTAGTACGCTTAAAGGCGGCAGCGTTCCTGCGTCGACAATCGCCCAGCCCAGCAGGAAGCGGATCGGATTGTTGAGGCACTCCATCAGCACGTCGAGATAGGGCTTGTCCTTCGCCCTGATCGGCGGGACGTTGTAGAGGATACCGGAAAGCAAGAAGAGCGCCGACGTGACGAAAAAGAGACCGTTGATAACATACGCCATCAGCAATCCCGCGACAGCCAGGAGCAGGTATTCGCCGTAGACGATGTGTGGCTGCAATTCGACGATGACCGCGCGGCGCTTCGATTTTGTCGGATGGGCTGCGTCATGTTCCCGATCCAACCACTCGTTGATGACGTAGTTTGCCGATGCAATGCAGATCGCGCTTAGAAGTCCGATGGGGATATCGAGGACGAGCGCGCGTAAGTCCGGCGAACCGAGAGCGCAGCCAAGGATCAGGCCCGGCAGAATGAAAACATGTTTCGTAACATGGTCCAATCGGGCCAACGACAGATAGTCACTCAGGCCCCCCTCAGGAAGCGAGCTCAACGTTTCAATGCGCGTCGTACTTTCCTGGTTCGCAGGCATGTCCAACTCCCTCGCATAAAATTGCGTTCTTCCGGCGCTGACGCTCCTACTGCGTGCTGACTTCTTCTGCCTGATAGATGCGGCCGTCTTTCTCGGAACGGACGAGCTTCAGCCTCGCAAGCCTTACAAGCTCTTCTTCCTTCGCGTGGTAAAATCGCCAGTCGATCGCATCCAGGAAGACCACGTAGGCCTTGTCGTCGATCAACGCCTTCCGAAATCGCTGCATCTGCTCGTCAAACGAACCGGCGTCGCTATCCAGGCCCGTTCGCCTCTCGCTGTGGGAGGGGATCCAGTCGGTCCAGCGCTGCGTGAGAAAGTTAAGCGGGTCGGCGCCGTTGGTATAAATGACAGCATCTGCCGGCAGCGCGCGAACCGCGAGTACCGTCGGAGAGGACTTCCACGTCAGGCTCTGGTAGCCAACGCCCTCCCGATAGGCCTCTGCTGTTTGCACAGCGCTGCGCAGACCATGCATGGCGAGGAAGGAAAGCAGCACCAAGCTGATCAAACGCTTGGGAAGCCAAGCGGCGCTTGCCCGATTGCAATAAGTTCCGGCCGCGATCACGAGAACGAATACGAGACTGACATAGAAGGGAAGCGAGTATCGGGTATTGAGGTTAAGGTTTGCCTCCACAAGGACGGCGAGGACGACAAACAACAGATAGAAAAATCCAAAAAGACCGAAGACGAGGACGAGTATGTCCCGGTGGTCAGGATAGTTGACAAACCAGTTCCGCTTGAGGGCCCGAGCCACGACTACGGCCGCGACCCCTACGGCAACAAGGAGGACCGGGATGCGGATGATTTGCGGAATCTGACTGGGCAAGAGGAAGCTCGCTAGCAGCGAAAGACCGCTCATCCATCGCTCGCTATCGGCGTTTCCATAGAACCAGACCGAGCGTCCGACCGCCCTGCCAACGAGAATTTTGCTGGCGACGACCCAAAGGAGGAAAATGCCCGCGCTGACGACAAACAGCAGGGCTACATCGAGCAGCCGCTGGCGAAGGGGACGCCGGGAATTGCAGAAGAGCGCGATGGTCGCGAAGGACGCGCCGATCGGTGGCGCCACGAAACGAGCCAGCATCGCCAGCCCCAGGGACGCAGAAGAGGCGAACAGAATACGCCGGTCCTGGCCGTACATGTAGCTCAGGAACAAACGTATGGAGAGAAACGTCAGCGCGAGGAAGAGCGCTTCCGACATTGCCACGGTATTTGCTCCGAGGAATGTCGGGTTGATGATGAGGAGGAGCGTTCCCATCGCGGAGAAAGTCGGCTGGTCTGGAAGCGCGAACTTGAACAGCGAGAAGATGAGAAATGTATTGAGCAGACAGAGCGCGAAGCCTAGCACGAGCGCGACATGCTCGAGATCAATCCCCAGATATCCCCCGGCACTCAGCAGCCACGCATAAAGCGGCGCGTCGTACGGCGTGCTGACGATCTGCATATATCTCGTCGAATCCGGAAGTATACCGATACCATTCCAGGTGTTCAGCACGAAAAGGATGCCAGACAGCGCCATAAGCACCATCAGCGCGATGTCAGCGCGCGACCTTTCCAGATCCAAAGTGGTGACATTCCGAATGGGCAATGCTGTCCCCGCCTGAAATAGTCACTGAAAAATGAGACATTATAAATGCAGATTTTAGAACATACTGATCTATACCTTACAATCTAAGCCTTCGCAAGGCAGCTATCTCCGCCTTGTGGAGCTAAGCAAAATGGGTGAGGGCCGCGACGGACCGTTCGTGCCCCTTGGCCGATCCGACGAACAGCCAGTTCTTCCCGAGGTCGCCCATTCACTCGCGTTGAGCCACTGACGCAGGCAGGCCGCGACGCCTGAGCTTGCCTCGCCATCCAGCTCGGGTGCATGTTTCTTTAGATCGCGACCGACTTTAAGAAACATGCAGCAATTCAAAGTACTGCAGCGACCTTTGTGCGTTTGAAAGACGCACGGCGCTGGAGGCTCGAAACCCAATCAGGATCCATCCTGAAAAGATTGGATGGTTGAACTATAGGAACCGTCCGGCGCACGCGGGTCGATGATCGTCGCATCATCAGCGGTATCGCGCATGTGGTGCCTGTTGGCTGCCGTTGGCAGGACTGTCCCGCTGCGAGGGTGGAGCTTCGCCGTGCCTGGCGATATGCCGAGTTTCATCCCATTTCCCTCCTGCGCATGCCGATCGCTGCAAGGCGTCATCCCACAGCTGCAGCACCGACGACGTTGCGTAGCGCGTCGTGGCCGCGATGGCTCCGGTACTTGCAAGCCTTTCCCTCAGTCCTTGGTCACTTATCAAACGGCAAATTGCATCGCTCAGCCGCTCGACATCTGCCGCCGGCACGAGCAAGCCGGTGTCGGGGCTTTTCAAGATTTCGGACGGCCCCCAGGGGCAGTCGAATGCGATAACGGCTAGCCCGGCCGTCATAGCTTCGAGAAGCACGTTGGGGAAACCCTCGAAACGGGAACTGAGGACGAATATATCTCCGGCGCTGATCCAATCAGCCGGGGACTTGGTGACACCCGGTAGGCGGACGCGATCGCCGAGGCCGAGGTCGCGCACCTGCTGCTCCAGCGCGGCGCGCTGCGGTCCTTCGCCAAAAATCGTCAGCGTTGCCGTCGGCACTGCCGCGGCGACGCTTCGAAAAGCTTTGAGGAGGAGATCGAAGCCCTTCTGCTTGTCCAATCGACCGACGGCAATGAGCCTCGTACCGTCGCCCGAGGTACGCGCGCAGCCTGATGGCAGAGCAACTGGGTTTGGGATGATGGTGGCTTTGGTTCTCAGCTTTTCCGGCAGGTATCGACAGGCTTCGCTCGTCTGCATGACCAAGCTTGTTGCACGGCGGGCCGCGAGCGGGCGTGCAAGCCGCCAGAATACATGCATTTCCTGCGACCGGAAATTGTTGCGCTCCGACATGATGAGGGCCGTCTTGAGATTCCACGTCGCCAACCCGACCAACACGTTGATTTTGGTCAGGAACGAGATGACGAGATCGGGCTCAAGGGCCAGCAGCCGGCGCCGAAGTGCCAGCAGCCGCCATCCCATTCCAGAAGCAAAGACGCGGTGCGCGTGGTTCCTGAGTGACTCGACGCGAATGGCATCATCATAGGGAAAATAGGATTCAGGGCCGGTCGCGTTCACTGCGATCACGTGGACGGTGTCCCCGCGAGCGAGCCGGTGGTGCGCGAGGAGGTTGACGATTTTCTCGGCGCCACCGGCGCCCAGTCCGGACACAACGAACACTATTCTCACAGCATCCCCCTCGTTTCGGCGACAGCGGGCGAAAAGGACCTCCGAGCGGACGCGAGCGCGGCACAGCCCTTCGACTTTTGCCGCTGCCACACGTCGACGGGCAGTGCGCCACCGCCCCGGTTCAGGTGAAGTCCGTCGGACGGAGCACCGCGTGCCAATCGCGTGCTCAGTTGACGCTCATCCATCCATGCGTCAGGGCAAAGTGAACGATCTGCGCGCGCGAGTGCAGGTTCAGTTTTTCGGTAGCCCGTGCCTTGTAGGTCTCGATCGACTTGACGCTGATATTGGCGCGGGCGCCTATCTCCTTGTTGGAGTAGCCGAGGGCGACCAGCCGTAGCACATCCCGCTCCCGTGCGGTCAGCCCGGAAGCGTCTCCCGAGGTGGAACGGGCGGCATGCGGTTCGGCTGGCGGCGCGGTCATCTCGCGCGCCGTCGGCGGATCGAAGAACAGGCCCCCAAGCATGACCGAGCGGATGGCCAGAAGCAGGTTCTGTCCGGCTGAGCATTTCTGAACGAAGCCTTTTGCCCCGGCCTGCAGTGCCTGCTGCACATAGGAGCGATCGTGGTACTGGGTCATGATCACGATGCGACCCGAATATCCGCTCGCTATGATCTTCTCGGCCAGCGCGAGACCATTCATGTCCGGCAGCGAGACGTCCAGGACGGAGACGTCCGGCGCCTGTTGACTGATTACCGTCAGCGCGTCGGCGCCGGTACTGGCTTCGCCGACGCAAACGATGTCGTCGCACGTGTCGATCAAGGCGCGCACGCCCGCTACGACAATTGGATGGTCATCAACGATGACTGTTCGAATTGGCGAGGTCATGCCAGCTCCCTCTCGCACTTCTCGACGCTCGAAGCGTCCGTCGGAACAGCCACGGTGAGACGTGTGCCTCGTGCACTGTGCTCGAGCGTCAGCGTGCCGCCAACGCCCGCGACCCGCTCCCGCATGCCCGCGATGCCGGACGGACGGTGGAAGCCTCGATCCTCCGGCATTGGCTGTCGCCCCTTGCCCGTGCCATTGTCCTCGATCGTCAGAACCAAGCAGGCTGCGACCTGCCGCAGACGAACTGTCACGAGCGATGCCGTTGCAGCGTGCTTTGCGACATTGGTCAAGCCCTCTTGGGTGATCCGGAACAGCGTTTCCGCCGTTGGCTCGTCGACCCGGAAATCCTCGGCTGCCTCGTGCAGGAAACGGGTGGAGATCCCTATGTGATTTTCCCATTGTTCGATCGTGCCTGAGAGCGCAGTAACGAGCTCGGATCCAAGCGGTGTCGCGCATGCTGCACCGGATGTCACCTTCTCCAGTTCCTTACTGAGTTGCGTCAGTATTTCCCGAACGTCGCTGCAGTAGGGCGACAGGGACACGTTCTCGATCGAGCGTTCCAGGGCATCAAGGCGAAACAACGCGGCAACGATGTACTGGCCGGAAAGGTCGTGGATGTCGCGCGCAAGCCGCCGTCGCTCCCGCTCCATGGCACTCAACGTGAGCGGGTAATCGTCGAGTTCAGGAACTGCGCGTCCGGCATAGATTTCCGTTTGGGCGTGCTTCGACCAATCGACTTGCTTCGCGCGCTCGGTTTGCGTGCCGGTTTTTCCAATTGGGTTCTCGCCGGCGCCCCTGGTTTGGGCTGGGCGATGGTCATTTTCGAACGCGACGAGAGGAAGGCGAACTGCAACACGGGGTGAAAAATTCTTTCGTGACTTAGTCATGCAAGAGACCTCGCCAGAATGTATGACAAGTGACAATCGCCCGGCGTAAGCGGGTCGGCTGAAATATTCACGTCCTGACAAGCAGGATCATTAAAAAATCAAATAATGCCAGTTCTTTTCAGAGGCCTAAAATAACAGATAGTGCTTACGCGTCAACTTGGTCGCTCGGCGGGGGCGTCCTGCCGCGAGTGCAGCGCGTCAGCGTTGCGCGGGCGCTCGCCTTCGTGGGAATGGCCCCTCAGCCAGCCTGTCAGGTCTCTGCCGACCAAAGCCCCGAGTCTCTCCGTTTCCGCGGCATAGTAGTCGGCCATCCGGTCGTGAAGCTCTGGGCTCAGCGGTTCGTATTGGACCTCGCTGGCTATCAGAGATCTAACGTTTTTGAATCCGGCACTCTGTCTGAAAGGGGCAACGACGGGTTTCAGCGAACGCAGGAGCCGACGAAGGGTCGGATTGACCACCGGCTCCGCCTTGTCCTTGACCTTACTGGGCAAGGGGGCCGGCGTCACATTGCCGTCGAGCTGCAGGAAGTTGCACACACGGGATAGTTGCGTGTGAGCGTCGGCCTTCAAATCTTCATAGAGCAGCACGAGAAGCTGGTCGCTGGGAAAGCGATCCAGGTATTGCTGCAGCTGTTGGAAATAGAGTCCGCCATTCAGGAAGCGCCCGCCCGCACCCTGGCGGGGGTCGAGGTATCGAGCGATGTCGCGACCGACCTCACCGCGCCGATAGAGCATGCAATAGTCCGAATAGGCGCGGTCCACGGGATTGCGCAGTTGGGCGATCAGCCGTACCTTCGGCAGCTTTTCCCATATACGGCGGCAGGCTTCCGGCGTGTCCATGTAGGAGTTCGATTTTTCGCCGACGAGCCTACCATTCTTTTCGCCCTCGAAGTTCGACAAATACCACGAGTCGCCGCGATCGTAATGGCGGCTGAAATAGTGGAGCTCGGGGCTGGGCATGTATATCTTCGGATCCTGGAGCAGCGACTTCTGGAGCCAGGTTGTTGCGCTCTTGGCCGCGCCGATGATCAGGAAGTCAATCTCATGCATTTCCATTGTCGACCTCTTTGCTTCAAGCTCGTGGCGCACGAATGTTCAGAACGCCGCCGCGGAAAGTGGAATTGCACTAGTGTCGAGAAACCAATTGCCCGTGAATGGCGGGTGAGTGCCGGGGTACGAGCGTCTCGTATAGCCGGCTGATCCCCTCTATATGCGCTTTGTTGCCGTATGTGGCGCGCGCATTCTCCAAGGCGGTCGAGCTTATCGTTTCCCACTGATGGCGATCGAACAGAAGTCGTTCCAGCGGTCCCACGAAGGCTTCCGGGCTTTCGGCCTCCACGAGATAGCCCGTCTGCCCATCGTCGATCGCCTCGGGATTTCCTCCGTGATTTGTGGCCACAACGGGCGTTTTCAAGAGCATGGCCTCGATAAGCGTCCGTCCGAACGGCTCATTGACAGCGGTAACGAGCAATGCGTCGAGCGCGCCCATGCAAGGGGCGATGGGCGCGCGAAAACCCATCAGGTAGATCCGGTTCGAAATCCCGAGTTCTTCGGCTCGCAGCTTCACGGCGCGTTCGAGGTCGGGACCATTAGCCGCATTCGTTCCGAACAGCAGGCCCGCCAAGGGAAAGTCCGGATGGTGTTGTAGAAAGGCGTGTACCGCTTCGACAAACTTCACCGGGCGCTTCCGATCTATCAATCCGCCGACATAGCCAACAAACCGCGTGTCCGGCCGAAGGCCTAACTCCTCGACGAACCTTCGTCGGCATGCGTCACGATCCGGGAGGCCGCTGGGATGATCGAACGGGCTGTGCAACACGGTGATCTTGTGGGTCACCGGCACGATCGGCTTCGCGGGCCGGACGAAGTGCGAGACTGTTACGATGTGATTGGCCAGCAACGGCGCCACCATATTCACGCCCCTTGCCATCGGATCGCCCCGGTGATGCCAAAGAAGCTTTGCGCCCGACAGCCTGGCGGCCAACGCCCAGGTCGCATGCATGCGGCCGTCATTGGTATGAACGATGTCCACCCGGTGGCGCCTCAAGAAAGGGACGAGTTTTGCCGTCGTCCGTACCAGGCTCAGCCCGTTCGCCGCACTCGCTGCGATTCCGAGGTCGGAATCCGCCGCAAAGATACTGACGTCGGGGGCGAGGGTGCATGGTAAATCGAACTTTCTCAGGTATTCCTCCAGTATTAGTCCCTTCTTATGAAGAACTATTATCGGTTTGAACTTCTCCAGGTCGAGCCCGCAGATTAGTCCTGTCGCAGAAATATGGCTGCCGCCCAGTTCTCCGCCAGTAAATGGAAAAGCGATAACAATCTTTTGGGAATCCATTGCATTATTCCCTGGCTTTGTTATAAATTTAATTTGTGTTTCAGTCTCGAAAATATAAAATAAACTGAATTTAAAACGCGGACTTTCCGGTTGCTCAATTGCTGTGGTTGCTGCAGGACAATCCCTGATAGCGGAATTGCGGTGCTTGCGCTAAAAAATCCACGCGTGGAACCGCTCTCCAAAATATCTGGTCAAGCAAAAGCCGGACGCCGAGCTTTTTAGGAGATTTCACATGAAAAAGTGGTCGGAGGCAAGATGTTCCGTTTCTCAACACGGTTTCTTGAGATGGAGAGGGGTTTCGGCGGGACGATCCGGCATCGCAAAAACATTCCCCGCTTTGCTTTTACTTGCTTTTTCTCCGATCGCCGTTGACGGAGCCCGGGTTCACGCGGACGAGACTGCTCAGACGGCGTTCCCGGGTGCACAGGGCTACGGCCGATATACTGCCGGCGGCAGGAACGGGACGGTGGTGCCGGTTACAAATCTTGATGACTCCGGTCCTGGCAGCCTGCGGGCCTGCGCGGAAATGCGGGGACCGCGCACATGCATCTTTCGCGTCTCCGGCGTCATTCGACTGAAGAGATCCCTGGTCATCGGCAAGGGAAGCGGGCAGGTCTCGATCCTCGGCCAGACCGCGCCCGGTGGGGGAATTCTTCTGACGATCGATGAACGCAACGAAGAAAAGAAGCACACGCCTCTCGTCGTGAAGAGAACCGACGACGTCATCATTCGCCACTTGCGCGTCCGGCCCCGCCTGCCCAACACGATCTCCAACATCGATGGCGTGACGGTCGAGGATAGCAAGAAGGTCTACATCGACCACGTGTCAACGTCATGGTCGACCGACGAGAACTTCAATTCGCATTCCAATACCAGCGATCTGACGGTCGCGAACTCGATCTTTGGCGAGGGGCTCAACAAGCACAGCAAATGCGCGCTCATCGGCTCCGACCCGCGGGTGCCTCAGAGCATCACCTTCATGCGGAATGCCTGCATTTCCAACCGAGACCGCAATCCCGACAACAACCACTACGCCAACTCATGCGTCGAAATCGTCAATAACCTGTTTTTCAATGCCTTGTCCGAGTGGGGCGAAATCTTCTCGCAGTTTCCGGGCGGAACGCCGATAGCGTTCGTCGGCAATTATTTCAAGGCGGGAGCGAGCACCAAAGACCTGACCTATGCGATGGCCTGGGACCAGGCCGCCAGTGTCGATAAGCCGCGTATCTATCAGACCGGCAATGTGACGTGGAGCCCGAGCAACAAATCTATCGTTCTCCTCTCTCCCGAGACGGAAGCGGTTCTCGTCGACAAGCCGCCCTGTGCCCTGGCCGTTTCGGAGGTCCTGACGGCCGAGCAGGCCTACGAAGAGATAACCCGGAGCGCCGGCGCCTTTCCGCGCGATGCCGTCGATCAAAGGCTCATCAGTGAAGTGGGACAGATGGGCGTCGAAGGTGGTGGCGAAATGGTAAGCGAGCCCGGCGCCCTGCCCGACATCGCTTCCGCTGAGCCCTACATCGACGCCGATGGCGACGGGCTGGCCGACAGCGTCGAGGCGCGCTTCGGAGCAAATCCCGCGAAGAGCGACGCGTGGGAGGATTCGGATGAGAACGGCTGGTCCAATTTCGACGATTTCATGCAATGGCTGTCGGAGGAACGCATCGCCGGGCGCTATCCGCAGTAAGCCGCGGTCCACGCCGTAAGACTTCTGACGAAACGGTGTTGTAGGCGCTATTGTTTCGGCTGGCGACGATAGACGATCATCATCGCCGAAAGCCAAATCGTCGACATGACGATATGAGCCACGTTCGCGCCCATGGCGCCCATGATGGGGACGAGCAGCAGAGCGGTCGCGTGAAAGGCGGCGGTAGCGATCAGCACGCCGCGAAGAACCTGATCCTCACGCCCCATGGCAAGAAGCGCCGAGCGGATGACCGTGCCGCAAAGCGTCAGCGTCACTGCGATGGATTGGACGATAACCAGCGGGGCGGCGGCGACAAACCCCGGACCTGCCGCCAATCTCAGGACCGGCTCAATCCCGATGTAGAGTCCACCGGTCAGGAGCAGTCCGAAGCCCAGAAGAAGGGTTTGCGTCTGCACGATTGCGTGGCGGAATTCGTCCATCGCCTTCGACGCCCAGGCTCTGGCGAGTTCCGGATAAACGACGGTCTGGAGCTGGTCTCCAGCCTGTTGCGCTATTCGCCCGATGCGTTTGGCGATGTGGTAGAGACCCGCTGCTGCAGGATCGGCGAGATAGCCGACCAGAAGGGTATCGACCTGGTTGGCGCTCGAGCGGATGGTCAGGGAGATATTCGTCGAGATCGCGAACCGCCAGATGCCTGGAAACTTCGATGTCACGCCCTTGAGCGGAGCGGAAAGCAGTCCGGCGAGAAGTCCCTGTCTGTGTAGCTCTACGCAGGCGAGCCCGAGCACGGTCAGGGGACCGATGATTTGCGACGCCATCCAGATCAGCATGAACTCAAGAAAACCACCACCGACCATGATGCCGATCGCACAAAGGATGACGCGCAAGATGCCCGTCGCAACATGGCCGTAGGCGATCGTCCTGAAACGGCCGAACAACCGCAGGACCGCCATCGGCATCCCCGAGATCTGGAAGGGCAGTACGGCGCAATAGAGCATCACCAGCCCGGACATCTCGGGCGATACCCCGAACCAAGGGGCTCCGATCCACAGGAGAGCGACCGCAATCGGCCAGCCGGCCGTGGCCGCGCACGCATCGAGCAGAAGGCCGAACTTGAGCAGGGACTGGAATTGCTTGATATCGCCCGCGTTTTGCGCTTCCGCCCCATACTTGATCAGCGGGAGCCACGACTGGAAACTGACCAGCCTCTCGATAACGCTAACATAGGTGAAGCAAAGAGCGAGAGCCCCGTAGTCTGATGGGCCGAGTGCTCTCGCCGTCAGGGCAAAGCCGACAAGACCAAGCACGGAGGTCAGCGCGTTCCCGGTCAGCAGATGCGCGACATTCTCGAGACGCGTCTTGAGATTCTTTTCGCGGTCGAGGAGTTGGTGCAGAATACCGAGTTTTTTGCCAAGTCTTTTTCTTATCGTCAAAGGAACCTTCCTACATCTCAATGGTGGCGCAGGACTATGAATTCACTTGAGAAAAAGCTGTTGCCGGGTTGCCGGCCATTTCGTATCGATAACAAATAAAATGTATTGCGGTGGGCGCCGCCGTGAAAAACTTTGAATGCCATACGCCTTCGGTGGCGCGCCCAAACGAAACCGCCGCCAGGACAGTATCAATCGCCGATTGTCCCCCAGCGTTGAAAAGTACTGCCAATTTCCTTTGACGCGGCAGTGGCAGGGAGAATATAGTTGGCCAATATTTTTTGGTAGCGTTTTCTTAATTTGTTTTTTGGGGGACTGTTTGAGATGGGTACCCTCCGTGCAGCAAAGGGAATGAGCTGGTCGCTGTCCGACAGGGGAGCGCGCTTGGGGATCGCACTTTTGACGATCGCATTCTTGGCGATCACGGTCGCGGTGATCGGTCAACCCCGAGCGCAAGCGGCAGAGTACCGGCTTGCCATCGGCGATGTGCTGACTTTCGACTTTCTCGATGATGCTGAACTGCCGGTCACGGCGACGATTTCCAACGATGGTGAAGCACCATTCCCGTTGATCGGCTCTGTCGACGTGGTCGGCCTCACGGTTTCGGAGGCGATGCAAAAACTGAAAGACGAATACCGCCGGCGCGAGATACTGGTCGACCCGAAGCTGTCTCTAAACATCTCGAGTTTTAGGCCGATCTTCGTGCTTGGGGAAGTGAAGGGGCCCGGCTCATTTCCCTACTACAGCGGCCTGACCGTCGAGCAAGCCATCGGTTTGGCGGGCGGCACGCAGATCATCTCCTCGAACCCGTCGGACCGGATTATAGCGCGCGCGCGCCTTCGCGCGGAGATAGAGGGAGCGGAGGCAGAGATCATCCATGAGGGGATCTATGCGGCCCGGCTGGTGGCGCAACTGAAGTTCAAGCCCAAAGTCGACCTGAACGATGTGCCCGAAATCGCGCGGGATTATATCAAGAACGCTTCGGTGACAGGCGTTATTGAGCTTCAGGAGAAAATCCTGACGGCCGACCTGGCCGCCAGAAAGTCTCAACTTCAGATTCTCTCGGATGGAATCGTGCAGGCCGAAGGCGGTGTCGAGATCCTGAACGAACTGGTGGCGCAGCAGAAGGAGGTTGTCGCTAACAACGAGAAGGACCTGGAACGTATCAGTTCCCTGCGCAAGCGAGAACTGAACACGGAGAGCGATCTTTCTCGCGCAAAGAACAATGCCCTCGCGGAGAAGGCACAACTTCTTCAGACGTTCGCAACGCTTGCGCGTTCGCGCCAGGAGTTGAGCGAGATGAAGCTGCAGCTGTCGAAACTCAGCGCCGACAGGGAGAAGGAAGTCCTCACCCTGCTGCAAGAGCGCGAAATTGCCATCAAGAAGCTCATCGCAGAAAGGCAGTCAGCAGAAGAGCAAATGCTGCTCATGGCTGCCGTGGAAGCGGATGCGTCGAAACAGAAAAAAATTTCGTACACTTATGAGATAAGACGCAATCCGGTGGCGGGAACGCCGACCACCATAAAGGCGTCGACTTTGACCGAAATGCTGCCCGGCGACGTCCTCGTCGTCGCCATTGCCGGAATTTAGTGACGCCGCGTTTGGTGTCACGACATCACTTTCCAGTTAGACTCTCATCCTTCCAAGGGAATTTTGAGTTGAAGGCGAACCTTGATCGCGTGGTTTCTGTTCCCGCCTGGCCGGTGCTGCGACGGTCGGCCGCTTTCAGGCGTGCCGTCGAGTCTCTGTTTGCCGTCTTTGCTCTTGTTCCGTGTCTGCCCTTGATGGCTCTGACAGCGATCATCGTCTGGATCAACCTTGGCCGGCCGCTATTTTTCACGCAGGTGCGTGCCGGCGTCGGAATGCGTGCCTTCACGATATTGAAGTTTCGCACCATGACGGAGGCGCGAGGACCAGACGGCGAACTGCTGGCCGACGAATTGCGGCAAACGAAGCTGACAGCCCTTTTGCGGCGATTGCGCCTCGATGAACTGCCGCAACTGCTTTCGATCCTGCGTGGCGACATGTCGTTGGTAGGGCCGCGGCCGCTGCCCGTGGCGACCGTTGCCGCCTTCGGCGAACGTGGCCATCTTCGTTGCCTCGTCCCGCCGGGGCTGACAGGCTGGGCGCAAGTCAATGGCAACACGCGTCTTTCCGACGACCAGAAGATCGCTCTGGATCTCTGGTACGTCGGGCACGCGAGCTTGCGCCTCGATGGACTTATTCTCCTCATGACATTGAAAACGATCGTCCTGGGAGAAAAGGTGCACCGCGAGCACCTGAGAATGGCGGAGGACTATTTGGCAGGGCGCGCCAATTTGCCGGGCTAACCGGAGATCGCGGGGGTTCGAGCGAAACCACTGAATGTAGGGGGATATTTCTGATGAAGATCACCAGCTTTGCTAGGGACGTACGATGCAGGGGTTAAGATTGGCGTTTGGACGCACGCTCGTGATCGCACCACATCCGGACGATGAGGTGCTCGGCGCCGGCGGGACAATCGCAAGGCTTGCCGCGGAAGGCGAGGATGTGTTCATTGCGATCGTCACCGAGGGCAAGCCGCCGGCATTTGCGCCCGATGCGGTGGCCAGGGTTCAGGCGGAGGCGAGGACGGCTCACGCTGTTCTCGGCGTCAAAGATACGTTCTGGCTTGGACTTCCGGCGGCCGGGCTGTCTGAGACGCCGCATACCAGCTTGAACGGCACGCTTTCCGCCCTCGTGCGCCGCCTAGCACCTCAGACGGTTCTCGTGCCGTTCGTGGGCGACATGCATATCGACCATCAGCTCACTTTCACCTCTTCGCTGGTGGCCTGCAGGCCGCACCAGGCCGAGTTTCCGACGCGCATTCTCGCTTATGAGACCCTTTCCGAAACGAATTGGAACGCCCCCTACCTGTCGCCGACCTTCGTACCGAATGTCTTCATCGATATCGCAGCGCATATGGAAACGAAATTGGAGGCGATGCAGGCCTTTGCTTCTCAGTTGCGCCAACCGCCACACGAGCGATCGCTGACCGCATTGCGGGCGCTCGCCACCCTGCGCGGCGCGACGATCTTGCGGCAAGCGGCAGAGGCATTCGTTTTGGTCCGCCACATCGCTTGAGGTTCTCGCGACGCGACCTCGAAAGCGGGCGGCAGGATGTGTCGGCATTGGCGCAAACGCGATGCAATGGACCCGAAAGCGGTTTTGGAGAGGCAGAATGGGACGCTGGCCAGTTTATGACGAAGAACAGATCGAAGATGTCGTGTCGGTCTTGAGGTCGGGCGAGGTGAACGCCTGGACCGGACCACATGTACGCAACTTTGAAGCCGCCTATGAGCGGTTCCTAGGAGTGAAGCACGCTATTGCGCTGGCGAATGGAACCGTCGCGCTGGATCTTGCGCTCTACGCGCTGGATCTTCAACCGGGCGACGAGGTCATCGTGACGCCGCGCAGCTTCATAGCATCGGCCTCCACCGTGCCCATGGCAGGCGGCGTCGCGGTATTCGCCGACGTCGATCGCGACAGCCAGAACATCACCGCCGAAACCATAAGCGCGAAACTGTCGCCGCGGACGAAGGGTGTCATCGTCGTCCATCTTGCGGGTTGGCCATGCGACATGCCGGCGATCATGGCGCTGGCGCGGGAAAAGGGCCTTTGGGTTATCGAGGATTGTGCGCAAGCGCATGGCGCCGAAATCGATGGTCGGCCTGTCGGCAGTTTTGCCGATATCGCGGCATTCTCCTTCTGCCAGGATAAGATCATTACCACCGGCGGGGAGGGCGGCCTTGTCGCCATGAACGACGAAGGCCTCTGGAAGCGTGCGTGGAGCCGCAAGGATCACGGGAAGTCCTATGACGCTGTCTTCAACAAGCAACATCCTCCCGGTTTTCGCTGGCTGCACGAATCCATAGGAACCAACTGGAGAATGACGTCCATCCAGGCTGTTCTGGGCCTGCGCCAACTGCAGCGCCTTTTAAAGTGGCGCGATATACGCGCCCATAACGCGGCAATTCTGGCAAGGGCGACCGAGGGCATCGAGGCGCTGCGGACGCCATCGCCGCCTAGCCAACTCCAGCATGCCTGGTATCGATTCTACACCTTCGTACGGCCCGAATATCTCAAGTCCGGGTGGAGCCGGGACAGGATTATCAGTGAGATCAACGCTGCCGGCGTCGCCTGTTTCAGTGGGAGTTGTTCTGAAATCTATCTGGAGAAGGCATTCACCGATACCGGCATGGGCCCGAGCGAGAGGCTGCCCAATGCACGGGAGCTCGGTGAAACGAGTCTCGCTTTTCTCGTCGACCCTGCCCTCGATACCGTCGCCATGGAGAGGAGCGCGCATGCGATACGCAGCGTGCTTACAAGCGCCAGCGTGGAGGAAACGATCCGGGTAGCGCGGCGATAGTTGCGCAGCGGGCCTGTGGCTAAAAAGGGCTCCTGATCGCTATCTACGCTCCGGCCGGAAAAACCGCGGCTGTGAGAACTGGCGATGCCAGCTCTGGCAGTATGCCTGCGCCAGCGTGATCGAAAGGATAATAGGTACGGACCAGAACCTGCCGTAGACATGCGTGAATGCATTGACCGCCAACAGGAACATGCTCACGCAGACGAAGCCGCAGGCGGCGAAAGGAAGTCCCCCCGGCAATTTGAACGCTCGAGCAATCGGCCCGAGACCCGCAAGGAGCATGAGCAGAAAACCGCACACGGCCACGATCCCTCCTTCGTTCCACAGGAGGAGATAGACGTTGTGCACCGGCCGTCCGATGTAGCTGACGACCATGTATTGATCGGCGCCGAGTCCGACCCAGAAATTGGACTCGACCAGATCCATGGCTTCGTGAATGAGCTCAAGGCGATGGTCGAAGGTCCCTGCCTGGCTCAAGTCGCCCGATTCCAGTGCGCCGAGCACCCGTTTCTGAAAGATTGCGGGCAGATATGCGCGCCCCGCGTCCGCCATGACGGCCGCTGCCGCAAGGGCGACGCCGGCGCCGGCGAGCAGGCGCTTCCAACTGGCCGTAACCAACAGGAAGACAATCAGTCCGTAGGCGAGGCAGGCCAGGCCGCTGTTGGATCCGGTCAACATGATGCCGTAGCCCATGACCGGAACCGCGATGACGAGATAGATCTTCCTCAGTTTGCCCGTGGCGGCGAGAAGCAGCAATATTGGCACAGCCAAGGCAATCAGTGCGGCGCATTCGTTTTCTCGTTCGACAAAGCCCGTAAATCGTCCGCTGCCGCTCACGAAGGTCGTGTTCTTCTGCCCGTCCCAATGGATGAGATAGATCGCGTGGAGACACATCAGAAACACGGAGAGGATATAAAATTTCGCCAGTTTGATCGTTTCATCCACCGGGCGCCCGGCAACCATAAGCAGGACGATGAAATATGCAAATATGTACTGACCCGGAACGATCAGACCTCTTATCGGATCGGGGCTGACGAGGCTGCTCACAAGGAGACCAAATGCGATACAGCAAAGCCCAGACAACCAGATGACTGTGCTGACGCGCCCGAGCGGTCGCAATGGGATGCGTCCGTTGATCAGGCCGAGGATCAACGCCAGGCAGAACAACGCATCGCTGAACGTGAAGTAGAACTGATTGAGGCGCAAAACATTGACGGGCGAAAAAAAGATCGCGGCACCCACAGTCAGGAATTCGATGCGCTGCCAAACCTCGCTCTTGGATTTGGCCGGGACTGCGAATCTGGAGTCAACCGCACTTATCATTGTCGGCCCGTGTAAACTCTTGCTTTTGCCCCCGGACGTCCGCTAACATCCGTCTAAAATAAAGCGCGCGAAGAAAGCCAATATGGCAAAATCGCGCGAGGCACGATTTTACGAGATATAAAAATTTACTTGCTCATCCAGCGGATGAGATGTGTGTTAAGTACTTAAAGCTTTCTAACTTTGCACGCATTTGGCCGCTGAGTAAATATTGCAATAGCAGCAACCTTTTCACATTAGAAATTTGACCCCAATTTTCAGTCTGGGCTTCGGTGTCCGATGGGGTTGGAAGAGGGGCATGATGCTTACTTTTGATCGGGATTTCGAAGTTCGCGAAGAGGCCAGGAGGCTTGCAAACCTGGGCGGCGCGGGCCAACGAGAGGCATCGATTCAGAGCCTCCATGACGTTTTGGACCTCTTGCGGCGTTACGCCAAACTGATCGCTTCTGTCGTCATCGTCGGTACGTTGCTTGCTACCGTAGTCACCTATTCGCTCGACAAGGTTTATACGGCGTCGTCGACGTTGGTGTTCGACCGAAACGACACGCGTCCGTACGAGTCGGTGCTCGAATTGCAGAAACTCGAGCGTGACAAATCCGCAATGGACACGGAGATGGACCTGGTCAGATCGCGCGAATTTTTGGGATTTGTCGTCGACGATCTGAGACTTCAGGAAGATCCCTATTTCAACCCGCGTCTTGCTGAAAAACAGGCTTCCTCTGAATCGACTTGGACCGCTCTGAAAGCTTTCTTCGGAGTCTCTTCCAATACCAGCAGTTCGCGTGGTCGCGAGGACCAACGGGCAAACATCGTCGCCGGAGGACGGTCGAGAGACCGTGCGATCACGAGGCTGCAGGCTTCCGTCGCCGCTGATCGCAGGGGCGACAGTCTGGCGATGACCATCTCCGTCCATCACGAGTTCCCGGCCCGAGCGGCCGAGGTCGCCAACGGCGTAGCGTCGAATTACGTGGCCTGGACATCGCATTTGAAGGAGGCCGCGGCGCAAAACACCGTGAATTACCTGCGCATGCAGGCCAGCGGCCTGGCGACATCCATCGCGAAGAAAGAGCGCGAGATGGCGGAATTTGCCGCCAGGAGCGATCTGGCTTTCGATCCACGGGACGACGTGCTGCGTGCCCGTACCGAGCAGTTGAATACCCAGTTTACCGTCGCACGCGTCGATGAGGCGGGCGCATGGGCAAAATATAACGAGGCCAAGCAGGTGCTCGCTTCGACAGGTATCGATTCTGCCGGAAAGGTCGTGACCTCGGATTTGCTCACTAACCTGAGAAACGAGGAGGGCAACCTTCTGCGCGAACGGGCGCAGCTCACCGCGAAGTTTGGGCGCAATCACCCCCTCGTCGTGGAATCGGACGCGCAGATCGTCTCAAACCGGCGTCTGATCAATGAGGAGGTCGGGCGAATCCTGCGGGAGCTGGAGAATGACGCCAAGGTTGCGACCATAAGGGTGAAGAAGTTCCAGCAGGAGGTCAGCCAACTGCAAAAGGAAATGCAGGTCCGCAATCTTGATGAAATTCGCCGTCGCGAGCTGGAGCGAGACCTGCTCTCCGAACAAAAGCGTTACGACGAGGTGGTGCTGCGGCTGGGCTCCTTCGATCCGGAGCAGGAGGAGGTCAAGGCCACGGCGCGGATCGCATCCTTTGCTGAGATTCCTCGCGCTCCCTCTTTTCCGCGACCCGCACTCATAATTCCGGTCGCCGCAGTGGCTTCTCTCCTGCTGGCCGTCGTGGCGATGTTCATCATCGACGGGCTGGACACTCGCATTCGCACGACGCGAAAGGTAGAGAGCATCATCAAGCGCCCGAACATCATCTCGATCCCGGATGTGGAAGGGATTCTGGAGCCGGGGCAGACCCCCTACCAGCATATGCTTGCCAGTCCCCATTCACCTTTTGCACGCTCCATGCGTTCCCTGTGCCTGGCCTGGCGCGCGCTGGAATTTGGCGCGGACGTGAAGGTCGTCATGTTCTTTTCCGCGGGTGCGGCTGAGGGCAAGACCACCTGCGCCCTTGGAATGGCGGCAACGGCCACTCTAAGCGGTTTGAGGGCCGTCATTCTCGATATCGATCCCAAGCCGAACGGCGCGGCTGGTATGCTCGGCATTACCAACCGAAATCCAACGCTTGGAATGTATCTGGACGGTACGACCGACCTTGAGTCCATCATAAGCGTCGCGCCTGAATACCCGTTCCTGCGTGTCATCAACTCGCGCCTCGGCCTGCATGACCATGAACGGCTTTTCCAGGAACTGCGCCGCCGGTTCGACCTCGTCATAATCGATCCGCCGGCGATCGCGCATGACGACGACTCCGTGTGGCTGTCATCCCAGGTGGATGCGGTTCTGGTGATGGTCGCGGCCGGAAGAACGCAGGAGACCGAACTCCTTGAATCGGTCGAGCGTTTGAACATTGGTCGCGCGCCCGTCGTGGGCAGTATCCTGAATTTCGCCGGTCGCCGCGGCGCGGGCCTCAAAACCTGGCGGCCCGAATCCTTCAAGTCTCTCTGGTCGCGCATTCGCGGCAAGTTCCGGCATCTGCCTGTCGGTGGCCTGCCGGCCCTTAAGAGGCGGGATCGGGCGAGGGGGTGAAAGCCGCCCCCCGGTTCCTACAGCGTCCCATCAGACGCGCAATTGCTGCATTTTTTCATCCTTAAATCGGCTACGGTCTAAGGAAGCATGCAGCAGTCAGCGCATCGGAGCTGATCGCAGCTATTTCGTTTTAATCTGCGTGAAAGCGACAGCATCGATCTTGCCGTCCTTCAAGCGATAGACCAGCGACTGCGATAGTTGCGCTTCTGCTCCGGGCCCTTCATGGGCGTATCGGACTAGGCCGCTCTCCGGAGCGTTGCCGAAGCGTTGTTGAAGCGATGCCTTGTCGTCGCCGAGCGTCGGCACCGGGATTGTCCAGCTTGCAGGATCGAACTGCCCTTTGTCGCAATCGAGCTGATCCTCGGATGTCTCCTCGACCGCAATCATGTTCACGGCTTGTCCCGCCCCGGATGCTGCCTGCATATCGTTGGCAATGAACCAGACATCGCGCTGAACGGATTGCGAGACAAGGGTATAGCACAGCCAGCCGACCGCAATATCCCCGGCCGAGCGTATCCGGACTTCACCGCCGAATGCAGCCTTGATGTCGTCGAGCGTCGTCTTGTCGAGGACTATGGTGATGGTAGGCGTCTTGACCTCCTCGACGAATGCCTGCTCGAAATTGTACGTCGGCGCCTCGGCGGTCTGGCCGCCGAGGATCAGGGAAGGCAGGCCTGAAAGCTTGCCGTCCTTAGCCGACATGGTGCCGCCAGAGAAAAGGAGGAGGGTCACCGCCAGGGCGCCTGTCATCAACCGGATCGAGGCGACGTGGCCGCCATGCATGGCGCATATCTTCGCAATCTTCTTCGGCATCGCGATTTCCCCTCTTCGATCGCCAAAAATGTTCTTCCGAAAAACTATGCGTGCAACGGCCGGTTTCAAGTCCCCAACGACCACACCGCGCGGGGTAAGCTGATATCGCAGCCAGGGGGACGAAAGGCGAAAACGCTTTGGGCGAGCGTGTGTCCCCAACTCGATCAACAATAAACCCAGATCGAGCAGGAAAGCGGCCCGCTATGATACTTTTACTAGGCATCTGCTATGTAGGATAAGATGCAGGCTAATCGCCTCGTCGTCGTTATCGCAATGGGAAAGGCTGGGGGTCTTCATGCATGCAGCTTCAGGTCATTGCAGGAAAGGTGTGGTTCTCGCCTTCTTTGTCCTATGTCTCCAGTTGATTTTCGCGCTGGCCGGCCCTCTGGCTGCACAGGAACCGACGGCCGCGCCGCCGCCAGCCAAGGTGCAGCAACTGATCGAGTTGCTCGACGATCCCGAGGTTCGCCAATGGCTGACATCCAAGCAGACGGCTCAGCCAGCGGCACCGGCACCGACCACAGGGCTTGCCTCTCAATGGGTCGCGGAAATCCGAAAGCATTTAGGAGGGCTGCGGGACGCGGTTCCACGGATGGGTCCCGAGTGGCGGGCGGCGAGGGATCGCATCGCCGGCGACATGCAGAGCCAGGGAACGATGCCTATCCTGCGGGGGTTCGCCTTCATCTTGCTGGTCGGCTATGGCGCCGAGTACTTGCTGCGCTATTTCCTGCGGCGCAACGCCGAGCGCAATGCTGCCCAGTACGTGGGCGGCCTTGGCGCCTTCATCCGCATCGCGCCTCTCATCGCCTTTGCAATCGCCGCAATCGCCACTTTCGTGCTTTCCGGTTGGCCGCCCCGACTTGAGGCCGCGATCGCGCCGCTGCTCATCGCCTGGATCGGGGCGCGCCTGCTGATTGCCGTGGCGTCGGCTGTTTTCCAGCCGGCGGCCGAGGCCGACACGACGTCTGGCGCAGAAGCGGAACATGCGACACTTGCCCCCGGGGCCGCCAGGTTCTGGTTCAACCGATCGGTGCTCTTCATCTGCGCACTGGCATTTGTGTGGGCGGTTACCGATGTGATGCAGGCCCTCTCGGTTGCGGAAGACGTTCGCAAACTTGTTGCCGCAATAATCGGACTTGTCATTCTCGGTTTGGCGATCGACACAACGCTTCGCCGCCCTGTCGAGCCCACGACGGCGGCGCGCCGGATGTTCCGCAATGCGATGAGTATCGCCTTCCTGGTTCTGCTCTGGCTCCTTTGGGTCGCCGATATGAAGGTCCTGTTCTGGATCGGCATCTACGTTCTCGGCCTGCCGCCGCTCTTGCGTTTCACCAGCGCGACGACGAGGGCGGTGCTCGACACCTCGGCAAGCGACGGCATGCGCGTGCTGCGCAATGTGTTGATCGAGCGAGGCGCCCGGCTGGTGATTATCGGGTTGGCGGCCGCTTGGCTCGCCGTCGTCTTCCGTTTCAACGGAGCCGCCATGATGCATGATGATGCCTTCAACCGCATCTTCCGGGGAGTTCTTGCCGGGGTAGTCATCCTCCTCGCGGCAGATCTCGTCTGGCAACTGGCGAAGGAGTTCATCAATCTGCGCATCAATCAGGCCAGTGTCGACGACGCGGACCCGGTGCGGCTAGCACGTAACACCCGGCTTCGCACGCTGCTGCCGATCCTGCGCAATTTCCTCGCTGTCTCGATCGCGGTGGTCGCCGTTTTGATGGTTCTTTCCGGACTCGGCGTTGCGATCGGGCCGCTGATTGCCGGTGCCGGGGTGTTCGGGGTGGCGCTTGGCTTCGGCTCTCAAAGCCTGGTCAAGGACGTCATCAGCGGCGTGTTCTACATGATGGACGATGCGTTCCGGATCGGGGAATACATTCAGAGCGGGAGCTATATGGGAACGGTTGAGTCCTTCAGCATCCGTTCCGTCAAGCTGCGCCATCACCGCGGACCGGTATTCACCGTACCGTTCGGCTCACTCGGCGCAGTTCAGAACATGAGTCGCGATTGGGTGATCGACAAGTTCAAGATCAACGTCTCCTACGACACCGACGTCGCCAAGGTGAAGAAAGTGGTGAAGGGCGTCGGCGCCGCGTTGCTCGAGGACCCGGAGCTGGCGCCTTTGATCATTGAAACGGTGAAGATGAAGGGCGTCGAGCAGTTCGGCGATTACGGCGTCACGCTGAGCTTCGCCATGACGACCAAGCCGGGAAACCAGACCCAGGTCAGGCGTCGGGCGCAGGCCTTGATCAAGGAGGCGTTCAAAACGAACGGCATCTCGTTTGCCTCGCCAACGGTTCAGGTCGCGGGCGACGAAGCGCAATCGACGACGGCCGCGGCCGCCGCGACACGCGACGCAATCGCCAAGAAGAACGCTGCCCTGGCGCAGGCGGGAGGAGCGCCGACGGAATAGACCGCCACAACGCAGAATGAGAGGCGCTGCACCTGCTTCGGGCCGGCCGGTATCCGAGCCGTCGCGCAGCCGTCGTTCGGCCATGTTGACATCCGATCGGTAAGGCGGGATAGCTCGCTTCGAATGAAGATCGCCTTTTACGCGCCTTTGAAATCGCCCGATCATCCCGTCCCCTCCGGCGACAGGCAGATGGCGCGCCTGCTGATCGAAGCGCTTCGGCTGGGCGGCCATGACGTCGGCATCGCGTCGCAACTGCGCAGCTTTTCACGCGAGGCATCCGACGAACAACTTTCATCGCTTCGGACGCAAGCCGATCTGGAGGTTCGCCGTCTTGGACACCTTTGGCGTGCCGAGGGACCGCCTGACGCGTGGTTCTGCTACCATCCTTACTACAAGGCGCCGGACCTCATCGGTCCCCGCATTTCGGCCGAATTTTCCATTCCCTACATCACCGCCGAAAGTTCCTATTCGCACCGCCGCAACGTGGGCGCCAGGAAGCCAGCTCAGGATGAGGTCGCGGCTGGCGCCAGGCATGCTGCCGTCAATATCTGCTTTACGCAGCGCGATCGTGAAGGCTTGAAGGAGGCCATACCGGGTGGCCGATATGCCATGCTTGCACCGTTCATAGACGTGGCGCCGTTCCGCGAACCACGACAAACCGGGGCCGACCCGTGTCGGCTGCTGGCAGTGGCGATGATGCGGCCGGGCGACAAGATGGACAGCTACCACATGCTCGCCAAGGCTCTGGCGCTCGTGGTCGATCTCCCCTGGATAATGTCGATTGTCGGCGATGGCCCCGCCTGGGCGGAAGTGCAGGAGGCCTTTTCCTGGCTTCCGGCCGAGAGGCTAGATTGGCTCGGCGAGAGAGAGCCCGGGGCGATCGCCGGGATTCTTGCCCGGGGCGATCTCTATGTCTGGCCTGGCTGCGGCGAGGCCTATGGCCTCTCCTATCTGGAGGCGCAGGCAGCCGGCCTGCCGGTTGTCGCGCAACGAACGGCCGGCGTTCCGGAAGTGGTCAGGGATGAAGAAACGGGCTTGCTGACGAAGGCGGGCGATATCGACCTGTTCGCCGCGGCGATCCGGCGGCTGATCAGCGACAGGACCCTACGCACCAAGTTCGGGGCAAACGCGCGCCGCTTCGTTGTCGAGCAACGGTCGTTGCAGGCGGCGGCAACGCGCCTTGGCGAGATTTTCAAGGACTTTGTGGAGCAGGCGGCATAATGGAGACGTCGATCTGGCAGCCGATCATCGACAGACTGGATCTTTTGCAGGCGGCCGGGCGGCGCGTCGATTTCTGGTTGCGCGACGACGATGCGGTCGAGCCGACGGCGGCGCTGGACCGGCTGGTGGATCTGGCGGGTGGATTTTCCGTGCCGATTACGCTGGCCGTTATCCCGGCGTACACGAGCGGCGAGCTCTCGCGTTATCTTGCCTCCCGCGACGATATCAGCGTTGCCGTTCACGGCTGGACACATCGAAACCATGCACCGGCGGCTGAAAAGCGGCAGGAACTTGGCGCCCATCGGCCGCGCGAGCTCGTTCTCGACGAGCTAGAGAGAGGGCACTCCCATCTCAAGGCGCTCCATCCGTCCTCATTCGTCCCGCTTCTCGTCCCGCCATGGAACCGGATCGATCCGGACCTCCTCGATGGGCTGCCAGACATTGGCTTCACGGCGCTTTCGGTCTTCGGTCCCGAAAGAAAGGGTTCGAGCAAGCCGGCAAAGATGAAGAACGGGTCGATCGCATCCGCGTTTCCCCGGCCCCGCCTGAGCCTCATCAACACGCATGTGGACGTGATGGATTGGCATGGAACGCGCGGTTGTCGAAATCACCGGGAAATCATTCAAGAGATCGTGCGGCGCCTGGACGAGATGAACGTCGACGAGCAAGCGGTCGGCCTTCTGACGCACCATCTGGTCCATGACGAGAGCGTATGGGAATTTCTGTCGCGATTGTTCGAACTGACCGCCGTGCATCCCGCCTGCCGCTGGCGCAGAGTAAGCGACCTCATAGTTCGATGATCTGACGGTCGCGGGCCGCGAAGGCTCCCTCGAAAAATGCCTGCACTTCCTGTTCCATCGCCGCGAGTTCAAGATCCGTCCGCGACGGATCGTGATGGAACATTGCCAGCCGCCGTACGCCGGCCGCTTGCGCCAGCTTGGCGCCGTGCATGCCGGTCGAATGCCCATAGCCTCGATAGGTCACCATCTCCGATTCGAGATAGGTGCAGTCGTAGACCATAAGGTCAGCCCCGGCGATGAACTCGAGGATTGCCGGATCGAGGACACCAGCCTCGTGTTCGGTGTCATAAATTAAGGCGACCGCACGGTCGCCCCAATCAATCCGATAGCCCACGCATCCGCCGGGGTGATTGAGACTCATCGTGCGGATGGCAACCCCCTTGCGAGGCGCAAGCACATCTCCCGGGCGGAAGTCGACAGTGTCCATGCTCGCCTGACAAATACCAGTATCGACCGGGAACCATGGCGGCCGCATGAACTCGCCGACCATTCGCTTGGTGCTCATCCTGCCATAAAGATGGCCGGACCAGAAACGCACTGCGGTGCTGCAATTGTAGATTGGCTTGAAATAGGGGAGGCCTATGATGTGATCGTAATGGCTATGCGTGAAGAACAGGTCGTAGGCCGAGATGCCCTCAGACGTTAGCGCCACCCCGGCTTCACGCAACCCCGAGCCGGCATCGAAGATCAGGACTTCGCTGCCGCAACGGACTTCGATGCAGGGTGTATTGCCTCCATAGCGTAGAAATTGTTCGCCGGACACCGGCAAACTGCCTCGCACTCCCCAGAACCGCACTCGAAAGGTGTTTTCCTGCATTCCCGTTTTGGCTTCGTCCTGCCCGCCTCGGCGCTTTTGCCTGCGTGCATTTCCTTAGACAAGCACAGATCATAAGGGTCCTGCAACGGCATAAGTTCCAATTAGATTGTAGGGGTTGCTTTATTCCTAAATCGTGCTCTCCAAAGGCTGTTTTGAAACTTTATCTTCGGATCTAACGTGATTTAGAGCGGAGCGAAAAAGAATAAAGCGATTTTCGATCGCATTGGCCTAAAGTCGAAAAGGTTGGACGCAGTCAATGGCGCAGGCAGCTGATATGCAGTTCTACGACGGTCTTCCCCTTTTTGAGGCATTCGAGGGGGTTGCCGACGAGGCCAACTACCGGCCCATGCCGGATGGATGGGTGCTGGCGGTCGCTGACATCGTCGACTCGACCGGCGCCATTGCGGAGGGTCGTTACAAGAGCGTCAACATGGCGGGCGCAAGCGTCATATCGGCGTTGATGAATGCACTCGACGAAAGAAATCTGCCCTTCGTCTTCGGAGGTGACGGAGCGCTCGCCGCAATACCCGCGGCCATGGCGCCAAAGGCGCGTGCTGCATTGGCTAACGCGAAGACCTGGGTCGCGGAAGAGCTTGGCCTCGAACTGCGCGCAGCACTTGTTCCAGTCGCCGACATCCGTGCCAACGGGCTCGACATGCGCGTGGCGCGTTTCAAGGCTAGCGAGGAGGTCTCCTACGCCATGTTTTCCGGGGGCGGTGCTAGTTGGGCAGAGGCGGAAATGAAGGCCGGACGCTACCAGATAGAGGCCGCGGCGACCGGAAGCAGACCGGATCTGACCGGGCTATCCTGCCGCTGGAATCCGATTGTCTCCCGCCATGGGGCAATCGTCTCGATCATTGCCGTTCCGGGTCTGCGCGGCAATGGTCCGGAGTTCCAGGCACTGGTCGGCGATATCGTGGCATTGGCCGAAGGAGAGGAACGCGGGGGGCATCCGGTGCCGGAAAACGGTCCCGAGCCTCGGCTCTCCATGCAAGGGGTCGCGGTCGAGTCGCGCGCCGTGGCGCGGAAAGGCAAACGTCTGCTCGCCGGGTCGTGGATCACCTTGCAGAGCCTGGTGCTGTTCGTGTGCTTCAAGCTGGGATGGAATCTCGGCCCGTTCGATACTACGCAGTACAAGCGCGACCTGGTCAGAAACTCCGACTTCCGCAAGTTCGACGACGGGCTGAAGATGACGATCGATATCGGCATCGAGCGCCTGCGCCAGATCGAAGAGAGGCTGAAGCGGGCGGCTGAGACCGGCGTCTCCAGCTACGGGCTGCATCAGCAGGATTCCGCGCTTATGACCTGCATCGTACCGGCGGCCATGAGCCGCGATCACGTGCATTTCATCGACGGAGCGGCCGGCGGCTACGCCATGGCGGCGAAGAATCTCAAGGCGGCGCTGCTCCGGTCGGCTAGACCAGGATAAGAAACTGCGCGCGGGTTCCGCCCGCGTTCCCGCTCTAGCTTGTCGTCGTGATCTAAAATGCGCGACCGTCCGCAGGGACGTCAGGCCTTGACCACGTGGTCGACAACGATGCCGAGACGTGCAAAAACGTTGCGGGTATCGATGATCAGGGGTGCCCAATCCGCAATCGCCTTGTAATCGATGCCATCATGGTCCGTTGCGACAAGCACGGCGTCGAACCGACGCACGCTTTTCTCGTTTAAGGGGATCGATCGACGGCCTTTTAGGGGGAGATGCTCTCGGGTCGAAGGAATCTCTTCGACATGCGGATCGTAGAAGGCAGCGCTGCCGCCGCGCTCCTCGATGAGCTCGATCAGCCTGAGCGAGGGGCTTTCACGAATGTCCGGCACGTTCTTCTTGTAAGCGAGACCGATAACGAGAACGTTCGAGCGGCTGAGCGCCTTGCCCTGCCGCCTGTCGAGCGCCTCGGCGAGCCGGCCGACGACATGGCGCGGCATCGCAGAATTGATTTCCCCCGCGAGTTCGATGAAACGGGTCGGCAGTTCGTATTCGCGGGATTTCCAGGTGAGGTAAAAAGGGTCGATCGGGATGCAATGCCCGCCGAGCCCCGGCCCCGGGTAGAAGGGCATGTAGCCGAACGGCTTCGTCTTGGCCGCTTCGATGACCTCCCAGATGTCGATCCCCATGGCCTCGTAGACGACCTTGAGCTCGTTGACGAGGGCAATGTTGACGGCGCGGAAGATGTTCTCGGTAAGCTTCACGGCTTCGGCCGTGGCGTTCGAGGAGACCGGAACGACGGTTTTGACCACGGCGCCGTAGAAATGCTGCATCAGCGTCGCCGCACGCGGGCCGTCGCCGGCCACGATCTTCGGGATGCTCGCAGTCTCAAAGACGCGGTTACCCGGGTCTTCGCGCTCGGGCGAGAAGCCGATGAAGAAGTCCTCGCCGGACTTCAGCCCCGTTTCTTCGAGGATCGAACGGACGATGCCGTCGGTGGTGCCGGGATAGGTGGTCGATTCGAGAACCACAAGCTGGCCCGCCCTCAGCGTGGCGGCGATCGAGCGCGCCGTTCCTTCGACGAAGGAGAGGTCTGGATCGCGGTGTTTGGTCAATGGCGTTGGCACGCAGATGATGATGACGTCGCACTGGCCAAGATCGGAGAAATCGGTCATCGAACGGAACCGACCCGTGGCGATCTCACGGCAAAGCGCCTCGTCCGTAACCGCCTCGATATAGGAGCGGCCATCGTCCAGAGCGACGATCTTCGCTGGATCGATGTCGAAACCGGTCACCGTAAAACCGGAGCGTGCCACGGCGACGGCGAGCGGCAGGCCGACATAGCCGAGGCCGATGACGCCGACCCGTGCCTGGCGCGCTGAGATCGATTCAAGCAGCCTGTCGTGATGAAGGGAGGTCAAGATAGGGTTCCATTTGTCAGGGGCAGTGCGGGCAATTGCGACGATCCCGATTGCCGGAAAATGTCGCCGTTTTGTTGGCCAGAAGGCGTCGCAAGTCAAGCGCGGGGCCGGAGGTGGCGGACGACCCCAACAATTACAGGGTGCAATTATACGATCAGTCCCGTGTACGTTCGACGCATGATCAAAAATTTCGAACGTCTCTGGAAATTGGCCTCGCCGGTGAATATCTCCCAGCAAGAAGATGCTGCGATTCAATCGCCGCAACTACTGCCGCGATGCGCGGCAGACGCCGTTCGTTACAACGGGCATCACAGGTGGACGCGGCCTTGATTGCAAGGTCCGCGCGATAGCCGTCGGTGTTGACCGTCATGCCGATGATGAGGAATGCCATGAGCCCGATCAACAACAGTGTTGTTTCCGAAATTCTTCTGGACAAGGTCGCCGACTGGCTCATGCGAGCGTCCTTGAGCGACGAGACGCTCGAAACCCTCGTGCGGGGTTTCTGCGAACGCCTCGCCGCGGCAGGCCTGCCGCTCATGCGCGTCCATCTGTCCTTCTCGATGCTGCATCCGCTCTATGACGCGCTCGGGTTTACCTGGTGGCGCGGCAAGGGCGTCGAGGTGAGCGGTTTGCGCCATGAGGAACTGGCGCTCAATCCCGAGCGGTTTCTGCGCAGCCCCTATTATTATCTGCTCAACAACAACCTCGATCACGTTAGGCGGCGCATCGACCCGGCGGAGGTGTCGGAGTTTCCGATTTTCGACGAGCTGAAAGAGCATGGGGCCACCGATTATCTGGCCTTCATGCAACCACTCGGGACCGACTCCGACCATGGCATGGTGGGATCCTGGACGACGGATCGCCACGGCGGCTTCAGCGACGATGTGATCGCGGCGTTGCTCAAGCTTCAGAATCATCTGGCCGTTGCTGCCAAGGTCGCGGTCCTCGGCAAGCTTGCCGACAACATGCTGACGACGTATCTCGGAGCCAATGCCGGACGGCGCGTGATGAGCGGCCAAGTGCGCCGCGGCGACGGTGAGACGGTTCGCGCCGTGCTGGTGATGGCGGACATGCGGGAATCGACCATGCTCGCGGAGAAGGAAGGTCGCCAGGCCTATATCGAGACGCTCAACGGTTTCTTCGATGCGATCGCGACGCCATTCAATCGAAACGGCGGGCAGATCCTGAGCTTCGTTGGAGACGGATTCATCGCCGTCTATCCATGCGGCCGCCACAAGGAGCCGTCGGAAATGGCCAGCCGTGAGGCCTTTGCTGCGGTGAGCGCGGCGACCGCGCGCGTGGCGGCGCTGAACGCGGAAAGGAAGAGACAGGGCCGCGATCCGATCGGCTATGGAATTGGCCTCCACGTGGGCAACGTCATGTTCGGCAATGTCGGGCTTCGCGACCGGCTGACCTTTTCCGTCTTCGGCTCTGCGGTGAACGAGGTGCAGCGCCTGCAGAACCTGACGAAGAAATACGCCCACAACGTCGTCGCCAGCGAAGCGTTCGTCAATTATTGCGGCGGCGACTGGGCGACGCTCGGGCAGGAAAAACTGCGTGGCGTCCGGCAGAAATTCACCATCCTCTATCCCCAGGACACAGCGCTTGCAGCGATCGCGGAAGAGCGTCCCGACGATGCAACTCAGGATGGACTCTCCGAGGCAGAGCATGTCATGTTGCTGTATCGTAATACGAAGCAGTCGCCGGGGCCACGCGGCCTCATCGATAAGATGCTGCAATAGATGTCCGCTTTAAGGAGGTCCGATGTTCCGTGTGGTTTTTCTGGCCGCAGCCCTCGCTGCGACAAGCGTTGCGCCTGCCCAATCGACGGAACAGCAAGCGACCTTGGAGCAGAAGCTGGTCGACGGGTTCGAGGGTCAGGATTTTGCCCCTGAAGGCGGGCTCTACTATCGCGACAACTTCGAACAGAGCGCCGGTTCCTATGTGTTTCAGAGCGACGTCAAGCGCACCGGAAATGGCGGGTTGAAACTGTCGATCGTGCCCAAATGCCCTGAGCCGGACGACGGGTGCAGCGAACGGGCGGAAATCTGGGAGAAGACCGCGTTGCGCGTGCCTTACGACCAGGGAGTCTGGTACGGCTTCTCGGTCAAGTTCGCCGATCCGGTTCCGAGTGGAGACCATCGCTACCTCATTGCGCAATGGAAACGTGAAATCGATCACGGCGCCAACGGAGACTTCAGCCCTTTTCTGGCGTTCCGCCTGACCTCAGGTAAGCTCTTCGTTACCGTTGAGACCAATTATCTGCCGCCGGTGTCCACCGGGCCGGAGAACAGGCCGGCGAGCTGCGCGCCGGGGGAGGTTCCCGTCTGGGTGCGGCCCGAACTCAACCAGATGCGCATGCTGGTCGCTGCCGACCCGAACTGGAAACCCGAAGACGGTCGTCTTTTCAATTCATGTACGACCGGGATCACCGTCACCAACCATGGCAATCCGCTGCCGGATCCGAAGTCCGGCTGGATCGACTTCGCTGTCTTTACCAAGCCCGGGCCGGACGGTTCCGGACATATCGAGCTGTTCGCCAATGGTCAGCCGGTCATTACAGTGAAGGGACATATCGGCCATGCGGATAAAGGGCTCGGGCAGAATCAGTATTTCAAGTTTGGACCATACCGGGCGGCAGACACGACCAACTGGACGCTTTACTACGACGATTTCCGTCGGTCGACGCGGTGTGCCGACGTTCTGACGAACGGCATTTGCCCGTTCTCATAAGCCGCTCGGTCGCTGAACCGCAGCCCCTCTGGCAGGCCGGGGGGCCTGCTGGACAGCCCGTTTAAGCTAGGCTACTCTTTTTTTGGTGTCGGACGCTATGGCATCGCCACGAGGTGAAAACGCCTTTGATGGAAAAGATGCGTAGAACCAAAAAGGAGAGCGTCCATGTGCGTTTCGGGACAACGTACGGCGCTCTGGGGTAGTGAGGGAAGCGTGCTGCAATGACGTCAGGGGCGGACCTGCTACGGGTTGAGGGTCTGCGGATCACATTCTCAGTGCTCGGCGGCGAAGTCGAAGCCGTCAGAGGGGCGAATTTCAGGATTCTGCCAGGGAAGGTCACCGCGCTGGTCGGCGAGTCCGGATCCGGCAAGTCGGCGATCAGCCAGGCCATCATGGGCATTTTGCCGAGCGTTGCGAGTGTTGGCGGGCGAGTCTTGTTCAACGATCCGGCCGTCGCGGGCAGGCCTCAAGATCTGCTCTCGCTCGAGCCTGACGGGCGCGATATCCAGGCCATTCGCGGGGCGCGCATCAGCAAGATCTTCCAGGAGCCGATGACCTCGCTGTCGCCGCTCCACACGATCGGAAACCAGATTTCCGAAGTGCTGGCGACACACACCGATGCGGATAAGGAAGAGCGTAGAGCGAGGACCGAGCAGCTTCTGGGCTATGTCGGATTCTCCAACCCGCCGCGCGCTTACGACATGTACCCGTTCGAGCTTTCCGGCGGGATGCGCCAGCGCGCCATGATCGCCATGGCGCTGATCTGTCGCCCGGCGCTCCTGATTGCCGATGAGCCGACAACCGCGCTCGATGTGACGGTGCAGGCGCAAATTCTCCAACTCCTGCGCGAGCTTCAGGCCAAGCTCAACATGGCCATGCTGTTGATCACGCACGACCTCGGCGTCGTCGCCAATATGGCGGACGAAGTCGTCGTCATCTATCACGGCGAGATCGTCGAGGCGGGGCCGGTCGATGCGATCTTCCGCAATCCCCAGCATCCCTATCTGAAGGGCCTGATGGCCGCCGTGCCGCACTTCGACATGAAGCCCGGCGAGAGGCTGAAGGCGCTGCGCGAGGTGCCGGTCAAGGCCGAAAACCTCCTTGGAAGTCGACCCGCGCGCAAGACCTCCAGCTCCGATGTTCTCATCTCCGTCCGTAACCTGTCGAAGACCTTCACCACCCGCAGCTCGGGCTGGTTCGGCGGCAATCACTCGTCTGAGCACCGCGCCGTCGACAATGTCAGCTTCGATATTCGCCGCGGCGAATGCCTCGGCCTCGTCGGCGAAAGCGGCTGCGGCAAGACGACGGTGAGTAAGATCCTGATGCGTGCGGTGACCCCGGACTCAGGGTCGATAACCTACGATGACGGTGGGAGGGCGGTCGACGTCCTGAAACTCGATGGCGCGGCGTTGAAAGAACTGCGTGCGAAAATCCAGATGGTCTTCCAAGACCCGGTCTCGTCGCTGTCGCCGCGCATGACGGTCAAGAACATTCTCAGTGAGCCGCTTGAGATCCATGGGCGTGGAACGCCGAAGTCGCGAATCGAAACCGTTCGTTCGCTGCTTCAGGCCGTCGGCCTCGATCAGCGTTTCATCAACCGCTATCCGCACAGTTTCTCCGGCGGTCAGAGGCAGCGCATCGGTATCGCCCGCGCACTCGCGCTCGTTCCGGAACTCTTGATCTGCGACGAGCCCGTTTCAGCGCTCGATGTCTCGGTGCAGGCCCAGATTCTCAACCTTCTTAAGGATTTGCAGAAGGAGCTGGGCCTGACGTCACTCTTCATTTCGCACAATCTGGCGGTCGTGGACTACATGGCGGATCGGATCGCGGTGATGTGTGCCGGCCGGATCGTCGAGCTCGCGCCGCGTGAGGTGCTGATGCGCAATCCCGTGCACCCCTATACGAAGTCCTTGCTGGCGGCAGTGCCTTACCCCGACCTCGACCGGAAGCTCGATTTCGACGCCCTCCAGGCAAGCGGTGGATCGGACAAGCGGCGGTGGGGCGCACAGTTCTGCGACGATGGCGCGGAAGACGCCCTCTTTCCCGCAAATCTCGGCGGCGATCATTTCGTCCTTGCCCGAAAGTCGGTGGATGCAAGGGAGCTGCGCCCATGATCACCCGGAGAACCGCGCTGGCGATGCTGGCTTCCACTGTTCTGCCGCCGCGGCTGCTTGCGGCGGGAAGCGAGGCCGAGGTGCTCGCGCCGCTGGTTGCGGAAGGCAAACTTCCTCCGCTCAACGAGCGGCTACCGAAAACGCCACGCGTGATCAATGTCGCGGCCAGGGGGCGCACGCCCGGTAAGCATGGCGGCGTGATCCGAAGCCTCATCGGCAGCGCCAAGGACATCCGGCTGATGACGGTCTACGGCTATTGCCGGCTGGTCGGCTACGACGAGCAGCTGAACCTTCAGGCCGACGTTCTCGAAAGCTACGAAACGGTCGAGGACCGCATCTTCACCCTGCGCCTGCGCGAGGGGCATAAATGGTCGGATGGCACGCCGCTTACAACAGAAGACTTCCGCTACTGCTGGGAGGATGTGCTGCTGAACGAGGACCTCACTCCGGCGGGTCTCCCAACGGCGCTGGTCATGGATGGCGAGGCGGGCAAGTTCGAGATCATCGACGAGCGCACACTGCGTTATTCCTGGACGATGCCGAACCCGGATTTCCTGCAGAAGCTTGCCGCTCCGCAGCCGCTGGTCATCGTGATGCCGTCGGCCTATCTCAAGCAGTTCCACAAGAAGTACCAGGACGAGGACAAGCTCAAGGCAAAGATGAAGGAAGAGCGGGTCAAGAAGTGGAGCCAACTGCACATGCGCATGGCACGCTCCTATCGCCCGGAAAACCCCGATTTGCCGACCCTCGATCCCTGGCGGAACACCACACCGCTTCCCGCCGAGCAGTTCATCTTCGAGCGCAATCCGTATTTCCACCGGGTCGACGAAAACGGCCTGCAATTGCCCTACATCGACAAGTTCGTGCTGAGCGTCAGTTCGTCCTCGCTCATCCCGGCGAAAACGGGCACGGGCGAAAGCGATCTCCAGGCGGCGGGCATCGATTTCGTCGACTACACCTTCCTGAAGGATGCGGAGAAGCGCTATCCGATAAAGGTCAAGCTGTGGAAGAAGACGCAGGGATCGCGTCTGGCGCTGCTTCCCAATCTCAACGCTTCCGATCCGGTCTGGCGTCCGCTGCTGCAGGATGTCCGCGTCAGGCGGGCCCTGTCGCTGGCGATTGACCGGCGCGAAATCAACATGGCGGTATTCTATGGTTTGACCAAGGAGAGCGCCGATACCGTGCTGCCGGATAGTCCGCTCTTCCGTCCCGAATTCGCAAACGCGTGGGTCGCCTATGATCCGGACCAGGCCAACAGCCTGCTGGACGCTGCGGGCCTGGCGAAGCGCGGCAGCGATGGGATCCGCATCCTGCCGGATGGACGGGCGGCGCAGATCGTCGTCGAAACGGCGGGCGAAAGCACACTTGAAACCGATGTTCTGCAACTGATAACCGACTATTGGCAGAAGATCGGCATTTCGCTCTTCATCCGTACTTCCCAGCGCGACACCTTCCGCAGCCGCGCGGTCGGCGGCGAGATCATCATGTCCATGTGGTTCGGCATCGACAACGGCGTTCCGACCGCGGACATGAACCCGGGCCAGCTTGCACCGACGGCTGACGATCAATTGCAGTGGCCGGTCTGGGGACTGAACTACCTGTCGCACGGCGAAATGGGCGAGGCGCCGCAGCTTCCGCCTGTGGTCGAGCTTCTCGACTTGCTCAAGCGCTGGCGGCATTCGAGCACCGACGCGGAGCGGACGGAAATCTGGAAATCGATGCTGTCGATCTACACCGATCAGGTCTTCTCGATCGGCCTCGTCAATGCATCGCTGCAGCCGATCGTCGTCTCCTCGAAGCTTCGCAATGTGCCGGAAGAGGCGCTCTACGGCTTCGACCCGACGAGCTATTTCGGCGTGTACAATCCCGATACCTTCTGGCTTGAACAGGACACGTGAGATGCTGCGATACATTCTCTGGCGTGTTGCGGCGATGGTCCCGACCCTCCTCATCATCTCCGCGCTGGTGTTCGCCATCATCGAACTGCCGCCAGGAGACTATTTCGAGAGCTACGTCGCCGAGATCAGGGCGCAGGGCGAAGGCGTCAACATGGAGCAGATCGAAGCCCTGCGAAAAGAATACGGCTTCGATCAACCGGCGTTGCTGCGCTACATCTACTGGGTCGGCGGCATGCTGCAGGGCGATTTCGGCTATTCGTTCGAATATGAACTGCCGGTGAGTGAGGTCGTCGGAGACCGGCTGTGGCTGACGATCCTTGTCTCCTTCTTCACCATTATGCTGACTTGGATCATCGCCTTTCCAATCGGCATCTATGCCGCGACGCACCAATACAGCTGGGGCGATTACGGGCTGTCGCTGATTGGTCTCATCGGCATCGCCGTGCCGAACTTCATGCTGGCGCTGATTCTCATGTATTTCGCCAATATCTGGTTCGGCACCTCGATCGGCCATCTTATGGACCAGCAATATCTTAACGAGCCGATGAGCTGGGCGAAGGCCAGGTCCATGCTCGAGCACATGTGGATACCGGTAATTATCATAGGTGCGGCCGGGACGGCTGGCATGATCCGCCGCCTCCGGGCCAACCTGCTCGACGAGCTTCAGAAGCAATATGTCGTGACGGCGAGAGCGAAGGGGCTCTCGCCCACCAGGACCCTGCTCAAATACCCGTTGCGCATGGCGCTCAACTTCTTCATCTCCGACATCGGTTCGATCCTGCCGGCGATCATCTCCGGTGCGGAAATCACTGCGATCGTCCTTTCGCTTGAAACGACCGGACCGATGTTGATCAAGGCGCTGCAGAGCCAGGATATGTACCTCGCCGGTTCGTTCCTGATGTTTCTCGCGTTTCTCACGGTCATTGGCGTACTGATATCCGATCTGGCGCTCGCCGTTCTCGATCCCAGAATCCGTCTGCAAGGCAGGAGCACGAAGTGACGTCACCGATTCCGGCGCCCGGCGAACCCCTGCCGCATTATGTATCGACCGCCCCGTTCGATCCCTATTCCGTCGAGGTGATGACGGAGGAGCAGGTGCGCGTGAACCAGGCGTCGCAGCTGCGCCTGATGTGGTGGAAGTTCAAGCGGCACAAGGTGGCGCTCGCCTCCGGCATTTTCCTGGCGGCCCTCTACGTCATGATTCTCTTTTGCGAGTTTCTGGCGCCGTACAATCTGCACACGCGCAACGTCGATTTCATCTACGCGCCGCCGCAGACTGTCCGTCTTTTTCATGAGGGCTCATTTGTCGGCCCGTTCGTCTATGGCCGAACGATGACGCTGGATATGGCAACGCTGAGGCGGAACTATGCCGACAATCCCTCGGACATCCAGCGGATCCGCTTCTTCTGCCGCGGCGACAGTTATCGTTTCTGGGGACTTTTCGAGAGCAACTTGCATCTCGTCTGTCCCGCAGAGGGCGGTCAGCTCTTCCTCCTCGGCACCGACAGGCTCGGACGCGACGTGCTGTCGCGTATCATCTACGGCGCGCGGATTTCACTGACGATTGGCCTTCTCGGCATAACCGTCAGCTTCGTGCTTGGCATCGTCATCGGCGGGCTCGCCGGCTATCACGGCGGCGTTTTCGATCTGCTGGTCCAGAGATTGATCGAGGTGCTCCAGTCGATTCCGAGCATTCCGCTGTGGCTGTCTCTTGCGGCGATCATGCCGGCCACATGGAGCCCGCTCCTTATTTATCTCGGGATCACCGTGATTCTGGGGCTTCTCGACTGGACTGGCCTTGCGCGGGCCGTCCGTTCGAAGCTGCTTGCACTGCGCGAGGAGGACTATGTCCTTGCGGCCCAACTGATGGGCGCGAAAAGCGGTCGCATCATCGGACGCCATCTGGTGCCGGGATTCATGTCCCATCTTATTGCAACAGCAACGATCTCCATCCCCGGCATGATCCTCGGCGAGACCGCGCTGAGCTTCCTCGGGTTGGGACTGCGCCCGCCGATAACGAGCTGGGGCATCCTGCTGACTGAGGCAAAGAGTGTCAGCGTCATTGCTTTCTATCCCTGGCTGCTGTTTCCGACCATACCAGTCATTCTTGTGATTTTGGCGTTCAACTTCCTGGGAGATGGGTTGCGCGACGCCGCCGATCCCTACAAATAAGGCCGGCACTTCCTTTGACTGCCCGCGGGCGCTGCATCCCGTTGTAGCCCTTTTATAGTGAGCGAAAGGTTCTTCGCATGGTACGGCGTTTCGAGGATGCCCGGATCCTCATGTACAGCCACGACACCTTCGGCCTGGGTCATCTGCGGCGCTGTCGGACGATCGCGCATGCGCTCGTGGAGGACTACAGCGGCTTGCAGGTCCTGATCATCTCCGGCGCGACGATCGCCGGCGCTTTCGATTATCGTGCGCGCGTCGATTTCGTGAAGATTCCGAGCGTCATCAAACTCAGAAACGGTGAGTACACCTCGCTCGACCGGCATATCGAATTGCACGAGACGCTGAAGATGCGCCAGTCGATCATCCGTTCGACGGCCGAGACGTTCAAGCCGGACATCTTCATCGTCGACAAGGAGCCCATGGGCTTGCGCGGCGAGGTCGAGGATACGCTCACCTATCTGAAGACCCACGGGACGAAGTTGGTGCTTGGGCTTCGCGAGATCATGGACGCACCGCATCTGCTCGAGGTCGAATGGAAGCGGCGCGACACCATGCGCAAGATCGAGCAGTTCTACGATACGATCTGGGTCTATGGTCCGCCGGATTTTTACGATCCGCTGGTCGGCCTTGAGGTACCTGCGGCAGTGCGCGAGCGGATGAACTTCGTAGGTTTCCTGCAACGAAGCGTTCCGCATGACGGATTGCCCGACCACAGGCCGGAGGGCGACTATATCCTCGTCACCACCGGGGGCGGCGGCGACGGCGCCGACCTCATTCATGATGTGATCCACGCCTATCAGCAGGACCCCGACCTGACGCACAACGCCCTCGTGGTGCTTGGGCCCTACATGCCGGCCAAGCAGCGCAACAAGCTGATCAAGAAGGGCGGTCGCATTCCGTTCATCAAGATGATCGAGTTCGACAATCGCATGGAGGAACTGATCGCCGGCGCGAGAGGGGTTGTCTCGATGGGCGGCTATAACACCTACTGCGAGATTCTCTCCTTCGACAAGCCGGCCCTGATCGTGCCGCGTCTCGAGCCGCGGGAGGAGCAGTTGATCCGGGCTCGACGCGCGTCCGACCTTGGCCTCGTCGAGATGCTGCTTCCCCATGAGGCCGAAGATCCGCTGCGGTTTGCGGCCGCGTTGAAGGCTTTGCCGGGGCGCGCCCCGCCATCGCGCGCTGCTAATGGCTTGAGGCTGGAAGGCCTTGTCCACATCTCCGAGCTTGTCGGCGGCTGGCTCGATCACAGATCGAAAGAGCACCTGAGCATCGTGAAGCAGTCGAGCTGAGCCAGTGTCGCCAAATCGCAAGATTGCCGTCGTCCTGAAAGGCTATCCGCGCCTGTCGGAAACCTTCATTGCGCAGGAACTGCTCGGCCTCGAAAGGGCCGGGCACGAGCTCGTTCTCGTCGCGCTCCGTCGTCCCACCGACGGCAAACGTCATCCCGTGCACGACGAGATCCGGGCGGACGTGCATTATTTGCCGGAATATCTGCATGAGGAGCCGTGGCGTGTGCTTCGCGCTGCGCTCCAATTGATGCCGAAAGCCGGCTTCTGGCGCGCGCTTCGCCCATTTCTTGCGGATCTCGTGCGCGACCCGTCGCGCAACCGCTTTCGACGGTTCGGTCAGGCGCTGGTGCTGGTCGCCGAATGGCCGGGCGGAGCCACCTGGCTTCACGCGCATTTCATTCACACGCCCGCTTCGGTGACCAACTATGCCAGCATTATCGCGGGCATTCCTTGGACCTGCTCCGCGCATGCCAAGGATATCTGGACGTCGGCCAACTGGGAGCTTTCCGGAAAGCTCGACCGCGCCCGCTGGACCGTTACCTGCACGCGGAGCGGCTTTGAGCATTTGCAAAGCCTGACGCCTGAGAAATCGTGCGTGCATCTGAGCTACCACGGCCTCGATCTCGATCGCTTCCCGGCCTTTGGCGGGCACCATTCCCGCCGCGACGGCTCCGACCCGGCCGATCCGGTGCGAATCGTCAGCGTCGGACGCGCCGTCGCGAAGAAGGGCTACGACGTCCTGCTGAAGGCCCTGTCGCTGCTGCCAGGCGATCTCAACTGGCGCTTCGACCATATCGGTGCAGGCGAACTGGCCGGCGACCTCAAGAAGCTTGCCACCCAGCTCGGTCTTGCTGAGCGGGTCCACTGGAAAGGCGCGCTCGACCAGACCGACGTGCTTCAGCACTACCGCGACAGCGACATCTTCGCACTAGCGTGCCGGGTTGCGGCCAACGGTGATCGCGATGGTCTGCCCAACGTTTTGGTGGAAGCCTCGAGCCAGCGGCTGCCTTGCGTCTCGACATCCGTCTCGGGCGTTCCGGAATTGCTGACGGACTATGCGAACGGTCTCCTCGTGCCACCCGAAGACCCACGTGCGCTTGCCCTGGCGCTTGAACGGCTAGTCCGCGACCCGGATCTCAGGCGACAACTCGGCGCCGCGGCCGAAAAGCGCGTTCGCGCCGAGTTCGACCATCACTCGAGCGTCACCCAACTTATCGGGCTCTTTCAAAGCGAGTGGAGCAAAGTCTCTTGAGCAAGCATCGCGTCTTCTTCTACGTGCAGCATCTGCTCGGCATCGGGCATCTAGCGCGAGCGAGTCGTATCGCTAAAGCGTTGTCTGCAGACGGGTTCGACGTCACGATGGTGACGGGGGGCGCACCCGTTCCCGGGTTTCCCGGCGAGGGCCTGGCGACGATCGCGCTGCCCCCGGTAACAGCCGGCGACAAGGGTTTTTCCGGCCTGAGCGATGCCGACGGCAATCCGGTCACGGATGCGTTCCAGCAGCACCGCAAGGACCTGTTGATCGAAGCCCTGCATGCGTCCAAGCCTGATGTCGTCATCATCGAAGCCTTCCCCTTCGGTCGCAGACAGATGCGGTTCGAGTTGCTGCCGCTGCTCGATGCCGTCGCGGCCATGCAGCCGCGGCCGCTGGTGGCGACCTCGCTACGCGATATCCTGCAGGAACGGGTCAAACCCGGCCGCGCCGAGGAGACCGTGGATTTAGTCAAGGCGCATTTCGATCTCGTGCTTGTCCACGGCGACCCGGCCTTTGCGCGTATCGAGGAGACCTTTCCGCTTGCGGGCAAAATCGCGGAAAAGGTCGCCTACACGGGTCTCGTTGCACCGCCGCCGCCAGCCGAAGCGAATGAGAAATTCGACATCGTGGTTTCGGCCGGTGGTGGTGCTGTCGGGAAGGACCTGATCAGTGCGGCCCTTGGCGCAGCAACGATGCTGCCGAAGGCGCTTCGCTGGTGCATCGTAACGGGGCCCAACCTGCCGCAGGGCGATTTCGATGCCCTCGCCGCCGCAGCTCCCGACGGGGTCAGCCTCTTCCGCTTTCGCCAGGATTTTGCAGGCCTGCTCGCGGGCGCGCGGCTCTCAGTGTCCCAGGCAGGATATAACACCGTGTGCGACATCCTTCGCGCGGGCTGCGGCTCGCTGCTCATTCCCTTCACCGCGGGCGGCGAAACCGAGCAGAGCACACGCGCAGAGCGGCTCGAAAGGCTCGGCCTTGCGGGCGTTCTGCCAGAGGAAGGCATCACGTCCGACCAGCTCGCACGGGACATAGAGGCGATGCTTGCGCGGCCAAGGCCGGAGATTCCGCCGCTCGATCTCGCCGGCGCTGCCAGGACTGCGACGATCCTGAGGGAGCAGCTACGACAGCGGGAGTTCAGACCGTCCCGATCAGCATGAAGCGGTTGTAATTCTTCATCGGCAATGCGCCTGCGAAATCGAGCTTCGAAAGACCGGCCCGCGCCTGGAATTCCTCGAGCGAGGATACGCAGCTTATATGAGTCGGTTCGCTGAAGTAGTCGTTTGACTGCAGCAGGACGCGAGTGCCCGAAGGGACCAGGTCGAGCCAGAGCTTGAGATCGGCAATGTGTTCGCAACTCGTGTTGACAATCAGGTCGGCTCCGATTGTTCGATAGTCGAGAGCATGCATATCCGCCGTGATCGCGCGGAAACGGGCACCATGCGCTGAATTGAGCGTGCGTGCCACCTCCTCCACCGCCGGATCGATGTCGTAACTGTCGATGGCCCCAATGTCGAAGCGCGTGTCTTCGAAAAGCATCGCGGGCAGAATGCCGTACCAGCCGCCTAAAACCACAATCCGCTCGAAGGCCGAGCCGGCGCTTTCGAGCAGCTTGTCACGCGCCCAAATCTTGCAGCCGACCTGCTTGTAATTGAACGCGTTGGCGATGTCCGCATCCCGGTGCTTGGCAATCACCCTGCCGATGCCAGCGACCACCGCGCTGCCGGAATAGGCGGCGATCCCGCGCACGAGATCATAGGCGTTCTCGTGCCAATCTTCGGGGGGAGTATGGGTGGCATGCATCATGAGGCTGTTGTAAGCTGACGGGTAGGCGAGTGCAAGCCACGCGCGAGTATACCTCGAGCCGCAGATGCTCGCCACGTCTGCAAGGAACCGTCGGGCTTTGCTGAAGGGGCGATCTGTTCGACAGATGTTACTCGTGGTTCGCGTCTGCTTGACATGGGGCAGGGCTCTGCTCTCATGCGGGCAGTCACGATTCCGTGGATGAAGCGCGAGTCCATTGAAGACTTGATGGACTGAAACCATTTGCGACAGGAGTGCGCCGGTTCGATCAGCCCGGCGATCCTGTGTTTTAAGTTAGGTTACATTGCCGGCACATGGAAACACGTCTTTCCCGCTACATCTGGACACACACGCGAAAGCAGCAGCTTTGGATCCTGCTGGTCGTCGCGCTGTCGATGATACCCTATTTCCTGTCCTTCGATCTTCCCAAGCAGATCGTCAACGGACCGATTCAGGGGGAGGGATTCGAAGGTCCCGAGGCGACCCAGGCGTTCCTGCCGATTTCATTCAGCCTGCCCGGCTTAGGCGAGGTGAACCTGTTTTCGGGATTTCAACTTGAGCGAGAGGGAATGCTGGTTGCCCTCAGCCTTGTCTTCTTGCTGCTCGTCATCGTCAACGGGCTCTTCAAGTTTTACATCAATACCTACAAGGGCCGGCTCGGCGAGCGCCTCCTGCGGCGCATCCGCTTCGAACTCGTCGACCGCGTGCTGCGTTTCCCGCCGAGCCACTTCAAACGCGTGAAGCCCGCCGAAATCTCGACCATGATCAAGGACGAGGTCGAGCCGCTTGGCGGGTTCACCGGCGATGCCTTCGTGCAGCCGGCGCTCCTCGGCGGCCAGGCGTTGACGGCGCTGATCTTCATTCTGCTCCAGAGCCTGTGGCTCGGTCTCATCGCCGCGTTTATCGTCGCGATACAGGCAGTGATCATTCCACGTATGCGCCGGCGCCTGCTCGTGCTCGGGCGCGAGCGCCAGTTGACGGCGCGCGAATTATCGGGCCGGGTCAGCGAGATCGTCGACGGCATCGGAACCATTCGCGGGCACGACACATCCAACTACGAAAGAGCCGACATTGCTGCTCGCCTCGGCCGGATATTCAAGATCCGCTACGATCTCTATCAGTGGAAGTTCCTGGTCAAGTTCCTGAACAACTTCCTCGCGCAAGTCACCCCGTTTCTGTTCTACTCGATCGGGGGCTACTTCGCGCTGCAGGGCCGGCTCGACATCGGCCAGCTCGTTGCGGTGATCGGTGCCTACAAGGATCTGCCCGGTCCGTTGAAAGAACTCATCGATTGGGATCAGGCGCGCCAGGATGTGCAGGTCAAATACGCCCAGGTCGTTGAGCAGTTCAGCGTCGAGCCGCTGATCGATCCCAGTGTCCAGGCGACCTCGGTAACCGCCGTGGCGCCGATCACCGGGGCTCTTGCAGCCGTCAATCTTTCCGTGTCCGATGACGGCGGTTCGAAGGTCGTCGAACGCGTGTCGCTGCAGGTGCGGCCGGGCGAGGCCATCGCGATAACAGGCGGCTCTACTGGCGGCGGAGAGGCACTCGCCGAGGCCTTCGGGCGTCTGACGTGGCCCGAAAGCGGCAGGATCATGGTCGGCGACGACGATATCCATGACCTGCCGGAATCGGTCGTCGGGCGGCGAATCTCCTACGCCTCGTCGGAGGTCTACACCTTCCAGGGGAGCCTGGGCGACAACCTGCTTTACGGTCTCAAGCACGCGCCGCTGACAGAGGTGGTCTACGAGGGCGATAAGGCTGCCCACCGTCGCTGGGAATTGTTGGAAGCAAAACTTGCCGGTAATCCCTCGCTCGACCTCAACAGTGACTGGATTGATTATGGAGCAGCGGGTGCCACCGGCCCGGATGACCTTTTCGAGAAGGTCAGAGCCGTGCTCGACACAGTGCTTCTCACAAACGACATCATGGCGCTTGCCGTCCGCTCGACCATCAATCCCGCGCGGCACGAAGCATTTGCGGGTGAGATCGTGGCGATGCGCGGGGCCCTTCGCAGGCGCCTCGAGGCCGAGAAGCTCAGTGACTTGGTCGTATTCTTCGAGCCCGGCTCCTACAATGTCGAGGCGACGATCGGTGAAAACCTGCTCTTCGGGACGGTGACCAATCAGGCGCGGTGGGAACAGGCGCTCGAAAGTCATCCGTTCTTCAAGACCGTCTTGAAGCGCGCCGGTTTGCACGAGAGCTTCTACGAGATGGGGCTGGAAATCGCCGGAAACGTCGTCGAACTGTTCCGCGACCTGCCTCCGGACCACCCGTTCTTCCAGCAACTCACCTTCATGGCGGCGGAAGAGATCCCGGCCTATGAAGCGCTTCTCCAGAAGGTGAGGGGGCGAACAATCGACGAAGTTTCCGAGGAGGATGCTATCAAGATCATCCGCCTGTGCTTTGGCTACATCGAGCCACGCCACCGCTTCGGTCTGCTGTCCGAAGAACTGATGTCTCAGATCGTCGAGGCTCGGCGGGAGTTCAGCGACGGTCTGCCCGAGGACCTCGTCGGTATCATCGAGCACTATCAGCCGAACCGTTATATAGCATCGGCGAGCATCATCGATAACGTGCTTTTCGGCCGGATCGGCCATAGGCATACCGACGGTTCCGAGAGAATCCGCGCGATCGTGCGCGACCTCTTCGAATCGCTCGGACTTTACAACAACGTGCTTGCCTTCGGACTCGACTTCGACGTCGGCGCCGGTGGCAAGCGGTTGACGGCGGGCCAGCGGCAGAAGCTCAATCTTGCCCGTGCATTGATCCGCATGTCGGATTTCTACATCTTCAATCAACCGCTGCTCGCCCTCGACCAGCGGGCGCAGGAACAGATCACTCGCAATGTCTTTGCTTTCCTGAGGCAGGATGACCGCAAACCGGCGATCGTCTGGGTTCTCGCCAATCCGGCTCTTTCGGAGTTGTTCGACCGCCAGGCGCACTTTGAAAACGGCCATCTCGTGCGCGACGAAGCTGTGGAAACACCTGCGAAAGACAGCGACTACAAGGAATTGGCATCTTGATGTAATATTAGTGTGAGGGCGCAAGCATATTTTCCCGTCCGCAACGGGAGGGAGGTGCTTATGCTCGCGACACACTCGGAGAAACGGACTGTCATGCTCCTAAAAGACGAAGTGGAAATGCTGCGCCGGATCACACTGTTTTCCGGCTTGCCGCCAGCCAAGCTCAAACTTCTGGCATTCACCTCCGACAGGGTAATGTACAGCTCGGGAGAAAATCTGTTTCATCAGGGCGATATCGGCGACGCCGCCTATGTGATCCTTTCCGGTAGAGCCGATGTCCTGGTTGCGACGCAAACGGGGCAATTGAAGGTCGCCGAAGTGGAGCAGAATTCGATCGTCGGCGAGATCGCCATTCTCTGCAACACGCCGCGCACAGCGACCGTCAAAACCACCACGGCCCTCGAGGCGCTGCGCATTCGCAAGGATGATTTCCTGAAATTGCTGGCCGACTTCCCTGAGATGGCAGTGGAAATCATGCGCGTGCTTGCCGACCGTCTCAGCCAGACAACCTCCGAACTCACCGAAGCACGCAGCCGCGCCCAGCGGGCAGAGGCGTAAAACGCCATTCGGCAATTAGGCCTCGCGTGGGCGGTGTTACCCCTGACTCTTTGTTTGCCCGCGATCCGAGCGGGAGGCGCTTCACACGTCGTCCCGAAATGCATTAAAGAGGCGCGATGCGCGCGATAACCTACTTTCAGAAGACCGTTTATTTTCCCGACAAGCCGGAGAAGGCGCGCTTCTTTGCCCGGCTCCAAGGCGGGCAATGGGAGCCCGGCACATTCCGCAACATCGAGCGACTCGTCGACGGTACGACCACCTTCATCGATATCGGCGGCTGGATCGGCGTGACACCCTACTGGGCGGCGCAGATCGCCGACAACGTCATTACCGTCGAGCCTGATCCGGTGTGCTTCGGGATCCTTTCCGAGATGCAGCGCGAGAATGCGGGCGAAGTGAAGCTTGTAAACGCGGCGCTCTCTCAGGACGAATGTCTGGTGCTGCACTCAGTCGGCGGCGGCTTCGGCAGTTCCGAAACCTCGGCGCTGATCGCCGACGACACCGGCTTGGCCGTCACGGCGCAAACGGTCACCATTCCGGACCTTCAGGCAATGGCGAGGACGGAGCGGCTGTGTTTTAAGATCGACATCGAAGGCTACGAATACAAGGCGTTCGACCAGTTTCGGGCGATCGACCGGCAGAGAACAGCGGGTGTGTTGATCGCCGTGCATCCGCAGATCCTCGCCGCCTCGCTCACCGGTTCGCGTTTTGTCCGAGCGCTTAGAACAATCGCCGCCACCGTGCGCCTTATCCGGAGCTTCCGCGGGTTCAGGCTCGAGAATCCGTCCGCGATCTGGGCGGCGATCCGCAAATCGGTGTCGCGGCGCGAGTTCAGGGGCTTCGATCTGCTTTTCGTCGCAAAATGAGTTGCCTCATCAGCGGCCCATCAACCTGATTTGGCCCGCACGGGGTCGATGCCGTTTCGGCCGAAGCGGGCGGGTTCCCGGGCCTTGTCTGAATTCACTTTCGCTTCGGCAAGGTCTTCGAGGATCGGGCAATCCGGCCGTTCGTCACCGTGGCAATGGGCGGCAAGATGCTTGAGCGTCCGGCTCATAGCCTTCAGTTCTTCGGCTTTGCGCTCCAGGATCTCCACTTGATCGAGCGCGATCTTCTTGACCTCGCTGCTGGCGCGCGAGCGGTCGTGCCAGAGCGCCAGCAGGTCCACCATTTGCTCGACCGTGAAGCCGAGATCACGAGCGCGACGGATGAAACGCAGCGTATGGACGTCCTTGTCGCCATAGTTGCGGTAACCGGATTCGCTGCGGCTGGCCGGCGGAATAAGGCCGATCGTCTCGTAGTAGCGGATCATTTTCGTGGAGACGCCGGAGGCGCGCGCGACATCGCCGATATTCATGGGATCACCCCCTTTCTGCCGGTACCCTGTGCCGCTGATATAGGAACTTCGCTTGAGAGGTACCAATGGCGCCCAGCGTTATTGAACGGCGGCAGCCTCACGGAACACGCTCCTGAACCGCTTGAGACGCAGTGCATTACCGACGACGAAGACGCTGGAAAGTGCCATGGCACCGGCCGCAAAGATGGGCGAAAGCAGCACGCCATAGGCCGGATAAAGCACGCCGGCGGCAACCGGTATCAGCGCCACATTATAGGCGAAGGCCCAGAACAGGTTCTCCTTGACGTTGCGGATCGTCGCCTTCGAAAGCGCGATCGCATTCGGCACTCCGAGGAGGTCGCCGGACATCAGCACAACGTCGGCGCTCTCGATGGCGACATCCGTTCCGGTGCCGATCGCCAGCCCCACATCGGCTGCCGCGAGCGCCGCTGCATCGTTGATGCCGTCGCCGACGAAGGCGACATTATGCCCTTCCGCTTTCAGCCGCATTAGCGCCGCGACCTTTCCGTCCGGCAGGACCTCGGCAACGACCTCGTCGATCCCGAGTTTCCGGGCGATTGCCTCCGCGGTGCGGCGGTTATCGCCGGTGACCATCGCGATCTTCAGGCCGAGTTGATGCAGCATGTGGATTGCCTGCGGCGTCGTTTCCTTGATCGGATCGGCGACGGCGATGATCGCCGCAAGCTTGCCGTCGATCGCCGCATAAAGCGGGCTCTTGCCTTCATCGCCGAGGCGGCGGGCATGATCGGCGAAGACGGCGATGTCGATGCCCTCGCGCGCCATCAGCCGGTCGGCCCCGACATGGACCGTGCGTCCGGAAACGTGGGCGCGGGTCCCGAAACCGGGGATCGCCTCGAATTGCTCCGCTTCGCCGATCGTCAAACCCGCGGTCCTTGCCGCAGAAACGATGGCCTCCGCAATCGGATGTTCGGAGCGCGCTTCGACGCTGGCGATGAGAGCAAGGACGGAATCGCTGTCGAAGCCCGCAGCGGTTTCGAAATCGGTGAGTTCCGGCCGGCCCCGGGTCAGAGTACCGGTCTTGTCGATCGCGATGATTTCGGCATTGCGCAGCGTCTGCAATGCTTCCCCCTTGCGGAAGAGCACGCCCATTTCGGCCGCACGGCCGGTTCCGACCATGATGGAGGTGGGCGTTGCGAGCCCCATCGCGCAAGGGCAGGCGATGATCAGGACGGCAACGCCATTGACGAGCGCGAACGTCAGCGCAGGATCCGGGCCGAAGACGAGCCAGACGAGAAACGTTGCGAAGGCGATCGCCATGACCGCGGGAACGAACCAGGCCGTGACGCTATCGACGAGCGACTGGATCGGCAGCTTCGCGCCCTGGGCCTGTTCGACCATGCGGATGATCTGCGCCAGCACCGTATCCGCTCCGACCTTGGTGGCGCGGAAGCTGAAGGCGCCTGTCTTGTTGATCGTACCGCCGACGACTTCAGTTCCATTCGCTTTCTGAACAGGGACTGGCTCGCCGGTGATCATCGATTCATCGACATAGGAGCTGCCCTCGACGATCACGCCATCGACGGCGATCTTTTCGCCGGGCCGCACGACCACAATGTCTCCCGCGCGCACATCGGCAATCGCAATCTCCACCGTTTCGCCATTGCGGATGATGCGGGCCGTCTTCGGCTGCAGCCCCATGAGATGCCTGATTGCCTCCGACGTGCGGCCTTTGGCGCGCGCTTCGAGGAACCGGCCCAGCAGGATCAGCGTGACGATCATGGACGCCGCTTCATAGTAGACATTGGCGGTGTTGGCCGGCAGCAGGTCCGGCGCAAAGGTTGCAACCACGGAGTAACCCCAGGCCGCAGACGCGCCGAGCGCGACCAGCGAGTTCATGTCCGGCGCCGCTCTAAGTAGCGCCGGAACGCCCTTCTGGAAAAAGCGGAGACCTGGCCCGAAGAGAGCGAGCGACGCGAGCACGAACTGCAGCTGCCAGTTTTCCTGCATGCCGATGTGGGTCATGACGAAATCGTGGATCGCCGGAATGAAATGCGATCCCATCTCGAGCACGAAAATGGGGAGTGTCAGAAGGCCGGCGATCGTAAGAGAAAGCTTCAGGCGACGGCCTTCCCGTTCGCGTTTTTCCGTGTCCTGATCAACGTCCTGCCTGTCGGCGATGCGCCTGGCGTCGTAGCCGGCGCCGCGCACGGCTTCGGCCAGCATGTCCGCGGAGGCAAGCCCTTTGATGACGCGAACGGCGGCCCTCTCGGTGGCGAGATTGACGCTCGCCTCCACCGTCCCGGGCACGGATTTGAGCGCCTTCTCGATGCGGGCGACGCAGGAGGCGCAAGTCATGCCGCCAATGGCGAGCTCGATGAGCTCTTCGGATGCGCCGTAACCCGTGTTCTCGATCGCCTTGACGATATCGGCGGGGTTCGCCGCTGCGTCGAAGCGTATGTCGGCCCGCTCCGTCGCCAGGTTAACCGAAGCCGACGTGACGCCCGGCACCGCGCGTATGGCTTTTTCCACTCTCGCGACGCAGGAGGCACAGGTCATGCCCTCCACGGCGATGCTGGCCGTTCGCCCCGACCCGGCTATCGGTTCGGCATTTTTCGTTTGGATTATCGTCGCGGATCCCATGATCGCGCTCCCTGCGACTGCGGACTAAGATGAGGCTTCCGAGGATCGGGGCTCTGGTTAGCACCCGGCCATGGCTCGGCCCAGGCGACCGCAGAACTCTAAAGCGGCAGACTGTCGTACCCGGCCGCCTTCAACGCCTCTGCGATGACACTGCTCTCCGCCGTCGTTTCGACCCGCACTTCCTTCGTTCCGAGATTCGCTTCGAGCTTGGCCACCGGATCGATGGTCCGAATCGCCTTCTCGATCGTGCTGACGCAGTGGCCGCAGCTCATCTCGTCAATCTTGTAGCGGTGCATGCTGTCTCCTTTGCTTTCCGTGGTGAGAGCAACATGGGGCTTCCCATCGTTGGAAGGTCAAGGGCTAATCGCATTTCCTCAAGCCGACGAGCAGATTTATGGTCGACCGCGCACTAGAACGTCAAAACCGGTCGGCCTCGCCGATCCGTCCGGCTCAACTATTCCCATGTTGCAATCGTGCCGACGGGTGCGACGCCGGTCTCACAGCCGGGTAAGACGATCGCCGGAATGGCCGACGCATGACATCGTCGCCGCAAGGGAAGCGGACTTTTCCCGTCGAACCGTAAGCCGCTGCCGCGGAGTTCATCCTAGCTTTCGTCGCCCGCGGCTGGACGGCGTTGCGGAAGAAACGGAACATTCCCGTCTGATGCGACGTTTGCGAGACGAACTCCCGCGAAGGTTTCGACATGATCGACGCGACCAATCGTCCGACCGTCCTGATCACAGGTTCGAGCGGCTTTCTTGGACAGGCGATCGCTCGCGGTCTGCGCGACCGATACGAGGTGATCGGACTTGACGTCGCGGCGCCACAGGGGCGGTCGGAAACGGTAGAGACGATCAGGATCGATCTGACCTCGGACGAAAGCGTGAGGACGGCACTGGAGAAAGTGCGCGAGCGCAGTGACGGGCGCATCGCCTCGGTTATCCACCTCGCAGCCTACTACAACACGATCGGCAAGAGCGATCCGAAATATGATGCTGTTAACGTCGAGGGAACGCGCCGGCTGCTCGCGGCCTTGCGGAGCCTCGAGACGGAACAGTTCATCTTCTCGAGCACTCTGCTCGTCCATGCCCCAAGCCCGCGCCGGGGCGTCGCGATCGACGAGGACGGGCCGCTCGAACCGACTTGGGCGTACCCGAAGTCGAAAAAGGAGACGGAAGCAGTCATCGCGAAGGAGCACGGCGGCATCAAAACCGTCGTGCTCAGGCTTGCCGGCGTCTATGACGAGGATTGTCGCGCCACGTTCATCGCGCAGCAGATCGCCCGCATCTTTGAGCGACTGCCGACAGCCTATCTTTTCAGCGGCGATCTTGGTGCAGGGCAGCCCTACCTGCACAAGGACGACCTCGTGGACGCATTCGTGCGTACCGTCGACCGCCGCGCCGATTTGCCGGACGAAAGCGTGATGCTGATCGGCGAGCCGGAGACACTCTCCTATGGCGAGATGCAGAAGCGTATCGGCAAGCTCGTTCATGGCGAGGATTGGCAAACCTTCGTCCTGCCCAAGGGGCTCGCCAAGACCGGCGCATGGATGCAAACGGAAGTGCTTGAGCAGGACACCGATATCAAGCCGTGGATGATCGAGACCGCGGATGATCATTTCGAGATCGACATTACCCGGGCGCGACGCCTGCTCGGCTGGGAACCGAAGCACACCTTGGCCGCAACCTTGCCGGAAATGATCCGGAGGCTGAAAGAGGACCCGACCGATTGGTATCAACGGAACAAGCTCGAGCCTTCGACCGTTGCGGCGACCGAGCCCGAGATCGATCAGGCCAGGGAGAGGCTGCGAGCTCCGCTCGAACGCAGCAAGGCGCAAGTCGATGCCGCTGTGGAGCGCCACCGCCTCTTCACGCTATGGGCGCCGCTGGCGAACGTCGCCCTCGGATTTTGGCTCCTCGCCTCGCCGATGACGCTCGGCCTCTTTGATCCCGTCGCGGCTCCGCCGCCTCCGGCCCTCGGGCACGAGATTGCCGAAGCCTCGATCCGTAATGCGCGTCTCGGCATGAGCGAAATCGCCTCCGGCCTGCTCATCGTCGTTTTCGCCCTTGCCGGCATGTACCGCCGTTGGTCGTGGCTGCAGTGGATCACCGCAGCCGTCGGCGTCTGGGTGATGTTCGCGCCGCTCGTCTTCTGGACGACAAGTGCCGCCGCCTACGCCACAGACACGCTCGCCGGCATGCTGATCCCGGTCTTCGCCGTCATGATCCCTCCGACGCCGGGGATCAGCCGGCGGGCGCTTGCGGCGGACGACGACCGCCCGCTTGGCTGGAGCTATTCGCCATCCGCCTTCACCCAGCGCATGCCGATCGTGGCTCTCGCCTTCGCCGGCCTGTTCCTCTCCCGCTATCTCGCCGCCTACCAGCTCGGCCACATCGACGGCCTCTGGGATCCGTTCTTCGGACCGGGCGGGGCTCCGACCGACAACGGCAGCGAGGCCGTGGTCACCTCCTGGGTGTCGAAGGGTTTCCCGATCGCCGATGCCGGGCTTGGCGCCTTCGCCTACGCGCTCGACATACTGGCCGGCGCGATCGGCGATCGCCGTCGCTGGCGCACCATGCCCTGGATGGTATTTCTGTTCGGCCTGCTGATCATACCGCTTGGTGCAGTCAGCGTTTCGTTCATCATCATCCAGCCGCCGCTGATCGGCGCCCTGTGTACGCTCTGCATCGTCCAGGCCGCCGTGACGGTCGTGCTGATCCCCTATTCAGTCGACGAGGTGCTGGCGACCCTGCAATATCTCTGGAGAGCCAAGTTGGCAGGCGAACCGTTCTGGCGGACCTTCTGGAAAGGCGGCCCGGCGCTCTCCGAGGATCAGACGCCGGAGCCGGATCTCGATCGGCCGGCATCCCAGGTGCTGCGGGAGTTCATCACCGGCGGCGTGAACTTCCCTTGGACGCTGGTCACAAGCGTTCTGCTCGGGGTCGTGTTGATGGCGACGCCGCTGACCTTCGGCAGCGACCCACCGCTCTACCACAGCGATCATATCGCCGGCTGCCTCGTCGTCATGATCGCCGTCACCGCTTTGGCGGAGGTCGTCCGACCGCTGCGCTTCCTCAATGCGGGCCTCGGGGTCTGGGTTGCGGCGTCGCCATTCCTGCTTGCGGGCGGCACGACGATCGGCATCGTTGCGAATCTGGTGATCGGCCTGGCGCTTGTTGCGCTGAGCCTGCCGCGCGGCAAGCGCAGCGAAGCGCATTATGGCGGCTGGGACCGGGCTATCATCTGAGCGGAGCTGCCGCCGGGACCATGAATCTCATCACAATTCAGACAGGGCCTGCAGGTGGGGCGCACGCCGTAGCGAGTCGTAACGGTCAACTTGCGTAAATTCGTCCTCAGCGGACGAATTTCCGCTCTGGCTCGAGAGCCGCCGCCGCCAACCCCCAAACGCACAGCGAGAACGTTCTCGCCCCGTGAAGACCGCACAACCTTGGTGGGTCGGCGGTTCGTATCCGCTCAAGGCGGGATTCCTGAGGGCGCATGGCAATCCACGGCGTCGCAATTAGGTGGTCGCTGCTGACGGTTAACGACGGGGACGTCTATGAAAGCGAGTGTCAAAAACGATGGCAAATGGCGGACTCAGCCGGATGTCGATCCGCAAGGCAGATAGAGGGGTTGTAGAGCTCGCACGCTTGCCGCGAGTGCATCGCAGCTATGGAGCACGCTCAAACCGACCATTGCCAAGTGCTTGTGATCCAACGGCAGCGTATTAAACGTCTGATCGATCTCAGCGCTGTGCGTCGGATCAAGGTCTCCATGAATTCTCAAAGTCCTGAACGTTGACTCCGGCAGTCCCGATCGATCTCGAATCTCATCAATCTTACTGTCCGGGGGAGGAAAAGCCTCAAGCACCGTAATGTATCCGAGAAGCATGAGAGGATGATGGTGCTGAACCCAATAATACTGAGTGCCGACCAGCCGCGCTACTTCGACAGAAGGCGTGATGGATAGTATCCCCTCAGGATCGCATCCTGCGGTCTGCAGGTCCTCAAGCGCCCAAGTATCGTGGTGCAGTTCCTCGGAAATATGATGTCGGTAATATTTTCCCAGCGAAGGCGCGAGCCTATCCGTTTCTGCCAATTGGTCGCATCGTTCCGCTGCCCGCTGCATGAGGGGAACCGACGCCCGCATGATTTGATGAAGCAAGACCAGGAAAGCAATCGTCATTTCCCGTTGGGGTTCGGTTCGCCAAAGGTCGTCAAAAGCCGCGTTGAGAGCGGGCAAGCAGAGCTCAATTCTACCCCTCACGAAGTCACTATTCGCTTGTTTTTCAAGCATATCCATGACGACACCTTCGATGAACAGCAAAAAAGCCGGCAAATCTTAACTCAATCCAGATACGGTTCAAGTTCGGCCCTGACCGCACGCATATAGCCCTTTGGTATTAGAGAGTACTACTGGACAATTATGGAGCCGGCATCCTAATATTACTGATAGCCAGCGGCTCACGATTCAAAGATCACTGACGGCAATCCAGCAAGCATCGAAACTGTTCAGCGCCTGTGGAGGTGACAATGCCGGGCTTCCAGCCAAATTTCGACCGCCTGAAGAACTCGAATGTCATTCCCGACGTGGAGGAGAATATGCTCCCGCAAGCGGTACATGACGCGATCGAAAACCTCACCGACGAAGAAATCGCGGTTCTCGAAAACATCAGTAAAAGAACCGGGTCCCACATTTATCTCAACAAGGACCACTCGATCATCTGTGGATTCTGAAGTCGTGGTGTCGCCCAGGTCACTGGACCGGTGGCCGTTGTACGACCGCCGCGGGGAGAGGCATGGTGCGTTGGAGGAGGCCAAACACAAGCTGCTCCTCAAATCCACAATCGACCAAGTCCCGATAACACGCATAGCCGACATTACATCACTCGATGTCCTCGGCACGCCTGTGTTTGCAGCGGTCACGCCCCTGGCAAGAGACTTGACCACCCATCTGGGCAAAGGGGTGGACAAGGAAGCGGCTCGCGTCAGCGCTGTCATGGAGGCGGTCGAGAGGGTCTGCGCAGAGGAATTCGAGGGCGAGTTTCGGAATGCCACTTATCTTGAGCTGACGTCCTCGGGCGCCTACGTGGCGGATCCTCTATCCTTCGATCTTCCCCCGCTTACCAGCTATCGTCCGGATTCGGTCTTTGAATGGGTCCAGGGTTGGGAATTGATCAGCGGCCGTCCAATCTGGGTTCTGGCCGACCTGGCGAGATCTCCTGCCAAGGAGGGTATACTGGATCAGGTCGACACCAATGGGTTGGCTGCCGGGTTCACTCATGGCCGGGCGGTGCGCAGCGCGATTCTGGAGGCTGTCGAACGGGATGCCGTCAGTCAGCATCACTTCTTTGAGCAATATGGACATGAGGGGGACGCCCGGCCGCAGAGACGCAGGATCGATCTGGATTCGCTTCCTCCCATACCCAAGGCGCTTGCGGAGCGCGCCAAGAAGGCAAACCTGAAACTCATCCTGGAAGATCTGACGACCGACCTCGAGATACCGGTCATCTCGAGCACGCTGATAGATCCGTTCTTTTGTGGTGTCGCCGGGCCAATGCCGCTAGTTGCTGAGGGTTGGGGCGCTGATCTTCTGGCCGGGACCGCAGTCACACATGCGGTCCTCGAGTCGTTCCAATCACGACTCGGGGTAATTCACGGTGCACGTGACTCTTACAACCAAGTCCCCGCCCGATTGCGTACCGAAGGCAAGCCTTGGAATTTAGGTGCCGAGCACGACTTTTCGACCATTCCTAATAGAAGCTTGCCAGACCTCGAGACCGAAATCGAATTTATCTTGGAGAGACTAAAGTCCGCCGGACTTAGGCAGGTCATAGTCATCGACATGAGCCGAAAGCCCCTGGATCTGCCCGTTATCAGAGTGCGCGTCCCCGGTCTTTCGTTGTTTGCGATAGACCGTCGTCGTGTTGGCTGGCGAAGTGCAAGGCACCTGTTGTGACAATGCGCACGATGCGGATGCCGCCGGTCGTGTTTTTGGGTCCGAGCGCCCCCGCTTCGGATATCCTGTCCATTTTGCCAGATGCAATCATAAGGCCTCCAGCAAGGCGGGGGGACCTTTATGCTTATCGCATCCTGAGGCATCAGTTCTTTCTGGTCCTGGACGGCGCATTTGGCAACGTCCTTGCCATTTCGCCAAGGGAAGTCGTTGATGTTGTCCAGGACGGGGCGGTTGTGGTTGGCGCCTCCAGCATGGGCGCACTGCGAGCGGCGGACTGCTTTCCGGCAGGTGTGCATGGCGTGGGGCTCATCTTTCGACTGTTCAAGCATCGGGTAATATCCGCCGAGGACGAAGTGGCGGTCCTTTACCGCGAGGAAATGCCCTTTCCGCCGCTTACGGAACCACTGATTAACATGCGGATCGCTCTGCGACGGGCTACACGGAAAGGTCTCGTGGGAGCATCCGAAGCCGGGGAAATTATCTCGGCGGCTCAATCGCTTCATTATACCGTGCGAACCTGGCCCGGCGCGTATCAGAAGGCGGGGCGGCAGCTCCGCAGCGAGATGCTCGACCTTTTGAAGGCCATAGACACAAAGCGCGCCGACGCCATTCAGGCTGCAAACAACGTCTCGAAATTACTAGCGGTTGAAGGAGGTTCGTTCCGCCGGTTGGGTCCACCTCAGCTGTTCGGACTCTCAAGCGAGGGCAGGGAGCGAGCCGCCCATGGGTTGAGTGGCGCGGACCGACAGCAAATTGAAGCTGAGTTCATCGAATGGCTTTGCTGTTCCGGGCGGGCCAATTCACGCCCCGACAATGAAATTAACTGGCTCGACGGAGAATTGACGGTGCCGTCCTCGTCAGTTTGGAATATTCTTAACGGCTCGGGTGATGTGGAGGCTGACCTGATGAGGTTCAGCATCTTTCGCAGGGCTGTCTCCGAAGCTCGGCGATGTGGCCTTCGACCGGGAATCGAAGACCTCCGGCAAGCTGAACGTCAGTTGGCCAACGCCCATCGTGTTGGCTCATGGGATGAGCTCCTCACACGAAAAGGACGTGGCTCGTCGTACTCCAAGCGCCTGAGTATACATCGCACTGAACTCGCTCTGACCAAGTGCCTTCGAAGAACATTTTTGTTCGGACCGGGTCAGTCAACACAGCCGAGAGAGGTGTTGTTATGGCACCCCAAATAGCAAGTCGGCCTCAACCGTCGGGCGACAGCTTTTGCATGCTCTTCACTGACATTGAGGGGTCAACAAACCTGGTGGATTCTTATCCTGACCTCTACGATCAGATGCTTCTTCGGCACAATGAACTCTTGCGGAGTGCCATCCAGTCTTATGGTGGCGAAGAAATAAACGTTGCTGGCGACTCTGTATTCGCACTCTTTCCTGCCTCGGCTCAGGGGGTTCAGGCAGCGATTGATGCACAATTTGCTCTGACGAAGGAGGAATGGGCTCAAGGATGCAAGCCCCTGGTTCGCATGGGGCTGCATTCCGGAAAGATACGAAGACACGATGCCGCCATAACCGGAATAGAGGTGCATCGTGCGGCTCGCATCGCATCGGTGGCACACGGAGGTCAGATCGTCATTTCGAACGTCGTCCGCGATGAGATCGCAGAAGGTCCTATCGGGGCGAATGTAGAAATACGTGATCTCGGGTTCCATCGCCTCAAGGACCTTCGATACCCCGAAGCGCTGTTCGATCTGGTGATCCCGGGATTGCAGAGCGATTTTGCACCGATCTCATCCATCGGCGCCAATCGCACCAACCTCCCGTCCGACGTTCCAGTTCTCTACGGGCGACACGTAGAAATGGCCCGGCTCAATCGGATCTTGGCTGGTAAACGGAGCCGAATTATCACGCTTACGGGTGCCGGCGGCGTGGGCAAGACCAGTTTGGCGATACACGCTGGCAGATCAGCGCTGAGCTTCTTCTCACGCGGGGTGTTTTTCGTACAGTTGAGCGAAATTGATGATCCGGATCTAATCGCTTCGGAGATCTGCAAGGCCGTTGGCCTGCAGGAGGTCCCCGGCGTCTCCGCCGTGGAAACGGTGTGCAACTCGCTCCGCGGCGCTGAGGTGTTGTTGATACTCGACACCTTCGAGCACCTGGTTGAAGGTGCACCTGTCCTAAATACCATCCTCAGAAGATGTCCGGATCTTACCGTTGTGACTACCAGTCGTGAGCCCCTCAAATTGCGCTCGGAGGCCGAATTCGTCGTACCCCCTCTCACCCTTCCCGACGAAGGGGCGAGTTTCGATCAGATTCGAGAGAACCCATCTGTAAAACTTTTTGAGAATTTAATTCGCCGTGAACGGCCAGACTTCAGATTGGAAAACGACACACTAGGTCCGATCTCCAGAATATGCCGGAGACTTGACGGGCTACCGCTGGCGCTTGAACTGGCAGCCTCGCACGTTGGACTCCTGAGTGTAGCGGAATTGGAGAACCGGCTTCAAACGAGAATGCAGGACCTTCGAAGCAAGGCGCGGGATATCGATCCCCGTCACCGCACCCTTCGTCTGATGATCGGATGGAGCGACCATCTCCTGACGGAGAGCCAGCGCCGGGTCTTTTATGCGTCGTCTGTCTTCAATGGTGGGTTCGATCTTGGTGCCGTCGAAGCCTTGTTCCAGGACGATGCCGACGTCGTTGATCACGTAGAAGCCCTTTTGGACAAGAGCTTGTTGTTCAGTACCACCGCGCTGGGTCACCCGCGCCTCAACATGCTGGATACGGTTCGCGATTTTGCACTCGATAGAGTCCGAGAGTCTGCCGAGTACGAAACTGTGCGTATCCGCCAGGCGGACCATTTTACCGAGCTTGTTCTGTCATCTGCTCCAAACGTGATGAGGTTCAATCAGCGCGACTTTGTCGAGCACCTGATGCAGGAAGCGGGAAATATTCGGGTGGCACTTGAATGGCGGATGAGGCAACCCAGCGCTTCTCAATCCGCCCAGCTCATTGAGGCGCTAAGTTGGCTTTGGATATCGAGAGGTCAGTTTTCCGAAGCAAGAGCATGGTCGGATAAGGCGTTGGAGCATGCGCGAACTACGGGTGAGCCGGAGCCGCTGGCACGGATTTTGAACTCAGCCGCACTGATCCAATACATGTCTGGTGATCCCGAAACAGCGCGTGAGTATGGCGTTGAAAGTCACCGCATCTACTGCGAGTTGGACAATAAGGCCGGTATTGCAAGTGCCGGCATTATTGCCGGCATCGCGAAAGCCACTTCAGGCGATCCTGAGACCGGTGGCATGTTGATCGCGCAGTCACTTGAACTGTCGAAGCTCATCGGCGATGACTATGGAACTGCGCTCGCTCTTATTGCAATTGGCGAAGGGACACGCGCTGAAGGCGATGAAGCTGCAGCTGAAGCCCACTATCATGACGCCCTCAAACTGCTCGATAAGATCGGGGACACCTATTGGCCCGGACACCTGTTGCAAAACCTTGCTCATTTCCGACTGCATAGTGGTGACTGGAGGAACGCTGCAGCTCTCGCGGGACAGGCCTTGGCCATCGGCGAGAGATATGATTATCCAATGGTAGTGAACCTCGCGATCGCGGCGATAAGCGGAGTGCTCGCAGCAAAAGAGGATTGGGATGGCGCTGCAGAGATCATCGGGGCAGTCAACGGCCGCCTCGCACACCTGGGAGTCCGGTTTGAGCCGACAGACGACGCCGATTTCGAAAAGATCGTTTCAGCGGTCCGCAGCGCATTAGGAAACAAGCGGTTCACCCGCAGGAGCGACTACGGGGCTAAGCGCCCATGGGACGAGATACTCTCGTCATGTCGCGCCGCCGTTGCAAGTTAGGCACTATTTTGTCACCGAATTAAAACGCGTCTGCGGCGGGGGTGCCACCTCAAGCCCGTGGGCTGCGCGGCTCATCGTGTGACGCGCGGTTCGAAACCGATCGACGGTTTGGGGTGCTAGCTCGAAGTCGCGGAGTTCGGTCAGCATTGGCCCAAGTGCCGCCGGCCACTCGCCCTCGATCTGGCTGGCCGCGAGCAGGCGGAATCTACGCTCAACCTCTGTGGGCGGGGTGTCCCGTACGCGCGGATCGTTGTAGTTATGGAGCGATTCTTCGCTTGAATCTGCAGGCATATGGAAACTTCGCTTTATCTGCCCGTCAAAGGCTTTCTCGAAAAGGCAGGTTACGTCGTCAAGGGCGAAGTCGGCGGCTGCGATCTCGTCGGCCTGAGCGATGACGATCCGCCTGTGGTCGTGATCTGCGAGCTGAAACTGAGCTTCAATCTGGAGCTCGTACTGCAGGCCGTCGATCGGGCAGCTGTCGCGGACGAGGTCTGGATCGCGGCGCGGGTCTCGGCCAAGGGCAAAGGACGGGAAGCCGACAAACGTTACCGCGACCTCTGCCGCAGGCTCGGGATCGGCATGCTCGGCATTTCCGATACCGGCGACGTCAGCGTTATCGTCGGCTCCGTATCACCGATGCCGCGAACCAATCCGAAGCGGCGTTCGAGGCTCATGCGTGAACACCAGAGGCGACGCGGCGATCCGTCAGTAGGCGGGAGCACTCGCGCGCCTGTCATGACCGCGTACCGCCAGCAAGCGCTCGGCTGTGCTTTGGCCTTGGCATCAGGACCTATGCGCGTGCGTGAAATCAGATCCAGCATGCCAGATGCCGGGAAGATTTTGCTTGCGAATGTCTACGGCTGGTTTGAGCGCCTCGATAGAGGCGTCTACGGCTTGACGGACGCTGGTCGGGAAGCGCTGCAGCGATGGCCACAGCCGGACACTCAGGCAGCCGAGTGAAGTTGAGCGTGGTTGCCGATTTGTGACCACATCCCCAACATAGCATCGGCTGCGCGGTTTGATTCTGTCCAACGCCATGGATGTTTCGTCCCTAATGAACCCCGCGCAAAAAAGAACATTTGCGGAACTTCTCCCTGTCATAACTTCGACTGCTGGTTTATAAGCAATGGATGGTTCAAAGAGCAGGAAGTGCAGATCTCCCTCTTCATGGTGGCAAGGTTCCCCGGTGGCTGGGCGATCGTATGACGAAGCTTGGCGCGGTCATCACTGAAGCAATCGTGATTGAATATGGCCGCGACGAATTTCTCCGGCGTTTGGCGCACCCTTTCTGGTTTCAGTCCTTGGGTTGCGTCATGGGGATGGATTGGCACTCTTCCGGAATCACGACCAGTGTCATTGGCGCTTTGAAGCGCGGCCTCGCACCCCTTTCGCGGGAACTAGGTATCCATGTATGCGGAGGACGTGGACGAAACTCGAGGCAGACACCAGACGAATTGATAGACATCGGCAACCGCGTTGGCATCGATGGCGATGGTCTTGCAACTACCAGTAGGCTCGTTGCAAAGGTCGACAGCGCGGCGGTTCAAGACGGTTTCGACCTTTACCTACATAGTTTCATCGTGGCCGACGACGGCAAATGGGTGGTTGTGCAGCAGGGCATGAATGGCGATAAACGACAGGCCCGGCGCTATCACTGGCTATCAGAAGGCGTTTCCAGTTTCGTCGATTCTCCCCATGCAGCGATAGAAGGAAGGCGCCAAGGCGAAATCGTCAATCTCGCTGATAGGCGTGCCGCAGCATCGCGACACAGTCAGCTTGACCTTCTAACCTCTTACGGGCCCGACCGAATTGTCCGCGAGATGTTCGCGATGGACCGGAAGGTCAAAACGAAAGAACTCGCGCAACCCCTGCTGCCGCACCTTGTAATGCCGGTACATCACGAGGTGCGAGAGGAAAACATCAACATGAAGCGGTTGCATGCAACGCTTGTTGCGGCCGCCGCTCGCGGACCTGAGGATTTCGAACAGCTCCTGCTCGTGCCAGGCGTCGGTGCGCGGACGGTCAACGCGCTCGCTATGGTGGCAGAAGTGGTGCATGGCGCCCCCTGCCGCTTTGCCGATCCCGCGCGGTTCTCCCTTGCACACGGCGGCAAGGATCGCCATCCGTTTCCCGTGCCGCTCAAAGTCTACGATCAGACGATCCGCGTAATGAAATCGGCTGTGACCAAAGCGCGACTGGGTCGTGATGAGGAGCTACAGGCGCTGAGACGCTTGGACGATCAGGCGAGGCAGCTGGAGAAATACGTTACCGGCCCAGATCTAAAAGAAATTGTCGCCGGGGAGTTCCGCCGGTCCCCCGAATGGGGCGGTCGCAGCATCTTTGGCTGGGAGTCGCATCCTGAGCAGCCCGACAAGAAAGCACGCGGGGCGACGATCTCAAGATCGGCTCTAGTGTTGCCTGGAACAGGAGGATCCGACCTTCCGCTAGAGACCCCATCATCGACATTGCCCGGTCGCCGGAGCGGAGAGACATGAGGCCGGCGAGCCGATAGCGGTTTGCTGGCAGCGTCGGGTAAATCCTTGTCATCCGGAACCATCGCGCTCGCCAGCTATTCTTGCGCGAAAGGAGAGTGTCGATGACCACTGATGTCCGAAACGCCACGTTTTATGTATTGGAACAGGACGATCCCTCCGCCCCCACCGATGCAATTCCCGTCAGTTTTGAAGAAGCCTTTAGGGAGGCTGAAAAGCTCACGGCCAGCGGCCGCGCCGTTCACGTTCTCTATACCGAGGAGGCAACTCAGACACAGTTGACCCGCTTTGCCGAGGCCGGCATCCGAACAAGCCTTGTTCCGCAAGGCTAGCGGAAGTCGCCGAGGACCAGCGCTATCTTGCTAGGCCACCTTCTGGGACCAGCGCCTGAGCGGCGAGAATTCTCCCGGAGACCATGAGTCCGCTACCGCGGCACGGGGTTGAGCCCAGTTACTGGTGGCGGAGCTAGGTTCCGTCGAAAAGACCACAAGACTGAGATGCTCGCATTCGATTGGAATCCTGCTTCTCCCGAGCGGTTCTCCTTGTGGCAAACGCGAGCAACGAACTATGATTGAGAAAGCTGCTATTCCGCCCAAGAAGGGCGATCCAAAGCGCGGCCCGTCGGCAGTCCGGACCCTCAGGCATCGGCGCCAAAGTCCGATGAACGCAAAAATCCGCCTCGGGACACAAGAGAGGCGCCGGCGCCAAACCCGAATGGCGAACACGCCCCTTAGCCTCGAGGGCACGTGCGCTGAGGATAGCTGCAGATCGACCCTACGCTTGCAAAGCGGGAACAGCGGCCGTTGCAGGCCTCGCTTCCCTCCCACCCGCGCTGATAGCAGGATAACGTTCGAGATTAGCGAAACTGTGCGATAGCGTTAAAATGCGAGGCGATGAACAACGAAATGAATCAGATACAGAGTTCCGCAAATGCATCGGCCACGGTTGCATTCATAGATCTTGCGGGTTTCAGTGCCATTGCAGACGTTCATGGGGACGCATCCGCGATTGCCGTGCTGGAGATTTTCGAGAGCATGGTCCGCGAGGCCCTCCGCGGCTATGAGCCCCCGATCAAATGGATTGGTGATGAGGCAATGCTCTCGTTTCCTGATCCGGAAACAGCGATGCAGGCACTCGGAAGGCTGTTACAGGCATGCCGGAAAGAGGCGCGACTACCGCTCACTCGGGCGGGGCTGAACCATGGGCCGGTTATCCGCCGAGCAGGCGATCTCTTCGGATCGACCGTCAACATCGCAGCACGCATTGCGGCGCTCGCATCCCCCGGTCAATTGCTTGCTACTCGACCCATTGCTGAGGCGGCCGTCACCCACGGTATTCTGGTGCGAGATCTCGGGACGGTGGCGCTTCGATCGGTAGCCGGCGAAATCCCCCTTTATGAGATAGAGCTTGCCCCATCGGTTGACCCGGCCTGGATTGATCCGGTGTGTAAGATGCATGCACCGTATACGTCCTATCGACGCGCGGCACCGCAGGGGCCGTGGTTCTGTTCGCCGCGTTGCGAAGAGGCATATCGGAAGTCGCCCCAGACCTATCCGTTGCCAGGGTGACGGCTGTCACTAGATGCTGCCCGCCCGAGCTGGCGCTGGCAGCGATTGCAGCAGTTCCCGAGGCTGCGATGCGACATAGAATGATGCCGGCTTTCACCATGACAAACAACACCGGCAGCCGTTTTGCATCGTGTCATACAGGCGACTCGCTCTTAAACCGTGGCTCAATGCTTCCGCAATTTCGAGGTGCGCTCGAACGTTATTGATTGCTGGACAAACCGCACACGGAACTCGGGCTCCCGATCGCCGTTTCCATGGTGTGAGAATTGGAAACGACAAAAGAGGATCAGGACATGGCACGGGAACGGCCGCTCGGTTCCGCGGTACCGCGCGGGGTCGTCGATACGAACAAAGGTACAGTTGGCGTTGCAGATCAGTCGGTCGAAGAGCAGGTCAGCTCGTTACGCGAGCAGGTCAATGCTCTCAGCGCGACGATTTCTGAACTGGGTTTTTCCTCGGGCAGGGCCATTGTAAGTACGGCCCGGGACACCGGCCGCAGAGCTGGCGACATGGCAAGGGAACATCCTGCGTGGACGACTCTCGTTCTGCTCGCTCTCGTTGGTGTGATCGTTGCGAGTACGGCCGGTTCGTACCGGTACACGCGGCGATCGTCGCGCATGGAAGACCTGTTCGCCGACCTCGAAGATCGGCTGAGTGATCTTAGGGACCAATACTGGTCGAGTAGGCGGCGGCTCTGGTAGGCGCCGCGGGCAAGTCTCGGCGGTCACCGCCACGGTGACCGCAAAACGTCGCGTACTGGCTGGACGTCCAGATCATGAGCGCTACGTTGATGGCGCATGTGTAACGACTACGAGCAGCACATTAGATATGTCGAATACTGCAAGATGATGCAGGAACTCACGCTCGGTATCCCTTCGCATCAAACGGAACTCGACTTGCCGCAAGCGGACGACGTTCGGATTGGTGACACCGGACCCGTAATGAGAGCTGCAGGTGGTAACGTGGTCGAACTCGCGCCGATGACGTTCGGCTTCCCGCCGCCTGAAGGACGCAAGGGCGGACCGGTCTTCAACTTCCGGAGCGAAGGGCGCAGCTTTGCACAGAGCAGGCGATGCCTCATACCGGCGTCTGCCTTTTTCGAGTTCACCGGAACAAAATATCCGAAGGCCAAACATCGGTTCGCGCTAAAGGACGCGCCATTCATGGCGATTGCCGGACTCTGGCGAGAAGGGCAGGGCAACCAGCCCGCGTCTTTTACGATGCTGACCGCAGAACCCGGACCTGATGTTGCGCCCATCCACAATCGCCAGATCGTCGTTCTGCGCCCGCCGGATTGGAAGCACTGGCTCGACCTGTCGAAGCCGGAGAGGGAGCTTCTTCGCCCGCTTCCCGAGGGAAGCCTCGATGTCGAGGAGGTCAGGTCAGGCAGCGATTGATGATCGACCAATTGACATTCCCTTCGGAAGAGGCGGCCTTCGCATATTTCGACAGGCTGCACCCAGTGCCCGCGATCGAACTGGTCGGCCTATGGAAGGGAAGCGAAATCGCAACGGGGCATCCGTTCGATGGCGTGCTCGAAAACCTGGGGTGGTACGGGAAGCGCTTCCGCGCCGACATGCGCGCCGACGCCCTATTGTTCAGGAAGGACGGCAACCATCTTGTGCCGATCGATCCGTCCCCGATTCCGCTGGGACTTGCCTTTCGCTTCCATCGCCTGGCCCGTACCGAAGCCGCCAGGAATCTGTTCTCCTATCTGCTCAAGCATCTGCGCGCCACCGGTCCAGTCGCTTCGTTGCGAATGATGCGCTTTCGCGGTGAGGTCAGCGCGGCAATGGTCTATGACACCAAGCCTGTTGTTGACCATTTCAGAAAGATCGACGCCGACACATTGGTAGGGGTCATGAGCATCCACGGGTACGACGGGCATTTCTTCTTCCAGCTCGAGCGGGTCCCCGAGCCTGGCCTCTCGCCACCTCGCTGACACTTCGCCAGTTTTGTGCTTCATTGCGGGAATCCGGTGTCGTCAGGCGGGTCATTAGTTGGCGCTAAGCCAGATGGTCGCACCGGTGGGCACGATTTTGCTTGAGCAAGCATGACATCGCGGGCAGTGCTGATTGGTTCTTTGTAACAAGGGCAGCGAGATGGGCAGCGTGGACTGTTGACGCTGACGGTCAATTCGTGCCCTCTTCAAAGCCGGAAAAGGCCGATCTGGAGAGACATGATGTCGGACAACCCTGGCACCGAAGAGAAGCCGTCTGATCTCGTTGACCACTATCGTCCTCTCGCAATGAAGGCTGTGCTGGCGGCTCTGTCAGTGAAGGCAGAAGCCACACGCCCGCCTCCAGAAGATAGTGAACCGGTGCTGGCGGTGAATTTGCCCTGGGGATTCCACCTGCCGATAGACGATTGAGGAACCCGGCCGACCGTAGGTGTAGTAGTCTGCAGCGTTTGCGCGCGAGGACTTCGTCGCGCTCGAGTGCTCAAGCATTTACGGCAGAATGCTAGACGTCCAATTGGGTGGGTTCCAGTCGTTGCCACACTCGCGGCCAAAGACTGGATCCTCCCCGAAGCTCCCTTTCACAACGCTGGCCACGCGCTACTGGTCGCGCGGTCTAGTTTGCTATAGCATCTCTTATTAGCTGCTGATCATATATCGATCAGGAGGGCAGCAAATCGGAACGTCCGGACCGTTGACGAGCCTGCGACTCAATGAGAGGCAAGCCAGGCCGTAAGCGGAGGGAACAGCGGAGAAGGCAGTGGACATCGGACAATGGCTGCGTGGCCTTGGCTTGCAGTCCTACGAGCAGGCGTTCCGGGAACACGGCATCGATCTTGAGGTCCTGCCCCACTTGACTGTCGATGACCTCAAGGAGGTCGGGATCCATGCTGTCGGCCATCGCCGGAAGATACTCGATGCCATCGAACTCCTGCCCGCGCGGCTGACCGACGAGGCGGCGGGCCGCACTTCCCAGCCCGCCGAGCGCCGTCAGCTCACACTCATGTTCGTCGATCTTGTCGGCTCTACCGAACTCAGCCGCCGCCTCGACCCGGAAGAATTGCGTGAGATCATGCGCATCTACCAGGATACGACGGCTGGAGAGATTGCGCGATTGGAGGGCCATGTCGCGAGGTTCTTGGGGGATGGTGTGCTCGCCTACTTCGGCTGGCCGCAGGCGAGCGAAGACGCTGCCGAGCGCGCCGTCCGAGCGGGTCTCACGGTCGTCAAGGCAGTTGGCGCTATCTCAACTGGCGCAGAAGAGCCATTGGCGGCGCGCATTGGCATCGCCACTGGACTGGTCGTCATAGGCGATCTGATTGGAGCGGGTGTAACGGAAGAGGGCGTTGTGACTGGCGAGACTCCCAATCTTGCCGCGCGCCTGCAACAGGTCGCCGAACCCGGCACAGTGGTGATCGCGGAGAGCACGCACCGCCTGATCGGCGAATTGTTCGAACTTGCTGGTCCCGTACCATGCCAGCTCAAGGGCTTCGCTGAACCGGCGTTGGTATGGCGGGTCATCGGCGAAGGCAAAGCTGAGAGCAGGTTCGAGGCGCTTCACGGAGCGCATCCCACGCCACTCGTCGGACGTGGCGAAGAGCTCGACCTCATGCTGTCACGCTGGCGACTGGCGAAGGAGGGCGCAGGTCAGGTCGTCCTACTCTCCGGTGAGCCGGGAATCGGAAAGTCGCGGTTGGTACTCGCCTTGCGCGAACGGTTGCCGGCCGAGCCGATTACGTTCATGAATTACGCCTGCTCGCCACATCACCTGAACAGCGCACTCTTTCCGTTCATTTCGCAGCTTGAGCGAGCGATGCAGTGTGCGCCCGACGATGATTGTGAAACGCGGATCAGCCGCCTCCAATCATTGTTAAGCGAGGCGGGAGGGGAAGTGCCGGGCGACGCCGTCGCGCTCTTTGCTGACCTGCTTGGCGTTCCGAGAGGCCCACGTAGTACGCTTCCGGACTTATCACCCCAGCAGAGGCGAGCGCTACTCTTCGGTACCCTCCTCACGCGGCTGGAGCGGCACGCGGCGCGCAAACCCCTCATAATGGTCCTGGAGGACGCGCACTGGCTCGACCCGACTTCCCGCGAACTCTTCGAGCAAATCGTCGATCGCCTCCAGCGCCTTCCGGTACTGCTGGTCGTGACATTTCGCCCCGAGCTCCCGCCGCCATGGATCGGCTTTCCACATGTCACGCTGCTCACACTGAGCCGTCTCCCGGAGACACAGGTGGTCGCGCTCGTCGACCGGATCGCTAGGGGAAAAGCGCTTCCCGCCGAGGTGCTCGACGATATCTTGGCGCGGACCGAAGGTGTCCCGCTGTTCACCGAGGAACTTACGAAAGCTATCCTCGAAGCGGGCTTCCTTCACGACGCCGGCGACCGCTATGTACTCGCCGGGCCGGTCCCGCCCTTAGCAATCCCCGCCACGCTGCACGATTCGCTGATGGCGCGGCTTGATAGGCTTGCTCCGGTCAAAATGGTCGCCCAGATTGGTGCCTGTATCGGCCGCGAGTTCGACCATGAGACGTTGGCCGCGGTCGTTTCGCTGCCGGAGGCGGATCTCGCCGCTGCCCTTGATCGCCTGGCTGCGGCCGAACTCGTTTTCCGGCGTGGCTTTCCGCCCGCGACCACCTATGTCTTCAAGCACGCCCTGGTGCGCGATGCGGCCTACGAAAGTCTGCTCAAGCGGCAGCGGCAGGAGCTGCACGCACGGATTGCGACCGTGATCGAAACGCGGCTTCCACAGCTTGCCGAAATGCAGCCGGAGCTGGTCGCCCGCCATTTCGGCGAGGCGGGGCTGACAGAGAAAGCTGTCCCCTATTGGCTGCGGGCCGGCCGCCTTGCTGCCGGAAGGTCGGCAAACACGGAGGCGATAGCCCACCTGAGGACCGGGCTCGAACGTGTCCGGGCGCTTCCGCCAGGTGAGCCGCACGCACGCTTAGAATTGTCTCTACAGCTAGCCCTCGGCGGCCCGCTTCTTGCAACCAAGGGGTTCGCCTCGAGCGAGGCGGAAGCCGCATATCGTCGCGCGCAGGAGCTTAGTCGGAAGCTGAGAAGCGAGACAGAGCTCTTTACCGCGTTGAGAGGGCTCGGCTTCGTCCACCATGTGCGCGGCCATCTGCGCCGAGCCGCGGAGCTCTCGGACGAGGCTCTGGCGTTGGCCGAGCGGAACGGTGACGCCGCGTTGCTGGCCGACGCCTACCATTTGGCAGGGGTGCTCGCGTTTCATCTCGGAAAATTCCAGCCTGCCCGCGATCGGCTCGAGAGAAGCATGGAAGCCGGGGAATGCCACGGCCGCTATCATTCCGAGATGTACGGGATCAATATGGGCGTCTTCTGCCGCGCTTATATCGGTCATTGCGACTGGCATCTGGGCTATCCGGACCGCGCGCTCAAGATTGCCCACGAGGGACTGGCGCTTGCGCGCGATGTCTCGCACCCGTTCAGCATCGCACTCGCGCTTGATTATCTTGCGATGCTGCACCAGTTCCGTCGTGAACCCGACGCGGCGCTGAGAACGGCCGAGGAAGCACGCGATGTCTGCGCCGAGTATCGCTTCGACTACTATGCCGCCTGGAGTAGCCTCGTTCGCGCTTGGGCGATCGGTGAATCGGGTCGTCTTGACGAAAGCCTGCAGGCCTATGACGCAGCGCTCGCGGCGTTCCGGCAGACCGGCGCAGGCCTTCGCCTCCCACACTACCTCGGACAACTTGCCACCCTTCATCGTAGGGATAGAAATCCCGCAGCCGGACTTCGGCTCATTGCCGAAGCGACGGCCATCGCGGATGCAAATCACGAGAGCTGGTGCAGAGCCGAGCTCCACCGCGAGCGCGGAGAACTGATGATTGCCGCTACGGAGGGCGCTGAAAATGAGGCGGACACCGAGTTCCTGGCCGCAATTGAAACCGCCGCTAGTCAAGGAGCCAAGCTGCTCGAGCTTCGTGCGCGCGTCGCGCGCGCTTCGTTCCAGGCGGCGCGCGGTGAGCGTCAGAAGGCGTGTGATATCCTCGCGCCGATCTATGACTGGTTCGGCGAGGGTTCGGACACGCCCGATCTCGTCGATGCGCGCGTTCTGCTGGATGATCTGCAGTAATCGCACTGAACAGCCGTCATGGGCTTAGATACCGGACCATCTCGACCAATCGCCGCTTGCGCATCAGTAGCGAAAACGGACGCCCGCAGAGCCTTCTGAGGTTCCGCCTTGGGTTGATCTTTCCGGTTCGACACGTCCAACGTCTTGAGTTTGGCCGCCTGCGGACTGGCGACTTCTTGGCGCACGAGAGGTCATTGGAAATCAACTTGGCGCAGGCTTTGTCCCAGTCTGACTAATCCTACGACGACAATCAGATATCGACTCAAGAGGCGAATAGACGCGCATCCACACGCCAGCAGCCTTCCCCGTTCCGCTGGTCGCGTCGAGCCTTCGTCATCGTGAAACTCTGCATGTAACCGGCGAAGGCTGAGAGCTGGTCGGGCGCAGCTATCGTGCCCCAGCTCATTTGCCACTCCAGGACGGCCGCTGCGCTCCCAAATGCTGACGTGACGTCACCCCCGTCTTTATGGGGGTGACAAATCAGAGGTTGCAATAACATTATTTGGACGGGTTGCGGGGCTGGCAGGCAAGCGATGCCTGTCGTGGAAAATTGGCAGCTGCAAAACGGTACGGCCGTACTGCGCACAATCGTCAGAGAGGGAACCTTACAAATGACGAACCCAAGCCAGACTAGCAACAATTGGTGGGTTAACGATCAGACGCCGGATAACCCTTATGGCAAGAGCGAGGATTATGAGTCCTTTCTCGACTACCTTGGAGCATTGCCCCGTAGCCTGACGCCAGCGATCGCTGCGGGAACGTTGAGGATCAACGTTTACGAGCTCAACGACCACCCCGAGTACAAGGCCGCCGCGATCGGCGCCTTGCAAATGTGGGCGTCCGTCACTCCTCTAAAATTCGAGATCGTCGACGACGCGCCGTACAATAGCGCGACGGACTGGATGGAGGTTGTCAGCCCCGAACTCGGCGAGGAGGACGATGGTAGCGCCTATTCGAGCAATCGTTATGTCAGCATCGGTCAGCGTTTCCACGATACGGAACCCAACAAGACTGACATTGGCGGTTATGTCTTCGATTCCTTCATCCATGAATTCGGCCATGAATTCGGCCTGAACCATCCCGGGCTCTACAATTACAGCGGTCCCGGCGGCGTGCAGATCAACTATCTGAACAATGCGACCTGGACGTATGACCGCCAGCAATACAGCGTCATGTCCTATTTCGATGGGATCGATGTCGGCGAAACCAGCCGCTGGTCCGCGTCGCCGCCGCTTATGGCCGACATCGAAGCCGTCATTCGCCGCTTCTTCTCGACAGTCGACGCGAATGGCGTGCGCACCTATCAGCACATAGACCTCAACACAGGGGACAATGTCTACGGCTTCGGGAGCACGCAGTATGGCTATCAGTTGACCTCCTCGGGCATGCAGCATGACATTGGCTTTGCGATTCATGACACCGGCGGGACCGACACGATCGACTTCTCCGGCTCGACGGCGGGTACGATCCTCGATTTGCGCGCCGGACAGTTCTCCAGCGTGAACGGTCATAGCAACAACGTCTCGATCTTCGCCGGACACAACGCGGATCGGACCGACTATTACATCGAGACCGGCATCGGCAGCAGGTTTGACGACATCCTGATCGGCAATGATGGCCCCAACACTCTGGACGGCCGCGGCGGCGGCGACCGCATGGCTGGCAACGGCGGCGATGATATCTATTTCGTCGATTCCTTGGAGGACATCGTTCGCGAGGAGGCCAACGGCGGCAACGACACGGTCATCCTACTGTCCAGAAACCTGAAGATCAGGAAAATCGCCAACGTCGAAAACATCATCTACGCCGACGAGTCCACGACCCAGCCTGGCGGCGGCGGTAGCGAGACCCCGCCCAGCGTCGGCGACAACACGATGACCAGCATCATCGTCGGCGGCAATGGAAACGAGACGCTTGACGGCGGCGCCGGCGACGACACGATCTTCGGCCAGGGAGGTGACGACCTGATCATCGGCGGTCGCGACTCGCTCGCCAGCCGCGACATCAACAACACGATCGATGTCGAGGATCTGGAAGACCAGACCGAAAGCGATGATGGCAATGACACGCTCTACGGTGGCCGCGGCAACGACACCATTCTCGGCGGTCAGGGTAACGATATTCTCGACGGCGGCGACGGCGACGATACGCTGAGCGGTCAGGAGGGAGTGGATATATTCAGGGGCGGCGCGGGCGTCGACACAGTCGATTATAGCAAGGAGAGCCCTTTCCAGCTGCTTGTCAACCTCGCCACGAATGTCGCCAGCGGCGGCACCGCCTCGGGGGACACTTTCTACAGCATCGAAAACCTGATTGGTTCCGATGACCGCATCGACCGTTTTATCGGCACAGCCGCCGCAAACCATTTCTGGGGCCAAGGCGGCGGTGATTATTTCAATGGCGGCGGCGGCAATGACACACTGGATGGCGGCAACGATGGCGACATCCTGTATGGGGAAGACGGCAACGACACGATCATCGGGGGCGCCGGTCAAGACTATCTGGATGGTGGCTCCGGCACTGACACGGTCGTCTACGCGGGTAGCCCTGACGGTGTGACGATCGATCTTGCCAACGGCACGGCGAATGGTGGCGATGGTGATGGTCCGGTGCAAATTGTCGGCCGAGGCGCAGCTATCCGGCACGATATACTCGTGGGCTTTGAAAATGTCGTCGGTTCGTCGTTCGATGACCATCTCATCGGCAATGCCCTGGCGAATGAGCTCTCCGGCGGTACTGGTGACGACACGCTGACCGGCGGCGGGGGGGCCGACACCTTGAATGGCGGCGCCGGCAGCGACACGGCAGACTACGCCGACGCCACGAGCGGCGTCAGGCTTAGTCTCGCAGGAGGCAGGTCCGGCGGAGATACATACGTCTCCATCGAAAATCTTGCCGGTTCGGGATTTAATGACCGACTGACCGGCAACGGCGCAGCCAATGTGTTGACCGGTCAAGGCGGGAACGACACGATCGACGGCGGCCGCGGCGATGACACCTTGCTCGGCGATTTCGCCTATCAGGGCGACGCGCCGCCACGCCCGGGCATGGGAACCGGCTACGCCACGCTGGGACCGGATGCGACGAACAATTCGATCGCAGCCGCTTTCGACATCTCCAACAACTTTTCCCTGACTGCCGACCCCGATATCTTCGATTCGACGACCGTCCTTCACACGACCGTCAACGCCACCGGAAACGGCCAGGGCGGATACTATAAGATCAACCTGGCGGCCGGTACGGTCATTACGATAGACATTGACGGAATTGCCGATCCGAATGTCCACGACAGTTGGGTCAGGCTGCTCGACAGCGCCGGCAACATCGTCGCTCAGAACGATGATGGCGGCGGCGATCCCGGCTCTACGAGCAACCGGGATTCAAGCCTGGTATTCGTTACTCAGGAGAGCGGAACCTATTACATATTGGAAGGCAGCTGGTCGCCGACGGCGCCGGGCGATGGCTGGGCGGAGGCCGTGCCGGCAGGCTCGACATATGAGTTGAATGTCTCGGTCGAGTTTCCCCCTGCGCCGGCCCAGCCGGGCGTGGCGGGAGCCGACACGCTCATTGGTGGCGAAGGCAGCGATCTGCTGGATGGCGGTCTGGCGGCCGACACGCTCATCGGCGGCGCGGGAGAGGATACATTCCGCTTCTCGACGGAGCTTGGGAACGGCAATGTCGACTGGATCAAGGACTTCCAGGTCACCGACGACACGATCCTGCTGGACAACCTCATCTTCGAGAGCGTGGGTGGCGATGGCGCTCTCGCCCTGGGCGCATTTTACGGGAGTGCGGGGGGCGTTGCTCATGACGCAGACGACCGCATCATCTACGATACCGATAGCGGCATCTTGTCCTACGATGCCGATGGCGCCGGAAATGCTGCAGCCATTCAGTATGCGCAGCTGAGCACAAATCTGAGGCTTTCGGCTGCCGATTTCATTATCATCTAACTCGACCGCAGGAGGGGCGCTTTTCAGGCGCCCCTCCTGTACTACAGTTTCTCTTTTCGAACCTGAAGCTGAGCGGCAATGCCGCCGCCGCACATGGAGAGTGTGTGATGGAGCGCCCGACCGACCGCCGCACAGTATTAATGACCATCGGAGCTGCGGCTGTCGCCGCGGTCGCCGGGCCACTCGCGGCGCAATCCACGGATATTCGCGGCACAGTCACGTTCGAAGGCGGCGCGGTTATCCCCGAAGGTCACCTTGAGATTTATCTCGAGGACCCTGCCATTCAGGATAATGCGCGACGTCGCGCCACGGAAACGCGCATCAAAAGCGACGGCGGGTCAAAGGCGATAGCCTTTTCCTTGTCCCCGCCTGCAAGCTCGACTGCTTCACCAACGCTGCGGATCGTTGCGCGCTTGGAGCGTGCGGACGGTTGGCTGGTCGCGCGCGGTAGCGCACAGTTCGAGGCGGGTCCGCCTGTCCACGTCACACTCAATAAAGTTATGTATTGAAGTGCCAAGTGAATAGAACCCGTTGAAATAGCACATTTCTAGCGCGGCGATCCAAATTATCGTGAGATCAACGGTCGCAAACTTCCATTGCAGCAACGATGTCACAGTCGGACCTTCTGTTGTGTCACGATTTTCGACAGCCGAAAGCGCATCATCGGGATTCAGACAAAGAAAAACCCGCCTAAGCGGGTTTTCATAAGGCTCAAACCAGCCACACCGATATACAGCTAGTGGTTCAAACCGTCAGTTTTGAACTCCGTGCGGCAGCGAGGACAGTGCCGGCGTCAGGCGCGAGGAGATTGGCTCGTCGCGCGCAGGCAACAAGGGCGGTGCGAGCGATTTCGGCATCAATCTCGCCTGCGATTGCCGCTTTGCAGGCATTGAGCGCGATGGCGTGAGCCGGATTCCGCTTTGACGGCGGCCACTCATTCAGCCAGGTGTAGGCCTCGCTGAGCCCGTGGATCTCAGCCGGAAACCCGAGACCCACAAAGACTGACACTGGTTGTCGAACGTGAGCTTGCTCCATCGTTCTCCTCCAATCACGCGACGTCAACTCTGTGGGTGGGAAGCGCCCGGTAACCGTCATGCCCTGACCTCCTGACGCTGGAAGACGACATAGGCCAGGGTGAACAGCAGGATCATCGCAGCGACGAGTCCCGAGAGCTGCGGCCATACGACCAGGAGGCTTTGCAGGGTCGGTAGTGGCGCACCGGCGATCGCGCCTTGGACCTGATCGAACAACAAGGGGCCGATCGATCGCGCCGCGGGGTTCAGCAGCATCCCAGTGATTTCGCCGTAAAGCGTCTGAGGCGAGAGCCTGCTGACGGCCTGCTGCGTTTCGAACTGCGTGACCACAGTCATCGGATCGAGCGGATCAATGGGGGCCAGCGCGCTTGCAAGCAGCGGCGCGATCATGTCCCAGAACACCGCGAGCACCAGCCAGACCGAGAGGGCGGCCAACGCCGAGGTCGCCGGCGAGCGGATCAAAGTCGAGAAGGCGATCGCCACCGCCAGCCAGACACCCGCATAGGCAAGCGTCGCTGCCAGATAGGCGACACCCCGCACGATGTCGGCGGCGGAAGGAGGCAGACCGAGGAACAGTATGCCGAGACCTGTCATGAGCAGCCAGAGCGTCAGCAGCGCGATTACGATAACAAGCAAGCCACCCAGGAACTTTCCGAACAGCACCGCATCGCGGTAGATTGGCTGCGCCAGGAGACGGCTCATTGTCCGCCGGGCGTATTCGCCGTTGATCGCGTCGAAACCCAGCGCGATCGCCACCAATGGCAACAGAAAGCCAAGCAAGGCGGCGAAGGATGGGAGTGGTTCGCGCGCCTCTGTCAACAGCTTCAGGAACAGGAAAGGATCCTCGGCCGTGGTTTCGGTGATGCGCCCAATCGCGCCATAGACGGCGCCGATTGCGGTGAGCAGCACGAGCAGCATGATCAGATGCATGCGTGCGCTGGTCATATGATCGGCCGCCTCCTTGAACGCGATCGTTGCCGTGCCTTTGAAGGGTGAGCCTTCACGCGTCATGGACAACCTCCCGGAAATACCGATTATAAGCTTGGTCGAGCCGCGCGCGACGCAGGTCCAAATTCTTCAGGGAACCACCAGCACCGACGACAAGGCGGGCGAGTTCCGGGCGAACATCGCGTTCGGCTTCGACCAGCCAATGGCCCTGGCGACCCGGCACGATCGACTTCACGCCCTCGGCCGACATGCACAATTCGGAAAGGTCGACGCCATCGACCTCGACATCGATGATGAATGCGCCACCACCGATCTTAGCGGCGAGCTCTTCGATTGTGCCGAGGAAGCCGATCCTGCCGTTGCTGAACAAAGCGATGCGATCGCAGACCGTTTGCACCACGTTGAGCATGTGCGACGACAAAAGGATCGTCATGCCGTCGCGGCTCAGCGCCTGGATTAGCTCGAGCAACTCATGGGTCGATTGTGGATCGAGGCCCGAGGTCGGCTCGTCCAGGACCGCGACGGAGCACTTGCGCATCAGAAGTTCGGCCAGGCCGAGCCGCTGACGCATGCCACGGGAGTACGTGCCGACACGCCTGTCTGCGACCCCAGCCAGCCGCACCTTGTCGAGCGCCGCGGCAATGCGTTCTCTTGCAAGCTCGGAAGACATACCGGCTAGGCGGGCGGCATAGGCAAGGTTTTCTCTTCCCGACATGTTGTCGTAAAATCCGACGGCGTCTGGCAAATAGCCGACCTCTTGCTTTACCTCGAGCGGTTGGTGCAGCGGGTCCTTACCAAGAATGCGTACGCTGCCCTCGGTCGGCTCAGTCAAGCCCAGCAGCATCAGGATCGTGGTCGTTTTGCCGGCGCCGTTTGGTCCGAGCAAGCCGACGACTTCTCCGGCACGAGCCGACAAATCAATACCGGCGACAGCCACGGCGGAGCCGTAGCGCTTCACCAGTCCTTGTGCCTCTATGACCGTCGTGTTCATCGCCGTCCATACCTCATCACCGCCAGACCGAGGACGAGCACCGCGGTTGCGATGACGCCAAGTCCGGCCATGCCCCAGATCGTCGACGTGTTGACGGTGACGCGGAACTGAGCCGACTCCGACACGGGCCCGCCACTCGCGCGCACCGAGACCATGTAGTCGCCCGCTATTGCCTTTTCAGAAGGGGTAATCCTGACGTTCACCTGCCTCGTAGCATCGGGAGCGATCAAATCGACGCGCTCGGGCTCGAATTCGACTTTCCAGCCTGATGGGGGACTAGCCGACAGTTCGATGTTGGTCGCCGGCGCACTGCCATTGTTGGCGAGTGTGAACGGGAAGCTCGCTTCCTTGCCGGCCTCGGCCTGCCCGGAGAGGCGTTCCTGCGGACCAGTCAATGTAACGTCCGGTTGGCCGGTCACTTCAATACTGAGCTCGGTCGTAGCGCTCGCTCCACCGCCCGCCACTTCGACCACGACCGGGTAGCGGGCAGCCGGTGCGGACCTCGGCGGTGTGACTTCCAATGTCAGGTTCTCGCTCGCCCCGGCCTCGATCGGCAACCCGGTAATCTCTTCCGAGCCATAGCCGCGCTTGAAGCGTGACTGAAATCCCTCGGGCACATTGGCGGCGAGACTGAACAGGTTCTCTTCCGCGCCCTCATTGGTGGCTTCGATCTTGAAACTGAAGGTGGAGCTGGCCGTACCTCGCAGCGCCGGCAACTCGGATTTCAGCTCCAAGCCACCCTCCGCCGCCTCCGATAGTGTCACCACAAGGGGAAGATCGGCGGTCTGGTTCGCGTATCGCGCTTTCACGCTGATCGGAACGCGTTCGCCGCTCGCGCCCTCAGGCGGCGTCAGTTCCAGATTGATTTCCTGTGTCGCATCTGGCGCCACGATGACAGCCGAGACCTCGCGGTTGCCACCTTTCAGCGACCATTCCCAACCATTAGGAATGCCTGTAACTTCAAGTGACGCCCGCTGCGGCGGCAGATTGGCATTGCGCAGCGTCAGCGGAATCGTTTCCGTTTCTCCCGGGCGGATCGCGAGTTCCGGATGCGGTGTCGTGAGCCAGAAGCCGGTAAGCTTAGCGCCTTCCTGCTGCTGGTCCTGAGCAACAGCCGCTGTGCATGCAAATGTCGCTCCAAGGGCCAATGCTGCTGCAGTGATCCATCGAGCAATTGTCCTCATCTCATTCTCCCTTCAACGTTTGAATCCACGCGCGCGGCGGCCGCTAACCGATCACCAGGAACAGTTTTGAGCCGCCGCGAAACAGATCGAGCGCAATCGTGCCGCCGGCGTCCTTTAACGCCGCCGCGAGCTCCGCGACGGTCCCGATCGGCTGGCGATTGACGGCAACGATCACGTCGCCCGCGCGCAAACCCGATCGCTCTGCTGCGCTTCCATCCTCAATGTTGGAGACAACCACATTACCCGCCGCATCCTGGAACTGCGCGCCCTGCAGGGGAGCGGGTATCGCCTCGGCCTCAGCATTTGCCTCGGCCGGCTCAATGCGCATTGTCACCGTTTTGCGAGCCTGATCGCGCAGATATTCGATCTCGACCTGCGATCCGACCTGAGCCAGGCCAATACGATTGCGCAGATCTGCCGAGCCGGTGATTTTGTGATTGTTGACGGCGAGGATGACATCGCCGGCTTGAAGCCCGGCGTGCGCCGCCGGCGAATTCTGCTCAATGCTTCCGACGACGGCGCCGGAGCTCTCCTCTATGCGGAGCGCTTCGGCCAGGTCCGGCGTCAGATCCTGAACGGAGATGCCGATCCGGCCGCGCCGCACTTCGCCATGCTTGATCAGTTGCTCCATCACTGCCGACGCCATCGCGATCGGAACCGAAAAACCAATGCCGACATTGCCGCCGGCCGGCGCGACGATCGCGGTGTTGATGCCGACCAGCAGGCCGTCCGCGGTGACCAGTGCGCCTCCCGAGTTGCCCGGATTGATCGAAGCATCCGTCTGGATGAAATCTTCATAGCCCTCGACATTGATGCCGCCACGACCAAGGGCGCTGACTATGCCGGAGGTGACGGTCTGGCCAAGTCCAAACGGATTGCCGATCGCAACTACCGAGTCGCCGACCCGGAGGGCGCCGGAGTCGCCAAACGGAAGCGCCCTCAGCTTGTCTGCGTCGATCTTCAGCAAGGCTATATCGGTGGCCTCGTCGCTGCCCACCAGTTCAGCGGTGAAGCGCCGGCGGTCCTTTAGGGTCACGCCGATCTCGCCGGCGTCAGCGACCACGTGGTGATTGGTGAGAATATAGCCCTTCTCGGCGTTAACGATGACGCCGGAGCCGGCGCTCAGCCGCTGCTGCTGCTCCGGAAGCTTGAAATAGCGGCGGAAGAAGGGATCGTTGTAGAGAGGATTGGTTGCGGCCGGAGCGCGCGATCTCACCGCAATGTTGACGACCGCCGGCGTGATCTCCTCCAGGACGTCAGCGAGGGATCGTTGAGTGACTGCCGAAATGGCCGTCTGCGGCTGCGCCGCCGATCGCGGCCCAGGAACCATAACCAGGACGAGTGCGGCGAATACGCCAACATATTTCGACGAACGCGTGGTCATTTTTCCCCCCGATTTCTTCAGATCCTCCTTCGGAGCGGACTGGCGGGCCTCGGGTCCAGCTTCGTCGGAGCCACGTCTCGGGCTCCTGCCAACCTGCTCCAATCGATGTTCGAACGCCTTACCCGTTGACGGGCGAGGCATCAGTTCACAGCTCCACCAAGCGGTCCGCGCCCATCGGGCGCGGACCTATCGCTTCGGTCAGAAGTCCATGCCTCCAGGCGGCATCGGTGGAACCGGCGCTTCCTTCTTCGGCTTCTCGGCGACCATTGCCTCGGTGGTAATCAGCAGCCCGGCGACCGAGGCGGCGTCCTGCAGAGCGGTGCGGACGACCTTGACCGGGTCGATCACGCCCTGCTCATAAAGGTCACCGAACTCGTTGGTCTGGGCGTTCCAGCCATAGCCGAATTCGGCCTTCTCGCGCAGCTTACCGACGATGATCGAGCCCTCGGCACCCGCGTTCTCGGCGATTTGGCGCACCGGCGCTTCGACCGCACGGCGGACGATCTCGATGCCGTGCCTCTGGTCGGGGTTCTCGGTCTGAACGCTGTCCAGAGCCTTGACGGCTCGCAGCAAAGCGACGCCACCGCCGGGCAGAACGCCCTCCTCGACAGCCGCCCGCGTTGCATGCATCGCGTCATCGACGCGGTCCTTGCGCTCCTTCACCTCGACTTCGGTCGAGCCGCCGACCCGGATAACGGCAACGCCTCCGGCAAGCTTGGCCAGCCGCTCCTCCAGCTTCTCGCGATCATAGTCCGAGGTGGTCTCCTCGATCTGGGCCTTGATTTGGCCGACACGGCCCTGAATCTCTGTCTTCGAGCCCGCGCCGTCGACAATCGTCGTGTTCTCCTTTTCGACGACCACCTTCTTGGCGCGGCCAAGCATTTCGAGCGTGACGTTCTCAAGCTTGATTCCGAGGTCCTCGGAGATTGCCGTGCCGCCCGTCAGGATGGCGATGTCTTCGAGCATGGCCTTACGACGGTCGCCAAAACCAGGAGCTTTCACGGCAGCCACCTTCAGGCCGCCACGCAGCTTGTTGACGACGAGCGTGGCGAGCGCTTCACCCTCGACGTCCTCGGCGATGATCAGCAGCGGTTTGCCGGATTGAACAACCGATTCGAGAACCGGAAGCAGCGCCTGCAGATTGGAAAGCTTCTTCTCGTGGATGAGCACATAGGGCTCCTCCAACTCGACGCGCATCTTGTCGGGATTCGTCACGAAATAAGGCGAGAGGTAACCGCGGTCGAACTGCATGCCTTCCACGACCTCGAGCTCCGTGACCGCAGTCTTGGCTTCCTCGACCGTGATCACCCCTTCGTTGCCGACCTTTTCCATCGCCTCTGCCAGGAAGCGGCCAACCTCCGTGTCACCGTTGGCCGAGATGGTGCCGACCTGGGCGATCTCATCGTTTCTGGTGACTTTTCGGGCGTTTCTCCGCAGTTCCTCGACTACCGCGTCCACCGCCTTGTCGACGCCACGCTTAAGGTCCATTGGGTTCATGCCGGAGGCGACCGCTTTCGCTCCTTCCTTGACGATCGCCTGCGCGAGAACCGTCGCCGTGGTGGTGCCGTCACCGGCGATGTCACTGGTCTTCGACGCAACCTCGCGCACCATCTGCGCGCCCATATTCTCGAACTTGTCCTCCAGCTCGATCTCCTTGGCGACAGTGACGCCGTCCTTGGTGATCCGCGGAGCGCCGAACGACTTGTCGAGCACCACGTTCCGGCCCTTTGGGCCCAACGTGACCTTCACAGCATTGGCGAGAATGTCGACGCCCCGCAGCATCTTCTCGCGGGCTTCAGTATGGAATCTCACTTCCTTGGCAGCCATTATTCTTCTCCTTCAATCGGCCCGGCTCTCAGGCGACCTTTTTCGCCGAGGTCTCTCTCTCGATCACGCCCATCACGTCGGCTTCCTTCATGATCAGAAGCTCCTCGCCATCGAGCTTGATTTCTGTGCCGGACCATTTGCCGAACAGGATCCGGTCGCCGGCTTTGACATCGAGCTCGACGAGCTTGCCGCTGTCGTCGCGTGCGCCCGGGCCAACGGCGATAACCTCGCCTTCCTGCGGCTTTTCCTTCGCCGTGTCGGGAATGATGATGCCGCCGGCCGTCTTCTCCTCGGCTTCAATGCGGCGGACCAGAATACGGTCATGCAAGGGACGGAACATGTCGCTCTCCTCGTGGACTACAGATTTTTAGAGAGTCCTCCGCGCCGCAATCCGAGACGAATCCGGCGCGGGACGCACGATGTTTTGGGCATCGCGCCAATCGATCTGGTTTCTGGTTTTTCGAGTTTCAAGGGGGCGACGTAATTTTTTAGCACTCCACCACATGGAGTGCTAAAGGACTGATTTAGCGGGATGTTTTCTGCCGATCCTATTCAAGCGGTCCCAACTCACCTCTTGACGCGACGCTCTGGAGTCACCAACTCATTCCTGCCGATGCCCAATTGGGGTCGGCATGGTCAGGGAGCGCCACGCTTCTTGGCGCTTCCTCGTATCTATGTTGCTCTACGGAGGATGTAGCTATGAGAACAAGCTTCGACTTCACCCCCTTCTACAGGTCCAGCATCGGCTTCGATCGCATGTTCGATCTGCTGGAAAACGCCAGCCTCAACGCCGAAAACTGGCCGCCCTACAACATCGTCAAACTTGGCGAAGATGCCTACCGCATCGTCATCGCGGTAGCCGGTTTTGCCGAAGACGAACTGACGATCACCCACGAGGCGAACATGCTCGTGGTCACCGGCACCAAGTCAGAGGATGAGGAGGTAGAGTACCTCCATCAGGGCCTTGCCGTACGGTCGTTCGCGCGCAGATTCGAACTCGCCGATCATGTCCTCGTCGAGGGCGCAAAGCTCGAAAATGGGCTGCTCGTCATCACTCTCAGAAGGGAGATACCTGAGGAGATGAAGCCGCGTCGGATCACCATCCAAACCGAGACGATGCCGGCTTCGAAGCAGATCGAAGGCGAGAAGGCAGCCTAGAGGGCGCGCACCGCTCGAACCTCGCCGGTCGCCGAACAGGCGAGGGGAGGGAGACTGCGCCAAAGCAAAAGGAGAGAATGAAACGAAGAAAGGATGAAGCCATGAATGTACGTAACCTGATCCCGTGGAACCGTGGCAGCAGCCACGTCCCGAGCGTCTATCGCGGCGATGACATGGATCCGTTCCTGTCGTTGCACCGCAATGTCAACCGTCTGTTCGACGACGTCTTCCGCGGCTTCGGTCAGCCATCGCCGTTCGGTGGCATGACGCCCTTCAATGGATCGTGGCCGACCGTGGAGGTCGAGGAGAACGACAACGAGATCCGCGTGATAGCGGAAGTTCCGGGCATCGATCCAGACGATGTCGAGGTGCTGCTGGATGATGGTGTGCTTACACTTCGCGGCGAGAAGAAATCGGAAACCGAGGACAAGGATCGCCGGTTCACAGAGCGCTACTACGGGCGCTTCGAACGGCGGCTGGCTCTTGGTGGCCAGGTCGATGAGAACAAGGTCGCCGCGACATTCAAGAACGGTCTTCTCGCAGTGACATTGCCGAAGACCGAAAAGGCGCGAACTAACGTCAAGCGCATTACGATCGACAGCACCAAATGATACCGACGCCAGCCGGCGCGGAATGGCCCGGCTGGCAGTTGGCGAGCAAGCAAGGGAAGACGTCGATGACCAGGCCCCTGAAGCGGGACATGCAAACGAACCGTGCTAACCGGAAGTTCGAAGAGCATGTCGACTCGCGCCCTATGATCGACATCAACGGATCGCAAATCGGGGGTGATCGTGTCGCACGTATTTTTCGCCCCTCACGCTCGGTGATGACTTCGGCGCGCGTGTCTAGGCGACCTTGGTTGCTCGTTTTCGAACAGCAAGTCCCGCCCGTTATCGACTATCTGATGGGCTACACGGGCGGGAGTGACACACTGACTCAGGTGGAACTGCGCTTTCCATCCCGCGATGCCGCCATTGCCTACGCCGAACGACACAAACTAAATTACATCGTCGTGGACGACAGGAAGCGTGACCTGTAGTTTTCGAGTGAGGGAGCGTGCTTAGCTTTTCCATCGATGCTCTAGGGCAGCCTTCCCTTTCAGTCCCGTCGTTTGCCGATCGGCAGAAGGCCCCCGCTGCGGCGGCCTTCATGACCTTACCAGCTCTATCGAAACGCTTTGAGGCGATGGCGAAAGCTCTGGCGCGCCGCCGAGCAAATTCTCGCGAGCAAATTCTCGCAAGTGCGGGGCACTTAAAGTGCCAGCCCACTTTAGCCGTTCTAGGCATGCGAGCGCTGACCGCCAGCCCCCTTCTTCGTCCCGAGCGGTCCGTCCGCGAGCGTCGACATGCCCGCATCTCGGCAGGCGTCAATGAACGCCTCGCGCGCGATGGCGACTGGCGTCATTCGGTTCAGAGCACGGCGGCACGTTTGAACCGCCCGATTGTATTTTCCGCCTCGATCGTTCGCCCAATCCTCTTCGAGGAAATCGAGCACATCGTTCACAGAAGCGAAGACCTGGGGCGCCCCGTCCTTCATATGAACGGTGACGGGAGTCATCCAGACCAATTCCGGGTTGAGCATGATGTCCTCCTTTCGCATTCACACCGGATGAAAAAGAAGTGAAAAACATATTGGTGCGAATAAGCGAATTTCAAGCTCGCAGAACCAATCGCCGTACTGACGATTCACGCCTACTTCGCGCAAGATCTGAACAGCTCCGCTCCAGCCTCCAAGAGAGGAACTCCGGCGAGAGGTGGCCTGGAGAATGCCTGCTAGTTTAATTTCCTACCACAAAAGGCGCTTTGGGCAGGGCCGGTCCGTCCGAATGCTCGCAGTTCGGCAGTAGCGCGAGACCGCACATCTCCGGCCTGAAGGCCTTCCCGGGCCGGGGGTGTCGCGTTCGACGCCACTGCGCCATGGGTTTCGCTTATGCCGAGCGCTTCGGCGATGTCCGGCGTCAGATCCCGGATCGCGACGCCGACACGGCCTCGCCGCAACTCACCGTGCTCGATCAGTTGCTTCATCACGTCCGACGGGATGGAAATCGGAACGGCAAAACCAATGCCAACATTCATGATGGCGGTGTTGATACCCACCGGCCGCCCATCCGTCGTGACCAGAGCGTCGCCGGAGTTGCCGGGATTGATCGAGGCGTCTGTCTGGATGAAATCCTCGTAGCCTTCGACATTGATGCCGCTGCCGCGCTGAGGATGCCCGAAGTCACCGTCTCTACGCCCGCTCAAGCGCGAGGTAACCACCGGAGAGGATGGGCAAGATCGACTGGAAACCCCATATTGAGCTTGCCACAGAGGTGCGCTCTGCGACTCAAATCCTAAGCGCAGGTCAAATCGATGGAGGTCATCGGTGACTGACGATCCATATCAGATTCTGAACGTTCCGCGTACGGCCACACAGAACGACATCCGAAAGGCCTACCGCAAGCGCGCAAAGGAATTGCATCCGGATCTGCATCCCGGCGACAAGAAGGTAGAGGCTCAATTCAAGGCACTTTCGGCAGCTTACCATCTACTTAACGATCCCGAGCAGCGCGCCCGTTTTGATCGCGGCGAGATCGATGCTTCCGGGGCGGAGCGGCCCCAGCAACGTTTCTACAGGAACTTTGCCGACGCGGATCAGGCCGGCCGGTATACGTCGGCGGGCGGCGCGGGCGAATTCGAGGATCTGTCCGATATCTTCTCCGATCTGTTCGGCCGTGGCCGGGGAGGGGGTGGTTTCCAAGCGCGGGGGCAGGACCTTCATTACCAGCTGGAGGTCGAGTTCCTGGATGCCGTCAACGGCGCCCGGCGCCGCATCACCCTTCCCGACGGGAATACGCTCGACTTGAACATTCCGCCCGGCACGCGTGATGGCAGCACGCTGCGGCTGAGAGATAAGGGAGCGCCAGGAATTGGCGGCGGGCCGCGCGGAGATGCGTTTATCGAAATCAGTGTCCGTTCTCATCCGGTTTTCCAGCGCAAGGGCGACGATATCGAGGTCGATCTGCCAATCACGCTCTACGAAGCGGTGCTCGGGGCAAAGATCGAGGTGCCGACCGTCTGCGGACGGGTATCGATGACCGTGCCGAAAGGGTCGAACACCGGCGATGTCCTGCGTCTCAGGGGGAAGGGCGTGAAGACTGGCCATGGCGCCGCCGGCGATCAGCGCGTCAAGCTGCAGGTGGTTTTGCCCGACAAGGTAGATCCGGCTCTCGAGGCTCTCATGGAAACCTGGCGCCGGGCGCATCCCTATGATCCGCGCGGTATGCTAAGGAGGGCGTCATGAGACTGACAGAGGGGCAGGTTCTCCAACTCTTCCGCACTCTCACGGCCAGACAGTTGCGCCAGTGGGTGCGTCGCGGCTGGATTGTGCCGTCCCAAGTGGAGAGCGTACCACTGTTCGATGATGTCGACATCGCTCGACTCCGCCTGGTTTGTGAACTCCGGGATGACATGAACGTCAATGATGACGCCGTGCCGATCATCCTCGCGCTGTTGGATCAGCTCTACGGTTTGAGGCGAGAGCTCAGAACGATTGCGGGCGCCCTGCGGCGTCAGCCCGATGAGGTCCGTCAGGAGGTCATGCGGGCCATTTCGGTCATCGTGACGCGACAACAATAGTGAAGTTGGCATCGTCCTTCACTGATCCGCCTGCCGAATTTGTCGATGTTGCGTCGGCAACTTGACCGGTGCCCCGGCCGTGGTGCCGAGCCATGAAGGCGGGTCACTTGCCGGGAACGACTCGAGCCCGGCGAGGAACACCCGATCGACGATGTCGTCGGATTCGCTCGGAATGGACGTCGCCTCGTCGCACATGCTCTTGCGGGACTCGCCGGCGACCGCGAACGCACTTTGGGCCGCGTGCGTCATGTTCTGCTCCGTAATCTTTCTTGCAGATATGCCAGAGGGTCTGCTCGGAGAATGCCCGCCGCCGGGGCGGCGGGCACGAGGGCCGGGCCGACTAGGCAGGAGCATGCGGGTTCTGCCGTTCGTCCCACAACGCCCAAGCCGATATCGCCGCAACGAGCAGGCCCAGGACCACGTGTGTCCACATGGCATTCACATTCGCGGCGAAGTCGAGCAGCCACGGCGAGACCACCAGCCAGATCCCGATCACCATATTTGCCCATTCCTCCCACTCCGAGAACGCAGTCAACGTGGCGAGCGCCAAAACGCCTATGACGACACCAACGACCCACGCGTTCCAGGCGGCCATGAACTCACCAGCGAAGCCCATGACCCACGGCGAGACGAAAAGGGCGACCGCGAGGACGAGGTTCATCCAGTCCTGCGGTTTTTTTCTTTCCATCAGCGTTGCCATCACAACCTCCACGGATGATGAAGTTGAACGAAGTTGCGCCTATCTCAAGCAGGCGCAAAAATTAGATAATTAGCGGAAAATTGCTTTCAATGCCGAATGCCCTATCTCGGAGGGATAAACGATTGCCTCGCGAGCGCGGGTCGCCATTTTCCTCAACCGTGCCCGCTTCCTGCGAGAGGTTCGTGAATTGTCAAGCAAGGGAGTTCAGCCACGGGTCAAACCACACCTCACAAACAACCCGTCAAAGTCGAGAAATCGGCTCCGGCCGAGCGGCCCCCCATTTTCCCTGTTCGAAAATCTTCGTCGAGAGACCGACAAGATTTTCGATGACTTCAATCCGCTAGGCTGGCGATCCTTGCCCGAACGCATGCGCGCGTTCGGTATGCCGGCATTCGAGAGAGCCGCCTGGCATATGTCTCCGGTGGTCGACGTGATCGAGTCGGAGAGGAATACAAGATCACCGCCGAGATGCCCGGAATGGACGCGAACGAGCTCGAAGTGAAGGTCGCAAACGGCCTGCTTTCGATCAGCGGCGAAAAAAGG
>NZ_JADYVD010000021.1 GCF_020193575.1 Ensifer sp. IC4062
GGGCTGACGGATGATCGGGCGGGCGGCGCGGCCGAGGCGGCCTTGGGGCGGCGGGCTGGCGCGAGACCCTCGGTCGATCAACTCACCGCGGCAACGCTCGGGCTCTATCCGAGCTATCGCAATCCGAAAGACTGGCAGCCGATGGACGTGTTCGCAGCAATCGATTTCATGGTCGCTGAGATCGGCGCGACACGGCGCGCGTAACGGCGTCGGCTGACTGGTCTACAAGGTGGCCGGCGCGGCAATGGCTGCGGACGTCGCTGCTGCCTTCGCGAGTTCCGGCAGGTGCCAGTTGCCCGGGAGCGCGGTGCAGCACTCTCTCTCTCTCTCTCTCTCTCTCTCTCTCTCTCGGATAGCCGGGCAAGTGCCCCAAAACTCCACCGCCCGGCTTCCGCGCGCCGCCTGATGATGCTCACCCAGTCGCTCGCGCTCGCAGTTTTCCTAGCGGTCATGGTGCTGGGGGAGAGGAGCGCCGATCTGGGCATTCTCGCGGTCGCGGCGGGCGTGGCCGACGCGCGGCACATCCACGCGGTCGTCACGACGCCAAATGGCAACGACCAAGGCAAGGACTTGCTGCGCCGGCAATACGGCAATACGAAGCACACGCCCAGGATCTAGGGCACGCCCCTTCGGAACAAGAGTTGCTCGACATCGTACGGTGAGGCTCAACGAAACATGAACTTCCGAGTCGGAACGCTTGAGAGGGAACAGGATTCCAATTGACTATTCGGGGGTTAACGTGTCGGTTCCTCTCGACCTGGCTCCGTCGCATGTCCCGCCAACTGCTTCAGTTGCTCGGCGTACCCGCACTGCAACGCTGCTGGATGAAGTCCGACAGGAAGGTTGAAGCGTGAACGCACCTCCGATGCACAGCGATCGCCTGAGGCACGTTCGAGAATGTCCCCTCAACAACGCGGAAACCTGGATTCTCTTCGCAGAAACGTGACAGGGACTCGGTCAAGCCCGCAGCCGCATCGCACTGGGAGGATACAAGCATGTCCAGGGCGGAGGCGGGATTTTCGGTATGGAGGAGGATTGCATTTCTAACCTGTCGCTCAAGCTGCTTTGTATACGCAGCGGTTCTGGCGGCGGCAATGCGCACCCCTTCGACGTCGACATGCCCCACGCTGCCTAGCGGGCTACCGTCTGACACCAGAAAGCTGGCGGTCACCGTGGCATAGGGGGGCGAGAAGGAGAACCTGTCGGCACGTGACGGATCGGAAGCAATGAATGCAACGTCCCACTCGTTGCCTTCGGCAGCCGCAAGAATGTCAGCGGCCGATCCGTATCGAACCAGCGACAAACTGCAGTCGAGTTCTGCCGCAAGTGCGATCGCGATCCGCGCGCTCGGCCCTATTAGAACGCCTGTCACTGGATCGAGTTGGACAAGTGCGGCATTCGACATGTTGACCGCCGCTCTGATCACTCCCGTCGGTGCGATTTCAGAGAGGAGTTCATCACGTTCCGGCATCGCGGTACGCTCCTTGCGATGCAAATCGTGCCGCGAGTGCTTCCGATCCCCTTGCCAGAACAGCGACATCGACCCCAACGGCAGTAAATAGTGTTCCCAGTGAGATGCACCGTGCCGCGAACTTCTCATCCGGGGTAAGAATGCCCGCAGGCTTGCCCAACGCCTTCAGGCGTTCAATCGCGTCGACAATTGCGTCGACCACTTCCGGGTGGCTCGGTTGGCCCCTGTGTCCGAAACTCGCTGCCAGGTCTGCTGGTCCTACGAATACCCCATCCACTCCCTCTACCGAGGCAATCGACTCGAGGTTGCCGAGCGCTTCCCGCGTCTCAACTTGCAGCAACAGGCAAATTTCCCGTTCCGCATTTTGCGCATAGTTCGCAACTCGGCCGAAACGAGTGGCGCGCGTCAGGGCAGAAACACCACGAATCCCATCCGGAGGATATCGCACCGCCGCGACTGCGGCTTTCGCCTCTTCCGCGTTCTGAACGTAGGGGATGAGCAGTGTCTGAACGCCAATATCCAGGAAACGTTTGATGAGAACGGGGTCGTTGATGGCCGGACGGACGACCGGGGAAACGTCGTATGGTGCGACCGCTTGCAATTGTGGCAGGACGGTCAGAACGTCACCCGGAGAATGTTCCGTGTCGAACAGGAGCCAATCGAAACCTGAAGGCGCGACGATTTCCGCGGCGTAGTTTCCCGGCAGGCCACACCACAGGCCGATCTGGCTTTGACCAGCAAGAAGCTTCTGTTTGAAACGATTGACAGGATGTTCCATTTAGCACCTCACACAAACGACACGCCGATGGAGCCAACAGGGCCATAGTCGGCCTGAATGACATCACCTTTAGCGATATCGACAGGACGCGTGAAGGAGCCGGCCAGGACTATTTGTCCCTTCTTCAGGCCACCGCCCACAGCATGAAGTTTGTTGACCAGCCACGCGATGCCGGCTGCCGGATGTCCCATGATCGCCGCCGACACGCCCGACTCCTCGATGATGCCGTTCTTGGAAAGAGTCGCTCCGACCCAACGGATATCAATGTCCATCGGGCGAATTATACGGCCGCCAACGACGAGGGCGCCGAAAGCCGCGTTGTCCGCAATGGTGTCGGTGATAGCTCGGGGGACTTCGGTCCGGTAGTCGATAATCTCCAGCGCCGGGACAACGAACTCGGTCGCACGCATGACGTCATAGATCCTGATGCCGGGCCCGACGAGATCCTCACCCATAACAAAGGCCAGTTCGACCTCGAGGCGCGGCTTGATAAATAAGTCAGCCCTGATCTGCGCACCGTCGTTGTAAAGCGCATCGTCGAGAATGCAGCCGTAGTCCGGCTCCGTCATCTTCGAAGCCATCTGCATTGCGCGTGACGTCAGGCCGATCTTATGCCCGACGATCCGTGCGCCCTTGGCCACCCTCGCCTCCGCCCATAAAGCCTGAATCCGGTAGGCGTCCTCGAGTTCGAGGTTCGGGTAGGTCTCGCTAGGCTGTACGATCGGCTTGCGCTCGATTTCAGCTTTGAGCAGCGCGTCTGCCGCGGCCCGGCGTTCTTCTTCGGTGATCATATCGTTTGCTCTGCTGATCGTGATTTATTTGATCGGGGGACGCGGCAAAACGGCTTCGCCGGGTTCCATGACATAGGTGTAGTCGAGCGAGAACCACGGACCACGAATATCCGTTTCGGTCGGGTGTGGCTCCTCATGGCGAATAAAGTCGCCGGTCAGCGCTGCCGTGACACCGAACTGAACATCGGAGTCGATGTTCGGATCGCTGGGGTCGAAGACCTGGGAAATCAGCGTCTTGTATCCGTGCTTGAAGATCAGTGCGTGCAGGTGCGCTGGTCGGTACGGATGGCGTCCCTGAGCTTTGAGCAGGCGCCCGACCACGCCATCGACCGGTATCGGATACCCGACCATCTTGACGGTCCTGAACCAGAACCGACCCTGCTCGTCGGTCATGAATTTGCCGCGCAAGTTCATCTCGGCCTGGTCCGGGTCCTGGTTTTCATAAAGACCGACGGGAGACGCATGCCACACATCCACTTCGGCGCCGGCAATTGGCTTACCGTCGCGGTCAACGACCTTGGCATGCACGAACAAGGGAGTGCCCGGCGTCTCGGATCGGATGATCGACCCGCCATTTTCGACTCGCGGAGAGTTGAGGCGCCAGAATGGGCCCAACAGCGACTGGGAGGTCTCAGTCTGTCCTCTGTCGCCATTATTCAGCAGGCAGACAAGTGAAGACACGCCAAGGGAACCGGCCATCAGCACAAACTCGTTGTGGTGATCAGTATGCAGCTTCCCGATCTCATTCAGCACGGCTGTCGCCTCCCGAAACTCAACCTCGGTCAGTCGAACCTCGCGCACAAAAGCATGAAGATGCTTGACCATCGCCACGAGGATTTCTCGCAGGCGGGGGTCTTCAGTGCGATTCATCACGGCAAGGACGGCTGGCGTCAGATCGCTTTCAGTTTTGATCACCATGTGGGCTACCTCCCGATTTCCCCGACTATCAAAATAATCGATTATCTGTCAAGGCCGCCGTACATGCTCGCGGCGCCAATAAGTCGAGAGAAACGGGGTAGCGGCATGCAATGCATTGATTTCATTGCACATTAATCGCACAGAGGAAGCTGAGGCTCGACTTTTTGCAGATTTCAGCGCACTTCAGTTGACATGAATAATCGTTTATTGTATCGATCATCGATAATTAGTTGAGGTCTTGGGAGGAACGATGGTACCGCATGACGACGGCGCATTTGCTCCGATGACAGAAGATGCTCCATCGTCTTCGGGCTTTCTTGACGACGGCAAAAACACAATCGGGAGCCAGCTTGCATCCCGTCTTCGTGAAGCGATCATCTCCGGCGAGCTTCAGGCAGGCAGCAAGATCAATCTCGACAAGGCGCGCAAGACGTTCAACGTGAGCCTCAGTCCGCTGCGTGAAGCGTTGGCGCGGCTGATATCGGACGGTCTAGTGGAGTTCGAGGACAATCGCGGCTACCGCGTTTCATCAATTTCCTTGGCCAACCTCGAAGAGATCACCACCCTGCGCGAAGAGTTTGAAGTCTTCGCGCTTCGCGAGTCCATGCGGGTCGGCGATGTGGAGTGGGAGGGCAACGTCATGCGCGCGCTGCATCGCCTTAACCGCGCCGAGCGTGACGCGGCTCGGCCGGAGACACTGGAGCGCTGGGAAGAGCTCCACCGCGAATTTCATCTGACACTCATATCTGGCTGCGGGAAGCCGATCCTGCTCCATTTCTGCAGATTGCTTCTTAATCTCAACGACCGTTATCGCCGCGTGTTTCTGACCCGCACGTCGGGTGACCGCAACGTCAGCCAGGAGCACAGTGAGATCGCTCAGGGAGCCGTCGCGCGGGATCTGGACTATTCGTGCGACATGTTGCGCCAGCATATACACCGCACGGGAACCAACCTGCGCAATCACCTCGCGACAAAGGGGATCTTGTGATGACCGTCGCGACGCCAAGACCGGGCCTTGAACTGGGCGTGGCGCATTTTTCATCCATCGCGCTGTCGCCCAAGGAATTCGCCGTGACAGCTGCTCGGGCGGGTTTTGCGTCAATAGGTCTGCGTTTGCACCCCGCGTTTCCGGGAGCCCCTTTCTACGAGTTGCCGGTGGGCAGCCATAGTGCCCAGGAGTTCAAGACAGTTGCCGCTGGCGAAGGCATCAAGGTGTTCGACATCGAGTTCTTCGTGATCGACGAGAGCTTCGTTGCGGCCTCCCACGAGGCGACCGTGGCAGCCGCTGCGAACATAGGGGCGCGCCGGCTGAGTGTTTGCGGCGATGATCGAGACGGCGGCCGGCTTGCCGCAAACTTTTCTGCGTTGTGCGCCCTCGCGGCGCGATATGGCATGTCAGTCGACATCGAAAACATGGGCTGGCGGACGGTAAGAACCTTTCGCGACAGCGTAGCGGTCGTGAATTCCTGTGGAGCAGAGAACGCCGGGGCCCTCGTTGACGGGATTCACTTCTTCCGCAACGGCGCCTCGATCGACGAGCTTCGCGCAAATGCAGGGAAGGTAAAACACGTCCAGCTTTGCGACGTCCGCGGGCCTGCTCCCAAAACATCGGACGCAATGATCGCCGAGGCGAGAAGCGGCAGGCTCGCTCCTGGAGAAGGCGAATTGCCGTTGAAGGACCTCTGGGCGGCAACCGAATACGGCGCTGCTGTCTCGGTTGAAGTGCCACTCGTCGGGCCGGTGGACCCGGAGGCACATCTAAAACATCTGCATGACAGCGCACTGGGGATTTTGAAACCGGATCATTGATCCGGCGCCGACCCGGCGTAGGCCGGTCGGAGGGAGGAAGTCTTACATGACTTATACGTTTGATTTCGGTGCGGTCCTCGACCGCGCCCCGGAATTGCTATGGGGTTCGCTTGGAACGCTTGGCCTTGCGTTGGCTGGGATGCTCCTCGCACTCGTCATCGGAATCCTGGGCGTTGTTGCAAGGACTTCCAAGAGCGAGATCACGCGCACTCCCGTGATCGTGTTCGTCGAGGTCGTGCGTAATACGCCATTCCTCGTGCAGATCTTCTTCATATATTTTGCCCTTCCTCTCATGGGCATACGCCTCAATCCGACCGTTACGGCGATCATTGCCCTCGGCATCAATGGTGGGGCGTACGCAATCGAGATCATCCGAGGCGGGGTCGAGAGTGTGTCGCGCGGCCAGATCGAGGCAGGTTTCGCACTTGGACTGCACAAGACGGACGTCTTCCGGCTCATCGTGCTCAAGCCGGCACTGCGGGCGATTTATCCCTCGCTCACAAGCCAATTCATCATGCTGACACTGACAACGTCTGTCTGCACTTCAATCGCCGCCTACGAACTGACCTCGGCCGCTCAGCGCATTGAGTCTGACACCTTCCGCAGCTTCGAAGTCTATTTCACGGTCACCGCTATCTACCTGGTTATCTCGACCCTGATGATGGGCCTCTTTGCCCTGATTTCTCGCCAATACTTCAACTACCCGACGCGATAGGAGGCAGCCATGGGTCCCATCGGCGAAAATGAATTCTTCTTTTTGATGCAGGGTTTGAAGTGGACCGTCCTGCTCGCGATCGTGGGCTTCATCGGTGGGGGGATATTCGGAATCCTGATAGCGCTGCTGCGCACTTCGAAGAAGAAGCTCGCCCGGACGATCACCGCAGGCTATATCGGTGTCTTCCAGGGCACGCCCCTTCTGATGCAGCTCTTCGTTGTCTATTACGGCGTCGCGCTGTTGGGCATCGAGGTCAACGCGTGGATCGCGGTCGCAATCGCCTTCACGCTCCATGCCAGTGCTTTCCTGGGCGAGATCTGGCGCGGCTCCATCGAAGCTGTGCCGAAGGGCCAGACGGAAGCCGCCAACGCCCTCGGTCTGCATTACGTCTCGCGGATGAAAGACGTCATCCTGCCGCAGGCCCTGAAAATCTCGATGCCGGCCACGATCGGCTTCCTTGTCCAGCTCATCAAGGGCACCTCGCTGGCAGCAATCGTCGGCTTCATTGAACTCACTCGCGCCGGCCAGATCATTTCAAACCAGACCTATCGTCCGCTGCTCGTCTTCGGGATCGTCGGCGCAATCTACTTCATCATTTGCTGGCCGCTCTCCCATGCCGGAAGCGGCCTCGAAAAACGGATGGCGAAAGCTGCCCGCTAACCGCTTCGCTCGAAGCAAAACTCTTGAGGAGGAGAATAAACATGCACAACAGTCGTAGGAATTTTCTCGGACTTGCCCTCGCAACCGTTGCCTTCGCAACCGTTGGCGCTGCCGCCGCCTCTGCGGCAACTGTAGAGGAAATCAAGGCAAAGGGCATGCTTGTGGTCGGCATCCAGGGCGACAATGCGCCATGGGGGTTCGTCAACACAAGCGGCGTGCAGGACGGCTTCGATGCTGACGTCGCCAACCTTTTTGCCAAAGCATTGGGCGTGAAGGTTCAATTCCAGCCGCTCGCCGTTGCCAACCGAATTCCGGCGCTTACGACCGGGAAAGTCGACATCCTGTTCGCAACAATGGCGATGACGGAAGAACGTGCGAAATCAATTCAATACAGCAAGCCCTACGCCGCTAACACGATTTCGCTTTATGCCGCGAAGTCCGACACGGTTACGAAGCCTGAAGACGTTGCGGGATGGGAGATCGGCGTTCCGAAGTCCAGTTCGCAGGATAAGGCAGTAACGGACGCCGTCGGATCCACCGCAACTGTCCGCCGCTTTGATGACGACGCCGCAACCATCCAGGCCCTCATCTCCGGGCAGGTCAAGGCGGTTGGCGGCAACCAGTTCTATGGTCAGCGTCTGGATGCGGCGAGTGCCGGCACCTATGAGCGCAAGATTAACTTTCTGACGACCTACAACGGCGTGGGGACCCGTCTCGGCGAGAAGGACTGGAACGAAGCCGTCAACGCCTTCATCGACAAGATCAAGGCCAATGGTGAGCTGGCCGCCATCACGAAGAAGTGGATGGCGATCGATCTGCCGCAGTTCCCGGAATCCATTCCGAACATCCCGTTCACCGTCAATTGAAGCCCAAATGGAGGGTTCCGTGCTCAATTCCGCAAAAGATCAACCGACGCTGATTTCTCTTGAGGACGTGCAGAAGTGGTACGGCGCTTTCCATGCCTTGAAATCCATCAGTCTGTCGGTCCGCAAAGGCGAAAAAATCGTCCTCTGCGGGCCCTCAGGCTCCGGGAAATCAACGTTAATCCGCTGCATCAATGCCCTCGAAACGATCGAGGAAGGCAAGATCGTCGTCGAGGGTCAGGTACTGGACGGAAGCACCAAATCCGTCGATGCGATACGTCGCGAAGTGGGAATGGTCTTCCAGAGCTTCAATCTCTTCCCGCACATGACCGTACTTCAGAACTGTACACTCGCCCCGATGCGTGTTCGAGGCGCAAGCCACACTGACGCAGAGCGACTGGCTCGAAAATATCTCGAGCGCGTTCGAATCCTTGACCAGGCGGAAAAGTATCCTGCGCAGCTATCCGGCGGGCAACAACAACGCGTTGCCATCGCTCGCGCGCTCTGCATGGAGCCGAAGGTCATGCTCTTCGACGAACCAACCTCGGCCCTCGATCCTGAAATGGTGAAGGAAGTGCTCGACACCATGATCGGGCTCGCCCGTGACGGCATGACGATGATCTGTGTCACGCACGAAATGGGGTTTGCCCGTCAGGTCGCTGATCGCGTCATCTTCATGGCCTCCGGGGAAATCGTTGAAGAGGCCGAACCGGAGGTCTTCTTCAAGTCTCCCAAGCACCAACGCACAAAAACCTTCCTCGGCGAAATCCTTGCCCACCACTGACGTTCGAAAGCGATACCAATGCACGACAAGAAATTCCTCGTGGGACTGATCGGGGCCGACATTCAAATGTCGAAGTCCCCGGCTCTCCACGAAACGGAGGCTCGACACCAGGGCCTCGATTACCGCTACGAACTTCTCGACTTCGCCGAGCGAGGCCTTCCAGCGTCGGCGCTGCCGGACCTCCTAGATGAGGAAGAGCGCCGCGGTTTTGCCGGGAGCAACATTACACATCCGTGCAAGCAGACGGTGATCGCCCACCTCAATCGCCTTTCCGAGGATGCAGAGATGCTCGGTGCGGTCAACACCGTGGTCTTTCGTGACGGCGAGAGGATCGGCCACAACACTGATTGGTACGGTTTCTATGAGAATTTCCGGCGGGGCCTTCCGGAAATCGCGAAGTCGCATGCCGTCCTGCTTGGCGCCGGCGGCGCCGGTGTCGCGGTGGCGCATGCCGCAATCAAGCTCGGTATTGAGCGATTATCGATCTTTGACCAGGATTCCAAACGGGCAGAAACCTTGGCTGGGCAGTTGAACGAGCGGTTCTCAACGAATTGCGCTCGTGTCACGACGGATGTCGGCAGCACCCTGCGCTCCGCGGACGGCCTTATCCACGCGACGCCGACGGGGATGAAGAGCCATCCTGGTTTGCCGATCGACCCGGAATGGCTTCTGCCACGGCATTGGGTCGCTGACATCGTCTATATGCCGCTCGTCACAGAGCTCCTTGCTCTCGCCGAAAGAAAAGGCTGCCGGACCCTTCGTGGCGGCGGCATGACCGTCTACCAGGCAGCAGCGGCTTTCGAATTGTTCACCGGGATAGCACCGGACGCAGAGCGCATGTCCCTTCACTTTACGGACCTATGCCGCCTGTCGGCTTGATGGGGAGATCCCAAATGCCGCATATCATCATCGATTATAGCCGGGGCGCAGGCGAGCATGTGGCCATGGACCGGCTGACGCTGACCGTGCATCGCTGCGTTCGCGATGGCGGCCTTGTGAAACCTTCCGCCGTGCGCACGCTTGCGCGGGAGGCGACATACTCCTGCGTCGGCGATGAGCATGTCGATAATCATTTCATCCAAATCATCGTGCGGATGGCACCGGGTCGTACTGCGGAGACCAAGCAGAAGCTTCTCACTACCGTTCTCGACGCCGCGCGGGCGATCGCCGCGCCTGCTCTCGAAGCTGGGAGGCTGGGCTTGCGTGCAGATCTCTACGAGTCGGACCCTGATTTTGCTGTTCAAGCAATCGCGTTCGTCTGACCAGGACAGCGTGCTCAAAAAGGACACTATGCTATGAGCCTGATCTACGTTCTCAATGGACCAAACCTCAACCTGCTGGGCAAACGCCAGCCGCACATCTACGGGCATGAAACGCTCGCCGACGTAGAGGCGGACTGCCGCAAACTGGCAGCCGAACTCGGCCATGAAATCCGCTTTCATCAGAGCAACCGGGAGTACGAGATCATCGATTGGATTCATGAGGCGCGCGAGGACGGTGCGGGCATCGTCATCAATCCGGCGGCCTTCACCCATACCTCAATCGCCATCCTCGACGCTCTGAACACATTTGAGGGGCCTGTGATCGAGATCCACATCTCCAATGTGCACAAGCGCGAAAGCTTCCGACACCATTCGTTCGTTTCGCACCGCGCGGACGGCGTGATCTGCGGCCTTGGAACAGAAGGATACCAGCTTGGCATCCGGCGCGCGGCGACAATGATCAAGGCGGCGAGCAAGGGCTGAGGTGACCATGACCCAACGGGTTAAGCTGGCCGTACTTGGCGCAGGCCTCATCGGTAAGCGCCATATTCAGCACGTCCTGGCCGAGCCCTCGGCGCAACTCAGTGCTGTGGTCGATCCCACGCCGGTTGGCGAGACCATTGCCAAGGAAGCCAGTGTGAAGTGGTTTCCAAGCTTCGCGGACATGATCGCCGCAGACCGACCCGATGGGATCATCGTGGCTACGCCCAACCCGGCTCACGTCCAGAACGGGTTGGAAGCCGTTGAAGCCGGCATTCCCGCACTCATTGAGAAGCCTATCGCGGACGACATTATATCCGGGGAAAAGCTGATCGCAGCGGCTGAGGCAAAAGGTGTTCCTCTTTTGACCGGCCATCACCGCCGACACAATCCGGTGATGCATAAGGCAAAGGAAATCATCGAAAGCGGGAAGCTCGGCCGCGTTCTTGTTGTCAATGCGATGTTCTGGCTATTCAAGCCCGACGACTACTTCGACATCCCATGGCGTCGTGAGCGCGGTGCGGGCCCGGTTTTCCTCAATCTCATCCACGATGTCGATAATCTGCGTTACCTCTTCGGCGATGTGGCTGCGGTTCAGGCACGCGAATCCAACGCGGTGCGCGGCAACGCAGTTGAGGAAACTGCTGTGATCCTGATCGAGTTCAAGAATGGAGTTTTGGGAACTGCGACAGTCTCGGACGCGGTGGTCGCACCGTGGAGCTGGGAGATGACAACCGGAGAGAATCCGGCTTACCCCAAAACCGAGCAATCCTGTTACATGATCGGAGGAACGCACGGGTCGCTGGCTGTTCCGTCGCTCGATGTCTGGCGCAATCCTGGTAAACGGAGTTGGTGGGAACCATTTGACCAAAAGCGTATCGAGGTCGACGACGAGGACCCACTCGTTCTGCAGATCAGGCAATTCTGCAAGGTGATCCGCGGAGGCGAACCGCCGCTTGTCAGCGGGCGTGAGGGGCTCGAAACCTTGAGGGTAGTCGATGCGGTAAAACGCTCGGCGGCAACGGGAGAACGTATCGAGTTGAACTGACGCCTGAGCAGTGCGTAACGCAACCGCCTGCTCGCCTTCCCGCTCCTTCCATCCAATGCGAGAAGAACCCGGCTCAACACAGACGTTAGGCACGCCCTTCTGGCGGAGGAATCGGCGCCGCTCTGTCTGCGCCGCCGTCGAAACGCCTCCTTCCGGCAACGACGCAACGCTTCATCGAATTTTTGGCTGACTGCTTGAAGTCGACTCAAGGCAGAAATCAACGTCCGCCTTAACGTATCTTTTTGTCATTCGGTACTTGGATCCGGATGTCCGCAACGGGTCGAAACGCGTCGATGGCAGCTTCAGAGGGTAAGGTCTGGAAGTGGTGCAAACCTGCAGCTCGGCGGGCATGTATGCATGTCCGCTACTGGGATACCACCGTGCTCGGCTCAGTGTCCGACTTGAGGGCGGAAACTTGCCGCACCATTCGTGAGCGCCGATCTGCAGCGCCGCTCAACCCAGATTGTTGTGATTGCGGTCATGGGCAATCGGTCGATGCTCCTCGCCGCAACGAGAAAGCATCGCCACGTCCCGGATTTAGCCTCACCCGACCTCCTGGCCACCTGAGATCTCGCCTCGTCTGCTCACCTTCGCTGGGGCCCTGAAAGTCAGCTGCGGGGCTGCAGCAACGCCAGGACGATGGTCGATGCCGCCAAGACGGCGGTAATGATCAACGGCCCGGAAGCGCCATGGTGATCGACGATGTAGCCGCCGAACACCGCACCCATGCTGATGGCGACCTGGAACGAAACGACCATCAAGCTGCCAGCAGCCTCCAAGGCATTCCCTGCCCCCCGGGACAAGTTAGTAGGCAATACCACTGGAGCCATCCCAAAAGCTAAGCCCCAAAGTGTAACCAGGGCAAACGCGATGCCGCTATGTGCACCCCAGAGTACGAGAGCAAGCGCCGCAAACGCCATCAATACGCCGGTGACAGCGAGTGCCATGCGGATATTGGCATCTGCCAGTCGGCCGCCGGCGACATTGCCGATCACAGCGGCGATGCCAAACCCGAGGAGCGCCAAGGCAATCGACCCCGTGCCAAGGAGCGTCACTTGTTCGAGGAAGGGTCGCACGTAGACCGAGCCGGCAAAATGTCCGGTCATCAGCAAGAGGATGGCAAGCATTCCGAGTTGAACAGTGCGCCGTTTCGTCAGCCGGAAGACGTCAGAAAGACTGTTGCTTGTGCTTGCGGGTAGTGTCGGCAAGCTGAGTATCTGCAGCAGCATCGCAACCGCTGCAAGTCCTGCCGTCATGCCTGTGGCGGCACGCCAGCCGAGCCAATCGCTGATCAAAGCACCCATCGATGGTGCAGCGATGGTGGCAAGAGAGACGCCGAGGGTGACTATAGCCATGCCCCGACCTGTCGCATTGGTGCCAACCAATCTCGCCACGACGGCAACTGAAAGCGCCCAGAAACCACTTAGCGCCACGCCCAGCCCGGCTCGGCCCAACAACAATAGCCAAAAATCGGTCGCGAGCGCGGCCAGAAGATTGGAGCCGACAGCCAAGGCACTTAGGCCAACCAGGACAGTCTTCCGGTTCAGCTTGCCGATGAGAACATTGCTCAACAAGGCCGTCACCGCGCCAACAGACGCGGTGGCGGTGACAACCTGACCGGCGGTTCCCTCGCTGATTCCAAGGTCACGCGCCATTGGCGTCAACAGGCCTGCCGGCAGGAATTCAGCTGACACCAGCGCGAAGCTTGTGGCTGCCATTGAAATGACGGCAAGCCAGGTAGTGGGGTTCCATGCACTCGGAACGGCAGAATCGAGGCCAATCGCGGAGCCGTCAAACTGTGATGTTGTGTCCGTCATCGAAGTACCTCCAAGGTTTGGAGGTCTTCATAACGGAGTCTTTCAGGATGATATGTGCCCTAAAGTCCGAATTCTATGTCCGTTCGTCCGGAATTGGTGCGGCGCACAACGCCAGGTGAAACGCTGGTGATGCGCTTGAAGGCGCGAGCGAAAGAAGCTTCAGATTCATAGCCCAGTTGAGCAGCGACCTCGGCAACCGACATGTTTTGACCGAGTAACTCTCGTGCAAGCTGCATGCGCAGACGCGCGAGATAGCGTGCCGCGCCTTCCCCCAAAATGGCGCTGAAGCGTTCCGCGAAGATCGAGCGCGATTGACCCGCCACGCCAGCAAGGGTCTCGAGCGTCCAGTCATGGCCGGGATCTCGGTGCATGGCTGCCAACGCACGACCGATATGAGGATCACGGATCGCGGCGAGCCAGCCGCTGGTCGAGGCTCCGCTGCAATTGACCCAGCAGCGAATAAGCCGCGCGACGAGTACGTCCGCCATGCGTGACAAGACCGTGGCGCTGCCTATCTGGGGCTGCGACGCCTCTGCCGTCATGGCGGCGAGGAGGGGGCCGACGATCAGATCATTGCCAGCAACATCACAGCCCTTGATGATCGGTGGCATCAGAGCGATCAAAGGGTTGAGGGCATTCGCACCCAAAGCCATGGAACCGCAGAACAGGGTGCTCGTCGCTCCTGTTCCTTCATGCACCACTTCGCAGACATTGCCCCCCAACTTGGTGACGTGACAGCTCTTAAGCGAGTCCCCGACAACATCAGGCTTGCTGGCCAGTCGGTGTTCGACACCTTGTGGCAACAACACCAGATCGCCGTCTTGTAACTCCTGCCATCCCTGGGCTTCGGTATGGACCCAGCATGGCCCCTCACTGACGAAATGAAAGCGAAGCAGCTGTTGCTGCGGAAAGGCGATGCTCCATGGATGGCGTAGCTCACAACGGCCGTAGTTGACCCCACTCAGGCGAAAGTCCTGTAGAACTTCGCTTAGTGCGTCCGTAGGAATATGTGTCGGAGAGTGGGATGAACGATCAAGCATTGGGCCAATTTATATGCCAGGCGTCCGGCATGCAAGTAAGGCATCTGTGCATGGCCGCCTTCGGCGTCATCATTGGCAATGGGCAACCGATCCTTTTCCTTTGTCGAAGTCCAATGTCTCGGCCTAGCTGACGCCCGGACGTACCCGTGTGTTTTGGCCGCATGGGCAGGCAGCGGGGAAGGCCGATGGCGCGTACCCTCCGTCAGAAGCCCTGCTCCCAACGGAACAAGAAGCCCACCAGGGTCCATTCGGAAGGCAATGTCCGCCGTCCGGCAGATGCAACTCCACGTTAATTGAGTCGCTGATCCGACGCGAAGTCGGTAGACCCTATTGCCAAACAAATGTCGATGCATCAAGCGGTTCAAACGGCTCCTTTCGGGCAGCGGTGATAACTGCCTCTATGACCGGTAAGGGGCGCGAAGCGGGAATCATTTCCGCTGTCGGGCCGACTGCCGACTGCCCGCTGCTAGGAGGTGCAACACGAAAACCGGACACATGGCCGCCCGATGCAAGGTGTGAAATTGGCGCGAGTGTCCGCGACCGCGATGAGCAGCGTTTCCAACTGGAAATTGTGGGCGGCCTTTATGCTGGACGTCCGATGTTCCGCGGCAAGCGTGAGCAGCCAGAAATCGCGCCAGACTGACCTTGCCCCAAGTTTTATCCAGTTTTGAGTTGGCTCCAGGGTTTTGGGTGCACACCGTTTCCCCTGACTGCAAGCTTTCTTGAAGAGCTGCAGTCGATGCGACACGTCGACCCAAGACTTCCGGTTTAGATTCAGGTGACCGTCCGTTTGGAAACACCGGGGCAGGAGGCTTGCTTTTGTGATGGATCGATTGGAATGTCCTTAACGGGTCGATCTTTCCGGTTCCCATCCTTCGCGATTGGGTGGAACGCGGTCGCCTGCTGCGGTCAGCCAGAATGACCGGCATGCGGACTTTCCGGACGCTTGGGGACACCACGTCGAACGTCGTAAGTGGGGCCGACTGCCGACCGTCCGCTGCTAGGAGGTGCAAAACGAAAGCCGGACACATGGCCGCCCGATGCCAAGGTCTGAAATTTGCGCCAAAGACGACCTTTAGCTCCGCTGCTCTCGACGGCGGTAGTGGGTGGTGAGTGGTCATCCGCCACGGCTAGGACGAACGGCCACCATGCAGGGGAAAGCCGCCCTTAAGTCGCCGAGGCTAGCGAGTTAGATTGGGAGGCTGTCAGGCCAACTCAAGCTGAGAGTCTTTCGCCCCTTGCGCGATCAACGGCGCGGGAGGCTCCCATTGCCGGTGGGAAGCGTTAAGTCGGCGCGCCACGATATCGTGGTTGAGCCACTGGATGGGGCCGGAGGGATCTGAGGACGCGCCAAAAATTAGCTGCCCGGTCGCCTCCACCACGAGAGCACTCAATAGGTCGCTGATCATCGCCTTGCTGTCTCGATGCATCTGCGTGATCTCGTTGGAGGTGCCGATGGTCAGATCGGACTGTGCTTGGCTGTTTGCCATGGGCCACGCCGAGAAGTCGTAAAACGGACGCATGACCTCGTTGGCCTGCATATCGGTAATTTTTTGGAACACATCCTTCATCGTGAAGCCGTCTGCCAGAAGCTGCTGGCATGTCTGCCATTGGTCCTCTGCCCATTGGCCACCGTTCTCTTTCTTCAAGGCAAGTAGCAGCGGTATCAGGGGAAGTTCGATACCCGTGAACACGTCGGACGAATTGGTTCGGATTTCGGGACAGTTATAGACGGTTGCCCTGACACCCGCTGCCCAGGCTTCTTGCGCGATGCATTCGAGCCGCATCTTGGCGTAACCTTGGGTGTAGTTGGTGTAGGTCTGCCAACGATAGCTCCCGTCAATCAGGATTGCCGTTCCATGGTAACCGTAGGCCGTATACCGCACCTGGCCACCCGATGCCTCTACGCGCTCACGGATCGCCGCGCTGAAGTCGATAAGGTGTCGAAAGGTGAAGGCGGTGACTTCGTCGAAATTCTGCAGGATGAGCTTGCCCATATCGCTGTCGAGCAGCGCTTGCGAAGACATGTGGCGGGGACCACGTCCCTTGTAGATTCGATTGGCAACAACCAGGAATACCTTCGCTTTCGGGATGCCTCCGGCCATTGTATGGGCGAAGAAGACATTGCGGCCGTCGGCAATCATTCCGTCGAGAACGGCCATGACCTGTGAAAGCGAATTCGTGAACCGCGAGGTGGCGATGTCCCGGCACTGCTCAATGTAGTCCCAGTCGAGCCTGTCATGTTCCCAGCTCTCCAGCGTCATTGTTGCGAGGAGATCCGTCGGAGTGGGGCCCCCTGCCGGAGCGTCGAGATCGAAGCCAGCCATAAGAGGTATGTTGATAATCCTGCCGCCCAGCCGGTCCTCGGCGGCAGAGAGTTCCTGGGCGTCCAGAGGCCGCAGTGCGTTGTTCTCGTCGCGCCGCCCGACCGTGATGCCCACGATCTCCATTCCAGCCCGCCGGGCTTCGTCGAGCAAGCCAGTCGCATATCCGCGACCGAATAGTTCGCCGAAGAGGACGAAAACATCACCTTTACGAAAGACGCTGTTTTCGGCGATGCGATTCAATGCGACCGGGTTTTCCATGCAGTCAGCTCTTTGGTCCGTTGGTCGTCGAGCGGTGGCTCAGACGAGCTTCGATAATCACATGACCGCACTGACCCGTAATGGGAAGTCATTTTAAGTGACCGTTCATTTCAAAGCGTGAAGTCCACCAAGGACTTCTCGGTATCTGAACCGGATAAAGCAGGTAAATGCAGAGGCCATTGGAGGACGGCGTGCCGATACCGAAATCGAGTTCGCTGGAAACGCTTCCTCTAGGGACAGTTGCGGAGGCAATCGGCGCTGTCAAAGGCCCGCTGGTCGTTACGACCAGTCTCTGGGCCGGAGCGCTGGCTCCTCCCGCAGGGCGGCGCCCGGGGTTGTCATCATTTCATTTGGCGATGCGGCGCGCTTCTGCTTCCCGCAGCGAAATCAACTGTTGTGATGCTTCGTCCCACAGAATGAGCTTCACGCAGCCGAGACTCTCCTTGATCGTGATGCGTCCCAAGTCTCCCAGTTCAGGATAATCACGCAGAACCTCTGGAAGCCTGTAGAAAGGAACACGGCTCGAGAGGTGGTGGATGTGATGTATCCCGATATTACCGGTTAGCCAACGCAAAGGACGGGGCAAGTCGTAGTGCGACGCACCGTGCATGGCCGCGTACTGGAACGTCCACTCCGGGGGCCTCGACCAATGGGTGTCTTCGAACTGGTGCTGGACGTAGAACAGCCAGACACCTGCCGCTCCGGCAATGAGCACAATCGGCAGATGGATCACGAGGAACGGAACAGGGCCGGCTACCCAGACAAGCAGGGCGGCGAGCGCGGCGATGGCGGCATTCGTTGCCATCGTCGAGATCTATGGCAGCGCTCCGGACCTCATCATGCCGAATGGCAGCCTTTGCTTGAAAATGAAGAGCCAGGCGGGGCCGATGCCGAACATGACGAGTGGGTGGCGATAGAGGCGGTAGCCGAGCCGTTGCCAGCGCGTCGACCTCTCATATTCCACGACGGTGAGCGTCGTGATGTCACCGACACCCCGCTCGTTGAGATTGCCGGCCGAGGCATGGTGTTCCGCATGGGCGCGACGCCAGTAGTCGTATGGTGTCAATGTCAGCACGCCGATTGCCCGGCCCGTCCAGTCATCCAAGCGGCGCCGGCCGAAGAAGGAGCCATGGCCGCAGTCATGTTGCAGCATGAAGAGGCGCAAGAGAAATCCCGCCGCAGGAATGATGAGGACCATGCCCAGCCAAAAACCGAAGCGCATCGAGGCCCATGCGCCGACCCATAGGAGAGCAAACGGAACGAGGGTCACGGCCAGTTCGAACGTGCTTCGGCCAAGATGGGGCTTGCGATAGGCGGATAGGATCTTAAGCCAGGCTTTTTCACGATCGGCGCCGCTGAGGGCGATTGCGTTCATCGAGTTCATCGGCAGGCAGCGTCTTTCGGTAATGTCCCCAGCGGCTGGGGAACCAAGTTGATGCGTTCGGAAAGGTGAGGTTTCTTGGGAGATTTCATGTCTACCTGTGAAACTACGTTCGTCGAGCTTTCCGGTTGGCGTAGCGCAGATCGCGTGCGGCCTTTCGCGCCGCCTCGTCCTTGATCACGCGGGCCACACGCTCCTTTTCCGCTTTCTCGTGGGCTTCCGCTTCTGCCAGCGCGGCAGCATGCGCAGCCGCTTGTAGCTCAGCCGCTTCCACTTCGGCACGCGCCTGCTGTTCCAGTTTTACGCGCGCGCGCTCGAGGCGTCGTTCCTCTCGAGCTGCGACAATGGATGCGCGTTCCGCCTGACGTGCTGCTCGGGCTGGCTCGTCGGATATCCGTGCAGCATGGTAGGCTTTCAGCAGAGCTGCTTTCGCCTCGGCTGCGGCCGCGCGACGGTCGGAAAGCTGGTTGTCTCTAGAGTTCTTCAAATCGTCGTCCTGACTATGATGTTATTGAGATGGTGCTAGCGCCTGGTCGCCATCCACAATACATGGCGGGCACCACCGTTCTTAGTGGCGCGCACGCTCACTTCGTCGGTAGCGAAGCCAACGTCACGCAATCGGCGCGTGAAAGCGCGATCCGGCGCGGATGACCAGACGGCAAGCACACCGTTCGGGCGGAGGGCAGCCTTGGCGGCCCGAAGACCGTGGTGGCTATATAAATTGTCGTTGGAGGTGCGCGTCAGCCCATCGGGGCCGTTGTCGACATCAAGCAGAATCGCATCATATGCGGCCTTCCTCGACCGGATGAGCGCGCCGACGTCACCGAGACGGATATCGACACGTGGATCGTCGAGTGTACCGTCGTGGAGATCTGCCAAAGGTCCGCGCGCCCATCTGACGACAGCGGGAACGAGTTCGGCGACAACGACATGGGCGTCTTGTGGAAGCTCGTTCAGAGCGGCCCGCAATGTAAACCCCATGCCGAGGCCACCAACGAGCACGCTGGGGTTTTTCCGGCCCGCAATCCGCTCGCAGCTAAGCGCTGCCAGTGCCTCTTCCGAGCCGCTTAGCCTACTGTTCATGAGCTCCGTCGAGCCGAGCATGATCGAGAATTCGCTACCACGCTGCTTCAGGCGCAGCTCGCCGACGTCACCGGGAATGGTCGCGCGATCAAGGTGAATCCAGGGAAGCATTGGGGCATCTCATTGCGTTGTTTAGAGGCCTCGTAACATGGCGGTCGTGCCGAAGACATCACATTATCGGTGAATAGAAGAGTTGAATGCAAACCGGCCGTTCGCGACTGGGTTTCTCGTTCCTCTCAGATTTGCGCGGGGAAGCTGCAGCCGACGAACATTGCCTTCGGTTTCCCCGTCTCCGCCGGCATGCCCGGTCTGCCTTGATGGAGGGGACGAGGTCGGCCGGGATGCCGGCCCGAATTGCTGACGTTGATGTCCGCGCCGCCCACGCAGGGCTTTTCACGGTGCGATCGACCGTGGAGCGCTAGTCGAGAACGATGATGGCGCCGACCTTAATCACACGCAGCCGGCGTCGCGGCACGCATTTTGCCAATCTCGCCTACGACTGCGAGCCTCTGACAAACAGGGGCCGCGGTTCGACTCCCTTCAAGACCGTGATTTGAAAGGTTACCGCGGCGCTGAAGTCAGTTAGGACGCTAGATCGGCGTGATGAGGGAGATACGAGCGCCAGGGGTCCGCCAGGCGCTCGGAGAATGTGTTAAAGCACGCGGACGTTTTCTGCCTTGGATTTGCCGGTCTTGCGATCCTGACCCAAGTCGTAGCTGACGCGCTGGCCGTCGCTCAGAGCGCCACCCTGCACTGCGGAAATATGGACGAACACGTCGCTTCCACCATTCTCGGGCGTGATGAAGCCGAACCCCTTCTCGTTGTTGAAGAATTTGACTGTGCCGTTCGCCATGATTTGATCTCCAGAATTCAGCGATGAACGATGGGCCGAAAACCTATAGGCGCGAGGCGGTGGCCGCAATGCCTCCGTTTGCTCTCGCGTCACCAAGCGGTATCTTTAGATTGGGTCGACGCGAGACGATCGATCCAGTGCTCGTCTTCGACCCGATCGAAGTTTGCCTTTTCGGCTTTCTCGACAGGTCTTCCTGATTAGCCGAAGATTACTGGTGCGCTTTGCCGCCCAGTTCGAAATTTGGCGCAGAATCAACCCGCGCCTTCCTGAAACTGTTCTGATGTTCAGGTCAGTGGCAGTTTACTCTGCCGCCGGCCGCTATGCCCGGGATGCCGCCTTTTCCATCGCTGCTTCATCAAAGGCCGGCATGGACTGGATGCGGCCGTAGCCTTGCTTGCTGTTGGTCCGGATGCACGGCCCGTTCTTGCGCCAGGTGCTTCATGCCCGCGATGAACGGTGTGATGCCGATGCCGCCGCCGATCCAGATCTGCCGGGCCTGGCCGTTATCGAAGTCGAAACAGCCATACGGCCCCTCGATCCTCACTTCCTGCCCGACCTAGCCTTACCCCTTGGTCGACCTGTTTCATACGACCGCCGAATACGACGAGACGGCCATCGACAAGCTGAAGGCCGACGCGCTGGCTGCCGGCATTCGACTGCATGTCCTGGTCGATGCCCGCGACGGGCGGCTGAGCGGCGAACGCACCCGGGATGCCGTGCCGGAATGACGCGAGGCCAGCATCTGGTTCTGCGGCCCGGCGGGCTTCGGAGTGGCGCTGCGGAACGACTTTGCCGCACATGGAATGCCCGTGGAGGGGCGGTTCCATCAGGAACTGTTCGCCATGAGGTAAAAGGAGCGGCTTCGGGATGGGGGTGCCGGCTCGCCTCCCATCCTCATTCCTGTGACAGGCACAGGAATGTGAGCCCGAAGGAGACATTGGACGTCAGAATCCTAAAGTCCGAATCGGGCCGACTGCCGACCGTCCGCTGCTAGGAGGTGCAACACGAAAACCGGACACATGGCCGCCCGATGCCAAGGTCTGAAATTGGCGCCAAAGACGACCTTTAGCTCCGCTGCTCTCGACGGCGGTAGCGGGTGGACAGCAGAAGTTCGGCTGCTCCTCGGCGTAAGTCAGATTCGCCCCGATGGCGGACGCTCAAGCGGCGCTCTGTCTTTCGTCGCGCCGTGCGAGGCGCTCGATTGAGCGACACATGACCCTCGACGAGCGGCCCTGCATCGACCGCGGTGTGTTTCAATAGCGGTAATACCCATAGATCGGTCGTGCGCCGCGTTTGCACTTGATCTCCTCTTTGTATTCGTCTTCGTCCCACTTGCGTTCGATCTTGCAGCGGCCGCGACGGTACTCTTCCTTATAGGCTCTCCGCTCGTATCGGGGCTCGTCATAATAGCCGCGCCAGCGCCACCGACCGTGACCGCTCTCGTCTTTCCAAGGATCGGCCACTGCTGCCCCCGCGAAGGTGGTAAACGCTACGCCAGCGGCGGCTAAGATGGTTGCGATCTTCATCATCAGTCTCCTTGTGCCACGTACCGGGTCAACGCTCATGTGCTGACTTGGTTTCTAAGACCGATCCGCCAGCTTTAATCCATAGGACCTAAGTCCAACGGAGGCGGGCAAAGGTCTTACCCCGACTGCGAGAGTCGACCGGCTCCGCTGCTCAAACAAGCCATTGACCAATCTGATGCCAATGGCGCCTTCGGATGACGTCCGCAGTGAGAACAACAACGAGCAAAATGCTTGTGCTTCGCAAGCTAGTTTTCGAGCCACGGGTAGCGGGCGGTGTCCTTACCGGCGTAGTCTGGGTCAAGATAGATGAAGCAGCGCTGTATTTTCCAGTCGCGGATTTCGAACACGTCGCACCAACGTCCCGCCTGCCAATCGGGAACGCCGGCGCGCCACGGGCCGTCGCGGTGGTCGCCATGGCTTGTGCCCTCGCAAACCACGAGATCGGAGCCGGAGAAGATCCAGTTGAAGTGCGAGTAGTGGTGGACGATCGACTTGAGGGTCGCGCCGACATCGCCGAACAGCTTGCCGATCTGGTCCTTGCCGTTCGCCAAACCCCATTTGGGGAAGTACACCTGCGCGTCGTCGGCGAAGAGCTCGAGTATCGAGCTGCCGGTGGACGTCACTCCGCCATTGTCGAAGGCCTTCAGGTATTCGAGCGCGACCGATTTGCGCTGCTCGTCTGTCATTGTCTGCGTCGTGACTGCCACGTTTTCCTCCCTGGAAAGCAACCGCGAAAAGATCAGCGTCGCGGCTCTCCGCTGGCGGCGTTTGCCGCGAGATAGGCGAAAGCGAGGATAGGGCCGAGGGTCGCCCCGCCAGCCCAATAGGCGCGAGCCGAGGCCGAGGCCACGCAGTTGCCGACGCCGTAGAGGCCGGGGATCGGCCGACCAGTATGATCGAGGACCTGGCCGTTGGGGTTAGTGACCGGCCCGCCCTTGGTATCGAGACTGCCGCCCGTCAGCAGCGCGGCGTAGTACGGACCTTCGTCGCTGATCGGATACATCGTCGGGTTCGGCGCGGCCGGGCTTTCGGCTGCCGGCCCATTGAACAGAAGCTCCACCTGCCGCTCACCGCGGTTGAAATCGAGATCCTTGCCTTCTCTCGCAAATTTGTTGAAACGCAAGATCGTCGACTTCAGGGTCTCTTCGAAGTCATCGGCGATCGCCATCTTGCCGATGCGGTGCGCGTACTTCTTGAAGCGCGCACGGATGTTGCGAGTCAGCTCAGTGAGCGTGTCGCCCTTGATGACGTGACCATCGTCCTTGCCCTCCGGCACGATGAATCGGCCGTACTCGTCGCTTGCAGAGTATTGCTGGCTGCGCGCGTCCCAGATCGCGACCAGCACCAGGTTGGGGTACTCGGATTTTGTCGGATCCCAGGTGAAGAAGGCCTGCGCGGACTCGTTGTAGGCGAGCTTCTCGTTGGAAACGCGGCGACCATTCCGGTCGACGTAGATCATGGAGTCTCCGGATGGAGAGAAAGTGCCGATGAGCGACGGATCGTCGTTTAGCGCTTTCTCCAGCACGATCGGACACATCCAGGCGTAGTTCATATTGCGGAGCTGGGCGCCCGCAGCCGCACCGATATTGACGAAGTCGCCCTCGTTGGTGCGCACGGCGCAGCCGCCGAAAACCGGTACGCTGAGGAAATTCTTGCGCATGTCGACGTCGTGGGTGAAGCCGCCGGAGGCGAAGATCACCGCCTTGCGCGCTTTGAACGAGACGGTCGTGCCGAGGGCCATATCGGCCTCGACGCCGATGATCGCGCCGCTCTCGTCGACGTTCGTGCGTTGCACGCGATGTCCGGTGCGGATATCGACCCCGTCGGCACGCGCCTTGGCGCTCATGGTGCGGATCGCCACCTCGCCTCCGTCCGACATGGACTCGCGAGCATCCTTGGGTAAGAGCACGCGGCCTTTCGGCGCCTTGTCCTCCGGCAGCTCTGCCCAGTAGTCGGGCACGAAGTCACAGTGCCGGTATTCGAGCGCGCCATTCTCGGCGAGCAGCTCGGTTGCCGTCGAGGCGTTGTCGTAGATCGCAGCGAAGGAATCATACTCCCACTGCGACATGCCGAACGTAGGGTGCTCGGGATCATAGGCCTCCGGGCGCGCAAGGCGCGCCATGTAGGAGATGCAGTCCTCCCTCCTGTCCTCGATGCCGATCTCCTGCATGTGCCTGTTGTTCGGCACCCAATACCAGAAGGCGGCCTTCCTGGTCGTGCCGCCGAGCTCGTCAGCCTTCTCAACCAGTACGACCTCGTTACCCTGCCAGCGGGCGAACAGCGCAGAAGCAAGCCCCGCCGCGCCGCCTCCCACAACCACGATATCCGCCTCCACATCGAAGCGAGACCGTTTGACCGGCAGACCCGATTTTCTGGCAATCGACATGTGCTTCCCTCCCGACCTTCCGCGTCCCGGTGATCCCTTCGTGCCAAGGCTGCCAATTCGCGCTGTGCGGGTCTTTCAAATCTTTGCATTTACAAATTCCTGCGGCGGAGTTGGCGAAGCAGCATCGCCTGTACCCGGGCGGGTGGGGCCAAGCAGTCTAGCGTCTGGGCGGCTTAAGCCCGAGTTGAATGAGATGTGCACGTCCCGTCCATAACAATCCGTTATTCTAATCGACGACGATGTCATCAGCGGCCTCTTGCGCGCGTGTTAGTCTCACTTGGTCGGAAACCACGTTCGCTACTGCACAGACGCCATTGGGGATACCTCGGCTGCTATTGCCCCCTAGCGGATAGCGCCTGCAGCGAACGTTCATGGTGGGAGAAGAAGCCGACGACGCTCAGGCTGGGGAGGATGATCAATGGCAGCTATACTTGGGGGAGGGCGAGAGCTCCACTTTACTGGGTTGGAGCAATTTCCGGCGCGCGGAAGCTACGGCGGCATCGACCACTGCATTGCGGGCGCAAAGCCTTATGCGCTTGAGTTCGCCAACGAGTCCGATGTCATATGCTTGTTGCTGGGAGACATCTTCTCGAAAGCCAGGTTCGAGAACGACGGCGAGGAAACACTGCTGTTCCGCGGCGAAACGGCCGCGTTCCACCCGCGCCACGGCAGTGTCCGTGTCGCGGCAAGCACTGTTCGTCACGGCTTCATCGCCTTCTCGTATTCCGATGATTTCCAAGCGTCCATAAGCGACCGCGGCCTTGACAGAGTGCGAAGCGGCGGAAGCGTCAATAACATTCGGCTGAAATCGCTCCGCCATCTTGCCTGCTATGCCCGCGAGCGCCTCCGCTTTGGTCGGCCGCTCGATCCGCTGGAGATCCAATATCTCGGCGGCATGGTCTATCTCGAGACCCTACGAGGTCTTGATGCTGTGAAGCCCGCGAGCGCCTCCGCACTTTCGGATGCGGAGTTTGACCGCCTTTCGGCCTTCATCGACGCTGAGCTTGAGAGCGACATTAGCTGCGCCCGCCTGACCGGATGTGTCGACCTGCCGCTGCGCGTGGTATTCGAAGGCATTAAGACTCGCACCGGTTTGCCGCCGTACCAGTTCGTTCTAAGAAGGCGGGTTGAGCAAGCGAAAAAGCTTCTTATGCAATCTGGCGTTTCAATCGCCGAAATTGCTTTCCGGTGCGGCTTCGCATCGCAGCAACACATGACATCGGTCTTGAAGCGGCAGCTTGGCCATACTCCCGGCCAGATCCGCCGCGCGACCGGTCCCCGCAACTCGGCGTCGCGTTAAGTCTGGTGCCGTGGGCTAGACGCCCCAGACGACCGACTGCTCGTGCCGCTTGATGAGGTGCTTTAGGTTCTCGAAGCCGCTGCGGATGTGTCGGGCGAAGTGATCGACGGCCGGCATTCGCGGTGCATCCGCGCGCTTCAACAGTCCGAGTGCCCGTTCGGGGTGTGGCACAGCGACCGGAAGCGCGGTGATCGACTTGTCCTTACGAAGCGCGAAGACAACACTGTGCGGCAGGATGGTGAGCGCGTCGGTGCCCTTCATGTAATTGACGACGCCCATCAGCGATCCACCCGTGTAACGGATTCTGATCTCGGTTGCGCCGAACGACAGCAACATGCTGCGAAGATCGGCGAGCAGCGGGCTGCCCGGCGGCGGAGCGATCCACGGGTAATCCAAGAGGTCGCTTGGCTGCGGCCGGCGCTTCATGAGTAGTGGGTGGGTAACGCGGCAGGCAATCACATTGCGGCCCGGCAAAATCTGCTGGAACTCCAGTCCCGAGCCTTCGTCCAGGATGTCGATCGGGCAGATTGCAAGGTCGACCTGATCCGCCTTCAAGGCGGCCCGCAGGTCGGAGAAATAACCATAACTCTGATCGACGCGCACATCCGGATGCAGGTTCTGGAACTCGGCGATCATCGCGGCGATGAGCGCATCCATGAAGAAAGGCGTGCCGCCCACGCGCACGGTGCCGCCCCTGCCGACTCTGAAACTTTCGATCGTGTCGGATGCCTTGCGTGAGGCGGCCAGCATCGCCTGGCCGTGATCTGCAAGCGCGCGGCCGAGCGGGGTCGGCTGGAGAGGACGACGGCCTTTGATGAACAGAGGCTCGCCCAAGCGCTTTTCCAGCATCGACAGCGTGCGCGACACCGCCGGCTGAGCGAGGCGGAGCAGGGCGGCACCCTCGGTTACGCCACCTGTCTTTACAACGGCGGCGAGCTGGATCAAATGGCGCTCATCTATCTTCATAACGATGTGTTATACAATCTTCGAACAAAATCATCAATCGCGGTCACCGTGTCTGCTACGTTCCTTCAAGTCAGGTTGGAGGAAAGAGCATGCCGGATCCGATGGCATCAAGTTTCAGCGCATCGAACTCGTCGGAGATCTTTGCGCGGCGGCTTGCGGCATCCGGCGACGAACGGCTGCGGCAGGCGCTGGTGGCATCCGTGACGCATCTTCACGCGCTCGTCAGGGAACTGAAGCCCACCTCGTTGGAGTGGCGCAGCTTCATCTCGTTCCTGACCGAAGTGGGCCATGCTTGCGATGAGCGCCGGCAGGAATGGGTGTTGTTGTCGGACCTATTGGGCGCTTCAGCCCTTGTCGAGGAGGTCAACGAACGGCGCCCGAAGCTGGCGACGCCAAATACCGTCCGCGGCCCGTTTTTCCGTGCCGATGCGCCGCAGCTCCCCCTCGGCAGCGACATCTCGCTCGATGGCATCGGCGAACGGCTCGCCGTCACGGGGCGCGTGCAGGATCTCGACGGAGACGCGATCGCCGGTGCCGAGATCATTACCTGGCAGGCGAACTCCGCGGGCCTCTACGAGAACCAGCAGCCGGATCTCCAGCCGGAGTTCAATCTGCGTGGGACATTCAGAACGGACGACGAGGGCCGCTTCCATTACCTGACTGTTAGGCCCGCGGGATACAGGGTGCCGGACGACGGCCCGGTCGGGGGGCTGCTGAGGAAAGCGGGCCTGCCGCTTCGCCGTCCGGCTCACCTGCATTTCATGATCAGGGCGGCCGGCTTCGAGACGATCGTCACGCATCTCTATGATGGCAGCGACCCGCACCTTCACGAAGATGCGATCTTCGGCGTGAAACCGGAGCTTGTGTGTCACTTCGAGCGTGCGGCGGAAACGTCTTGCTGGCGGCTGGAGTTCACTTTCGTGATGGCGCGGTCGAAACAGGGAGCGCACTCGTGAAGCGCGAATTCGTCTACAGCACCAGTCCGGCCCACATCGTCTTCGGTGATGGCACGAGCGCCGCCACCGGCGAATGGATAGAGAAGATCGGCTGCCGCCGCGCCCTCGTTCTCTCGACTCCGCAACAACAGGCAGACGCCGAAGGTCTTGCAGCGCTGCTCGGCTCCCGTGCCGTCGGCGTGTTTGCGGGCGCCGTGATGCATACGCCCGTGGACGTGACCGAGCAGGCCATGGAGACGATCCGGCAGACCGTCGCGGACTGCGTCGTCTCACTCGGAGGCGGCTCGACGACCGGGCTCGGAAAGGCGATCGCCTACCGCACGGACCTGCCGCAGATCGTGATCCCCACGACCTATGCCGGCTCGGAGGTGACGCCGATCCTCGGCCAGACGGAAGGCGGACGCAAGACGACTGTCCGCGGCGCCAGCATCCTTCCCGAGGTGGTGATCTACGACCCCGTGCTGACGACCGGTCTGCCGGTGGCAATGAGCGTCACCAGCGGGCTTAACGCCATGGCGCATGCCGTCGAGGCACTCTACGCTGAGGACCGCAACCCGATTTCGTCGCTGATGGCGGTCGAGGGGCTGCGTGCCTTTAAGACCAGCCTGCCACAAATCGTCGAGACACCTCAGGATCTGGAACGGCGTTCGGAGGCGCTTTACGGCGCCTGGCTCTGCGGCACGGTCCTCGGCGCCGTCGGCATGGCCCTGCACCACAAGATTTGCCACACGCTCGGTGGCAGCTTCGACACGCCGCACGCCGAAACCCACGCGATCATGCTGCCGCACACGGCCGCCTTCAATGCGGTCGCGGTTCCGGATCTGCTCGCGCCTGTAGCCGATCTTTTCCGGGGCCCGGTCGGAGGCGGCCTCTGGGATTTCGCCAAGGCAATCGGCGCGCCGCTGGCGCTGAAGGAACTCGGATTGTCCGAAACCGATCTCGACCGCGCTGCCGGGATCGCGACCGAACGCCCTTACTGGAATCCGCGGCCGATCGACCGGCAATCCATTCGGGCGCTCCTGCAGGATGCCTGGGAGGGCAAGCGACCGACAGATTGAGCACGCCCTTCGGGAGGAGGGGCAATGGGAGGAGGAACCATGCTGACGAGACGCGATTTTCTGAAGACGACGGCTGCCGGCAGCGCCGTCGCGATGACAGCCGGATTGCCGATGCCGGCGATTGCGAATGATGCGCCGGTGAAGCTCGGCTATGTCAGCCCGCAGACCGGGCCACTGGCCGCATTCGGCGAAGCGGACAAATTCGTGATCGATGGATTTCTGGCCACGGCCAAGACGAGGGGGTTGAACTACGAGGTTGTCGTCAAGGACAGCCAATCGAACCCGAATCGGGCCGCGGAAGTCGCCAAAGAACTGATCGTCGACGACGAGGTCAATCTGGTGCTCGTCGCCTCGACCCCGGAGACGACCAATCCGGTCGCTACCACCTGTGAGGCCGAGGGAATGCCTTGCATTTCGACCGTAGCGCCGTGGCAGCCCTGGTTCATCGGCCAGCAGGGCAATGCCGCTGATCCCGACTCCTGGAAGCCGTTCGACTACGCCTATCATTTCTTCTGGGGACTCGAGGACGTCATCTCGGTCTTCACCAATATGTGGTCGCAGGTGGAGACCAACAGGAAGGTCGGCGGTCTCTTTCCGAACGATGGCGATGGCAATGCCTGGGGCGACGAGACCGTCGGCTTCCCGCCGGTGCTCGAAAAAATGGGCTATGCGCTGAGCGATCCCGGCCGCTACCAGAACATGACGGACGACTTCTCGGCACAGATCAATGCGTTCAAGTCTGGCCGGTGCGAGATCATCACCGGTGTCGTCATCCCACCGGATTTCACCACCTTCTGGAACCAGGCCAAGCAACAGGGATTCCTGCCGAAGGTCGCATCGATAGGCAAGGCGCTTCTCTTTCCGCAAGCCGTCGAGGCGCTCGGCAAGGCCGGGCACAATCTCTCGTCGGAGGTCTGGTGGTCGCCGAGCCATCCGTTCACATCGTCGTTGACCGGCGAGACTTCCGCTCAAGTGGCAGAGGCCTTCACAAAGGCCACGGGGCGACCTTGGACGCAGCCGATCGGCTTTGCACACGCGCTCTTTGAACTGGCCGTCGACGCGGTCTCGCGGGCAGGGGACCTTACGGACGGCGACGCGGTCGCCCAGGCGATCGCGGCGACGCGACTCGACACGCTCGTGGGCCCGATCGCCTGGGACGGCAAGAACTTACCGCCCTTCGCCGCGAAGAACGTGGCCAAGACGCCGCTCGTCGGCGGCCAATGGCGGCTGAAAGACGACGGCGGCTATGATCTCGTCATCACCGATAACAAGACGGCGCCGAACATTCCCGTCGGCGGCAAGATGGAAGCGATTACCTGAGTGTGGAGCGCCGGCGGCGCCGTTCGCGCGGCCCCGCCGGCTCGGAGGAACAACCATGTCCCTGTTGCAACTCGAGAGCGTCTCGAAGCGGTTCGGCGCGTTGACGGTCGCCGACGAGATCAGCTTTTCCGTCGGCGAAGGCGAAGCGCTTGGCATCATCGGCCCGAACGGCGCCGGCAAGTCGACCCTCTTCAACCTGATCACCGGCAACATCGCCGCCGATCGCGGCACGATCCGCTTTGGCGGTGCCGACGTGACGCGCGCGCCGCCGATGGCGCGCTGCCTCTACGGCATGGGGCGGACCTTCCAGATCCCGCAGCCGTTCGAGAAGCTGACCGTCTTCGAGAACCTTCTCGTGGCGGGGAGTTTTGGGGCGCAACGGAGCGAGGCCGGCGCCTACGATCGCTGCGCCGGGATCCTTGCCGACACCGGCTTGCTCGACAAGGCAAACGTGCCGGCCGGACGCCTGTCGCTCTTGCAGCGCAAACGGTTGGAGCTTGCCCGCGCGCTCGCGACCGAACCCCGGCTCCTGCTTCTCGATGAGATAGCCGGCGGGCTGACGGAGGCCGAATGCCGCGCGCTGGTCGCCACCATCCGCGCCATTCATGCGAAGGGCGTCGCCGTCATCTGGATCGAGCATGTACTGCATGCGCTGACATCCGTCGTGGAGCGGCTTCTCGTCCTCAATTTCGGCCGGGTCATCGGCATTGGGGCGCCTACAGACATCATGGCTTCGCGTAACGTTCGAGAGATCTATCTGGGGATCGAAGTATGACGGCGCTCCTCGAGACCAGAGGGCTCAAAGCCTTCTACGGCGATTTCCAGGCACTGTTCGGGGTCGATATCTCAGTCGCCAAGGGCGAAACGATCGCCATCATCGGCGCGAACGGCGCCGGCAAAACGACGCTGATGCGCGCGATTTCCGGCGTGCTCGCAAGCGATCCGGATGCGATCCTCTGCCGCGGCAAGCCGATCGGTGCTCTGGCCGCGCCCGATATACTGGCTCACGGGATCGCGATGGTCCCGGAGGGGCGTCGCCTCTTTCCGTCGCTTACCGTGGAGGAAAACCTGCTGATCGGCGCCTATAACCGCAGGGGCTGCGGCACCTGGACGCTGGAGGGCGTCTATGAGCTCTTCCCGGTCCTCAGGGAACGCCGCAGCAACCCGGCGACGGCACTGTCCGGCGGCCAGCAGCAGATGGTGGCGATCGGCCGGGCGCTGATGTCCAATCCGGAACTCCTGCTTTGCGACGAGATCAGTCTTGGCCTCGCGCCGGTCGTCGTGCGCGACATCTACGCCGCCTTTCCGCGCATTCGTGCTTCCGGGGCGTCCATCGTCATCGTCGAGCAGGACATTGGCCAGGCGTTGAAGGTCGCGAGCCGTGTCTATTGCATGATGGAAGGGCGCATCACCCTCTTCGGCCGCTCAGAAGAGCTCAGCCGCGACCAGATCCACGCAGCCTATTTCGGAGCCGAACGCCATGAGCTTCATTGACACGATCGTCCAGGGCGTGCTGCTCGGCAGTCTCTATGCACTTTTTGCCGCGGGCCTGAGCCTCGTTTTCGGCATCATGCGGCTCGTCAACCTCGCCCATGGCGACCTGATTGTCCTTGCCGCTTTCCTGCTTCTCGTCCTGGTGACGGGTCTCGGGCTTCACCCCTTCCTCGCGGCCCTGGTTGCTGCACCGCTGATGTTCGGCGCAGGCTGGGCTCTGCAATATGTCCTCCTTAACCGGACACTGGGGAAGGACGTCCTGCCGCCTCTGCTCGTCACCTTCGGCCTGTCGATCGTCATCCAGAACAGCCTGCTCGAGGGGTTTTCGGCCGACAGCCGCCGTATTTCCGCCGGCGCGCTCGAAACAGCCTCGATCGGCTTCGGTCCTGTCACCGTCGGTTTCATGCCCCTGTTGGGTTTCCTGTCGGCGGTCGCCGTTATCGTCGGCCTGAATCTGCTGATTTACCGGTCGGCAATCGGCCGTGCCTTCCGGGCGACATCAGACGACGCGGTGACGGCGGGACTGATGGGTATCCGGCCGCAGCGGATCTTCGCGATGGCGACCGGCCTTGCGATGGTGGTGGTGACGATCGCCGCCCTCTATCTCGGCACGCGCGCGAATTTCGATCCAACCGCGGGGCCCGCACGGCTGATCTACGCCTTCGAGGCGGTCATCATCGGCGGACTGGGCTCGCTCTGGGGGACGCTCGCGGGCGGCGTGATCCTGGGCGTTGCACAGACCCTCGGCGCCGCCGTCAATCCCGAATGGCAGATCCTCGCCGGACATCTCGCCTTCCTCGCCGTTCTCCTGATCAAGCCGCGTGGTCTTTTTCCGCGCGCGGTCGACTGAGGTACCTCAATGTCCATCGCGATCCCTTCCTTCAAGGTCGAAACCCGCACGAGAGCCTCGTCCTTCTCGGCGCTGATCGGCGCTGCCGTTCTGGCTCTCGCCGTCGCAGCCCCCTTCCTCGTTCCTCGCGGCGCGGTGCAGGATCTCTTTTTCATTCTCACAATGCTGGTGCTGGCGCAGAGCTGGAACCTGCTGGCAGGCTATGCCGGCCTCATCTCCGTCGGCCAGCAGGCCTTCGTCGGCTTCGGCGCCTACGCCATGTTCGGCGCGGTCATCCTGTTCGGGATCGATCCGATCGTCGCAATCCCGATAGCGGGTCTCTTCGGGGCGCTTCTCGCCATCCCGACGGCCTTCTTCACCTTCAGGCTCTATGGACCATATTTTGCAATCGGCACGTGGGTGGTGGCCGAAGTCGTGCGGCTCCTTCTTGCCCAATGGAAGGCGCTCGGCGGCGGCACCGGAACCTCGCTGCCGCGCGAAGCAACGCGAGACATGGCCGGTGTCGGCCTGCTGCGCGACCTTTTCGGCATGAAGGCGGCTGAGGCGAGCGACGCGCTTACCTATTGGCTGGCACTCGTGCTCGCCGCCGCCACCATAGGCCTCATCTACCGCCTGCTTCGCAGTAAGCGGGGGCTGGGGCTCGCGGCCGTGCGCGACAACGAGCAGGCGGCGCGCGCCGTCGGCGTCGATGCGCGGCGGACGAAGGCACTGGTCTATCTAACGACGGCCTTTCTGACCGGGCTCGCCGGCGCGCTGATCTACGTGCAAAAGGCCCGGATCTCGCCGGACGCGGCCTTCTCCGTCACCGACTGGACGGCGTATGTGATCTTCATCGTCGTCATCGGCGGGATAGGCACGATCGAAGGACCGATCGTGGGGGTCGTAATCTTCTTTCTCTTGCAGAACCTGCTGTCCGACTACGGTTCCTGGTATCTGCTGATGCTGGGCCTCATCGGCATCCTCATCATGCTTTTCGCGCCGCGCGGTCTTTGGGGCGCCTTCTCCGACAGAACCGGCATTCAACTCTTTCCGGTCCGCCGCATGCTCGTCGGCGGCCCGCTCGCTCATTCGCATAAGGGAGGGCCACATGGCTGACATTACCACCGACGTACTCATCATCGGCACCGGACCCGCAGGCTCCGCCACCGCAGCGCTGCTTTCGACCTACGGTGTCGAGAACATGGTGATCAATCGTTACCGCTGGCTCGCGAACACGCCGCGCGCCCATATTACCAATCAGCGCACCATGGAGGTGTTGCGCGACCTCGGCCGCGACGTGGAGGAAGAGGCCTACATGTTCGCCGCCGAGCAGGACCTGATGGGCGAGAACGTCTTCTGCACCTCGCTTGCCGGGGAGGAGATCGGCCGCATGAAGAGCTGGGGCAAGCATCCGCTCTCGCGCGCCGAGCATCAGCTTTCCTCGCCAAGCCTAATGAACGATTTGCCGCAGACCTTCATGGAGCCGCTTCTATTCAAGACGGCCTGCTCGCGCGGCACGCAGGCGCGAATGTCGACCGAGTATGTCAGCCACGAGCAGGACGAAAACGGTGTCACCACCACCTGTGTCGATCGGCTGAGCGGCAAGGAGTTTACTGTCCGCTCGAAATATCTGATCGGCGCCGACGGCGGCAACTCCAAGGTCGCCGAGCATGCGGGCCTGACCTACGAAGGGCGGATGGGCGTCGCCGGCTCGATGAACATCCTGTTCGAGGCGGATCTTTCGCGCTACGTCGCCCATCGCCCCTCGGTGCTATACTGGGTGCTGCAACCCGGCGCAGACGTCGGTGGCATCGGCATGGGGCTCGTGCGGATGGTGCGGCCCTGGCATGAATGGTTGATTGTCTGGGGTTACGACATCAACCAGTCGGTCCCGGACGTGGACGAGACCCACGCGAAGAAGGTCGTGCGCGATCTCGTCGGCGTTCCCGACCTGGAGGTGACGATCAAGTCGGTCTCCACCTGGACGGTCAACAACATGTATGCGACGAGCGTGTCGAACGGACGCGTCTTCTGCATGGGCGACGCCACGCACCGCCATCCACCCTCCAATGGGCTTGGTTCCAACACCTCGATCCAGGACGCCTTCAATCTCGCCTGGAAGCTGGCTTTCGTACTCAAAGGCCAGGCCGGGGAGAAGCTGCTCGACAGCTACAGCACCGAGCGCGCTCCGGTCGCCAAGCAGATCGTCACCCGCGCCAACAAATCGATCGAGGAATTCGGGCCTATCTTCAAGGCGCTGGGTCTGCTCGATTCCATCGACCCGGTGAAGATGCAACAAAACATGGACGCGCGCTGCAACAACACGCCGGCGGGCGAGGAGCAGCGCGCGGCGATCCGTAAGGCGATCGCGGCAAAGATCTACGAATTCGATGCCCACGGCGTCGAGATGAATCAGCGCTACCGCTCGGATGCCGTCGTCACGGATGGCCAGCCCGAGCCGCCGTTTGCCAAGGACTCGGAGCTGCATTTCCAGCAGACCACCTGGCCGGGCGCCCGCCTGCCGCATGCCTGGATCTTCTCCGACGACGGCCACAAGGCTTCGACGCTCGATCTTGCCGGGCACGGCAGATTCACCGTTCTGACCGGCATCGGCGGGCAGGGATGGATCGAGGCGGCGTGGGTCGTCGGCCGCGAGCTCGGTATGGATATCGTGGCGCATGTCATTGGACCGCGCCAGCACTGGCAGGACCTGACCGGCGATTGGGCCAATCTCAGCGAGGTGCGCGACAGCGGCGTTGTGCTGGTGCGCCCCGATCATCACGTATGCTGGCGGCGCGAGACGATTTCGGACGATCCGGTTGCGGAACTCCTCCGTGTCGTGACGACCATTCTTGGAAAGTGAGGGTGCCGATGGAAGCGCATGAAAGAGGTTTTTTCACCGAAGAGAATTCGGTCGAGGTTGTGACCGGTCGCAACAGGAACGCCAAGAACGAGCGGCTGAAGCAGATCATGGAGGTGGTGACGCGCAAGCTGCACGAGGCCGTGAAGGAAATCGAACCGACGCAGGAGGAGTGGATGGAGGCGATCCTGTTCCTGACGCGCACCGGTCAGATGTGCAACGAATGGCGGCAGGAGTTCATCCTGCTTTCCGACACGCTCGGCGTGTCGATGCTGGTCGATGCCATCAACAACCGCAAACCGTCGGGTGCGTCGGAAAGCACGGTGCTCGGGCCGTTCCACGTCAAGGACGCGCCGGAACTCGAAATGGGCGCCAATATCTGCCTCGACCAGAAAGGCGAGGACATGGTGATCTCGGGGCGGATCCTCGACACCGACGGCAGGCCGATCGAAGGCGCGGTGCTCGACGTCTGGCAGGCGAATGACGAGGGCTTCTACGACGTCCAGCAGCGCGGCATCCAGCCCTCGTTCAACCTGCGCGGCGTGTTCCGGACGGGGAGCGACGGGCGCTACTGGTTTCGAGCGGTCAAGCCGAAATACTACCCGATCCCGAACGACGGTCCGGTCGGCCAAATGCTCGAGCATCTCGGGCGTCATCCCAACCGTCCGGCGCATCTCCACTACATCATCAAGGCCGACGGGTACGAGACGCTCATTACTCACATCTTCGACCCCGATGATCCTTACATCAGCTCGGATGCGGTCTTCGGCGTGAAGGAAAGCTTGCTGGCTGAGTTCAAGCACACGCACGATCCTGCGCGTGCAATGGGCTACGGCTTCAAAGTCGATTTCTGGGATGTGGAGCACGATTTCGTGTTAGCGCGAGTCGGAGAAAAATGTTCGTAACAGCGCCACCCCGCTGAACTGCGGCGGGTGGCCGGCCGGCTGAAGGCGGTTCGAGTCGCAGCAACGTTGGTGGGAGGCGGGAATAAGTCGGAGGCGTTTCGAGTGCCCAATAGCAGGCATACAGGCGGGACAGTTCGGAGGACTGCTTCAGGTCGAATTTGGCCTCCAGCGTGGCGAGATAGCGGCGCCTCAGCGCCGCTATCGAGTATTACAACTCAACCTGCTCAGAAATGGCCAGCCGCGCAAAGCAACCGTCACCGTGTGACGCGCGAGCGACCGCTCCCCACCGGACAGTAATTATTCAGCGGAAGGCCGGCGGTTTGCCGGCATCGTGCGGAGAACAGCATCTGCCTCTGTGATCGGCAGAATCATCTTCATACGCAAACCGCTACCGGAGATCCGCGATGCGTCAATCCTGCCCCCATGCCGCTCGAATGCCTGCTTGGTGATCGACAGACCCAGCCCGAACCCGGCAGCGTCGGCCGCGGTATCGGCAAACCTCCGGAAGGGATGAAAGATGGATTCGAGCGCGCTGTCTGGAACTCCGGGGCCTTCGTCTTCTACGATAAGCTCGAAACTATACGACGTTCTTCGGCTCGACACGCGGACCACCGATCCGGGCGGGGAGTATTTCACTGCGTTCCGCACGACATTCTCCACCGCTCGATAAATCAGCTCGCCATCTACTGACGTCACGAACGACTCTTCTCCGTCGTATTCGACCGCGACCTGGTTCGACGCTCCCTCGAAGGTGCTGTCGTCCACTATCTCGCGAACGAGGTCGATCAGATCAAGTCTCTGTCGGTTCAAAGGCTGGTCCGCCGCCGCCGCAAGCTTGGCAAGCGTCAGGATCTCGCCGACAAGATCGTCCATACGTTGAATTTCCCGCTCCAGCCGTTCCAGCATGTCGTTGAGCCGGGCTGGGTTCTGGCGAAGCACCCCTAGACCAGCCTGCAGACGCGAGAGAGGCGACCGGAGTTCATGGGAGACGTCGTGAAACAGGCGCTGCTGAACCTCCTGAAACTCCTGCAAACGAGAAGCCGTGGCATCAAAGTCATGAGCAAGGGCAGCCACCTCGTCACGCTTGCGGTCGACCTCTTCACCGATCCGCGCACCGAAGTTGCCGCGAGCGAGTTCCCCCAGTCCTTGCCGAAGCTGTTCGACCGGCCCTGTGAAGTAGGTCGCCAGCCAGAACGCGGCGCCGGCCGCGGCCAAAAGGGCGGAAGCCCACGGCATGAGTTTGGGCCACTGTCGCCAAATGTAGGCATCGTCCGGGACTGCCGTGACTTCATAGCATTTGCCCGAGTTCACGACGCGCCGGACAAGCGTGTCGCTGACGGATACCGCGCATTCGATCGGTGCGCCGACCGCCTTCACGCTCAGGCGGATCGAAGGATCCGCATTTGCGAACGCCGATATGACGTCTTGCACGGCAAGCATGCCTTGGCGAGCGAGCAGGTCCGAAGCCGTGTCCAGGGCAAAGCTTGTGGTTCGCTCCTGGACCTCTTCGGCAAACGGCGTGAGCGGCAGGAAGCTGAGTATGGCGAAGACCAGCGCGATGGATCCAGCCACGCACAGCCACACCATCACGAACATCTTTCTCCGAAGCCTCTGCATCAGCCGTCCCGCAGCAACTGGTAGCCCTGACCGCGGACCGACTGGATCCAGGAGGAGCCGTCATCCCGCAACCCGAGTTTTTGCCGGACGCTGCTTATGTGGACGTCGATCCGCCGGTCGAATGGCGTCAAGCCGCGCCCGAAAGCCCGCCGGGATATCTCTTCCTTTGGAACGAGCTGCCCAGCGCTGCGCGCGAGGACTTCGAGGATCGAGAACTCCGTGCCGGTCACCTCCAGATGCCGACCTTTCCAGATCGCCGCACGCGTCGCGGGGTTGAGGGTAAGCCCGCCCGCCTGCAGTGTCTCGCTCTCGTCCGTCGTCTTGCCGGTCGTCCGCCGGAGTATCGCCCGGATTCTCGCGACCAGCTCGCCCGGCGAGCAGGGCTTCGAGACATAGTCATCAGCCCCGAGATTGAGCCCGGAGATGCGGTCGACATCGTCGCCTTTCGCTGTCAGCATCAGCACCGGGATGTCGCCCAGACGGCGGATGCGCTGCAGCGCGTCGATGCCGTTCATCTGCGGCATCATTACGTCCAGGACGATGATGTCGACTCCCTGACCGGCAGCGGCGCTTGCGATCCCCTGCCGTGCGTCGTCCGTCGTTTCGACGTCGAAGCCCTCCTCGGTGAGGTATTCGCTCAGCAGCGTCGTCAGTTCCGTGTCATCGTCGATCAGAAGTACTTTCGGCATGGGCAATCCCGGTTCACCATTCCCGTGAGCAATACAACGGCAGCAGCAGATCGGGGCAATTTTTACATAACTTTACGCTTCCTTAACGGCACTTAACACCCCGACCTCTATCAACGGCTCTGACATTGGAGACGGCGGAGCACACGTTGAAGAGCCATATCAAGCGCAAATTGAAACTGGTCACCCTTGTCTGCCTTGCCGGGAGTTTGAGTGGTTGCGTCGTCGGGCCGGACTACGTGAAACCGTCGATCGCGATGCCGGCCTCCTGGAAAACAAAAGGAAAGCACGTCCACGAAGCTCCTCCCGAGCTGGCGGAGTGGTGGAAGCAGTTCCATGACCCGGTCCTCAACGGACTCGTGACGGAGGCCGTCCACTCGAACCTGGATGTCGCGACGGCGAAGGCAAAGATCCGGCAGGCCCGGGCATCGCTCCAGCAAGAAAGGGGTACACTGTTTCCCTCGCTTTCCGAGGCGTCGTCGGCAACCCGCAACAAGGGGACCACGACAGGTACGGAGCCCACGGTCTATTCGCAGTACCAGGCTGGCTTCGACGCAAGCTGGGAGATCGATCTTTTCGGCGGTGCAAGGCGCGCAGTGGAGGCGGCTGTCTACGCCGAGCAATCTTCGGAAGAAGAATTGCGCGACACGCTCGTGACTCTGATAGGCGACGTCGCCACCTATTACGTCCAGGCTCGCGAGTACCAGCAGCTTGTGGCACTCGCCCAACGTTCGGCAAAATCCCAGCGCGAAACCGCCGTTCTCACGACGCAGCAAGTCGCAGTCGGACTGGCGTCCCGGGTCGATGTCTCCAAGGCGGAGGCGCAGGCGGCATCGACCCAGGCCGACGTGCCGTCCTATCAGATCAGCTATGCCAAGGCCGTAAACCGCCTCGCTGTCCTGCTTGGCCGATCGGCACTTGATCTCGATGCGCAGTTCCGTAGCGCAGAGCCGATCCCGTCGCCGCCGCGCAAGATGAAGGTGGGAATTCCGGCGGCCATCTTGAACACCCGGCCGGATATCCGATCGGCTGAGCGTCAGCTTGCCCAGGCAACCGCGAAAGTCGGACAGGCAGAAGCGAACCGATACCCTTCGGTCAGCCTAACGGGCGCGATCGACACCTCAGCGGCGAGCATCAGCGATCTCGGCAAGAAGTCGACCATCGGCTGGTCTTTCGGGCCCAGCCTGACCGTTCCGATCTTTCAGGGCGGACAGTTGAAGGCCGCGGTAGATGTCGCAAAGGCGGAACGAGACCAGCACTTCTTCATCTATCAGTCGACCGTTCTGACCGCCCTCGAGGACGTGCAGAATGCGATCGTCTCGCTCAACAAGTCGCGAGCCCGAGCCGCCTCGCTCGCAGAATCCGTATCCGGTTATAGACAGGCGGCGAAGTATTCGCGCGACCTGTTAGCCGCCGGTGAGAGCGACCTCTTCGACGTCCTCGATGCCGACCGCTCCCTCTACTCCGCCCAGGAGCAGTTGATCCAGGCGAATGCGGACATCGCGACAAGCTACGTGTCCCTCAACAAGGCCCTTGGCGGCGGCTGGAGCGGCCCCATCGACGTGACCGTGCCCAGGGTCGAAGACGGCTTCGTCGGCCCGCATCTCGCAATGCGGAAGACTGGACGATGAGCCGACCTCCACGCCCAACCTATCCAGGGAACCAAGAATGAAGAACATTGCAATATTCGCAGGCACCCTCGCGACGTGCCTTCTTTTCGCCCTCGGGCCGGCGGCGGCACAGGAGGAAACACAGGCGCCTGCGCTTACCGTGTCCCTGGTGGAGCCGGCAAAGGAGCAGTGGCCCGAAACCATTCCGGTCAGTGGGTGGCTGAAGCCTTGGCACGAGGCCACCATCGCCTCCGAAACCAGTGGATTGCGCATCAAGGAGGTTCTGGTCGATGTGGGATCTGTCGTGAAAAAGGGAGACGTCCTCGTGCGGCTTGATCAGGCTTCCGTCCTTGCTGACCTGAAAAAGCAGGAGGCGGCGGTGGAAACCGGGAAGGCAAATCTTGAGAAGGCAACGTCCGAGGCTAAGCGTGCGCGCGACATCGCCTCCGGAGTGTTGTCCGACCAAAAAAGGGTCGAGTACTTCAACACCGAGAGGACGGCGCAAGCCGCCCTCGCGTCCGAAGAGGCGGCTCTCGAAGGCCAGCGGATCAAGGTCTCGCAGACAACTATCACCGCCGTGGATGACGGGATCATCACGTCACGGTCGGCATCTCTCGGCGCGGTCGTATCGACTGGTACCGAACTCTTCCGGCTGACGCGCCAGCAGCGCATTGAATGGCAGGCCGAAGTCCCGGCGCTGAGCCTTCTGAGGGTCGAACCGGGGCAAGCGGCCGAGATCGACGCGCCGGACGGACGCACGTTCAAGGGTATGGTGCGGCTTGTCGCGCCGACGATCAGCGACGAGACGGGGAGAGCGATCGTCTACGTGCAGCTCCCAGAGGAACCGAAGCCTCGCGCCGGCCTCTACGTGTCCGGACGCATTGACATCACGGCGAGCAAAGCCCTTACGGTTCCGGAATCGTCCATCGTTTACCGCGACGGCCTCGCTTACGTGTTCGTGATCGACGAGGAAAGCAGGGCGCACCGCGTGCGGGTGAAGGTCGGCCGACGCAGGTCCGACCGGGTGGAAGTATCCGAGGGCCTGGCAGGTGGGGAGAGGGTTGTGCAGGCGGGCGGCGCCTTTCTGTCTGAGAACGCGCTGGTCAAGATCGAGGAGGCTGCGCGATGAATATCTCTACTTGGTCGATCCGAAATCCCGTTCCAGTCGTCCTTCTGTTTGCTCTCCTGACTGTCTGCGGACTGCTCGCTTTCTTGCGCCTTCAGGTGCAGGACTTTCCCGACATGGATCTGCCGACCATAAAAATCGTCGGCACCCTGGAAGGCGCAGCTCCAACGCAGCTCGAAACAGAGGTGGCGCGCAAGATCGAGGACAAGCTCGCGTCGCTGAGCCTGCTCGACCACATCACGACGACGATCACCGACGGCAACGTCACGATCAGCGTGTCGTTCAAACTCGAGAAGAATAGTGAGGCGGCCCTCAACGAGGTCCGCAACGCAGTTGACAGCGCCAAAAGTGAGCTTCCATCCGCGATGGATACGCCGACCGTCTCCAAGGTGACGGTGCAGTCGTCCGTCCTTCTCGCCTTCGCGGTACGGTCAGACAAACTCGACGAGGCGGAGTTGTCGTGGTTCGTCGATAACGACATGACCAAGGCGCTGTTGTCAGTTGGAGGCGTCGGACAGGTAACGCGCATCGGCGGCGTTGACCGCGAGGCCCATGTCGACTTGAAGCCGGACGTGCTGACAAGCCTCGGGATCACGGCCGCCGACATCTCGTCAAGGATCAAGTCGGTTCAGTCCGACATATCGGGAGGCCGGGGCGATATCGGCGCCCTGCGGCAGACCATCCGCATCATGGGTGCCGTGCCATCGGTCGGAGACCTCGCGTCGCTCGCGATTCCCCTTTCTAACGGGCAGAACGTTAGGCTGGACGACATAGCGACGGTCACCGATAGCTATGCGGACCGCTCGTCCCTTGCCTATCTTGACGGAAAGCCGGCCGTAGCCGTTCAGGTTTACCGCTCGAACGGCTTCTCGGACACTGCCGTTGCGGACGAACTTCAGGAGAAGATCAAGGCGTTCGCAGCGTCGAACCCGGACGTTAAAATCACTAACGCCTACACGACCGTCAAGCCCATCATAGAGAACTACGACGGTTCGATGCACATGCTCTACGAAGGTGCATTGCTTGCGGTCGTTGTCGTATGGGCATTTCTTCGGGATTGGCGGGCAACCTTCCTCTCCGCGGTAGCGCTCCCGCTGTCGGTAATCCCGACATTCCTCGTGATGTATCTTTTTGGCTTCAGCTTGAACACGGTGACGCTGCTCGCGCTGTCGCTCGTCGTCGGCATCCTGGTGGACGATGCGATCGTTGAAGTAGAAAATATCGAGCGTCATCTCAAAATGGGCAAGACCGCCAGAGACGCCGCCATGGAAGCAGCCGACGAAATCGGTCTTGCGGTGATCGCGACAACCTTCACCCTCGTCGCCGTCTTCCTTCCGACAGCGTTCATGGGCGGTGTTCCCGGACTTGTTTTTCGGCAGTTCGGTGTGACAGCGGCAGCCGCCGTGCTCGCCTCCCTTCTCGTTGCACGCTTCATCACCCCCATGATGGCGGCATACCTCATGAAGGCGCATCCGAAAGAGGAAAAGAACGGCTGGGTGATGAGAACCTATCTGTCCGTCGTCAAGGCGTGCCTCAGGCACCGGCTCATCACCATGCTCGTGACGAGTGCCCTGTTGGTCGCGTCGCTGTCGGCCATACCCTTTCTCAAGACAGGGTTTCTTCCGGCCTCGGACGATTCTCAGACCCAGGTGAATCTGACGCTTGCACCGGGCAGCAGCCTGGAAGCGACTGAGGCCACATCCAAACACGCTGCCGAGATCATCTCGAAATTGCCGGATGTCACCGGCGTGTACGTTTCCGTCGGGTCGTCCTCGTCGGGAGGCGGCCCTGACGCGTCGACCTCGAGCGACGTCACCAAGGCGACGCTTGTGGTCGATCTGACCGAACGCAAGCAGTCAGCGATCGAGCAGGACATACGCAATGCCCTCTCTGTCCTGCCCGGTGCCCGGGTCGAAGTCGGAAGCGGCGGCAATGGCACGAAGCTCGAGATCACCATCGCGAGCGATGACGCCGACGCTTTGGATCGTGCTGCGAGTTCGTTGGAGGACCAGTTGAGGATGCTGAAGGGTGTGGGTGCGGTGACCTCCAGCGCGTCATTGCAGGGTCCGGAGATTCAGATCAAGCCCGATTTCACCAAGGCTGCTGCCCTCGGGGTTACGTCTGAGGCCATCGCACAAGCCGTTCGTGTGTCGACAAACGGCGACTATTCGAACTCAATGGCCAAGCTCAATCTGCCGCAGCGCCAGATCGACGTGCGCGTTCGTCTTGATCCAAAGGCACGAACTGACATCGACGCTATCTCCCGAATTCAAGTCGCGGGTGCGAAAGGAAAAGTATCTTTAGGGACGATCGCCGACATATCGATTGGCGGTAGCCCTTCGGAGATCAACCGCATCGATCGCGCGCGCAATGTCACTCTCTCCGTCGAACTTAACGGCCGCATTCTCGGTGACGTGAACAAGGAGGCACAAGCGCTTCCCGCACTTCGTCAGCTGCCTCCGGGCGTTTATCAAGTCCAGCAGGGGGAGTTGCAACGAAGCTCGGAACTCTTTGCGAGCTTTGCGACTGCAATGGCAATCGGTGTCTTCTGCGTCTATGCGGTCCTTGTCCTTCTATTCCATGATTTCCTTCAGCCGGTCACTATCCTGATGGCACTTCCATTGGCACTGGGAGGCGCACTCGTTCCACTGCTCGTCACGGGCATGAGCTTCTCCATGCCGGCGGTGATCGGCCTGATTCTGCTCATGGGTATCGTGACCAAGAATTCGATCTTGCTCGTCGAGTACGCGATCATGTCGAGGCGTCAAGGTGTGCCGCGGTTCGATGCTCTCGTCGATGCATGTCACAAGCGCGCAAGGCCGATTATCATGACGACGATTGCGATGGGTGCAGGAATGATCCCTGTGGCGTTGAGCCTGACCGGCGGCGATCCAAGCTTCCGACAGCCAATGGCGATCGTTGTGATCGGCGGGCTGCTTACGTCAACCTTCCTCAGCCTATTCGTCATCCCGACAATCTTCACGCTGATTGACGATCTACATATCGCTTTCAAGCGGCCCTTCGTAGCCAACGCTGCTGATGCACAAGCGCTGGCAAAATCTTAACTCGGCACAGTCGGGTCGTTGGCGGAATGTTGCCCTACAGCGCTGTTGCCACGCCCCCGCTCACCATCCACCTGTGCCGCTGACGGCGACACCTGGAAGGACCGGATTGGGCTCAATCGAGCCATTCCCGGTCCTCGTCCCCTGCGGCCGTTGGCAGTTAAAGGTGAGAATGCGCCTGTTTCGGCGAGGTTCGGCATTTAGAACTGAAAATCCGAGCGACCGGACGACCCTCCGATCAGGCGCGGCTGACGGCCTTTGACCGCTTCAAGGCCTGATCCGCTTTGCGGCTCCGCTGCACACTTTTGCTCAAGGCGATCTAAGGCACCTGCGACCCCGTCACGGCGAGATAAAGTGAATAAACTGAACGGGTTGCGGCAATGAACAGGCGGTTGCGCCTTGGACCGCCGAATGTGAGATTGGCGACAGTCTGCGGAACGAGAACCTTGCCGATCAGGCTGCCCGCGGGATCGAAACAGTGCACTCCGTCGCCGGCGCTCGACCACAGGTTTCCGTTCGCGTCCGTGCGGATGCCGTCTGGAATTCCCTTATCGATGACGCAGAAGACGCGGCCGTTCGCAAGCCCGGCGCCGTCCTTCACGTCGAAGGCGCGTATGTGCCGAGGCAGGCGGTCGTCGTGGCTTGCCCCTGAATCCGCCACATAGAGGGTCGTTTCGTCGGGCGAAAAGGCGAGGCCGTTCGGCTGGATGAAGTCCGTCACGACTGCCGAAAGCCCGCCGGTCTGCGGATCGAGCCGATAGACGTTTCGCGTCGGCTGCTCCGGATCCGCGCGATAGCCTTCGTAGTCCGACATGATGCCGTAGGTGGGATCGGTGAACCAGATCGTGCCGTCTGACTTCACCACCACATCGTTCGGCGAATTGAGCCGCCTGCCTTCGAAACGGTCCGCGAGCACGGTGATCGAACCGTCCACCTCGGTGCGCGTAACGCGGCGCGTACCGTGTTCGCAGGAGATGAGCCGTCCCTGCCTGTCGCGCGTATGGCCATTGCTAAAATCGGACGGTTGCCGATAGAGGGAAACGCCGCTTTCCGGCGTCCATCGCAGCATTCGCTGGTTGGGAATGTCGCTCCACAGGAGCTGGTTGGCGTCGTTGAACCAGACTGGTCCTTCCGCCCAGCGGCAGTCGGAATAGAGCTCGTCGAGACCGGCGCTGGTCACAATCAACTGCCGGAAGCGCGGGTCGTGGATTTCGTAGATGGAGGCCTCGGCCATGGCGGTCCTTCCGTTATCGCATGCCCCGGCGACCGCCGGCGAGCATGATGACGCTGATGATGATGAGGCCGGTCATGATGAGGCGGATGCCTGCGCCGAGCCCGTAGGTGTTGAGCATGGAGACCACGAGGAACATGAAGAGCGATGCGCCCCAGATGCCCGGCACGTTGGAATCGCCCCCGGCGACAGCGGTGCCGCCGATCACGACGACGGCAATCGACATCAGAAGATATTCCGCGCCCATGTTGAGCGCCGCGCCGCCGGAGAAGCAGGCGAGCAGATAGCCGCTGATCGAAGCGAGCACGGCGCAGAACAGGTAGGTGACGAAGCGCGTTCCGTCGACCGGTATGCCTGCCATGCGCGCGGCCGGCATGCTCTGGCCGATCGCCGAGATCCAACGGCCATAGATCGTCTTCTCGAGCAGGATCCAGGCGAGGATGGAGATCAGGAAAGCGACGATCGCCACGTTCGGCACGCCGAGCGTGCTCGAGGTGGTGAAGTCCGCAAGTACGCTCGGGGGCTTGATACGAAGACCGCGATTCGTCCAGATCGCGCCGGACTGGACGATGAAGCTCATGGAAAGCGTTGCGATAATCGGCGGGATGCGCAGCGCCTTGATAAGGGTGTAGTTGCAGAGACCGACGCCAAGACCAATGAAGACGGCAAGGAGAAGGCCAGGCAGGATCATGCCGTTCTCGACATTCATCAACTTCAGCGCCACCGTGCCGGCGAGCGTCATAGTGGCGGGAACGGAGAGATCGATGTTACCGGGGCCCAGAGTGATGACGAACATCTGGCCGATGCCGACGATCACCGAGAAGGCCGCGAACGTGAACGCTGCCTGCGACAGCCCGAGCGTGCCGGCGCCTCCCGTCACCAAGATCGTCAAAAACCAGACGATGAAGGCGGCGAGCCACGACCAGACCCAGGGTTTTCCGAACTGACGGACGAGCGTATTCATCGGCGTTTCTCCCGCTTCTCGAGGCGGTTCAGCATCAGGCGGAGCGCGAGCACGATGATCAGGATCGCGCCTTGGGCGCCAATCTGCCAATCCGGTGAGATGCGCAGGAAGGAGAGAAACGAGCCGGCAAGCGTCAGCGTCAGCGCCCCGATGACGGCGCCGATGGGAGAGACGCGGCCGCCGATGAATTCGCCGCCCCCGAGAATGACGCCGGCGATCGACAGCAGCGTGTAGCGCAGCGCGATATTGGCATCGGCCGAAGTGGTCAAACCGACGAGGGCGATGCCGGCCAGGACCGCAAAGAGGCCGGCAAGGGCATAGGCAGTCGCGCGCGCGGCGACAATCGACCAGCCGGCGCGCTCCACCGAACGCTGGTTGCCGCCGACGCCACGGATCAGAACGCCGAGCGACGACCGCTTGACGATGAAATGCGCGATGACGGCGATTATGATGCTGGCGACGATCGCCATAGGGGCCAGGGGCGGCTTGACCGTCATCAGCCACCGCACCCAGTCGGGCGCCTGTCCGCCCGGTGCCGGCAGCAACAGCACCGCAACGCCGCCCCAGACGAAGCTCATGCCGAGGGTCACGACGATGGACGGCAGGTTGCGCAGATGGATGACGACGCCGAGCGCCGCATAGGCCGCGACCGCGCCGGCGAGAATCAGGATGCCGATTGCCGGCGCATCCCGCAGGAAGGTCGCGGTCACGCAGGCGACGAAGCTGACGAAGGCGCCCATCGAGAGGTCGAGATCGTTCACCGCCATCACAAGCATCTGGGCGATCGTCGCGAGCGCGATCGGTACAGCCAGGTTGAACAGCAGGTTAAGCCCGATATAGCTCATGGCGCGCGGTTGCAGCCAGAACACCGCGGACAGCAGCAGCGTCAGCGATAAAGCGGGAATGGCAAGGCGAACGGCGTCGGAGGATAGGCGAAACGTCATGCGGTGCCCTCGAAAGAGGCGGAGATAATGTTCGTCTCGTTGACGGCATGGCCGACGAGTTCGGCCGTGATGCGGCCTTCGCGGAACACATAGACCCGGTCGCAGAGGCAAACCTCCTCCATTTCCGTCGAGTACCAGATGAAGGTGCGGCCGCGCGCCGCCTCGTCGCGGATGATCGCGTAGACTTCCTGCTTGGTCCCGACATCCACGCCGCGCATCGGATCGTCCATCAGGACGACCGGCGCGCGCGTGGCAAGTGCGCGCGCGAAGAGCACCTTCTGCTGGTTGCCGCCGGAAAGCGAAAGGATGCGGTTGTCCATATTGGGTGTGCGAATTTCTATCCGTTCTTTCCAGGCCGCTCCCTTCGCCTTTTCCCCTGCCTCGAGGACAAGACCGCGGCTGGACATGTCGCCGAGCGAGGCGATGGAGAAGTTTCGCAGGATGCTCCACAGTTCGAAAACCCCGTTGAGGCGGCGGTCGCCGGCGACGAAGGTGACGAGCGGATTGCGCTGTGGCAGCCAGTTGCCGGACCGGGCGGCGTGCAGCGCGAGGAGGAGCTCGGTCTGCCCGTGGCCCGCCAGGCCAGCGAGGCCGATGATCTCGCCGGTGCGCGCCGTGAAGGGAAGACCCGATGCCTGATGGGACAGAATAGCGTGCGCCGCGGATTGTTCGCGCACCGGACGCTGTCTCGTTTCCGCCTTCGCGACGCTCCCCATTGCCTCCACGAGCCCGTGATGGTCGAAGCCTTGCGCCGGACGTTCGGCGACGACACGGCCGTCCTTCATGACGACGATCCGGTCGCAGGTTTCGAGGATCTCGTGCAGGATATGCGAGATGAAGATGACGGATCCGCCCCCGGCGATGAAGCGGCGGACATGGTCGAGCATCTGGCGGGCGAGGCTTGCATCGAGCGACGATGTCGGCTCGTCGAGGATCACCAGCCGCGCGGGAGTGCCGGCATCGGAAAAGGCGAGAGCGATTTCGACCATCTGCCGTTCGGCGATCGAAAGATCTCCCACGGTCAGACCGCTGTCGATACCATGGCCGGGGAAAACGGCGTCGAGGCTCTTCTCGATGATCTCCGCAGCGCGCGAACGCCAGCCGAAACCGCCGAGCGCGCGATGTACAAGGCGGGTGTTCTCGACGATGGAGAGGTTGGGGCAGAGGGACAGCTCCTGAAAGACGCAACGCACGCCTCGGTCGCGCGCGGCATTGATGCCGTAGCGTTCCTGCCGCTCGCCGTCACTCGTGACGGTTCCGTCGTGCGGCGTGAGGCCGCCATTGATCACGCTGACGATCGTGGACTTGCCGGCCCCATTATGTCCGACGAGCCCGACGCATTCGCCGGGCATGACACGAAGCGTGACGCCGTCGAGCGCCTTGACTGCTCCGAAGCTCACTTTCGCGCCGTCGACCGCAATGATCGCCTTCGCTACGTCGTCCATGACTGCTCTGCTCGCCATCATCTGCTCGAAAAGGCTGCCGCGCGGCCATCTACGGCCACGCGGCAGTCGCCGGGGAGATTTACTTTGCCGACTCGATGACCTTGACCGCGTCTTCCTGTGTGTACTCCACGTTGGCGACGCCACCGGACTGCGTATTGGCGAGGTTCGTTTCGAGATTGTCCTGATCTATGCGCAGAAAGGGAACGACGAGGTCCTTCTTGACTTCCTTGCCGTCGAGGATCTGCTGGGCCACCCAGAAGGCGAGCGTGGAAACACCAGGCGCTATCGAGACCGACATGGTCTCATAGCCCTTCGCATCCTTCTGCTCCTTCCACCACTTCAGTTCATCCTCGCGATTGCCCATCACGATGATCGGCATCTTCCGGTCGGTCGCGGCGATGGCTTGCGCGGCACCGTAACCGTCTCCGCCCTGCGTCACCACGCCGGCGATCTCAGGCAAGCTCGGCAGGATGCCGGCAACGGCCTTCTGCGCAACATCCTGCGCCCAGTCTCCGTGCACGGAGCCGGCGATCTTGAACTGTGGGAACTGCTTGACGCCCTCGTGGATGCCGGCCGAGATCTCGTCGTCGACGAACACGCCGGCAAGGCCGCGGATCTCGAGCAGATTGCCGCCGTCCGGAAGCTTGTTCGAAAGATACTCGATCTGGCTGCGGCCCATTTCCTTGAAATCGACGGCGATGCGCCAGGCGCAGGGTTCGGTCACGATGCCGTCGAAGGAGACGACGGTAATGCCTGCGTCGCAGGCTTCCTTGACCGCGCCGTTCAGCGCTGTCGGCGAGGCGGCGTTCAGCACGATCGCATCGTAGCCCTGAAGGATCATGTTCTGGATCTGCGCGGCCTGCTCGGTCGCCTGGTTCTCGGCGGTGGTGAAGGCGTCGGCCGAAGCGACAACGCCGGCCTTCACGGCTTCGCCCGTCACCTTCTCCCAGCTCGTCAGCATAGCCTGGCGCCACGAATTCCCGGCATAGTTGTTCGAAAGGGCGATCTTTTTTGTCGACGTGTCGGCAAATGCCGAAATGGGCATAGCGGCGCAAGCGATCGCGGCCGATGCCAGAAGCATCTTACGGATTTTCATGTCTCTCTCCCTCATGATCGCCTTGTAGGCGAATCGCTTCACCCGGCCGGCCAATCGGGACGAGTGAAATTGTTCTTGCACTGAGCTTCCTCCTCTCAGTAAGGGCAGGATGCGGGAGATCGGCGGACCTGTACAGGCGCAAGGCGGCAAGATGTTTGCGGGTTTTGCGGAACAAGCTGCGGGTTTACGCAAGACGGCGGCGCTCCCGCGGGCGCTTACTGGCGAAGCGACTGCCGCGGGTTGAGGAGCCCGCCGCCTCTGGAGGAAGTCACCATGCTGCATCCCGCAACCGCAGCCATGTTCGATCATTATCTCGGCATTTCCCGGCTGCTTGCGGGGCAGCTCGACTTTCGCTCCGCCATTCGCTCCGTCGCGGCGGAGGTCGCCCACATCATCCCGCACGACCATCTCGATGTCTGTGTGCTCCTCGAGGACGGCAACTATCATACCGCCTATGAGACGGGCATCGACACGGCCTGGGGCGACCTCGCCGGGGCGCCTGTCGTCAACAGCCCCATCCGCTCTCTTCTAAGGGGCGAGGTGGACTTCCTGCTGGCGGACGACGCCATGACCGACCCGCGCTTCCATTTCAAGGGTGCGTTCAAGCGGCCGATCGTCGAACAGTCGCTGAGGAGCCGCCTGCATGTACCGATGAAGGTGCAGGGCGCCATCATCGCGGCGCTTTCGTGCTCCTCGCAGGAAGCGGGGGTCTATACGATGGAGGACGTTGAGCGGGCTCGCATCATCGCAGACCTGCTTACGCCCTATTTCTTCGCGCTGCGGGCGGCCGAGCAAGCGCAACGGTCGGCGATCGTGGAAGCGGAGGCCCGGGCCCGCGAGGAGGGGCTGCGGCTAGGTGCGTTGAAACTCACCGAAGCGTTGGAGCAGGAGCGCCAGCGCATCGGCATGGACCTGCACGACCAGACCCTCGCCGACCTGACGCGTCTCGCCCGCCGGATCGATCGGCTGTCGCGCAACGGCGAGGTGGCTCCGGAGGCACTGGAGCCCGTCTCGCGCTCCCTGCAGCATTGCATGCAGGACCTGCGGCAGATCATCGAGCAGGCGAAACCTTCCGTTCTCCAGCTCTTTGGACTTAGCCAAGCTATAGAGCACCACCTAGACCGCTCGACCCGGGACACGGGCTCCGTCATCGAATGGGGGCTTGCCGACGGGACAGATGGCGCGCTGGAGCGGCTCGAGCCGACCGTCATCGTCGCGCTGTTCCGCATTGCTCAGGAGGCGATCAACAATGCCGTGCGCCACGCGGCCCCGCTTGCCGTCAAGGTGCGGCTCGACGCCGACGACGACCGGCTGTCGATCGAGATTTCGGACGATGGAACAGGACTTGCCAGGACGCGGGGACGGATCGGCGAGGGCATCGACAACATGAAGACCCGGGCGCGACTGATTTCCGCGCGTTTCACGATCGGTCCCGGCCACAACAATCGCGGGACCGTGGTCCGCGTGGTGCTGCCGCTCGCGCTGCGCGGCTCGGGCTCGATTGAGGAGAGGGCGGAATGAAGGTTCTGATCGTCGAGGACGACCCGTTGCATCGCTCCTACCTGCATGAGGCGGTCAATGCCGCCCTGCCGGAATGCGACACTGTGATCGAGGCGGAAAATGGAACGATCGGCGAGAAGCTCGCCCGCGAGCATAAATCGGCGCATATCGTCATGGATCTGCAGATGGCGAGCCGCAACGGCATCGAGGCGGCGCGCACGATCTGGAAGGAGCGGCCGGAGACCCGCATCCTTTTCTGGTCGAACTATTCGGACGAGGCGTATGTGCGCGGCGTCTCGCGCATTGTTCCGGATGGAGCTGCCTATGGCTACGTCCTGAAATCCGCGTCAGACGAGCGGCTGAAGCTTGCACTGCGCTCGATCTTCGTCGAGAGCCAATGCGTCGTCGACCGCGAGGTGCGGGGTCTTCAGCAAAGGAGCCTCGGCCAGACGAACGGATTCACCGATTCCGAATACGAGATTCTCGTCGATATCGCACTTGGCCTTACCGACAGGGCTATTGCCGGGCGCCGCGGCCTGTCGCTGCGCAGCGTACAGAATCGCCTGCAGCAGCTTTATGACAAGCTCGACGTCTACCAGGCCGCCAGCGACGACAATGACGACGGCCGCTTCAATCTGCGTGCCCGCGCCATCACGATCGCCTTCCTGCGCAAACTCCTGAACTACAGCGCCCTCGAGCGGGCGGAAGCGGAACTGCAGGAGTGGTTGGACGGGAAATAGTCTTCACAGGCGTTGCGAAACTTTCGGGCTGGCCCGGGACGAACCGCTCTGGAGAACCGCATTCCCAGGCTCTGTTTCCGCCGTGTTACACCTTTCCACAAAAAAGGATAACGGCAGGATGCCTCCATGCTGAAGTTAATCGATCTCACGTATCATTCGATGCTCGCCGACCTGGGGCAGCGTTCGCTCGACGCCGCATAGTCTGCGGACTTTCCCTCGGATGGTCGCTTCACTCCTGTCACGGTGAAGCAGCGAAGATTTCGATCGGCCTGACGGCAACGGTGGCAGAAGCGTGACTATACAGGCCCTGCGAGCGATCCCGAAATCGCGAAACGTGTCGAGAAGGCCAAAGCCCAGAAGACGACCTTCGGGTACGCGTCGAATGGTGTCCACCCTCACCCGCGAAGGCGGAATGGTTGCGCCGGATAGAATGCTGGGCGATGTCATTGAGGCGCCTGCATCCGCGGGACTGTTCCGGCTCCGGGATATCCTGATCGGCACAATCGCATTTCAGACTTACGCCCGAATCCTGTCAGTGCGCCTCCCCGGTCGTTCGATCATGACGGACGTCGCGAAGGAAGGCACCTTAAGACCTGTCTGAGGACAGGAGCCATCGAGATCGACGGAGACATCTCTCTGCCGTTTTGGTTGCGCTGGAATGGAGAAAGAGGGAGCAGCAATTTCGTATCTGAAGAGCGTAAAGCCCGCGCCCTTGCATCAGGCCGTTGAATCGACGTCTCCTTTAATCGGCCGGCCAGCGTTCGGGTTCGTTCAAGGCGGCCCACCTCTTTCCGATACCGGGCCTATGCGCTAGGTTCGAGAGGTAGCGGCAGCGCCGATCGGAGTATCGAGATCTTGAAGCACGAAGTTATTGAAATACCGGTCATTTCTGAAGCGATCCGAAAGTTGGGTGCACCCACTTCGGCGCTGACGCGCGTCGGCGGACTCATCTATACCTGTGGGATGCCTCCGATCGATCTCAAGACGGGAGACATCGTCAAAGGTGACATCGCGGTCCAGGCGCGGGCATCGTTGGACGCACTCTCCTTTACCCTGCGCCATGCCGGTACCTCGCTCGACAACGTCTTCAAATCACTCGTCTTTCTCACAGACAATAATTTTGCCGCCGATCTGAACGCGATCTACCGGGAGTATTTTCCCTCCAGTTTCCCGGCTCGTAGCTGTGTTGCGGTCAAGCCTTGGGCTCATTTCGACATCGAGATCGAGTGTATCGCCACAATCGATTGAAGAGGGTTTGCCACAGGAAATAGGCGGGCCCGACATAGGCGAATGCAATGCTTGTCATTGATCCCGATTATTTGCCTGCGCGCAATCCTGCCTGCCTAATATGCCCAGAATAAACGCAACAAGTGAGGGTGCTATGAAACTGGGCATGTCGAAGATTTCCCGCGGTTTGGCCGCGACGGTGATGGCAGGCATTATCGGCCTTTCCGCTCATTCGGCAGCCATGGCCGAAACGACGATCCGTCTCGGCCATGTGCTCGCCGACACCCATAGCTGGCATAAGGCCTCCACGGACTTCGCCAACGAGGTCTCGGCGAAGACGGAGGGCCGCGTCAAGATCGAAATCTTCCCATCCGGCCAGCTCGGCACGGAAAAGGAAGTCATCGAGGGCATGCAGATCGGCACCATCCAGGGCGGCCTGATCGGCAGCGGCTCCTTCCAGTTCGTCGAGCCGAAATTCGGCATCATCGAGATGCCCTATGCCTGGACCAGCCGTGAGCAGGCCTTCGCCGCGCTAGACGGCCAGCTCGGCACGGCGCTCGCCGATCTCCTGCGGCCGAAGGGCATGGAAGTGCTGGCCTGGTGGGAGAACGGCTTCCGCAACATCACCAACAACAAGCACCCGATCGCCGAGCCACGCGATCTTGCCGGCATCAAGATCCGCGTGACGCCGGACAAGGTGCGCCTTGCGACTTTCGAGCTTCTCGGTGCTCAGCCGGCGCCGCTGGCCTTCGGCGAACTTTATTCGGCATTGCAGCAGGGCGTATTCGATGCGCAGGAAAACCCGCTTTCGATCATCGACGCCTCCTCGTTCTACGAGGTGCAGAAATACGTTTCCATGACCGGCCATATCTGGGGTGCGGCCTGCCTCACCGTATCGAGCATGAGTTGGGCGCAGATTTCCCCGGCAGACCAGGCCATCGTCAAGGAAGCGGCCGTCAAATGGGGTAATGCCCAGCGGCAGATGGTCGCCGACAACGAGGTTGCACTGATCGAGAAGCTCAAATCGAAGGGCATGCAGTTCAACGAGGTCGGCAAGGCGGCCTTCATCGAGGCGCTTAAGCCGATCTGGGAAAGCGAGAAGGACGTGTTCGGTCCCGAGCTGCTCGCCATCATGGACAGCTACCGCAAGTAAAAGGCTCCGTCCCGTCCGCTTCCGGCGGGCGGGAGGTCGCCGGTTCCAACGACATCTGCGAGGTTCCCATGCAAGACGCTCCGATGCCGCCTTCGCGGATCGCATGCGCCATAGACCGGGCGGCCGGCACCATCGGCGGTCTGGCAATCGCCACTTTCACCGCCATCATCGTCTATGTCGTCATCTGCCGTTACGCCTTTGCCTTCACGCCGCGTTGGTCGGAGGAGATTCCGCGCCTTCTGCTCGTCTGGGTGACATTCATCGGTGCGGTCTCCGCCTTCGTTCGCAAGACCCACCTGTGCGCGGGCCTTACGGACCTCATCGTCGCGCAAGGCCGCTTTCGCGCTCTTCTCCATCTCCTCGCGCGTCTCGCCGCGTTCCTGTTCCTGATCGTCGTCTTCTGGTCCGGCTGGAAGATTACGGCGCTCACCTGGTCGCACGAGACGACGGTGATGAGCTGGCCTGCCGGCCTCCTCTACCTGGCTCTGCCGGTCACTGCTGGCTTCGCCTTCGTCGCCCTGCTGGCCAAGGAGTTGCGCAAATGAGCCTCGCGCTTCTTGTCCTCTTCGCCGTTTTCGTCCTTCTGCTTCTCATCGATGCTCCGATCGTCATCGCGCTCGCGCTGTCATCGGTCGCCTATCTTCTGGTCGGCGATGCGCTACCGGTGATGGTGGTGGCGCAGCGCATGGTCGCCGGGATCGACAGTTTCACGCTGCTGGCTATCCCGCTCTTCCTCCTGGCCGGCCTGCTGATGGTCCATGGCGGCCTTGCGCCACGGATCGTCAATCTCTGCGCGGCCGTCGTCGGGCAGCGCACCGGCGGTCTTGCCATCGTGATGATCGCCGCCTGCATGATGTTCGGCTCGCTTTCAGGCTCGGGCGTTGCCGACGTGGTGGCGATAGGCTCGATGCTGCTGCCCGCCATGAAGGAGCGCGGCTATGATCCGGGCTTCTCCGCCGCGGGCCTCGGCTGCGCCGGTTCGCTCGGCACGGTCATCCCGCCTTCCATCGTGCTCATCGTCTACGGCACGGCGACCGGCACGTCCATCGGCCAGCTCTTCATCCATTCCATCGGTCCCGGCATCCTGCTTGGCCTTGGTCTGATGCTCGTGGCGTGGTGGATATCGCGCAAGAACGGCTGGAAGGGCGGTGAACCCTTCAGCTGGGGTCGGCTGGCGGTCGCCCTTCGCGAATCCGTGCTCGCCCTCCTGGCGCCGGTCATCATCGTGGGCGGAATCCGCTTCGGCATCTTCACGCCAACGGAAGCAGCGGGCATCGGCGTCGCCTATGCGCTGCTGGTGGGAGCGCTGGTCTATCGTCGCCTGTCTTTCGCCAAGGTTTTCGGTCTCCTGCGCGACACGACGGAAATGACCGGCTCGATCCTCGTCGTCATCGCCGCTGCCTCCGTGTTCGGCTGGATTTTGACGGTCGAGCAGGTTCCGCAGCTTGTGGTCAACGCCATTACCGGCGCGACCGCGAGTGCCACGTTTGCGCTGATGCTGATGATGCTTGCCGTTCTCGTGCTCGGCACGTTCATGGAATCGATCGCCATAATTCTCATCCTGGCGCCCGTCTTCCTGCCGGTCCTCAGGGCCTTCGAGATCGACCCGGTCTATTTCGGCGTGCTCTTGACCATCAACCTGGCGATTGGCGCCAATACGCCGCCGCTCGGCATCGACCTGATGGCGGCCTGTCGTACCGGAGGCATACCGATGTCAGCCTCTTTCCGGTACCTGCTGCCGTTCATCGGCATCATGACGTTCATCATGTTCCTGCTCGTTCTGTTCCCGGGGCTGATGACCGTGATGTCGCTCGGCATGTGAGCCGCTCCATCCCCGATATATCTGAAAGGTGAACCATGTCGTTCGCACAGAACACTCGTGTCGATGTCGATCGTTTCTGGTCGACCATCGAAAGCTCCGCCGAAATCGGCCAGGGACGGCCGGGCGGCCTTGCCCGGCTCACCCTGACGGACGAGGATCGCCAGATGCGTGACCTCTTCGTCAACTGGTGCCGGGACGCGGGCCTGAGAGTGGAAATCGATGAACTCGGCAACGTCTTCGGCCGGCGTGAAGGAAGCGATCCTTCGCTGGCGCCGGTCCTTATCGGCAGTCACCTCGACACGCAGATCAACGGCGGCCGCTTCGACGGCATCGCCGGTGTCCTTGCGGGGCTGGAGGTGGTTCGCACGCTGAATGATGCCGGCCATGTTACCCGCCGGCCGATCGTCGTCGTCGACTGGACGAACGAGGAGGGTGCGCGCTTCTCCCCGCCCATGGTGGCGTCCGGCTGTTTCGTCGGGGCCTATGATGCGAATTGGGTGCGCGACCTCGTCGCCGATGACGGTGCGCGCTTCGGCGACGAGCTGGCACGCATCGGCTATAACGGCAACAAGCCGTGCCGGGCCGGCGAGATCGACGCCTATTACGAGCTGCACATCGAGCAGGGACCGATCCTCGACCGGGAAGGCCGCGATGTCGGTGTGGTGACGGGCGGGTATCCAAGCTACGGGATGCGGGTGCGTTTCGAGGGCAAGACGGCGCATACCGGACCGACGCCTATGGATCTGCGTCGCAATGCGCTGATCGCCGGCACGCGCTGGCTGACGGCGGTGGACGATATCGGCTGGGATTTTGCCGTGGGGGACGGCAAAGCGACCGGGGCACGACTGGCGGCATGGCCGAACAAGCCCGGCATCCTCTCGGACACGGCTCAGGCGATCTGCGACGTGCGCCATCCCGATCCCACGACTGCGCAGGTAATGGCGGAAAAAATGCGCCGGGCCGTCTTCGAGAGTGCGGCTCGCGCCGGCTGCACGGTGGTGATCGAGGACGAGTGGTTCTGGGGCGGCGACATCTTCGACCATGCGATGGTCGATGGTATCAGGGCCGAGGCTGTCCGCATGGGCTATGATTGGCGCGATATCCAGTCCCAGGCCGGCCACGATGCCTATTTCCTCGCGCGCCACTGCCCGACGGCGATGATCTTCACGCCGTGCAAGGGCGGTATCACCCACAACAACGAGGAGGATTGCGACCGCGACGATCTCGCGCCCGCCCTCAATGTCCTTCTGCACGCAGTGGTGGCTCGCGCCGACCGCTAGAGCGGCTCAGCGTATTCAGTGAAATTGTGAACGCTCTGACCTTTGGGAGCCGAGCGCGCCGAAGGGCGCCCTCAATGCATATCGGGATAGAGCGTGCGCAGTTCCTGTATCAGATCGAGGAAATTCCGCTCGGCGGTGGAGTAGGCGCCCTCCGGATGGGTTACGAGGAATACGTCCGCGCCGAGCGGGTATCCCTTGATCTCCAGCGGCCAGAGAAGGCCCTTCGCCACTTCGTCGTGAACAGCGGTCAAGGGAAGGATGCCGATCCCAAGTCCGGCTACGATCATTCGGCGGACTTCCTCGAGATTGGGGCTCTGTCCGCTGATGCGCTCGCCGAGCCCGAGGCTCTGGCTTAGGACCGCCATGGGTTCGAGACCCATGCCTTCGGTCGCGCAGGTGAAGGAGACGAAGGACTCCTGTCGCAGCTCCCGCTTTTCCACCTCCTTGCGGCCGAAGAAGGGATGCTCCGCACCGCAATAGACGCTGAATTCCTCGCGGAACATAAGCTCGCAGTTCAGGCTGAAGACGGGACGGGACAGCAGGCAGAAGCCGATGCCGCCTTTTTCCGCCTGTATGCGCTTGATCGTGTCCTGGCTGTTCTGCACCTCGACCACCCAGGTCACGGAGGGATGGCGCTGATGATAGAGCCGCAGGGCCTCGTTGATGAGCGGTGATTCGAGATTGGAGATGATCTGGATGCGAACTTCGCCGAACTCCTCGACGATCCGCTCCTGTGTGAGCTGGCCGATGCGCTCGACCGAGCGAAAGATCTCGTCGCATTCCTCATAAATCTTCTGCCCGCGCGCCGTGAGTTCGAACCTTCGGCTGTCACGCAGGACGAGTTGGCATCCCAGTTGCTCCTCCAGACGCTGGAGCGCTTGGCTGACCGATGGCTGACTCATGCTGAGCCGGGCGGCGGCGCGCGTCAGGCTTCGTTCTTCGGCGATCATGAAGAACGATCGCAGCAGATTGAGATTGATATCCGTCATCATAGTGCGAGTTTATCTGGCTAGAGGAAAATCACAAATCGGAGCCCTCCTATTCCGGAGGAGCGAAAGCGGGCAAGGCGCGGCGATTTCTACCGGCTTTCGCCTTTTTTACGTGCCGACGATTGGGACGCCGTTGCCTACTGGCGGCCGTGGCCGGAGAACTTTTGGCGCTCGCGAATGTAAGCGATGTCGGCCGCTTCGAGGCCCTTGCATTCCTCTTCGGATTTGATCAGGGCGGCATCGCCGCACGGCGCAGAACGTCGCACCGCAGGCACGCGTGCTCGTGAAATTCGCATGGATTCAGAAAGGTGAGGTCGTGAACAGCGCGGTTGGGGTCTGTAACCGCGTCCGCGCTTCTGCCGAGCCAAGAAAAGGAAGTGACCGATCGCTTGACGCTCATCCTTAAACAGATCAATGCGCTCTTGGCCGCTACTGCCGATACGGCCCCAGCGACGGACGAGCGCGGAGCCGCCGAAAAGATCCGGTTCGATCGACTGAGGACGCGCCGGAGATTGCTCCGCTCGTTCCCTCTGATCCCATCGTGGAAGGGCCAGCGAGTGCCGATTCCGGAGAGAAGCACGAGCCCGTAAGGACACATCTGCCGACCCAGGCAACTCAGCGATAGCCTCCGCCCGGATACTAACCGCCATCAGGTCGACTGATGGCGCTGGCAGGGGCCGTGTCCGCTGACGGTATCTTGGCCTGGCAATTTCACGAGAATTCTCGTTGTAGCGAACCAATTGCTGGTTCGATGACGCCACCGCGATCAGAAAGACGTCGCTGTAGGCTCCTTATCGGCGGTGTCAAATTTCCGCACTCAATGCAGCAGTTGCTTTCATATCGTAGAACCTGATATGAAGCGCAGGAAAGCGTGGGGATGATATGACTGGTAAAGTACTCGTGATTGATCCGATCGAGCGGCAAGACCTCATCAAAGGCCTCGCAAGCGACGTTCGCGTGATGATGTTGAAGTTGCTTCGATCGAGCGGTCCGAAAAACGTGAACGAGATCGCGGAGGAACTAAGTCTTCCCCAGTCAACGGCGTCGATCAACCTGAAGGTGCTCGAGGATTGCGGACTAATCTATACTGAGGGGCAGCGGGCCAAAAAGGGCAGCCAGAAAGTCTGTTATTCGGCTTTCCAGGAAATTCTCATTTCGTTTTCCGAGCCAGTGGTTGATCGATTAGCGGACGCGATAGAAGTTTCCATGCCGCTTGGTCTGTATACCCAGTTTGAAGTCACGGGCCCGTGTGGGATGTGCTCCAAGGATGGTGTCATCGGCCTTCTCGACGTACCAGACACCTTCCTCGATCCGGACCGTATGAAAGCGGGGCTTCTGTGGTTCAACACGGGGTTCGTAGAATATCAGTTCCCCAACAACACCCTGCTCAAGAAGGCGAAACCTAAGGCGATCGAATTCTCGATGGAACTGAGTTCTGAAGTGCCGGGGACGTCGGCAAACTGGCCATCCGACATATTTCTGCAGGTCAACGGAATCGAAATCGGCACTTGGACGTCGCCTGGCGATTATGGGGACAAAAGGGGTACTTTCACGCCGGACTGGTGGAAGCTCGCGGGTTCACAGTATGGCAAGCTCAAGAACTGGCGCATCAACGAGCAGGGAAGTTTCGTCGATGGAGTGAAGATATCAAACATCAACCTCGACGAACTCGGTCTGGACAAGCATCGTTCAATCCGGTTGCGGGTTGGCGTCAAGGATGGGGCCGAGCATCCCGGCGGGATCAACATTTTCGGCAGCGGCTTCGGCAATTACGACCAGGATATCGTGCTCCGAATTCAAGTTTGAAAAGTCATACTTTCGCTTGACGCGACCTCTAATTCGGCTTCATATACCAACAAATTGGATATGAACCGAAAACTTGGATATTGAATTCGAGGGGAGAGAGTTTTGGAGGCTCGGGTCACCGCGCATTCGCGCTATACAATCGCTGATATAGATAAGCGGCTATACGGATCATTCCTGGAGCACTTGGGTAGGGCTGTCTATACAGGCATTTACGAACCCGGCCATCCGACGGCGCTCCCCAACGGAATGCGCAAGGACGTAATCGATCTCGTGCGGGAACTCGATACGCCGATTTGCCGCTATCCAGGTGGCAATTTCGTGTCGGCCTACAATTGGGAAGACGGCATTGGGCCGAAAGAGGGCCGTCCGACCCGCCTTGATCTCGCATGGCGCACCTCGGAATCTAACCAGGTCGGTATCCATGAGTTCGCCGAATGGGCTGAGGCTGCTGGCACAGAGATGATGCTGGCGGTCAATCTGGGCTCGCGCGGCCTGGACGCCGCAAGGAACTTCGTCGAGTACGTGAACCATCCGGGCGGCAGTCAGTGGTCGGACCTACGCCGCCAGAACGGGCGCGCGGAGCCTTGGAATGTCAAGCTGTGGTGCCTTGGCAACGAAATGGATGGGCCCTGGCAGGTGGGTCACAAAAGCGCCGCCGAGTACGGCCACCTCGCAAACGAGACCGCGAAGGCCATCCGAGCCTTCGACGACAAGCTTGAACTTGTCGTCTGCGGATCATCCCACTCCGATATGGCGACCTATCCTCGGTGGGAGGCAATGGTCCTCGACGCGACATACGACCAGGTCGACTACATCTCACTTCACATGTATTTCGAGAACTACGAGAAGAGAACTTCAGAGTTTCTCGCTCTTCCGGAAAAGCTCGATCGCTACATCGGCACCGTCAGTGGTGTTATCGATTTTGTGAAGGGCAGCAAACGATCCAAGCGAGACGTCAAGATTTCCTTCGACGAATGGAACGTCTGGTATCACGAGCGCAAGAACGACGCTAAGCGGATGCGAGAATGGAATTGGCCTCATGCGCCGGTTCTCCTGGAAGACATATATAACTTCGAGGATGTGCTCCAGGTCGGGTGCATCATCAACACCTTCATCCGCCGCTCGGACGTCGTGCGAGTCGCCTGCATAGCGCAGTTGGTCAATGTGATCGCGCCGATCATGACCGAGCCAGGCGGTAGTTCCTGGCGTCAGACGATCTACCATCCCTTCCATCTGGCATCTCGCTACGGTCGAGGCACCGCTCTACAACTCGACGTCGACTGTGCGACTTATGTCTCCAACGTGTCCGAAGCTGTGTCCTATCTCGATATCGCCGGCGTTCATGACGGCGACGCGGGCACTCTCACCTTCTTTGCGGTCAATCGCCACTCGTCCGAATCGGCAAGCATCAAGCTCGCCGTGGAGCGCTTCGGAACCATCAGGGGCGTCGAGCACACCCTGATCAAGCACGACGATCTCGAGGCCCGGAATACCAAGGACAATCCGGACAATGTCTCGCCGCGCAAGACGTCCGATGCGGTCATGGACGGCAACAGTGTGAGTGTTTCCGTTCCGCCATACTCATATTCGATGATCAGAATTCAACTTTAAGATCAATCGGTAGCGACAACACGCTGCTTGTCTGGGAGGAAAGTGACATGCCGAATTGGTTTAAACTTACGAAGGCAGTGCTTTTGGCGGGAGGTCTCATGACCACCGTCGCCCACGCCGAGGAAACCGTCACATGGTGGGACTTCTTCGGCGGCGGTGACGGCGTTCGCATGAAACAAATGGTCGCCGATTTCAACGAGGCCCACAAGGGCGAGATAAAGATCGATGCGACCACGCTGGAATGGGGAACGCCATTTTACTCCAAGGTCCAAACCTCTACGGCGGTTGGCGAAGCCCCTGATATCATGACGTATCACGCCAGCCGCATCCCGCTGGCGGTGAAGCAGGGCATTCTGCAGGAAATCACCACCGACGACTGGAAGACGATGGGCCTCGGACAATCTGACTACGCCCCCGCGACTTGGGAGGCTGTGAGCATCGACGGCAAACAGTATGCGGTGCCGCTCGATACGCACCCAATCGTCCTTTATTATAACAAGGACCTGCTCAAGAAAGCCGGAGTTCTCGGCGACGACGGCAAGCCGAAGGGCATGGACTCGCGTGAGAACTTCACCGCGACGCTGAAGGCCTTGAAGGCCGCGGGGGTCAAGTTCCCGCTTGGCTCGGTGACTGCGGACGGCAACTTCATGTTCCGCACCGTCTATTCCTTCATGGGCCAGCAGGATGGTGAGCTCATGACGGACGGTGAGTTTCTTGCTGGCGACAGCGCAAAGAAGCTCGAAAACTCTCTTGCCGTTCTGTCCGAATGGACGAAGGAAGGGCTTCAATCCACCTATACGGACTACCCTGCGACCGTGGCGCTCTTCACATCGGGTGAAGCTGCGATGATGATCAACGGGGTTTGGGAAGTCCCAACGATGACGGACCTGAAGAAGAACGGCAAGCTCTTCGAATGGGGAGCCGTCGAACTGCCTGTAATCTTCAATCATCCCTCCACCTATGCCGACAGTCACACCTTCGCGCTCCCTGCGAACAAGGGCAAGGACATGAGTCCCGAGAAGCGCGCCGCGGTCCTCGAGGTCATGAGCTGGATGTCGAAGAATTCCTTGTTCTGGGCGACCGCGGGGCATATCCCCGCATATGGTCCCGTCACGAACTCGGCCGAGTACAAGGCGATGGAGCCGAACCACACATACTCTTCGGTGACCGCTAACATGATCTTCGATCCCAAGACTCCGCTGGCGGGTATCGCTGGGCCAATTTTTGACGTGATGTCGAATTTCTTCGTGCCGACGCTCAATGGTGAAATGGAGCCCGCGAAAGCGGTCGAGGAGATCAAGACCGGTTTGGCCGACCTTTGACGACCCGAGGCCCAGGCAAACAATCGTTCGCCTGGGCCATCCTCGTCTGAAAGGTAAGTGGAGCGGGAGGATGATGCTCAGAAACCGGCGCAACGAAGCTCTCTTCGCTTTGGCGCTCATCGCGCCGTTCGTCGCCATTTACGGACTTGTGTTCGTCTATCCGACGATCAGGCTTTTCATGATAAGCCTCACAGATGCGCCCCTGATTGGGCATGGAAACTTCGTCGGGTTCGACAACTACGCACGCCTTTCTTCTGACCGACGGTTCGGCACCGCGGTGTGGAACACGGCCTACTTCGTACTAATCACCGTCGTCCCTGGAACGCTTGTGGCATTCGCAATAGCACTCGGCGTCAATCGTCTTGCCGGACGACTTCAAGCAGCCATACTCGCTCTGTTCTTCTTGCCATATATTCTTCCGGTTTCGGTCGTGTATCTCCTCTGGGATTGGACGCTGAACTTCCAGTTCGGCATCGCGATGTACCTTTTCGACATGCTCGGCATCGCGCGCATCCCCCTTTTCAAGTCGACCGCCTGGTTCATGCCCGCCGTCGGCATAATCACAATCTGGTGGACCGCTGGATTTTCCATATTGTTGTTCCTCGCCGGATTGCGAACCATCCCGACGGAAATCTACGAGGCTGCGGCCTTAGACAACGCCGGCAGATGGTCGACCTTCCGCCGGATCACTTGGCCCTTGATGTGGCCAATCACGGCGCTCGTATTGACCATCCAGCTGATTTCGCAGCTCAAGATTTTTGACCAAGTCTACCTCTTCTCAGTCGGCGGACGACCGAACGACAATGTGGTCCTGGTCTATTATGTCTTTCAGCGAGCGTTCCAATCGGATCAGGGAGGCAGGGCGGCAGCCGTCGCGGTGGTCCTATTTGTGATCGTCATTGTCGTGTCGGTTTTGAATTTTCAGCTGACACGCCTTTCGGGAGGGCGGGACAGATGACCGCGACAAGAGCGCGCCGACTTAATGCCATCGGCCTCATTATCACTGTCATAACCGTCTTCTGCGCCATCATCTGGGCGTTTCCCCTCTACTGGGCTGTGGTTTCGTCACTGAAACCTGAGCACGAAGTCGTCAGGCCCTATATCGAGCTCTGGCCCGAGACTTTCACCGTTTCGCACTATGTATTCGCCTTGACTGAGACAGAGATCGGGCGGTGGTATGTCAATTCCATTCTCACGGCGATAGCCGTCACGGTGCTGACTGTCAGTTCGTCACTGTTCTGCGGCTACGCCATCTCGCAGCTGAACTTTCCGTTTCGGAATGTCTTGTGGTGGCTAATCTTGGCGAGCTTCATGGTCCCCGTGCAGACCCTGATCGTGAACCACTTCGAATTGGTGGCCGGTCTTGGCCTAATCAATACCTGGAGTGGGATCGTGCTCCCACAGCTCATTCATCCCGTCATCATCATCGTCTACAAGCAATTCTTTGACGGCGTGCCGAAGGATTTTCGCGAGGCCGCGGTTATGGACAATGCGTCTGAATGGCGGATTTTAACCAAAGTCTATATTCCTATGAACTGGGGAGTGACAACGGCGCTCTCGATCGTCTGCTTCATCTGGTCCTGGAACTCGTTCTTGTGGCCATTCCTTGCGGTGACCAAGACCGACATGATGACGATTACTGTGGGGATCACGCAGGTGAACGATGCCTTCGGGGTCTATTATGCAAGGCAACTTACTGCGGCGGTTCTCGCCGGTCTGCCTGTGGCGGTGGCTTACCTAATCTTTCAGCGGCGCGTCACTGAAGCGATCACACTGTCAGCGGGTATTAAAGGCTAGATCGTTATTTTCCGGCTGGCGCTTGCACGGACCTCCGATTTGGTGATTGGAGGTCCGCTGTATTTGGACGCGTATCAGATTGCTTGATAGGATTTCCCGTCCGCATCAAAGAGGTGAACGGCCAGAGGGTCGAGTCCCACGCGCACGCGATCTCCCGGACGGACTTCGGAACGCCCGGCATCCTGAGCGATAAGCTGTGAACCGTCCTCAAGCGTGCAATATGCCAGCGTCCGCTCGCCAAGTTGCTCGACGACGCCAACCTGTGCCTCGATCGAGGGACGAGAGAGATCGCTTTCGCCAGTCATGATCCGGACCGACTCTGGCCGTATGCCAAGATCGAACCTGCCTGGCGCGGGCACAGGGGCCTCAATCTCGAGTTCGAAACCGTTCCCGAACCTGATGGGTGTCCGCCCGGGGCGGATGACATCGACCGAAAGGAAATTCATTCCTGGGCTTCCGATGAAACCTGCGACGAAGCGGGACGCGGGTTTGAGGTAAACCTCCATTGGTGTCCCGATCTGCTCAATCTTGCACTGGTTGAGCACCACGATCCGATCCGCCAGCGTCATCGCCTCCGTCTGGTCGTGCGTGACATATATCATCGTAGACTTCATCCGCTGGTGAAGTTGCGCCAGCTCGACGCGCGTCCTCACGCGCAGCGCGGCATCGAGGTTCGACAGAGGTTCGTCAAACAGGAACGCCTTTGGCTCCTTCACGATCGCACGCCCTATGGCTACCCGCTGCCTTTGGCCACCAGATAGCTGCGCGGGTTTGCGAGAAAGCAGGTTTTCCATCTCGAGCATCCGCGCCGCCGTCAAGACCCGCGACTCGATCTCCGCCGCCGGAAGCCCGATGTTCTCAAGCCCGAACGCCATGTTGTCCCGCACCGACATGTGCGGATAAAGCGCGTAGTTCTGGAAAACCATCGCTACGTTGCGCTGGCCGGGCGGCAGCGCTTCGCTGCGCATGCCGCCGATCGTCAAAGAGCCGGAGTCGATTGTCTCCAGACCGGCGATCATCCGAAGAAGCGTTGATTTTCCCGACCCCGATGGTCCCAGAAACACCATCAGTTCGCCGGCGTTCACCGTCAAGGATATGTTGCTGATCACCGATACCGAGCCGAAGCTCTTGGAAACGTTCTCCAGACGAATTTCCGCCATGTATTCCTCCCAATGTTTGCATCATTCTTTCCGGTATGTATCGGAAGTCAAGATATCGTCTCCAACAAACTCCGAGCGGCCAGCGCACAAATGTGGAACCAACGCAAGGGAGAACACGCTCGGCCGATGTTTCTTGTTGGCGGTTTCCGGCGTGGCCACCGGCTAAGCGCGTTGCTCATCACCCGGCGTGCCGCCCTTGTTTGTGAATTATAATTCACATCATGAATTATATTGACAGGCAATGCTCTTTGCGTTTAGCTGCCCATACCGGACTTCGAGGAGGAAATCCGGACTTCACTGAGATCGGCGTCGGTTCGACGCCCTCGGGCTTTTTGGGAGGGGCTTCGGCCTCGAGGAGGACACTTGCGCACTTTTTTCAGCACGACCGCGATGGCGGTCCTTGCGGCAACGCTTTTTGCCGGTTCCGCGACCGCCGAGACGGAGAACCCGTTCCGCTGCAAGCCGGGCGAAAAATACGTCATGAACGTCATGGTCTCGGGCGTCGAATACTGGTTCCCGGTCTATGAAATGTTCAAGCAGGCGGGCCAGCAGTTCGGCTGCGAGACGGAATATACGGGCACGCCGGAATATGACGTAAACAAACAGATCGCCACCTTCGATCAGGCACTGGCACAGAACCCGGCCGGCATTCTCGTCCATCCGATGAACTCCGACCCCTTCATCGAGCCGATCAACCGCGCGATCGACCAGGGCACGGCGGTCGTGACGTTCGCCGCCGACTCGCCGCTCTCCAAGCGCGTGTCGTTCATCACCTCGGACAATACTCGCGAAGGCATTTATGCCGCCGACGCAATCGCCGAGAAGATGGGCGGCAAGGGCGAGTATGCGGTTCTGGAGAATCCGGGTCAGGACAACCACGACAAGCGCATCGCGGCCTTCATCGGCCGCATGGAGGAGAAGTGGCCGGACATGAAGCTCGTCGGCCGTGCCGCCTCCAACCAGGATCCGACCAAGGCCTATCAGGGCCTCAACAGCATCATCCAGGCCAACCCGAACCTCGGCGCCGTCTTCATGCCGGAGGCGAATTCGGCAATCGGCGCCGCGCAGGCCAACAAGGAAAGCGGCGGCAAGGTCCTCGTCATGTGCGCGGATGTCAACGCCAATATCCTCGACATGATCAAGGCTGGCGAGGTCTTCGGTTCGATCAACCCCAACCAGGGCATGCAGGGCTATATGGGCTTCATGTTGCTATGGCTCGCCAAGCATCCGGAACTGATCGATCCGATGAACGACGCCAAGCGCTCCGGCTTCAACCCAATGAGCATCCCGGTCGTCGACAACGGTCTCTCCATCGTGACGGCGGAAAATGCCGACGACTTCTATTGGGACAAATACCTGAAGCGTCGCGGCACGAAGGGCATTGAGGAGTAAGCTCCGGATTTGCGCCATCCGCGCCCCATGGCGCGGATGACCTCAGGGAGGGGAGGAACACGATGGCGGAGCCTGTGCTCACCATTCATGGCGTGACCAAGCACTTCGGTCCGGTGAAGGCGCTGACGGATGTCGATTTCATGCTCGAACGGGGTGAGATCCATGCCCTCTGCGGCGAGAACGGAGCCGGAAAGTCGACGCTAATGAACATCATCGCCGGCGTACTGCAGCCGACCGAGGGCGAGATCCGCGTGGACGGGAAGGTCGTGCGGATATCCTCACCAGCCGTCGCCCAATCGCTCGGCATTGGGCTCGTGCATCAGGAAATCGCGCTCTGTCCGGATGTGACGGTTGCGGAAAACATGTTCATGGCGGCGACCAACCGCCGCCGTGCCCCCTTCATGAACTACCGCGCACTCGAACGCGATGCGCAGGCGGTAATGAACCGGCTGGGCACAATCGACGTCGGCCGCAAGGTTGCGGACCTGCCGATTTCCAACCAGCAGCTCGTCGAGATCGCCAAGGCTTTGACGCTCGACTGCCGGGTGCTGATCCTGGACGAGCCGACCGCAGCGCTGACCGAAAGCGAGGCACAGCAGCTCTTTTCGATTATCCGCGACCTCAAGGCGGACGGCATATCAATCATCTATATCAGTCATCGCATGGCCGAGATCTTCAGCCTCTGCGACCGGGTCACGGTGTTCCGCGACGGCCGTTATGTCTGTACCGATCGCATTGCCGACATCACGCCGGATGACGTGGTACGCCGCATGGTGGGGCGCGAGATCACGCAGCTCTACCCGGAAAAGCTCGGACCGGGTGAGGCGTTTGGCGAGCCGGTCTTCGAGGTGGACAACATCGGTGACGGCGAGCGTTTCCATGGCGTCGGCTTTGCGCTGCACAAGGGCGAGATTCTTGGCATCGGCGGCCTGATCGGATCCGGCCGCACGGAAATCGCCGAGGGCATCTGCGGGCTTCGAGCGCGCACGGCCGGTGCGGTACGCCTTCGTGGCAAGATGCAGAAGATCAATTCCTATTCCGATGCGGTCAAGGCCGGGGTCGTTTATCTGTCGGAGGACCGAAAGGGCGCCGGCATCTTTCTGGAGATGTCGATCGCGCAGAACATTTCCGTGCTGGAGCTGAAGTCGCTGACGAATTCCGTCGGTCTCATGAACGGGCGTGCGGAGGCCGCGCTCGCTGAGGATTTCGCCCGGCGGCTTGCAGTGCGGATGGGCGGTGTCGAGGCACCCGTAAAATCGCTCTCCGGCGGTAACCAGCAGAAGGTCGCGATCGCCAAGCAGCTCGCGGCGAAGCCGAAGGTCATCCTGATGGACGAGCCCACACGCGGCATCGATGTCGGCGCGAAGGCGGAGATTCACCGCCTGCTGCGTGAGCTTGCCCGCTCGGGGATCGGCATCATCGTCATCTCTTCGGAAATGCCGGAACTGCTCGGGCTCGCGGATCGCGTGCTCGTCATCCGGGAGGGGCGCGTCGCCGGTGAGCTCGGCTCCGACGAGATGACGGAGGAGGCTGTGATCCGCCTCGCCTCGGGGGTGGGAACGGCAAGGGCGGCGAGCCATGCAGCGTGACCGGAAATTGGGAGGGACGGGAATGGCAATCGACACGATGGTGGCAGGCGCGCCGAAGACTTCGTCCTGGAAACGCATCGGCAGGATGCGCGAGGCGGGGCTGATCGCGATCATTCTCGCACTCTGCGTGATCATGAGCTTCGCCTCGCCGCACTTTCTGACACTCGGCAACTTCCGCGCCATGCTGATGAGTTTTTCGGTCGAAGGCATCGTCGTCGTGGGCATGACGATCCTGCTCATCGTCGGCGGCATCGATCTCGCGGTTGGCTCCGTCGTCTGCTTTGCGATGGTGCTCTCGGGTTCGCTCTTCCTGGCCGGCCTCGACCCTTGGACGGCCTCGCTCGTCGGCATCGCCGCGAGCAGCGCGATCGGCGGCATCATGGGCTTCTTCGTGACGGTCGTGGGCCTCAACCACTTCATCACGTCGCTTGCCGCGATGGTGATCGTACGCGGGCTTTGCCTCATAATCACAAAGGGCACGCCGCTTTCGCTCTTCACGCTGCCGGCGGGCTTCAAAGCGGTGGGGCAGGGCACGTTCTACGGCGTGCCCTATGTCATCCTGATCTTCGTCGCCGTCGTCATCCTGTTCGACTTCCTGCTGCGCCGGGCAACGGCCTTCCGCAAGGTCTTCTACACCGGCAGCAACGAGAAGGCGGCGCTCTATTCCGGCATCAAGACCAATCGGGTGAAATTCTGGGTGACGGTGCTCTGCTCGACGCTCGCCGGTGTGGCGGGAGCCATCTACATGTCCCGCTTCGGCGCCGCGACCCCCACCTTCGGCGTCGGCATGGAACTCAACATCATTGCGGCGGCGGTAATCGGCGGCGCCTCGCTCAACGGCGGCTCCGGCACGATCCTCGGCGCCATCCTCGGCATCGCGCTTCTCTCTGTCGTCACCAGCTCGCTGATCCTGCTGGACGTCTCGGTCTATTGGCAGGACATGATCAAGGGGTGCATTCTGCTCGCTGCCGTTTCCATCGACCATTTCCTGCACAAGCGGAAGGCCGCCTGACATGCCAATTGCGAAACTGAAACCCAGGACGACAGCGCAGCGCGAGGAAATCGTCATCGCCCGTCAGATGCACCAGGCGCTCGTCCTGCACTATATGGAGGGCCTGACGCAGGCACAGATCGCCGATCAGCTCGGTATCTCCCAAGCCACCGTCAACCGCCTCATCAAGCGGGGCCGTCAACTCGGCCTCGTCGAGATCAAGATCAAGTCCCCCGTCGAGCCGCTGGTCGACATGGAGGAACGACTTCTGGCGCTCGGTGGTATCAGCCGTGCGGTCGTGGTGCCGACCGTTTCCGACAATCCGCAGACTGCGCTTCAGGCAGTCGGAGAGGCGGCGGCCCGCCTGCTGCTCGATGAGATCGGCGAGGGCGACACAATCTGCATCACTGGCGGCAAAGGAGTGAGCGCTGTCGTCGCCGGCCTGCAGCCGCCGCGCCGTTTCGATGTCGCGGTCATTCCGGCAACGGGCTGCGTGCAGGGCAAGCACTATACCGACGTCAACCATGTTTCGACCCTGATGGCCGAGCGGCTCGGTGGGCGCTCCTACCAGATCCACGCGCCCCTCTTCGCGGACGATGCCGAGCAGCGGGCGATGCTGATCAACATGCGCTCCGTCGCCGACGTGTTCAAACGGGCGCGCGAGGCGAAGGTGGCGGTGGTCGGCATCGGCTCGATCCTAACCGACGACTCGAGCTACTACGACCTGCATCCGTCTTCCAGCACCGACCGTGCAGCGATCGAACGCTCCGGCGCGACCTGCGAACTGCTCGCCCACCTCCTCGACGACCGAGGCCGGGTTTGCGACTACAGCCTCAACCGTTCGCTGGTGTCGCTGACGCTTGAGGAATTCGCCTCGATCCCGACGAAGATCGGGGTCGCGAGCGGGCCGAACAAGGCGGGCCCGATTCTCAGCGTCATGCGGGGCAACCATCTCGACACGCTCGTCACCGACGAGGCGACCGGCGCGCGTATTCTTGAAATTGCGTCCACAGAAGGATTTTCCGCATGAGCGGTGAGCAGTTAACCCGCGAGATCGGACGCTCCGGCGTCAAGGCATCGGCCGTCTGCCTTGGCACCTGGGCGATCGGCGGCTGGATGTGGGGCGGAACGGATGAGGCGGAATCCATTGCCGCCATTCAGGCTTCGCTCGACGCTGGCGTCACCCTCATCGACACGGCACCGGCCTATGGCCTCGGCCGGTCGGAAGAGATCGTCGGCAAGGCGATCGCCGGCCGCCGCGACAAGGCGGTGATCGCCACGAAATGCGGCCTCGTGTGGCATACCAGGAAGGGCAGCCACTTCTTCGACCAGGACAGCGAGCCGGTGCATCGTTATCTCGGCCGGGACTCGATCATCCATGAAGTTGAGCAAAGCCTGCGCCGGCTCGGCACAGATCACATCGACCTCTACATCACTCACTGGCAGGACGCGACGACACCCATCGAGGAGACGGTTGCGGCGCTGGAAGAGCTGAAGCGGGCCGGCAAGATCCGCGCGATCGGCGCCAGCAACGTCAACCGCTCGGAGCTGGAGCAGTACATCAGTTCCGGATCGCTCGACGCGATCCAGGAGCGGTTCAGCATGATCGATCGCGAGATCGAGGCGGACCTGCTGCCGCTCACCATCGCCAACCGCGTGTCGACCCTCAGCTATTCTTCGCTGGCGCTTGGCCTGCTCTCCGGCGCGATCGGACCGGACCGGGTCTTTTCCGGCGACGATCAGCGCAAGGACAATCCGCGCTTTTCCGTCGCAAACCGGCGCAAGGCCAGGGATTTCGCCGAGACGATCCGGCCCGTCGCAGAGCGGCACGGCGCCAGCATCGCGCAGACGGTAATCGCCTGGACGCTGAAGCAACCGGGAGTGACCTTTGCCCTCTGCGGCGCGCGCAACCCAGCGCAGGCGCTCGACAATGCGCAAGCCGGAACTCTGCGGCTTTCCGATGAAGACTTGGCAGCCATCGAAACGGCCGTTTCGGCGAAGCTGGCCAACATGGACGAATAACGGACTGTCATCATGAATCGGAAAGAGACATTGGACGGGCTCCGCCAAAGCCCGAAGGTGGACGTGTGCGTCCTCGGAGGCGGCATCAACGGGCTGAGCGTCTTTCGCGAGCTGGCGTTGCAGGGCGTGAGGGTGCTGCTGGTCGAGAAGGGCGACTATTGCTCGGGCGCGAGCGCTGCCCTCTCGCGCATGGTCCATGGCGGTCTGCGCTATCTCGAGAATGGGGAGTTCAGCCTGGTGCAGGAGTCGCTCGTCGAGCGCGATCGGTTGCTGCGCAACGCCCCGCACTACGTCGGCCCACTGCCGACCACGGTGCCGATCTTCAATACCTTCTCCGGTCTCGCCAATGGCGTCGTCCGTTTTCTCGGCCTCACCCGCCGCCCCAGCCGCCGTGGTGCCGTCGCCATCAAGGCCGGTCTCGGCATCTACGATTTCTTGGCGCGCAAGCGGGCGCTGCTGCCGCGCCACCAGTTCCGCGGCCGCAAGGCGACGCTGGAAAAATGGCCGGCGCTCAATCCGGCGATCCGCAGCTCCGCTACCTATCACGATGCCTGGGTCAGCCATCCTGAACGCATCGGGATCGAGCTGTTGCGCGACGCTCTATCCGCCGGGGCGAATGCGGGGGCCTTGAACTATGCGGTGATTGAGCAGGCCAGCTCCGGGGAGTTCCTGCTGCGCGATTGCATCTCCGCGGAAAGATGCGCGATACAGCCGCGACTGGTCATCAATGCCACCGGCGGCTGGATCGATATCGCAAACGGCACGTTGTTTCCCGCAGAAGCCCGACCCGCGCCGCTGATGGGTGGCACGAAAGGCTCGCATCTGATCATCGACAATCCTGCGCTTCGCGACATGCTCGATGGGCACATGATCTACTACGAGAACGAGGACGGGCGCATCTGCATCCTGTTTCCCTATCTCGGCAAGGTGCTGGTCGGCTCGACGGATATCCGCGTCGACGATCCGGGAACAGTGCGGTGCGAAGACGATGAGCGGGACTATATCCTCCAATCGCTTGCCTTCGTGCTGCCGGGCGTGCGTATCCGACGGGAAGAAATCGTCTTCCAGTTCGCCGGCGTCCGCCCGCTGCCGGCCAGCAACGATAGCTTCACCGGCCGCATCCCGCGTGACCATTTCTGCGCCGTGCTCGAAGGCCGCGACGGCGGACCGCCGGTCATCTGCATGATCGGCGGCAAGTGGACGACTTTTCGATCCTTCGGCGAACTCGCCGCCGACATGGCGCTCGAACGGCTTGGCCACGGCCGCCGCGTCGATACGGCGGATCGCACTTTCGGCGGCGGGAGGGCATTTCCGAAAGACCGTGGCGGCTGGATCGGGGCCCTGTCGGAATCGACAGGCCTTTCCCCCGATCGCGCCGCAATACTTTTCGAGCGCTACGGCACAGATTCGGACGACGTCGTCCGCTTCACCGCCGCGGGCCCGGACAACCTTTTGTCCCATGCCGGCTACAGCGCCCGGGAGCTCCTGTATCTCATCCGCACGGAGGCAGTCGAGCATCTGGACGACCTGCTCCTCCGCCGCACGACACTTGCCATCACCGGCGAGCTTTCCCTCGCCATGGCTGAGGCCGCGCTCGACCTGCTTGCAACCGAAAAGGGCTGGCCGGAGCAGCGCAAGGCCGAGGAGTTGAGCCGTTTTCTCACCCTCATGCGCGAGCGCCACGGCGTCGCGGAGGAAACCCTTTCCGCAAGGAACGAACAAAGGAGTGAATTATGCGAGACAACCGAAAGGTCCGGATGAACCGGCTGTTCGGCAACGGCCGTTGCCTTGACGTGGCGATCGATCACGGCGTGTGCAACGAGCCGTCCTTCCTCGATGGGCTGGAGAACATGCCCGCCGTTGTAAAGGCGCTGGTCGATGCCAGACCTGACGCGATCCAGATGAACTACGGCCAGGCCGACCTGTTGCAGGACATTCCCGGTAAGGAGAAGCCGGCGCTCGTCATGCGCATCGACATGGGCAATCCCTATAACCGCATTCGCCATCGCGACATGTGGGCGGTATTGCAGAACGAGGCCGAGCCGCTGATCGGTGCGTTGCAGATGGATGCCGCCTGCGTGGTGGTCAACCTCTTCATGCTGCCCGACGAACCCGATCTCTTCCGCCAATGCGTCCAGAACATTTCGCGCGTGCGGGCAGACTGCGAAAGATACGGCATGCCGCTGATGATCGAACCGCTGGTCATGCAACCGGTGACGGACCGCGGCGGCTACATGGTCGATGGCGATGCGGAAAAGATCGTCACATTGACGCGGCTTGCCCGCGAGATGGGTGCCGATATCGTCAAGGCGGACCCGACGACCGATGCGGAAGAGTTCCACCGTGTCGTCGAGGCGGCGCGCTGCCCGGTTCTTGTGCGCGGCGGCGGCAAGGAGGATCTTCGCGCCGTCTTCGACAAGTCAGCCGTCTTGATGCGGCAGGGCGCGATGGGCATGGTCTATGGGCGCAACATCTATCAGCATGCCAATCCCAGCGCCGTGGTGCGCGGGTTGATGGCGATCGTGCACGAGGATGCCGGCGGCGAGGACGCCTTCGCGCTCTATCAGCAGGGGTGAGAGCGTAAACGAACCTTGGGAGGGGTTCCGAATGGGAGACTATCTTTTGGGGATCGACGCCGGCAACACCGTCATCAAGGCGGTGATCTTCGACCGAACCGGCCGGGAACTGGCGCATGCGTGTGAGGAGGGCCACAGCCGCGTCCCATGCCCCGGCCATGTCGAGCGTGATCTCGGCGAGCTCTGGGCGAATGCCAAGCATGTCATCCGCACCTGCCTCGACAAGGCGGGCATCGCGGCGAGCGATATCGCCGCCATCGGCTGCGCGGGCCATGGCAACGGGCTCTACGCACTCGACCGGGACGGCGAACCGCTCCTCGGCATACAGTCGCTCGACACGCGGGCGGCCGGCCTCGTCGAGGAATGGGCGACGGAAGGCGTGGGCGACCGGACCTATCCAATCGGCCGCCAGCGCCCCTGGCCCTCACAGACGCCGACGCTTCTTGCCTGGCTGAAGCGTCACCGGCCGGAGGTCTTCAAGCGCATCGGCACGGTGTTCTTCTCCAAGGATTTCGTCGTCAACCGACTGACCGGCCGGCGCGTCAGCGAGGTGTCGGACATGTCCGGCGCCGGCCTGCTCGACCTCGCCGCCCGCAGCTATGACAGCATGCTGATGGACGCCTATGGGCTCGCCGATTGCATGGACCTGCTGCCGCCGCTCATCGAAAGCGCCGACATCGCCGGCACGGTGACGCAGAGGGTGGCGCAGGAAACCGGGCTTGCGGCCGGCACACCGGTGATCGGCGGGCTCTTCGACGTCGTCGCCTCGGCGCTCGGTTCCGGCGTCTCGCGCACCGGCAGCGCCTCGATCATCGCAGGCACCTGGAGCATCAACCAGGTCATCATAGACGGTCCCGACCTCGATGGTCCCGTATTCATGTCCTCGACCTTCGACCGCACTCGCTACATGGCGATGGAAAACAGCGCCACCTCGGCGGTCAATCTCGAATGGTTGGTGCGGGAGTTCTTCGAGGGCGAGCATGCGGAGGAACTCTCGCCCTTCGACGCCTGCTGCGCTCTGGCAGCCGCCGTCGAACCCGCAGAGGACGATCCGCTCTATCACCCCTATCTCTACGGCGCCCAGCAGGATGGCCACGCGCGGGCAGGCTTCTATGGGATCGCGGGCTGGCATAGCAAGGGTCATCTGATCCGTGCCCTGCTCGAAGGCGTCGCCTTCGGCCACCGCCAGCATATCGAGACGATCCGTAACGCGGGGGCCAGCTTCAACGAGGCGGTACTGTCCGGTGGCGGTTCGCGCAGCCAGCTCTGGCCGCAGATATTTGCCGATGTGCTCGGCGTACCGGTCTCCGTCGCGGCCTCGCGGGAAACGGGCGCGCTGGGTGCCGCGATCGCCGCAGGAACGGGCATCGGCCTCTTTGCCGATTTCACGGAAGGAGCCAATGCTATGGTGCGGGTCGACCGGCACTATAGGCCGAATGGCGCGCTCGCCGCGCACTACCACCGGCGCTACGCGTTCTACAAGGATCTCACCAAGGCGATGACGCCGTTCTGGCGGCGGCTTTCGGCCCCGAGAAAAATGGCAGCGGGAGTTGCGGCGTGACCATGCCTATAACTGAAACCGCGGTGGACGAAGGCACCTACGACTTCGTCATCGTCGGCGCCGGCTCGGCTGGCTGCGTACTCGCAAACCGGCTCTCGACTGATTCCAGGAACCGAGTGTTGCTGCTCGAGGCAGGCGGCAGCGACCGATACCACTGGGTCCATGTGCCGATCGGCTATCTCTACTGTATGGGTAATCCGCGCACCGACTGGCTGATGAAGACGGCTCCTGAAGCCGGCCTCAACGGCCGTGCATTGAACTATCCGCGCGGCAAGGTGCTTGGTGGCTGCTCGTCTATCAACGGCATGATCTACATGCGCGGTCAGGCTGCCGACTATGACGGCTGGCGACAGGCGGGCAATGCCGGCTGGGGCTGGGACGACGTGTTGCCCTACTTCCTGAAGTCGGAGGACAATTACCGCGGCAAGTCGGCGATGCACGGGGCAGGCGGCGAGTGGCGCGTCGAGCGCCAGCGCCTCTCCTGGCCGATCCTCGACGCATTCCGCGATGCGGCGGAAGAGCTCGGGATTCCGAAGACCGACGACTTCAACAACGGCGACAACGAGGGTTCCGGCTATTTCGAGGTCAACCAGCGCGGTGGCGTGCGCTGGAACACAACAAAAGCGTTCCTGCGGCCGGCGATGAAACGCAAAAATCTGCGCGTCCTGACCGGGGCCGAGACCGAAAGGCTGAATTTCGACGGCAAGATGGTCACTGGCGTGCGTTTCCGCATCGGCGGCCGCCTCTGCCTCGCTAATGCATCACGCGAAGTGGTATTGTCTGCCGGTGCCATCAACTCGCCAAAAATCCTGGAGCTGTCGGGCATCGGTCGACCAGACCTGCTGTCCGCCCTCGGCATTCCCGTCCACCACGAACTTCAGGGCGTCGGCGAGAACCTTCAGGACCACCTGCAGATACGCACCGTCTTCAAGATCGAAGGCGCGCGCACACTGAACCAGCTTTATCACAACCTCTTCAGCCGCGCCGGCATGGGTCTGCAATATGCCATTGGCCGATCCGGTCCGCTCTCAATGGCGCCGAGCCAGCTCGGGATCTTCGCCAGGAGCGATCCGGCCGTCGCGACGGCCGATCTCGAATACCACGTCCAGCCGCTTAGTACGGACCGGCTCGGTGAGCCGTTGCACCGCTTTCCCGCTGTCACGGTGTCCGTCTGCAATCTCCGGCCGGAGAGCCGCGGCACGGTGCATGTCACCACACGTGATGCGGCACGGCCACCTGAAATCCGGCCAAATTATCTCTCCACCGCCGGCGACCGATTGCTTGCGGCGAAGTCGATCCGGCACGCCCGCAGCCTCATGGAAACGAAGGCGCTCGCGCGATTCCGGCCGCAGGAAATGCTTCCCGGCCGCGAACACGACAGCGATGAGGATCTGATCCGCCGCGCCGGCGACATTGCGACAACCATCTTTCATCCGGTCGGTACCTGCAAGATGGGGAGTGACCCGATGGCAGTGGTGGATCCGAAGCTGCGCGTGCACGGCATCGGCCGATTGCGTGTCGTCGACGCCTCCATCATGCCGACGATCGTCTCCGGGAACACGAACTCGCCGGTGATTATGATTGCGGAGAAGGCATCAGAAGCCATTCTGAAGCGGTTGTGAGCATTACTCAAACGTGCTTGCCTGAAGGCGCCTTGGAGCACAGCCACGGGGCTGGAGCCCGCACCTCCGAGGACGTAGACTCGACCGCAGAATCCTGCAATGCCGAGGATCGATCTTGGCATTATGCGAACGCTTCAAGAGCGGCCGGTCGAGATTTTGGGGAGGCCAGGATAGACCCCGCATCCGAACACTCAGCCACACAACGGGTCTGCTTTGTGCAACTAATTCGGAAGTTCTGGGCGCTAGCGGCCAATGTTCGCGGTGGGTCGAAACGCGTCGATCGCAGCTTCCGAGGGTAAGGTCTGGAAGTGGTGCAAACCTGCAGCTCGGCGGCATGTATGCATGTCCGCTTCTGGGATACTACCGTGCTCTGCTCAACGTGGGGCGCATAGCCGCTCGGCCGACCTGCTAAAACGGAAACATTCTCCCCAATAGGTGCGGCCCCGCGGGGTGCGGGGCCGCACTCGGTCAAATCTCTGTATGCTCCGCTAGTTCCAGCGCATCCTCGATGTCCACACCAAGGTACCTGACTGTGTTCTCGATCTTGGTATCCGAGCAGGTTCTGGATTGCACGAAGATTGCCCGTCGCTTTGTAGATCATCGCGGCCGTCGTGCGTCGAAGCGAGTGTGTGCCGTAGTCTTCGCGTCTTAGCCCAATTGCAGTCACCCACTCATCGACCAATCGGGCATACTGGCGAGTGCTGAGATGATCGGCGTGATCAACTCGACTGGGAAAGGCGTAGTTGTCAATTGTTCCGCGTCTCCGTTCAAGCCATGCAAGCAGGCTTGCCCTGACTTCTGCCGTGATTTCGAACTGTGCGGAACGACCGGTCTTTTGCTGACGACCATGGCGCGGCTTCGAATTTCTTGACCTGTGACGAGGGTTCCGATTTTTACCTTAACAAGATCGCAGCCTCGGAGCTTACTGTCGATTGCGAGATCGAACAGCGCGCGATCTCTCATGCGTCTTTCCCGATCGAGGAAGAAGCGGATCGCCCAAATCTGGCGCTGCTTTAAGGGCCTCTTGACGCCGACTTTTCGGCCCGCGTTCCAAGCCGGTCGTCCCAGTGCGTTTGGATCATATTGTGCAACACCCATTTTTGTTCTCCTTTGACCAACATTGGCCGCGAGAAGAACTCGAGAGAACAGTGAGGGGGCGCCGACTGCCGGCCGTCCGCTGCTAGGAGGTGCAACACGAAAACCGGACACATGGCCGCCCGATGCCAAGGTCTGAAATTGGCGCCAAAGACGACCTTTAGCTCCGCGGCTCTCGACGGCGGTAACGGGTGGAAACGCGTCGATCCGCAGCTTCCGAGGTAAGGTCTGGAAGCGGTGCATTGATGCCGTCGAAGCGTAGCTTGGCCGACGTCTGCTTTCGGGAAGACCCCACGCGGCGTCGATGGCCGATATGGCGGGCGCAATGCTGCCGTTAACAGACTTAAGCGTGGACGTCGCCTCAGGGGGCGGACGGAATCGAAGCCGCCGTTCCCCGCCAATTCCCGCATAACTCAATCATCATCCCCCCGTCTAATCCGCGGGGATTTTGCTTTTTGGCTGGCAGCGAGTTCGTGTCCAAAGATTCGATGGTTGCGGCTGTCTGCTCGTGCTTGCGCAAATCCGACGCCTATCCCCTCGCACGGTTTTGGTCGACCAGTGCCTAGCACCCCAACGAAGCGATAAGGTGAAGTTCGATAATCGCCGCAGCCACAAAGCATGCGAGGCATGCTTCAATGTGATGCCGATAAACTCTGGGATCGTGCGCAATTTACGGGGCAAGGGACAGGGTGTACTCTTTTCCAGAACCGCGGTGGCGACCTTTGATAGGCATGAAATTCCTTTTGACTGCGTGCAAGCCGCCCGGAGACACAGCGATGAGCCTGACGCGACGTCATATGCTGGCCAGCACAATCGGGACAGCGGCATGTGCGGTTGCCCTGCTGGCGCCGAAGCATACCCGGGGAGCGGATGAGGTAGAGGACTTTCTCCTCCGTTTGACCGGGCGGAAGGCAACGCCTTCGAATCGGCTTCGCCTGGTGATGCCGGCGGAATTCTCGACCGGTTATACGGTGCCTATGAGCATCTCGGTCGACAGTCCGATGACCGAGGCCGACCACGTCAAATCGGTCCGTGTATTCGCTCCGAAGAACCCGCTCGTCGAAGTGGTACAGTTCCATTTCGTTCCGGGGCGCAGCCTTCCCCGCGTCTCGACGCGCGTCCGGCTAGCCGCCCCGCAACACGTGCTGGCACTTGCTGAAATGAGCGACGGTAGCCTGCTGATGGCAAAGGCCTGGGTGGCTGTCGCTACCAATGGCTGTCTCTGAAAGTTACGCAAGGAGGTAGGCGTGACCACTCCCATACCCCGCGTGATGGTTCCGGGCTCGGTAAGAAAAAACGAGGTGTTCACGGTCAAGGCCATCATCCAGCACCAGATGGAGACGGGGCTGCGCACCGATTCCGCGGGCAAGACGATCCCGCGGAAGATCATCAATCAGTTCGTCTGCCGCTACGGCGGGCTCGAGGTCTTCCGTACCGATCTGCATGAAGCCGTCTCGGCCAATCCGTTCCTTGAATTCCAGTTGCTCGCGACGGAAAACGGCCGCCTTGAGTTCTCCTGGCGGGAGGACGGCGGCGCGACCTATTCGCTGTTTCACGACATTTTGGTCACCTGACATGAAGCGGGAACGGGTGGCCGCCATTGTCTCGCGTGCGAAGGGTCTCGCGGCCGAAATCCGGTGGTTGCTCGGTCTTTCGCTTTCCGCGATCCTGCTTTTTCCCGAAGGTTCCGCTCCTGCGGACATCAGCCAAGGCGCGCAGATCGCCGCGACCTGCGCGTCCTGTCACGAACCAACTGGCGGCGGGCAGGCCATCCCGCCGATTGCGGCATTGGACGAACAGGCTATCGTGAAAGCCATGCTCGCCTTTCGCGCAAGTGAAAGCCCCAGCCTTGTAATGCATGCGGTTGCATTGTCACTCAGTGACGACGAGCTGGCCGCAACAGCGCGCTATCTCGCTGACCGAGCCAACGCCGGGAGGCAGCCGTGACGGATTGGACGCGTCGCCAGATCGGCGGCCTGATCGGAGGAGCGCTGCTGGCGGTGGCCGCGCCACACATTGTTCGCGGTCAGGGACGGGCTAAGATTGTAGTGATCGGCGGCGGCATCGGCGGCGCAACGGTTGCCCGATACCTCGGCGACATGAAATCGATTGACGTCACACTGGTCGAACCGAACTCCAACCACGTCACCTGCTTCTTCAGCAACCTCTATCTTGCCGGTCTTCGTTCGCTCGCCTCGCTGACTTTTGGCCTGGAGACGCTGGCCGAAGGCTACGGCATAACGATCATCCGCGACAGCGCGGTGGCGATCGACCCCGTAGGAAGGGCTGTCGAACTTCGCGGCGGCACAAAGCTCTCCTATGACCGCCTCGTCGTCGCCCCGGGGGTCGCCTTCAAGTTCGGCGAGATCGAGGGCTATGATGAGGCAGCGGCAAAGATCATGCCGCATGCCTGGATTGCCGGACCCCAGAGTGAACTGCTGCGCCGGCAACTCGAAAGTATGGAAGACGGAGGTGTGTTCGTTATCGCTGCGCCTCCGAACCCGTTCCGTTGTCCGCCGGCCCCATATGAGCGAGCCTCGCTGGTCGCTTGCTATTTCAAGCAGTTCAAACCGAGATCGAAGATACTCATTCTCGACGCGAAGGATAAGTTTTCGGGTCAGGAACTGTTTCAGGATGCTTGGTCGCGCCACTATCCGGGCATGATTGAATGGCTACCGTCTCAGTTCACCGGGGCAATCAAAGCCGTAGATGTCGCGGCGCGATCGGTGGTGACAGAAGGCGAGACGTTCAGGGCGGCGGTCGCCAATATTATTCCGGCCCAGAAGGCGGGGCTCATCGGCGAGAAGGCAGGTCTCATTGACGCATCCGGCTGGTGCCCGGTCGATCCTGTGACGTTCGAGTCGACATTGCAGCCCGGCATCCATGTCGTTGGCGACTCAATTATCGGCGGCGACATGCCGAAGTCTGCCTTCTCTGCCAACAGCCAGGCCAAAGCATGCGCTTTTGCCATTGCGGCTTCCCTCACGGGCTCGCCTCAGTTTCCGCCGCACCTGTTCAACTCGTGCTACACGTTTCTAGCGCCCGACGACGCTTTCACCAATGCTCTCACCTTCGCACCCGAGGGCGGAAGGATAAAGACCGTCAAAATGTTCATCAGCAAGGTGGGCGAGAGCGCTGAGGTCCGCCGCCGCACCGCCCATCACGCCGTGGGCTGGTATTCCGCCTTCACTGCGGACGTGTTCGGCGGAGGCTCCTGAAGGAACACCTGAACCTGCCGACCAGCGGTCTCTGATGGATCCGGGTCTGGCATGCGCTGGAGCCGCATCGAATTCATACCGACGAGAACGTTCGATCCGGCATGAGGGCCGCCGCGAAAAACCGGGTTTCAGAAATCCCGGGCCGCGGCAGTGCGATGAGATTGTAGCAAAAGGCGCAGAGGAGGTTGGCGAACGGTCCGGCGAACCGCGCGGGCCATGTCGACGACCCAAGGCAATATCCGAAGCTCGCCGTCAACATGCCTCCTCTTCCTCGCGCCGGTTCGGGTTCACGCAAGGATGGCCGTAGCGCTCGTCCGGACAGCGGCCGCCTTAAAACTTGCCCGGCTGCAGCACCGAGCCGGTGTTAGACCACGTGATGTACGCTTCGAGCGCCTTCATTGCCTCGGATTCCGGATCAATCTTCACGCCCTGGTTCGGCTTCTCGATGCACCAGTTGATCATGTCGCGGAGGGTAGCGAACTTAGCGATCTGCGCTTGGAACTTCGGGAAGGATTGGGGGTGTGTATCGGACGCCATGGGATGGCACATCGCGCAGGCCATGCCAGTTTTCGAAAGGTCGTCGGCAACACCTAGCTGCTCGGCCATCTTCTGATCGCCATGGAAGAGAAGGTCACCCTTCCTGACCTCTTCCATGAACACTTCTTGATAAATCTTCAATTGCTCCGGCTTTACGGGATCTTTATGGGCGCTGGTCGGTCCCGCGCAAACGGCGGCAATGGCAATTCCCCCAATCAAAGGAAAGCGCCGCAGTGAACAGCGGATTTTCGAATGGGTTATCATGACCCTTCCTCCGCTAACGATATGGCCACATGTTGTCGGCGATCCTTGGGCGAATAACCTCCGAAACATGCTTGTCATGGTCTTCCGGGGACTGCACGAAGACTTCCTTGCGTCCCCACATGATATATTCCGTTTCCAACTGGTCGTTTGCCGCCACATCGAGCTTGCTCCAGCCGACTCCATCATAGGGATCGCCGGGGTCGACACGGATCATCGGCTTGGTGAGCTTCGGCAAACCTTCCGGGGCATAGGGCCACGGCCAGGAGGTTGCCAGCATCCCTATCGAACGCAACGTCCCGATCTCGTTGTAGAGGACCTGGTGCACGTGACCGTGAATGTTCGTGACCTTGGCATAGGGTTTCAGTACCTCATGGACTTCGCGCCAGTCACGCACCCAGAAATTCCACGGCGGATAGTACTCGTAGAGCGGGTTATGACTGAAGATGACGACGGGGCGCTGCTTGTCCCAGTCGGCGAGCGTCTTTTCCATCCAGTCGAGCTGATCCCGGCCGACGCCCGCCCATGGTCCGGCGACGGTGCCGTCGAGTGTGGCCATATGGCCCATGCGCTCCTCGGGCGTCATGTTCTTGGCCGTCCAATAGTCCGGTCCGCGGCTGACGGTGTCCAGGCCAATGAAGCGCACACCCTTGTGGTCGAAGGTCCAGTTGGGCTGGCCAAACAGCTCGCCCCATTTTTTGCCCATGTCGAGGTACCAATCGTGCTCGCCGGGGATGTAATGTTTCGGGATCTTGATCTCCTTCAGCAGGTCGACGCCGAGTTCCAGCTCCTCGATCTTTCCAAGTTGGGCCAGGTCACCACCGAAAATCAGGAAATCGGCCGGCGGATCCATCGCCTGGACTTCTTGGGCCGCGCGCACCACCTTATCTACGAAGCGTGTGTTCAGGGATCTTGGATAGAGATGGGTGTCGGAGATCCAGGCAAACTTGAAGGGAGTCTCGGCCGCGTGCGCGATGTCGAGCGTGTTGAGCAGCGGCCACCAGGCGAAGGCCTGGCCGACAGTTGCCGCGCCGAATACCAGGGATCCGTGAATAAAGGTGCGGCGGGTAATTTTCAGTGAGTCGTCGGGCCGAACCCCTTCGGGTTGCAGTACCGAATGCATTTCGCGACGTATGCGATCAAGCTCGTCGGACATGACGAATCCTCCTCTCAGGCCGAAAAGAAGAACTCGGCCCCACAGAGGCAGACATGGCATGTAAGCCAGTCAGTGCTTTTCTTGTTCTTTACTTTGCTTTTCTCACGCCGACACGTTACTCGTGCTACTTCTTCTTAAGCTCGATATCGAACTTGGTGGCTTTCCCGCTCTCGACTTTAACGGGCATTTCCGTGGGTCCAATAAAGGGCTGCACTGCCACGAGCTTGTAGTCGCCCGGCGGAATGTCAGTGATGGAAAACCTGCCGTCAGCGCCGGTAACCGCGTAGTAGGGATTGTCCACCACGTAAATCCAGCCTTCCATCCAGCCATGCGCGTCGCAGTCGATGCGTACCGTGCCCGGCCGCGGCAATTCAACCGGTATGCGCTGACCTTTGTTCGGCAGGGCCAGGTTAAAGGCGGTGCGCTTGCCGTAATAGCCGTGCGTATTGTGAAGCATCGGGTCCGAGTTGATCACGTCAAGCGGGCCTGCGGCGATCACCTGCACTTGGGGCTCAAACCGGCATTTCAGGTTGTTCAGCTCTGGCGTCTTGCCGGGTGCCGGCCATTCCTTTCCCGACGCGACGTCGACCAGAAATACAACCGCGCTTTCGACCGCCTGATCGGCGCCAACGCGGATTAGCGGTTCGTCCCGCGGTTGCCCGCAAACCTCAACATCCTTCGTCGGAATGATCTTGGTCGTCGGGACGTCGCCTCGATAGACGATGACGCCTTCAATGGAACCGCCTCCCGTTACGGGGCTTACCTCATAGGATAGAGCCGGCGGTGCGATCATCATGACCGCAGCAGTTCCAAGAAACTTAGAGAAGAAGCGGTGCTTTGTCACAGCAAGCCTCCTTCGCCTTGAAGGAAACAGTGTATTTTCATTCAGAATGATTCTAATATCAAGGCGAAATCGCGATTTGGCAGGGCTGGCGACGAATATAGATAGACGCCAGCGGGAAACACCCGGCCGCGTCATATCTCTTCGTATCCATTGCAAGGCTGAGCTGTCGGAGCAGTTCTTCGGCCTCGCCAGACATCCGGTTCGCCTCGTCGCTGAGAGCGGGCAGCGAAGGATGTTGGGCCGCGATGAGGAGGCACGACATGGAGAGACGGACCGATCTGCTTTGGGCTTCGACCTGCAGACGCGCGGTCCTCCATGGATTGATTTCGGCTGCGGTATTCGTAAGCACCGTGCCTGGGTTCGCAGCGTCGTCCGCTACCGTGGGCGGACCGTTCAGTCTCATCGAACCGGGTGGCGCCGTAATCACCGACGCGAAGTTCCGCGGCCGATGGATGCTGGTCTTCTTCGGTTACACCTCCTGTCCGAGTCTTTGTCCAACGACGCTGAGCGAGATTGCAATCGCTCTCGACAGGCTTGGCCCCGAGGCAGCGAAGGTGCAGCCAATCTTCATCACAGTCGATCCCGAACGCGATACGCCCGCTGTTATGGGGCAATATACCGGCGCCATCGACCGGCGAATCCTGGGATTGAGCGGAAGCGGGGAGGAGATCGCCGCGGTGGCGCAGAAATATGGCGCTTACAGCGACCGCCATCTGCAGGGAACAGGCGCCGACTATATCGTCGACCACAGCACCTACATCTACGTCATGGACCCTCAGGGCAAGTTCGTTCGCGGCTTGCGGGCCGGAATGTCCGGTGATTCCATGGCCTATATGCTGCGGCAAGTGATGACGAAGCATCGCGAGTGAATCGTCGATCGGTTGCAACTCGGAGACAAGGAGGCCATGTCTGAACGCTTGTCTCGCCCTCAAAGGTTCGTGACAGCTCGATACGATCGCTTCTTCGCCGACGCGACGGCCCATCTCCATGCCGAGTATCGGTACCGCGTATTCGCAGACCTCGAACGGATCGCCGGGAATTTTCCGCGCGCAATCTGGCACGGACCGAGCGGGTCGAAAGAAGTCGTTATCTGGTGTTCCAACGACTATCTGGGCATGGGGCAACACCCGAGTGTGATCGGCGCCATGACTGAAACCGCGAAGCGTCTGGGTACGGGCGCGGGGGGCACCCGTAATATATCCGGAACCAGTCATCCGCTGGTCGAGCTGGAAATTGAGCTCGCGGATCTTCATCACAAGGAATCAGCGCTGGTCTTCACCTCAGGATATGTCTCAAACGAGACATCTATCCCCACGATTGCGAAGCTGGTCCCCGATTGTGTCATCCTCTCGGATGCGCTCAACCATAATTCGATGATCGAGGGTATACGGCACTCGGGCTGCGAAAAGCGGATCTTCCGTCATAATGATCTCGGCCATCTCGAGGAATTGCTGAGGACGGCAGGGCAGGGGCGGCCGAAATTAATCGTGTTCGAAAGCCTCTATTCGATGGATGGCGATATCGCCCCGATCCGCCACATCTGCGATCTTGCCGAATATTACGGGGCCATGACTTACCTCGATGAGGTCCATGCCGTGGGAATGTGCGGCCCGCGCGGTGGCGGCATCGCCGAAAGGGACCGCGTCATGCACCGGGTCGATGTTATCGAAGGAACGCTTGCCAAAGCGTTCGGCTGTCTTGGTGGTTACATTGCGGGAAGCGCCCCGCTCATTGACGCGGTGCGCTCCTACGCGCCGGGATTCATTTTCACCTCAGCTTTACCGCCACCAATTTGTGCCGCGGCGACCGCCGCGATCCGCCACTTGAAGGTGTCGCACTTTGAGCGATACGCTCAACAGGACCGCGTCAAGCGAGTGAAGGCGGAGCTAATCGGGGCGGGGCTGCCCGTCATGGCCAGTGGCAGTCACATCAGTCCAGTGCAGGTCGGCGATCCCGCGAAGTGCAAGGCGGCGAGCGACATGCTGCTCGCGGAGCATCGCATCTACATCCAGCCGATCAACTATCCTACCGTGGGGAGGGGAACCGAGCGGCTGCGCATCACGCCCTCTCCGTGCCATGACGACATCATGATCAGCCAACTTGTGGCCGCTCTCAGCAAGGTTTGGGATCAACTCGGGCTGCCACGCGAAAGTGCCGCCCCTGAGGCGGAACGAAGAGACACCGCGCAGCCGTAAGGCCGAGCGAATTAAAAAGCGTCATTACTTCGGTCATCCGATGCGCGACGCAAGAAAGGGAGGGAGACATGACGGCCAAGGAGATCAGGCTCGCTTTCCAGGCCCGCGACAGCATGCTGCATGGCATCGATACGCTTGCGCGTGCTGTGGGCGTGACGCTTGGGCCGCGCGGTCGAAACGTAGCCATCAACCGCTCCTTTGGCACGAAAATCACCAAGGACGGTGTGACCGTCGCGAGGGAAATCGAACTTGAGGACAGGTTCGAGGATATGGGCGTTCAGTTGCTCAGGCAGGTCGCCATCAAAACGTCCTATCAGGCGGGCGACGGAACGACGACAGCGGTCGTCCTCGCCGACGCAATCCTCAGGGGCGGTGTGCGGGCGGTCACTGCCGGCATGAACCCGATGGACCTGAAGCGCGGGATTGATCGTGCGGTCGAGGCGGTCGTCGCGGAGTTGAAACAGAATGCACGAGCTGTCGCTTCAAACGTCGAGATCACGCAGGTCGCCACAATTTCGGCCAACGGAGATCGGGAGATCGGCCGCATCGTCGCCGAGGCGATGGCGGAGGTCGGCAACAACGGCGTGATCATGATCGAGGAAGGGAGATCGCTCGAAACCGAAAGCGACGTCATCACCGGCATTCAGTTCGACCGCAGCTACATCTCTCCCTATTTCGTCACCAATCGAGACAAAATGTGGGTGGAGATGGACGAGGCACTTATCCTCGTTTGCGAGAGGAAGCTGTCGAGCCTTAGCGAAATCTTGCCGCTTTTGGAGAAGGTGGTACAGGCTGACAAACCGCTTCTCATCATCGCGGAAGACATCGAGGCTGAAGTCAGGGCGGCGCTTGTTATCAACAAGCTCCGTGGCGGCCTCAAGGTGGCTGCTGTCAAAGCGCCGGCCTATGGTGAGCTCCGCAAGGCGATCCTGCAAGACATTGCACTGCTCACCGGCGGAACGGTTATCTCGGAGGATCTAGGTCTTAAGCTCGGGAGCATATCACTCGACCAGCTCGGGCGTGCCCGGAAGATTAGGGTAGACAAGCAGAATACCACGATTGCGGAAGGAGGTGGGTCAAGCATGGAAATCGCTGCGCGGATCGCTGCGATCAAGGCACAGCTCGAACTAAGCACGTCCGACTTTGATCGCGAAAAACTTCAGGAGCGGCTGGCAAGGCTCTCCGCTGGCATCGCCGTGATCCGAGTCGGCGGCGCGACCGAGTCGGAGGTCCGGGAAAAGAAGGACCGTATCCGCAACGCCATGCATGCCACCCGTGCCGCCGTAGAGGAGGGCATCGTGCCCGGCGGTGGCGTCGCTCTCCTGCGCGCCAGCAGGGCAATCGGGACTCTGAAGGCCGAGAACCTCGACCAGCAGGCCGGCATCAACATCGTCAAGGAAGCCATGACCTGGCCGGCGAAACAGATTGCGTCCAATGCAGGCGTGGATGGCTCGCTCTTCGCCGCCCAGATTCAACAAAGAGATGACTATGGATGGGGCTACGATGCGCAAGCCGGAACTTTTCGTGATCTGTTTGCGGCGGGCATCGTCGATCCCGCCAAGGTCGTGCGCACGGCCCTTCAGGGTGCCGCCTCAATGGCCGGTCTAATGATCATGACTGAGGCGATGGTTGCCGAGGTGCCCGGCCCGCCACCGCCCGAGCTTCCCGGACACCACGATCACGAAGACAATCTCGACATTGATTTCTAGCTCATCCTGCCGGTTTAGAGCGGTAGAGCTCCTCCGTCACCCGTGGCCACTACGGAGATGCCGCCCTTGCCTACGAGCCACGCCTCGAAGGTCTCCGGGCACCCCGCGTGAGTCGATTTTGTCGAAGCCCGATGCACACCGATCCCACTCGTATCATTCTCACGAATCGCGTTCAGCAAGGTCGAAGTTGAGCTGCAACATTCGCGCAATGTTTATCAGAATCGTCTCGCAGACCTTATCTTGATTAGGATCCAGATATTTGACAGTCCAGTTTGCCCCGTTCTCCTTGGTGTCGAGCCGCTGAATCACAAAGTCGGTGACGTGCTCGCATCCCGGCTCCTTATGGAGATCCGCGAGGATCAATGCCTTAAGCTCCGAAGCTTCCCTTGTACGTCTTTGCATGGCCGCTCTCCTTCGGGATGACAATTTTCGACGCATCGCTCAACTGCATATCGCGATTTCCGTCATGGCTAGACATGGTACTGTTTTGGCTCTATTTTTAAAAGTTGCCCTCGTCCTCATGAAGGGGGTGGCTTCTATGATGATGCGCGAGTTGGTGAGCGGGTTACTGGTGCATCGAGAAGCCGAACCAGGGCGAGAAGATCGATCCCGAATCGAAGGCGATGCGCTCGAGGCGTACATCACCTGGTCGAACACCGGCTCGGTGTTGGTGACACGCAAATACTAGCCTAGTCGATAGCCGGGGCACCGGCTGCAGGGAGCGCGCGCCGCGAGTCCGCCATCGGGGTCACCCCTCGATGCAGGACGGGTGGGGTTGAAGCAGTCGTGCGGCCCAGGAACCGCGCGGGGAGGTCTATGCGTTGGCAGAGACTGGGATGGAGCTGCGCGGCAATTTCGCGAATGTAGACCTGGATGCACTGGTCGACAACCGGGTCGTGCGGACCTGGCTTTATTTCGGTATGTTCTGGCTGATGGTGACGCCATCCGTCGGCGTCTTGATCTCGAGCACCTTCAACTACCCCGACTATCTCGGATCGGGGAACCTCGAGTTCACCTTCGGCCGGCTGCGCCCGATCCACGTCAACGGTGTCATCTTCGGCGCCTTCTCGACGCTTTTCATCGGCCTTTGCTACTATCTTGTACCGCGTCTGTCGGGGGTGCGGGTGATTTGGTCGGAGTGGTCGGTTCTTCTCGCATGGATCTGGAACATCGCAACACTTGCCGGTTTGGTCGGCTTGCTGATTGGCGACAGTGACGGTCTGGAAGCCGGAGAGCTTCCGCTCTACGCGAAGGTCGCGTTCTTCATCGTGGTGGCTGTTGCTACCGCGCAGTTCCTGATCACGATCAGCCGAAGGCTCGAGCCGGCAATCTATGTCGCTCTATGGTACCTGATCGCCACTTTCGTGTGGACGACGATGAACTTCGTGCTTGGAAGCTTCATCCTGCCATACACGATCTCGGGCATCAACAGCGCCGCCTTCCATGGCCTCTACCTCCACTACATCGTCGGGCTGTGGCTAACTCCCGCGGGCTACGTGATTATCTACTATTTCCTGCCGGTCAGCGCGCGAAATCCGCTCTATGCCCACAAGCTCTCGCTGGTGGGCTTCTGGTCCTTGGCATTGTTCTACCCGTTCGTCGGCATCCACCATTACCTCTACAGTCCGATCGCCGACTGGGCCGAGACCTTGGCCGTCGTCACGTCGATGCTGCTGATCATTCCGGTGTGGACGGTGCTGGTGAACTTCTTCGGCACCATGATGGGCAAGTGGCATGAGTTCGGCAGGAACCTGCCGGCGAAGTTTCTGATCATGGGTTCGCTCATGTATCTCGTCGGCTGCTTCCAAGGCTCGACCGAGGCGCTGCGGCAGCTGCAGCAGCCGACCCATTTCACCGATTTCGTCATCTCGCATTCGCACCTCACCGTGTTCGGCACCTTCGTCGTCTGGGCGATGGGGGGCCTCGTCTACACTTGGCCGCGGCTGTTCGGGCGCGAACTCTGGTCCTTCAAACTTGGCAACTGGTCGTTCTGGCTGATCACCGTCGGGATCGCGACCATGGGCCTGGTCCTCACAGCGGGCGGGCTGCAGCAGGGTTATCAATGGATGAATGGGGTCGAATGGCTCGACTCGCTCGTCTGGGTGAAGCCCTATTGGCTGGCGCGGACCCTGGCAGGCATCAGCATGGATATCGGCATGTCGCTGCTGGTGGTGAATCTAATGCTGACCGCGCTGACTAGCCCGGCGGCTGAGGCGCGACGCGTCCGCGGGCCGGTGGGAGCCCCTATCCCGTCCCCGGCGGGAGGGCTCGAGCGGTGAACGTTCGCTTCTTCGCGCTTTTCGCCGGCGTCTTCTGCATCACCCTCGCGGTGATCACGCAGGGCGTGCTGCCCTTCGTGGAGCCATCCTCGCGAACTACGCGCGTGACCTCGGTGGTGCGCACGGATTTCGGCCAGCTGAAATGGATGGTTTCAGAGGCGACAGACTACACCGAGCAGCAGCTTCGCGGCCGCAACATTTACCTGCGTGAAGGCTGCTGGTACTGCCATTCGCAATTCGTGCGGCCAGTGACCGGCGAGATCCGCCGCTGGGGACCGGTTAGCGAGGCGGGCGAATACGCCTATGACGTGCCGCACCTGTTCGGCACACGCCGGATCGGACCGGACCTGACGCGCGTCGGCCTGAAATACAGCGACGAATGGCACTTGGCCCATTTCTACAATCCGCGGATGCTGGTGCCGGACTCGATAATGGCGCCGTATCGCGGCCTTTTCCACGAGCCCGATGCAGCCGTTCGTATCGTTGACGACGGCGCTGGCAATCGGACTGTGGAAAGGACAGAGGTCACCGAAGGCCTGTTCGACTTCGACAGCCAACGAGCGATCCAGCTGACGCCGAATGCGGACGGGTTGCTGTTCGTGCCGCTGGAGGCGCGCGAAAGAAAACCGATCATCCTGACGCCGAACGACGAATACACAGGAGAAACCGTCAGCATCGCGGCGGAAACGGAATCGTTGGCGGCGCTCGTTTCCTACGTCCAGAAGCTCGGCACGAACCGGGGTAAATGGCGCGATCTTTTCGAGCCGCAAAGCCTGGAGGTCATGGATGCGACGATGCCGCGCTCCGAGGAATGGATTGCTTACGGCAAGGAAGTCTATGAGCGCCGGTGCATCGGTTGCCACGGTGTCAAAGGCGACGGCAACGGGCCGGCCGCCACCTTTATGGTGAACCAGCGGCCCAGGGACTTCACGTCCGCAGTCTTCAAGTTCAGGTTGACAAAGGAGCCCCTGCCCACGGACGGCGACATGCTGCGTACCATTACTCGCGGCGTCCGCGGCACGGCAATGCCCCCTTGGTACGAACTGCCGCTCAACGATCGGCTGGCGGTGATCCAGTACATCAAGTATGAGCTAGCGGTTGACCGTTCCGATCCCGCCGGGCCTTACGCTTTCTTCATCGAGGAACCGCCTGGCCCACCATTATATATCGGGCGCCCGCCGACCCCGTCCCAGACGATGCTGGACCGTGGCAAGGAGGTTTGGCAGGCGGCGAAGTGCTGGGAGTGCCACGGCCAAGGGGGCAAGGGCGATGGCGAGAAAGCCGCCGGTCTCAAGGATGACCTCGGCTTCCCGATGGTGCCGGCCGACCTCACCAGCGGCCAGTTCAAGTCTGGCCCGGCCGTCGAAGACATCTTCCGGACGATAACTACCGGCCTCAGCGGCACGCCGATGCCGTCCTATCGGAATGCGTTTCCGGACGAGGACCGGTGGGCGCTTTCCTATTTCGTGGTGGCGCTTTCCGCCTATAAAGACCCGCTCTCGCTGCAGCCGCTCTCGATTACGAAGGAGGCCCGCGCGGCGCTGAACGATCTGGAACTGGTCGCTGACAAGCCTGAGCGAGCCTATGTGCCCGATCCGTCGGTGCCGGCGTCGGGCCCGCCAGCGCCGCCTGGCGAGGAACAGGCACCCAGCGGAGGTTAGCGCATGCTCGGTTTTGAAGTCACCGGGCCGTATGTGGGCGCCATGCTGATGAGCCTGGCGGCCCTGTTCTTGTTCATCTGGGGCGTCCTATCCGGCGCGATGAGCGGCACCGACAAGGCCGCCAAGCGGTTTTTTGAAAGGGAAATGGAACATGAGCGATCTGCAGAGCAGCGATCCGGAGAGCCCGAGGCATCCGGAACTGGAAGTGCGTCAAAGCTCGCACCCTGAACTGGAAGACTATGCCGGCGGCCTGATACAGGCGCGTGTGGGATTCATTCCGCTATGGCTTCTCGTCGTCTACGTGCTGCTGTTCGGCTGGGGCCTGTATTACATGTATGTCTATTGGGGCGGGCTCGGCCCCGGCCGTCTGTTCTAGGAAGACTGTCGCAAGGGCTGATAAGGCAGGAGTGATGGAGATGTTGATAGCAAAAATTCTCCTTGGGGTCGCCGCCTTGAACCTCCTTTTCCTGGCCTTCGAGGTGGCGATAAACGTGCTTCGTCTTTATTTCGGCTGACATAGGAGCAGTGGATGCTACAGGACACCGTCTTCAAGCTCGCTGACGCCGGCTTGCCGCAGATGCTCGGCTTCCTCATCTATGGCGGCTGCACCGTCGGCTTTATCATCTATCTTTTCTACCTTGTGCGGCTATAGCGGCGCAGCGAAAACGCCAATGATCTACTACCTCATGATCTTCGCCGCTGGATTTGCAGGTAGCTTTCATTGCATCGGCATGTGCGGCGGCTTTGCCTGCGCGCTGGGCCGCGATCAGCGAGGCGGCGGCGCAACCGTCCTTCGCCACCTGCTCTATAATACCGGCCGGTTGACAACCTATTGCTTTCTGGGCGGGCTCGCGGGTGCGATCGGTCAGGTCATCTGCACGACGCAAGGTCTAACGGCGGCGCCGCTCTTGAACGGCTCCCTCGACATCGGCCAACGAATTCTCGCGATCGTCGCTGGCCTGCTCATGATTGCCATGGCGTTGCAGTTTTTCGGCTTGTTGCAGGTCTTTCATCGCCTCGCGATCCGATTTGGCGGCAGCACATTTGCATTGTCCCTGCGCGGTCTGTTGACGGCCCGGAGCAGGGCCGCACCGCTCGCCTTTGGCGTTTTCAACGGCTTCCTGCCATGTCCCCTCGTCTATGCCTTCGCCGCCCAGGCGGCGAGCACCGCCGGAGCGCTTCCCGGGTTCCTTGTCATGGCATGGTTCGGACTGGGAACCTTTCCCGCGATGTTGATGATGGGCGGCGTTGGGCGGATACTCGGGCCAGCCTGGCGACGGCGCGGCGTCCGGCTGGCTGGTGGCTTTATCCTTTTGCTCGGTCTCATCACGCTCGGCCGTGGTCTCCTGCCATCTCACGCGCATATCGGCCTTGCCTGGCTGGGCGGACATCCCGCATGACTGCGCATGACCATATCCTCTGTAGCCATTGCTCGCTGCCCGTCGGCCTGCGCCCGATGGAGCGCAGGCTCAACGGTGAGGCTCATGCGTTCTGCTGCTACGGCTGTTGCATCGCCTTTCAGGTGAGGAGCGGCAGATACGAAGAGTGGGAAGCCGCCTGGCTTCTGATCCAGCTCGGCGTGGGAGGCTTTCTCTCCATGAATATCATGATGTTCAGCCTCCTCCTCTATTCGGACGCGTTCACCGGCGTCGATGCGGGCGTGCTGCCGTGGATTCACCTTTTGCTCTGGATATTCGCGACGCCGGCGGTGGTGATTCTCGGCGGACCCTATCTGCGTGAAATGTGGCTCAATGGCATTCAGGGACGAGTGACGTCGTCGGCACTCATCGTGCTTGGCGTCGCTGCCGCTTACCTCTATTCGGCATTTGCCGTCTTCGAGGGCAGTACGCATGTCTATTTCGACACCGCCGTGATGGTGCTGATGCTATTTACCGTTGGCCGCTATCTCGAGGCTGTAGGCCGCGCACGGGCGGCGCGTGACCTCGAACCTCTTCTGGCCGCAGAAAGCGAGAGCGCGACCGTGGTCGATGGCGCGGCAGAGATCCGCCGTCCGGTGCGGGAGGTGTCGGCCGGTATGCTGGTGCGGGTCCGACCAGGCGAGCGCATTCCGGTCGACGGCGTGGTTGTCGAGGGGGAATCGAACACCGATGAAGCCGTGATTACCGGAGAAAGCCGGCAAGTGACGAAGGGCGCCGGCTCCAAGGTGATTGCCGGCAGCATCAATATCGACGGCCCGCTCCTGATCCAAAGCAGCGGTGACGGGACCGCAAGCCGCTGGGCGCGGATTTGCCGGTCGGTGCGCGAAGCGCTGGGCCGCCGCAGTCCAACTCAGCGCCTTGCCGATCGCGTCGTGGGCGTGTCCGTGCCGCTCGTCCTCGCCCTTGGCGGTCTGACGATCGTTTACTGGGCGCAGTCATTGCCGTTCGATCGGGCTTTGCTGATTGGCCTCTCGGTGCTGGTGGTTGCCTGTCCTTGTGCCGCCGGCCTCGCTGGTCCGATGGCGACATCACTCGGAATCGGCCGGCTGGCGCGGCACGGCTGCCTCGTCCGCGATCCCGGCGTGCTCGAGACTCTCGCGCGTGTACGGTTGCTCGCCTTCGACAAGACCGGCACTCTAACTGCGGGCAAAGCGCGTCTCGTCGGCGTCGATCGCGAGGAGGTCGGCATCGACGAAGTACTGGCGCGCGCCGCCGGTCTGGAGCGCCTTTCCGAGCATGGTCTGGCGCGGGCCATCGCGGCAGCCGCTGCTCAGCGCGACATCACGCCGCTCGTGATCCACGATGTTCGGACGGTTCCGGGCCGTGGCATCCGCGGCAGCGCCGAAGGCCAGCCCGTGGCGGCAGGGAACGGCAGATTGATGAACGATCTGGGGTGGCCGCTTCCCCCGTCGCTGGCCGAGCGTGCGCGGTCGCTGGAAGCGAGCGGTCATTCGGTGGTCTATATCGGTTGGGGCGAGCGCGTATACGCCGTGCTGTCGCTCGATGACTCACCGCTTCCCGAGGCGCAGCCCGCGATCGCGGCGCTGCGTGAGCGCGGGCTCAATGCCACCCTGTTGACCGGCGACCTCGCGCAAGCGGCGGAGCGGATCGCGGCCCTGGTTGGAATCAAGAACGTCCAAGCGGGCCTTTCGCCCGAGGCCAAACGGCTTGCCCTGAATCGGCTCCGCGATGATCACGGTTCGGTGGCGATGGTCGGCGATGGACTGAATGACGGGCCGGTTCTGGCCGCCGCGGATGTCGGTATCGCCGTCGGCTCCGCCACCGATCTCGCCCGCGAGACTGCGGCGCTCGTGCTGCCTGCGGATGGATTGTGGATGCTGCCTTGGATCGTCGACGTGGCCCGCGCGGTTCGCAGGACAATCTTGACCAACCTTATGTGGGCGTTCGGCTACAACCTCGTCGCGCTGACGTTCGCAGCATTCGGACTTCTGCAGCCAATCCTTGCGGCGGCGGTCATGGCCGGCTCGAGCATCCTCGTGGTGGTGAATTCGCTGCGGCTGGAGCGGCTGCCCGATCCTGGTCCAGCGCTGATCCCGGAGCAACGATCCGGCACCAAGGTGGAGCGTATGCACAACGGCACCGGCATTTCCGCAACGGCCAGCCCGGCGGTCGAGCGGAGTTGAGTTTCGTTTCAGCCAAACACGTGGCGCGTTGAAGGTTCATACCAGCCTTCCGCCGCGCAACGACAAACGGGACGGCCGCAGGCTCGGCAAACGCCACCGGCCAGCTGATCGGGACCTATAAGCGTGGCTACTTCCTCGAACTGGTGCTCGAGCGCGTCACCGTTACCTGCTATCGCATGCCGCGCTTCCGTTGATGATGGAACATTAGTAGCTCCGAACCAGTACTGCACGACTAGGACCTGTCGGCGGCGAGCGCCCGCTGCTCCGGCAATCTTTCGCTCGGGCGCAGGCTGAAATCCGGGTGAATGGGGAGGATCCTTCCTGCGGCCGCACTCGCATCCAACACCAGACATCGCTGGCGCTGTCGAGGTACGACCGCTTCGGGTCGACTGCCGCCGTAAAGGCTTAGAGCCAAAGGCGAACCTCTGAGTGGCTCACAGCGTTTCCTTGCGGCTGAAGACCTCGGTCAAAAAATCGATGAACACTCTGACCTTCTGAGGGACATAACGTCGCTGGGCGTAGAAGGCGAAGACCGGCTGCTCGACCGCTTCGTAATCCGGGAGCAGGCGCACCAACCTGTTTTCCGCGATATCTCGAGCGACCATGAAGTCCGGCAACAGGGAATAGTGTGATCCTGCGATAGAAGCATTCCTAACCGCTCGGGCCGAATTCATTGTCAGATTTTGCGCGACCTCGAAATCGATGACGTTGCCGTTGTGGAAGAAGCGATGCATCCGCCCCCATTCGCCACTAACTTGAGTCACCGATGGACAGGCTTTGATATCGTCCAAAGTCCTGGGTGTCCCGTAGCTCTCACAAAACCGGGGCGACGCGACGAACCCTCTGGGTGAAAATCCTCTGCCCAATCAGTGAGGAATCGCTCAGCGGTCCAACCCGGACGGCGACGTCGAAGTGCTCCCCGATGAGGTCGACCAATCGATTGCCAAGCTCCATCGATATGTCGAGCTGTGGGTATCGCCGCTTAAACTCAGGCAGTACGGGTGCCAAGCATTCGTTGCCGAAGGCCGTCACGCAGGAGACGCGCAGTCGGCCACCGGGCGTTTCGTGGCGATCGCGTACCGCGCTCCGCATCAGGTCGAGTTCCTCCAACAGGCCCGAGCTCTTCTGCACAAACTCTGTGCCGGCCTCGGTCAGCTTGAGCTGCCTGGTCGTCCGATTGAAAAGGCGCACACCAAGATCCGCCTCTAGTTCAGCAACAATGCGGCTCACCGAGGGAGCGGATATGCGCAGGTCCTTGCTCGCTGCAGAAAAGCTTTTGTACCGGGCGACTGCCACAGCGACTCTCATAGCCTCGACCATATCCATCTGCCATTCTTTCGAGATGCAAATCAATGTTTCTCACTTTGCGCCCATTAACACGGAAATTGGATTGATGCATCAATGCGAGGGCGATGGTCGGTTCTGAGGAGAAAGTCATGGCCACCAACCCAAGCTGGTTACTTCAAAGTTACCCTTCGGCAATGCCGACAGCGAAGAACTGGGCTCTGGAAGAACGCCCAATACCCGAGGCCGCGGACGGCGAGCTCTTGGTAAAGACCTTATGGCTCTCCGTGGACCCCTATATGCGAGGACGCATCAGCCCAGCGAAGAACTATGCTGCTGGTTTCAAGCTGGGTGACCTCATGCGCGGCGGCGGTATCGGCGAGGTCATGATATCTGAGTCTCCAGACTTCAAACCAGGCGACATCGTGATGAGCGACTATTTTGGATGGCAGCCGTTCAGCGTCATTCCAGCCGCATCGGCGAAGCCAGTAACGACTACGGACGCTCCGATGCAGTCTGCGCTAAGCTATCTCGGTGCCGGGTCTCACCGCCTACTTCGCCCTGCTCAAGACCGGAAGTCCTAAGGCGGGCGAGACGGTGTTGATCTCTGCGGCCGCAGGAGCGGTCGGACAGATCGCGGGACAGATCGCACGCATAAAAGGCTTCGACCCAGTCGCTGTCGCAGGCTCGGACGAGAAGTTGGAATGGTGCAAGGAGCTCGGATACCGGACAGGTGTCAATCACCGAACCTCGGCTGATCTCGTGGCGGATGTCGCTACTGCGTGCCCCAGCGGGGTGGATGTCTTCGTCGACAATACAGCTGGGCCAATCCACGACGCGGCGATGCTCAACCTCAACACGTTTGGCAGAGTGGTGATGGTTGGCACCATCGCCCTGGCTGACCGGTTTGACCAGCCTGACATAGGTTTGAGGCATCTCAGGAGAACGCTAATCACCCGCGCTAGGATTGAAGGATTTCTGCTGGACGACCACGAGAGCGAATATGAGACGGCAATTGCCGATCTGCTCTCCTGGTACAAACAGGGACTGCTCCAGACGAGGGAGGATGTCGCAGAGGGGATCGAAGCCGTGCCCCATGCTTTCGTCCGGATGTTGAAGGGAGAAAATTTCGGAAAGCAGCTGGTCAAGCTATGACTCGAAGCAGGGTCGAAGGGAGCCGTCCGTCACGAGCCCTGTGAACGGCTTGTTGCGAGGATGTTTACGTTATGGGCCAAGAAAATCGCATAATGTATCGACTGGAATGTGCCGTACAGGTCGTCGAGAGCGGCAGCACTAGGGCGGCTGATGCGCAACCGGCGCATTTCGGGATAGTCCGCGGAACGGCCAAGACCAAGCAGCTTGGCAGCTTCCGCAGCTTCCGCCGTAGGTGCTTCTCGCCTCGACTAGCTTCATGGCAGCCTGACCTTCTTCAGGTCCAGAGGCCGACGGCTAAGCCCGACGCTGATGAAGGCGAATTCTCGACCCGTTGCGGTCGTTGGCGTCCGGTGCAACGATTGGCTCGGACGAGCCCGAAGCGGACGCGGGAAATGCCGGGCGTTCATCGTTCAAGCCAGCGTGAGTGTCGCCATGTCGCCGTTGCTAAGTGCCGTTAGGTTGGCTTCGATTTTATCTATCGGCCAGTCCCACCAAGCGAGACGAAGAAGTTCGCTGATGACTTCGCTGGAATAACGCATTCGGATAATAGATGCCGGATTCCCTCCGACAACTGCATAGGGCGGTACGTCGCGAGCAACGACCGAGGCGGCGGCGACAATCGCCCCCGCACCTATGTGGACACCCGGCATGATTGCCGCGTTTTGGCCAATCCATACATCGTGGTCCACAACCGTGTCCTTCACGGGCAGGTCCTTGTAGCCAAAGGTCTCTGGTTTGAAAATGCGAAACGGGTAGGTGGTGAAGCCAGTCATCGGATGGTTAGCCGAACTGGTAATGAAGTAGCTTCCTCTGGCAATCTGGACAAACTTGCCGATCACCAGCCGTTCGCGAACGCTGTGACCAAGATAAGGGGCCAGAATCCCGGCCGTGTCTTCGGGCTTTCCAGAATGCGTGTAATAGCTGAAATCGCCGATCTCCATGCGCGGATGGTCGATGACGTTCTTCAGATATACCGTGTCCCGATATACAGTCCCATCGGGCAGGGTAATTGGATTAACGGCATTTGCGTCGAGAAGAGCCATGGAGAACCTTTTCAAACATACTGCCAGCCAGCTATGCCGAAGCAGCGTCCTGTTGAAATCTTGCGGCTGACTTTATGCGATCAGGCTATTGCCTCTGAGCCGTGAAATCCATCGTGGACCGTGTATCGCTCTAATGAAAAGGCTTTCCTTCGGACATTGCTCTGTGCAACTTCGCCTTCGGGCCTCAGAGCTGCCATGGGTACATGGTCAACTCATTTTCAACGGAAGAGCAGGGTCGCGCCCCAGCCGGTGATCACCGCCAGCGTCACGGCAAGAAGGCCATAGATGACCGGCTGCTCGTGCGCCGCGCGGGTGATCGCCTGCTCGAGGCCGGTTTTGACGACCCTGAGCGGCAGCGCCTTGGCAGCGACGAAGAGACCGTCGCGGAAGAGATAGGCGCGCACCACATGAATGCCGTTCGGGACGTTGGCCGGCAGGCGGACAGATGCCTTGAAGAGGCTCGAACTGATGAACTGCACGCCGCCCGGGTCGCGCTGGTAGACGCCGCTCTCTTCGCGGATGCGGCGGAAGGCGTTGCGGAATTTGCCGAGGCTGGTGCCGTCGCCGATGAAGCCGAGCGGCACCAGCCGCATGTGGTCGACGCCGATACCCATACTGGCGATGTCGCGCGGCGGCGCGATCGTCGCGATATCGCGCGTGCTCGACAGCGAATAGGCTTCCGGGACGAGCTCGAACGTCATCGACTGCGTGTTCACCCAGATGCCGAAGACGCGCTCCCTCTTGCGCACCGTCGCATTGTCCTTCGGCCCTTCGAGTACGACGATGATGTTGTACTTGCCCTGGGCGAGAAGGTTGGCGTCGAAGCCATCGATGGCGCCGAAGATCGTCAGGTCGGCGCCGCGGAAATCGGAAGTGATGGAGATCTCGTCCGTCGAGATGCCGATCTCGAGCTTTTCGGTGAAGTCCCCGACCTCGCGCTCCAGAGACTGCGCCGAAGCCTGCGCGGAAACGGCTAGAGCGAAAGCAAACAGGGCGAGACGGGCGAGCGCGCGCATCAGAAGTCGAACCCCGCTGAAACGACCGAGTAGATGTCCTTCGGCGGAATGATGAGCTCGATCGACAGACGTATGCCGACGGCAAGGACGAGCAGCGCCAGCAGCGCCCGCAGTTGTTCGCTGCCAGCCGCTGACCGACGCGCACGCCGTATTGGGCGCCGATGACGCCGGCGATCATCAGGACGAAGGCCAGCATGATATCGACCGTATAATTGGTCGAGGCTTGGACGATGACGGTATAGGCGGAGACGAAGACGATCTGGAACAGCGAGGTTCCGACGACGACGCTAGTCGGAATGCGCAGGAGATAGATCATCGCCGGCACCATGATGAAGCCGCCGCCGACGCCCATGACGGAGGTCAGAATGCCGATGCAGAAGCCGAGCGTGGCGACCGGGATGACGCTCAGATAGATCTTCGACTTCTTGAAGCGCATCTTCAGCGGCAGGCCGTGGATCCAGATGTGCTGACCGGGCCGGCGCAACTGGGGTGTTGAATAGTCGAGCGCCGCCTATAAATGTCGGCGGACGCCATTGCCCGACAAGCCGTCGATCGCGGTGCTGCCGTTCGTGAATATGAGCAGCGATCGAGAAACGGACTATTTTGCCGACGGCATTGTGGAAGACATCACTACGGCGCTATCCCACATTCCTCGTCTATTTGTGGTCGCTCGCAATTCGAGCTTCACTTACAAGGGCCGCACCGTTGATGTGCGGGAGGTCGGGAGAGCGCTAGGCGTTCGCTACGTCCTTGAAGGCAGCGTCCGCCGCTCGGGCGACCGCCTTCGCCTCACAGGGCAGCTTATCAATGCGAGTGATGGGGCGCATCTGTGGGCTGAGCGTTTCGACGGAAAGGTTCGGGACCTTTTCGACCTGCAGGACGACATGACTGCCAGTATCGTCGGTGCAATCGCGCCTCGGTTGGAGCTCGCAGAGGTCGAGCGAGCGAGGCGCCGGCGTCCTGACAGCTTGGACGCCTATGAAACCTTCGCGCGTTGCCCTGCGTCCGCGAGATGACTCGCCAGGGGCACGCGACGGCAATCTCGCTGATAGATCGAGCTCTCGAAATCGATCCGACGTATGCGGTTGTGGCTGCTCTTGGCGCATGGGTGTATACGCTGCGAATCCCCCAAGGCTGGTTCTTGGACCCGGAGGCGGAAACACGACGCGGGATCGAACTCGGTCGAATCGCCATTGTCCACGGACAGGACGACTCTGATGCATTAGGTCATGGCGGCTATGCCATAGCGTTTCTTGGTCATGAGCTGCATGAGGGGCTGGGCGCTGTCGAGCGCGCGATGGACATTAACCCGAACAGCTCCACGGCGTTTGGACATGCGGGCTGGATCCGGGCCTACATGGGGAGGATGGCCGAGTCCATCCATGCATTTGAACGCGCTATCCGCCTCAGCCCGCGCGATCCAATGCTGTTCAGAGCTCAAGCCGGACTTGCCTTCTCGCACCTCCTGCAGCGCCAGTTCGAGGAGGCGATCACCTGGGGTTGGAAAGCGATTGAGGGCAACCCCAACTTCACACCAACGCACCGGGCGCTTGCTGCTGCACTGGCCCATGCGGGGCGAATCCAGGAGGCGCGCCATATCATTCACCGGCTCGTCTTGCTCGTGCCGGACCTCACCGTCTCGCGCTTCGCTGAGCAGTCGTTGTTCAAGCACTCAGGTCGTCTCGATATCGTGCTCTCGGGCCTCCGCGAGGCCGGGTTACCGGAGTGATTGGGAGGGATCAGCAATCGCGAAGGTTCATGTTGTAATGGTCATTGCGGGCATATTTGTATCCTCGGTTGGCCATGCAGCAATGCTCCCCCCTGTCCCATTGTTAGGAGCGGGCAGGAAGCGCCACAAGGGGACAAAACCAAAGAGCGTCGCTCCATGCCGAGGAAGACGGAACCAGGAGAAAATTGACGTGCAAGATCGCCTCGGCGGAGCGCCAAGGTTTTCCACGAACTGTTTGAAAGATCAGTCGACTAACCGGGGCGTTGAAAAGACCGACAGGAATTCAGCTTTTCACAAAGTCCGCCGCGCTGAGGGGAACAGGTCTGTAGCCGTCGACGTCGGCAATGTCATACTCCCGAGCCAGCTCTGCCGCGACCAGAACACGCCCGGATTTCGCCATCAGCGCAGGGTCCCGCCAAAGTCCGGCGATGACATGGCCGATGAACCTCGGGGACTCGGAGTTGGACAAGTCGAAATATTCGGCGTTCTGCATGACGGCTTCGGTGCGTACCAGCCCGGGATAGAGTGCGACGGCGGCGACTTTATGTGGACGCAGTTCATGTGCGAAGTCCGCGGCCATCTTGTCGGCGGCGGCTTTGGCCATGCCGTAGATCGCGTTGCCGTCGTAGAATTGAGCTGCCCAGAATGAAATATTGACGATCAGACCGCGCTGCGTCGAGATCATCGTCGGCGCCACTGCGCGCGACATCATGAAAGCCGCCCTCAGCGCGGTGCCGATCATTGCGTCCCACCGCCAGACGGGCTGCTCCCAGAAAGGGCGCGGCCAGGTAAAATCGCCATCCTCGACCATGTTTTCATAGCCGGGCCATGCATTGTTCACCAGAATGTCCAGCCTGTTGGCGGCCCTGATCTCTTCAGCCACGCGCTCGGTTTCGGCGTCGTTGCTGTGGTCGCAATGATGAACGACTAGTCGTCCGGGTAATGCCGCAGCCTCAAGCGCAAGCCCCTCCAGCGATCCCGCGCGTTTACCTCCCAGGCTTGCTTCCGCCTCGGAACGGGTCCTGCCGGTAACGTGGACCGTGGCTCCCTCGGCGAGCAGCGACAGCGCAATCCCGCGGCCGACACCGCGGCTTGCGCCCGTAACCAACGCGACGACATCTTTCATAGTGGCGAGCCTCCCATACGATGGCTGTTGCAGGCAGGGGACATCGGAATTCCGACAGTGTCTGATATTTGTGGCGCAAAGGGCCGACCTCGGCCATGGCAGGATGCGGGCAAAGCGGTCGCCGCCGAGCCGAATGACATGTTTGGCCGGAAGCGAACCGACTGCTCCTGTACTCTTAAGCCCTTTGACGGACATTAGTTAAGCTGAGCGTTGCGTCTAACATGGCTCACCTGCTCGTATGGGTCTCGCGGAAAAGTCGAGGCGTCACGCCGAAGCGTCTTTGGAAGACTTGCGTGAAGCGTGCGGCCGGCGCAAGTCCCACCCGTCTTGCGATTTCCTTCAACGGAAGTTCTTGGGAGAGCAAGATACGCGCCGCGTCCAACCGCACGTTCTCGATATACTGTGCCGGCGTCTCGCCTATCGCAGCGACAAACCGTCTGTAAAACGTCCGCTCCGAGAGGCCGACCCTGGCCGCAAGGCTAGGCACATTCAGCGCGGTATCGAGATTGGCCTGTGCCCACACCAGGAGATCGGCGAAAGGACCATCGGCTTTCGCCTGGGCACGCAGCAGCGGGCTGAACTGAGACTGATAGCCGGGACGGCGTGCGTAGAGGACGAGGCGCTTGGCGACCCGAGTTGCAAGCGCGCTGCCGAGATCCTCGCTGACCATGGCGAGAGCCATGTCGATACCGGTGGTCACTCCGGCCGATGTCCAGACGTTGCCGTCGACGACATAGAGTGCATCGGCGTCGACCGTAAGGGAGGGGGGTAGAGTCGCGCGAGCGGTTCGCAGGCGCTCCAGTGTGTGGCAACACGTTTACCGTCGACCAGTCCCGCCGCTGCGAGCACAAAGGTGCCGGCGCAAACCGACCCGAGTCGTCTGACGGACGAGGCGCTCCGCGACAACCACCGCCCCAATTCCGGCGTCCGGGTTGCTGCGGTCACCGCGCCGGCTTCCGCCCCGGCCACCAGGATTGTATCAACCCGTCGTGGCACCTTCGCCAGTGCTTTGGTTTCGACGACGACACCGCTGCTACTCGGCACCGCACCGCCAGTCGGCGAGGCCAAATGCACGGCATAGCGTGCAGGCTCTCCATCCTCTGCGAGCGCGTGATTGGCGGATGCGAAAACGGAAGCCGGGCCGGTCGCATCCAGCAATTCGAAGTCTTGATAAACGGTAATGACGATATGATGCAGCACTGGCAGGAATTACCATTCTTTTGTCATTCCTGCCAACTCTGTGCGCCTGCTAGTGTTCACACCGTGGTCGCCCGAGGACCGCGCCACCGGAAGGAGGAGCAATCATGACTGAAGCATCGGAAGCATCAAAGTCAGCGCCCGAATCCCCCACGTCGAGCTGGCGATCGCTACAATGGTGGCCCGCGGCTATCGGCCTAGCATTCGCGGCTTTCGTTTCGATCGATCTGATCAATGGTTCGGAGCACGGCACGGACTTGGCTGCGATCGTCGTCGCCTCGGGCCTCGTGTACCTGGCAGCGGCTGCCTTGGAGATTCCATCGTTTTCCTGGCCGGTATTCCTGCTATCGGTGGTAGTGATCACCGTCGAAAGGTTCGGCCTCATACCGTTCGATGCGACATGGGCGATGCTGATCGTCGCCGCCCTCTTTGCGGTCTATGGCGTGGTCCGGGCTCTGAGGCGTCCTAACCGCGAACTGCCGCTGCAAGCCATCGCAATGGTCGTCTTCGGCGGTTTAGCCACCGTTGGACTCTTCATCAGCCCCTTTGTGGGAGCACTGCTGGTAGCGGCGGGACTGGTCGCACATGCCGGCTGGGACGTCTATCACCACGTCAAGGACAAGGTCGTCGTACGGTCGATGGCCGAGTTCTGCTTCGTGCTGGACACTGCTCTCGCGATCGTCATCGTCTTGGCAACACTGAGAGGCTGAGAGGGGCACCCTGCCGTACGTTGCGGAGATTGATCTCGATGCGCTCGCGCTGCGACGCCCTTCGGACAAACCCGCGCAATGTCCGCTGTGACGCAACCTTGTCATGGCGTTGACGCTGCTATGTCTGCTCTGGAGGACGGGAAGGGACGGCGGAATGACCATGATGGGGGCGCACAGCGGTCGTCCGCGAAGCGGGCGGGAATGACTGGACCGGGCCGTGCCGCCTTTGCCCCTTTGACATAGGGCTCACCATCGCGGATGCCGATTGTTTGCGTCGCATGTGGTCCGCGTGGTGAAGCCGGTCCATGTTCTCGATCGCCACGCGAAACGAGGAAGATTCAGTCAAGTGCCTGACTTGAATGGCCCTAAAGTATTCATCGAGCCGCCTTTTGGTGCGCATGAAAGTGCCGTCGCGCTCGGAAAGTCGCATGATGTATCACTTGGAACGCAGGTTGGCAGGTAGCGCTACCGTGGTTTTCGGAGGCCCCCTCGAGGCCCCCGAGTCAAGCGCCTTCGGATCGGAAGCTAGCGTGCGAGCTGTCTCCGGAGGCGGAACCTGAGCTGCGGTTTTCATGTTGACAGAACGGAGAAGAGCACGCTCGGAGCGGCTCGCATTGATCTCAGCCGCCGTTAACGAAGGCATTGGAAGTCACGACCATGCGCCTGATATCCTGCACGCCTGGCTACTGATCGGCATGTGGCACACAATCAACCAGGCGACGAAGCCGTCCATTCTTCGCCGTCGCGAATTCAACGGATAACTGCTCGAAGATCCTGTGGTGAATCCTTACCCTCATACCGGCGCCGTCAACCGCCTCTTGAGACTTCGCCCCCGGACTATGTCTGGCCGCAGAGAGGCCGCGCCCATTGCCCGATAGGATGCGCGGCAAATTCTCCTCACTCTTAGCTGGCGAGAACCGGGCGGGCGGCGGATACGCAGCACGACGGGCGACAACGGGATTTCAAGAAGCGCGAACCCTTGTCAAAACCTTATGGACATACTTCGCATCGCGGCCGTAGCCGGTCGACGCTTCGCCAATTTCTGAACAATGAGGCTTGGGCGGCCTCGTGCTGATGGCTTCAGCCGTGCTTGCCATTGTCGTTGCAACTCACCACTCTCTCAGGCGTATTTCTCGGCCCCCACGCCTATCTTGGCCCTCTGAGCATTCAGCACAGGTTCAAACGAAGCGTTGATGATGAGAGAGGCCCATGAAAGGGAATTCGCCTGCTGTTGATGAGCGTCGTGTCTGACATCAACTGTTGCTTAGTGGGATTGCGTGGATGGGGAGGCGGCGGTCAGCGCCTCTCCCGCCGCTGGCATGTCAATCGCCTTCATCGGGAATATTGAGCAGGTGGCCGCATGCCTTGCAGTGGACGGCGTCTGCATCGTGCCGCTGCAAACCGCATTGCGGACACGGGAAGGTCACTTTGTGCGGGCGAACCACGGCCTGGGCGAGGCGGACGAAGAGCGAAATGCCCACGATCATCGTGACTACGGAGGTGAGCTTACCGAGGGCACCCGGCAGGGTGATATCTCCAAAGCCCGTCGTCGTGATGGTGGCCACCGTGAAATAGAGGGCATCCACGAAGCCTTCGCCGCCTTCTCGATGGTAAAAGAACGTCGTGTAGACGAATCCCGTGACAACAAAGAGAAACACGAGAAAGTTCAGGCAGGCTCGAACGAGGTCCTGCAGATGCGACCACCCGGCGCGGCGCAGGCCTTCCAGAAGCAGTGGGCTTTTCCCGATCGCCCAGATTCGCATCACCCTGAGAAATGCGAAGTTGAACAGCAGATGAGGGAAGAGAAGTGTGCCGAGAATGACCAGATCGATCCAGGTCATCGGCCGTCGGAAGAAACGCCCTATCGAAGGAGCGGCCAAAACCCTGGCGATGAGCTCACAGCCGATCCATGCTGCGATGGTGTAGTCGATGATCAGATAGGATGGCCCCTCCCTCAGATAGGGACCAAGGATGAAGAAGGCGAGGATGCTGAGATCAATTATGGCCAGCAGCGCTTGCCAGCGTAACGCCCAGGAATCCCGGCCCCGTTCTATTCGTTGGAGCGCCAGCCTCGTCGAGCGAACGATCGACAGGGGCAGGGGCGCATGATCGATCCTATCCATTGAACGGGAGATAGAGGGGGCGAATCGCGGATCAAGGAGCCCGGAATGACGCCAGGTGGCACAACCTGTAATCAGAATGGTTTCTGCGTTCAGCTCTGACATCGACGGTGTCGTCGTCGGTGCCAACGCCACGCTCGCCGATCTCGTGTCGCTTGGCAGTTAAATGGGTTCTTGCTCACTTTGCGTGGTGGCGATTTTGGTCAAGCGGCAGCATGCGTGCCCTGAGCAGCTCCGGGCCAGCTCTGCCATACATTGCACGCTTGATTGTCTTCAGGCGGTTGATTTGGCCTTCCGCCAGACCGTTGCTCCACGGCAGTTCGATGGCGTTGTAGACGGCGTCAAGATCACGGTGCAGGACGGGTGCGGACCGCTCAATTGCGACCAAACCCGAGTTAACGGCATCGCCAATCCAGCTGTCGAGCTTGCTCGGATTGCGGTTGCGAACGATTCCGCGGAAGCGCCTGCCAAGGCTGCGCATCAAAGCGAACTCAGGCGAGCCCTGTTCAAGACACCGACCTTTCTCGCCTGACTGATCGTCAGCATGCTTCGCGGCTTCATGCAAAGGGCAGCTGCGACCACCGGTGAGATCACAGGGCCGGTCTCGGGATCGCGTATCGGGACAACACCGCGGCCCGGTTGATGATATGATCGTAGCGGGCGACGCGCTGTCCTTGACCGATCTCTCCGAGCGGCGCCAGTTGCGAGAAGCCTCGTTCTTGCCGTTATTGTTCTAGACCCACCAAAGAGAATAAGAAACCTTCGAAATCGACGGCGAACCTGACGATTGATTCGACCCCAATCACCTCGGCTGGCGGCGAAATTGCCCCGTCTTGTCGGCAAGATAGAGGAGGATGGCGCCCGATTCGAATAACACAAGCGGCGTGCCGCTCGGCCCGTCGGGGTCGTAGATCGCGGGAATTTTGCCGTTGGGGTTAAGCGCGAGAAAGGCCGGGGTGTGACTTTCGTTCGCCGTGATGTCGATCCGGTGCGGTTCGTAGGCGAGGCCCGTTTCCTCGAGCATGATGCCGACCTTCACCCCATTGGGCGTCGGGGCGGAAAAGAGTTGCAGCCGATCAGGGTACTGCGCCGGCCAGCGCGTGAAAATTGGATGATTGAGCGTCACTTTATCCCTCCTATATTTGTCGGCACACACGAAAAGCCCAGACGCGTTCCCAAGCATCCTCTTGGGTGCATCTGGGCTTCGGCGTTACGCTCGCATCACATGAAACCTCCAAGCACCTCGGAGATGGTCGATGCGACCGGATAGAGTTCAGATTGAGCCAGCCGGTGTAACGGCGGGAAAGTCTTTCTCGGGATCAAACACGTTATTGGAAAAGTTCGTCAGGGAGTACATGGCCACCAGCGCGACGATCTCCATGACGTTCGCATCCGTGTAGCCGGCATCGCGGACCGCTTTCAGATCGGCGTCAGTGATGTTGCCACGGGTCTCGATGACTCTGCGCGCGAACTGGACGGCGGCGTCCCGCTTCGGGTCACTGGCATGGCCCTTCCGAGCGAGAATTATTTCATCGGCCGGCAGCTTGGCCGTATGCTCGGCCGTAAAGCTGTGAACCGTCAGGCAATAGTTGCAGCCATTCACTTCGGAGACAGCGAGGCCGATGCTGTCACGCGTCTTCACGTCAAGCGCCTTGCTCAAGGAGCCGAGCAGGGTGGCCCATGCGTTGAACGCGGTCGGGCTCTGCGCGAAGGTCGCCATCATATTTGGGGTGAACCCGATGTTCTTGGTGAACGCATCGAGGGTCGGTTTCGATCCGGCCGGCACCTGGTCCGGCGTTAAGGCTACAGCTCTCGCCATTGTAATCTCCATAAGTTGTTGAGTTCAAAAAGCATTATGCGAAGTCCAGCACATCGGCCACCGGCAGGCGCGGCTTCTGCGGCCAGTTTCCTTGACGCTCGGGCCCTACGGTCAACAGCATGACCGGCACTTCGTCCTCGGCCAGGCCGTACTCGCGGTGCACCGCAATGTCGTCGAAACCGATCATCTGCGTCGAACCCAGACCCAGCGAGCGGGCCGCATAGATTATCGCAGCGGCCCCAAAGGTGGCGGAGCGTACTGCCTCGTCACGCTGGCGCTGCGGCTGCTCGAAATGGCGCACCGTAGACGCAGCGGACCTCCAGCCGGCCGGTGATGGTGATCATTTGCAAGAGCTGGCTCAGCCAGTCGACTTGGGACATAGGACCTCGGGAACTTGAAACGCTCAAGCATCTTATCGTGGTTGCACAGAGGTTGTAGACGGCGGTTGAGCAGGCAGGCGTCTCCACGGCGCCAGCCTGCTCCCCCAGGTCGCGGATGATGTCGACCAATCGATCAAGAAGGCTGCCTAACTCGTGGTGCGTCGTGGGGTGCAGGACTGGTACCGTTGAAAACTGAACGGTCGAACTTCGCCCCGGGTTCAACCGAGCCGTTCATTGGGCTGTCGTCAATGGCTGCAGCGATCCGATTTCCCGCCGCTGAAAACGGGGTCGCGAGAAACACATCGGAGACGGAGCCCTATGCCGGGCACATCATCGGATCGGTCCCGCGAGGCTCGGAACGTGTTGGTCGTGAGGCTGTTTCAATCGGTTTCCGCTCAGAGGGCGGCCTAGTCGCTCAAGTTGCTGGAAATCTGCGCCTTACCCGAGGAGTTCAAGCACCTTCGGGAAGCCCGGATGACTACGGATCGGATCGAGATCCGAATCGTATTTTACCCACCTCTTTGTCTCGTGAGTGGCGCCCGGGAGAAGCTCGAGTAAGAGGTCGATGGCGCTTCCATGTTCGCCCTCGAGCGAGTAAAAACACGCCACGTTGTATTTCGCCAGGCGGTCACCGGGGTCGATGGCCAAAGCCCGTCTCGCCCACTCCCTTGCACGATCAAGCTCACCAAGCGCCGCGAGACCCACAGCCCCCAAGTAGGCGGGTCTCGGATTTTCCGGGCGCAGCGTGAGCTCACGCGCAGCGCGCGCAACACCTTCCCTTGCCGCCAACTTCATTTCCGGCTCGCGCCCGAGCGATCGGAGAACGTTAACGAGCACAAGCAAGGCCTGGTAATCGTCAGGCTTGATCTCTGCGGCGCGCTGGAAAAGCCTGGCCGCCTCGTCCAAATTCCCTTGGGTGAAGCATGCGCGGGCGTAGAAGTAATAGGCTTCAAACAGATTAGGATCGAGAACGATCGCCTGATCGAACTCTGTCAGCGCTTCCGAATGTCGCTGGCGAAGCGACAGAGCGAGGCCGAGTGAAGCATGCGCTTCTGCGAGTCCGCTCTCAAGCTGCAGCGCCTTGGCACTAGTCGCCAGAATGGCGTCGATCGACACATCAGCGTTATAGTGAAGGAAGAGAAAGGAATCACAGTCAGCAATTCCGGCGTAGGCCCGCGCATAAAGCGGGTCGAGTTCGACTGCCATCGCGAACATGCGCTTCGCCAGGACGTAATGGGGCTTGGAATGCCAGTGCAGGAATTGCCGCCCTCTAAGGTAATACGCATAGGCCTCGAAGTTCCCGGTCGGCACCCGTCCGATGACCTTCTTCTCCTCTGGCAGCAGCTTGACCTTCAAGTGGTCCACAATGGTATGGGTGATCTCGTCTTGCAGAGCGAAGATGTCGGTGAGGTCCCTGTCGTAGCGATCGGCCCAGAGATGACCGCCTCCCTTGCCGTCGACGAGCTGCGCGGTCACGCGCACACGCGAGCCGGCCTTGCGGACGCTTCCTTCCAGGATATAGCCAACTCGGAGGTCCTGGCTCACCTGCTGCACCTTCACCGGCTTGCCCTTGTAGGTATAAACCGTGTTACGCGCTACGACGAACAGGCCGGAGATTTTGGACAGGTCGGTAATGATGTCCTCAGTAATCCCATCGCTGAAATATTCCTGCTCGGGGTCACCGCTTATGTTGTTGAAGGGCAGAACCGCGATGGAGGGCTTCTCGATCTCCCAGGACTCTGGGGTGCCCGCGTCCGTGCCGACGTTTCTTGGAGCCGGAGGAAAGTCCAGCGAAACGCTGTAAGCGCGCACCGGCCTGTCGATGTTCTTGAGCATCTGCTCGCCCATGTCCTCAAATCGCAGGTCGAGCCGGTTACCGACGTTGTCCCGGACCGCTGCAGAGACCGCAATCCCGCACGGCGCCGCAATGGTTTCAAGCCGAACCGCCACGTTGACGCCGTCTCCGAAGATGTCGTCGCCCTCAACGATCACGTCCCCAAGGTTAATGCCCATGCGAAGCTCGATCCGGCTGGGCTGCGGCACACCCGCATTGCGGTCTCGCATACCGCGCTGAACCGTGGCGGCGCAGGTGACCGCATTCACGACGCTTGGAAATTCCGCCAGAAATCCGTCGCCGGTGAGCTTTACGATGCGCCCCTCATACTCGGCGATCTTGGGGTCGATCAGTTCCTTGCGGTGCGATTTCCACGTCGCGAGAGTACCTGCCTCGTCCCGGGCCATAAGGCGGCTATATGTCACTACGTCTGCGGCAAGGATGGCCGTCAAACGTCTGTGCACGATCGGATCGTCCATGTGACCACCCAGTCTTCGTGTATTGCCACGCTCGGGGTGCCATATCCCAGCCCAATCCAATCATACTCCAGCGGGTAGTGAATGTCTCATTTTGCGATGGCCCCAGACTGCCGAATTTCCGCTTCGGAGCCGGGAGCAGCTCTACCTCCACGACCCTTGAGGCGCGCAGCCAGGCATGTTGGACACTTCGGGCGGCGTTTCCATCATGCAGGCTCTCGGAGCATTTTCCTATGTCGAGCCCTTCATAGGAGCGGTTCTTGTCGCAGTCTTCACGGGGGCCGCTGTATCTTGGTCGCTTTTATGGTCTGGCCTTCTTGTTGTGACGGGCGCGGTGATCGCTAGCGCAAGTTTATGGGACCTTTGGAAGAGGAGGCAGAATTCGGATCGCTCAGGTGTTCCAACTGCGGGTCACCGCACGGCTTGGCTTGCCTCTGTTGCAGATATTTCCTCGGAGACCGATCTTAGACGCGTCGCCAACCTGATGCTCGAAAGACTGGTCCAGCTTGCTCAGGATTATGGCGACCCTCGCAAGCACGAGGATGAAATTCGCGAACTGCTGCAATCGCTTCGCATTATTGTCGAGATTTGGGATGAACTTCAAGTTGTTGACCCATGCTGTGCCGAAGCGGGCAAATATGGACCCGATCTCGAAATCGCTTAACTTCGCGTGGCGGCGGGGAGGGCACCTAGCTAGAGGTCGAAGGAGGTTCGCTCCGCCCGTTGAGTTCACCTCAGCTGTTTGGACTCTCAAGCGACGGCAGGGAACGAGCCGCTGGTGGGCTGAGTGGCGCCGATCGGCAACAATTGAGTTAAGTCTATCGACTGGTTTTCTGTTCCGGGACAGTGAACTCCCGAAGGCGGCGATCGCGTCCACTGTTCATCGATCGTCTCAGTTGGATGGAATGTGAAAGCCGAAGTTACACGCCCGCCTCTCGAAGATCCCACCGGCACCAATATCCCTCGCGCGTCGCGACGAACGCGCCCAAGGGCCCTTGGGTTCTTCTTAATTTGCTTCCGCCGACCGCCGCCTCGCGGTGGCCACGTTTGGCTTGTCGACACGAGTAGCAGATAATCAGCGACTGCCTTGAGGCCAGCACCAGAAATTGGGAACGCCTTCGGCGAATGACAGGATTGGGTCGAAGAGAGGCGTTTTCACGAGCCTACGGCAGGGGCTTGTTGCGGGGATGAGCGAATTGACCCCTCTCCAGGGACCGTCCCCATAACTGCAATCCTCCGATCGCGCGAGGTCTGCGCAACATACGAACCGAGTGCATGCTCAGAAAGATCACTAGGCCGAAAATCAAGACAAAGATTATTAGGGATACTGCGCCCCGTTTGTCTTCACATAGATCGAATAGAGCGACTGGGTGGCGGTGATGAAGAGGCGGTTCTTCTTCGGGCCACCGAAAGTGAGGTTTGACACTGTCTGCGGTACAAGGATCTTGCCAAGCAGCTTGCCATCCGGTGCAAAGCAATGGACGCCGTCAGCGGCGCTGCACCACAGGTTTCCAAGAACGTCAAAGCGGAAGCCGTCTGGAATGCCGTTATCGATGGAGCAGAAATAGCTGCCGTTTCTCAGTGTGCCGTCTTCGGCCACATCAAAAACACGGATATGGCTTGGGACCTCATGCTCGGCCGATCCGGAGTCGGCGATATAGAGCCGCTTTTCATCCAGAGAGAAGGCGAGGCCGTTCGGCTGGATGAAATCTGTGACCACGGCAACGATCGCGCCCGACACGGGGTCGATCCGATAGACATTGCGCGTCTCCTGTTCGGGCTCTGCCTTGTGGCCTTCATAGTCCGAGACGATGCCGTAGGTTGGGTCCGTGAACCAGACTGAGCCGTCGGAGCGCACGGTAACGTCATTCGGCGAGTTCAGCCGCTTGCCCTGGTAGCTGTCGGCAAGCACGGTAATGCGGCCGTCATACTCGGTGCGCGTCACGCGCCGGCCGCCGTGTTCGCACGAGATCAGCCGGCCCTGACGATCGCGGGTATTGCCGTTCACATAATTCGAGGGCGAGCGGAAGACCGAGGCAAGTCCTTCCGGCGACCAACGCATCATGCGTTCGTTTGGAATATCGCTCCAGATCAGAGTGTTTAGGTCGGAAAACCAGACCGGCCCCTCCGCCCAACGGCAGCCGCGATAGAGCTCTTCAAGTGCCGCGCTGCCAACGATCAGGGAACGGAAACGTTCGTCTCGGATGTCGTAAAGCGGGTTTTCGGTCAAAGCACTATCCCTCCACGTCCTGTTGCCATTTCGCGCAGTGTCAAATTATACAAGGTGCCACCGACGGAACTGCGCACAGCGATGTTTGAGGAGTATCATCTGATTTCTGACACTCAAGCAAGCGCGTGCTCACCGCGCTCCTCATAGACATTTTTCCGCCGATGGGAGCTCTGGCGGCAGGCCTCACAAGCATGCGGCTGATGAAGTGGGGGCAACAAACACGAAACTGGCGTGACTTGCTTCACGGAACGAGCCGGTTCAGAAAAAAAGCGATAACGAGGCACACCAACTCCGCCCGCGCTCCGTCGGCCGGCAATGACTTATTGGGTTTCTGCCTCCACTGCGGAATGCAGTTGTCACGTGAAAGGGCACGACGTAGTACCTTGGCTGGCGGCAACATTGACATTGCCAAATGGCGGTACATCCGCGCTCGGCATGGAGGCTGCGAGGAACAATGCTGAGGAATGCGAGAGGAACGGAGGCCGGGAGGGCTCTGGGTGTCAAGACGGCGGCGATGGCCAGCAACCCGCCGACCTTCGAGCACATCGTCACCGGCGTGAACGAGACCTTTCTCTGGCGCAAGGACAACTATCCCTGGGAGCGCAATGTCTGGAACTTCCATCCCGAGATCGAAATTCACCTGATCCGCAATGCCGCAGGCATGGCTTTCGTCGGCGACTACATCGGCGAATTCGGCCCCGGCTATCTCACCGTCGTCGGCCGCAACCTGCCGCATGACTGGGTAACGGCCACCGAGCCCGGCGAGATTATCGAGGGCCGCGATATCGTCATCCAGTTTGATCAGGAGCGGATCGGTGAGCTCAGCAAATTGGCACCGGAATTCGCCCAGCTCGACGCCTTCTTCCGGCTCGCCGAACAAGGCCTCGTGTTTCACGGCGAGACGCGCCATCGCGGCGCGGAGCTCATGGAGAGCATGGGCACTCTCACCGGATTCTCCCGCTTCGCCGCTTTCGCCGAGCTCATGGATCTTCTGTCCGGCAGCCACGAGTATGAAATCCTCTCGTCGCCGGAATTTGCACCGAAGCTCGACGCAGAGACCCTCGATATGCTGCAGCGCGTGCTCATCTATATTTTCGAGCATGTCGCGACCGACATTCATTTGGCGGACGTGGCGGCGCTCGCCGGAATGAGCGAGAGCGCGTTTTCCCGCTTCTTCAAAAAGAACACCGGCAATAGCTTCACCGATCACGTCAACAAGCTGCGCATCTGGCAGGCCTGCAAGCTGCTCGCCGAAAGCGACATGCCGATCACCGACATCTGCTTCGAGGTCGGCTACCTCAACATTTCCAACTTCAACCGCACATTTCTGCGTCATCACAAGATGACACCCTCCGCCTATCGGCGGTTGACGGGACAGAGGCGACCGGTCCGGATACTGGATGCCCAGCATGTCGACACGCATTAAAGTATAGATTCTGTGCATGAGGGGCGCTAGCCCATACCGCCGTATTTCATAGGATCACCTCAGCGAGCAAGCTCGCACGGGAGGAGCAGGCGAGCGGAATCGGGAGTTTCTCAAGCCTGCTCGGCAGACCTTTAGGGGAGGTTCAAAACATGAAAGACCTGAAAGCGCTCGTTTCGAGCATCGCTATCGCTTGCGCTCTCGCGAGCTCGGCGTCTTCAATTGCTGCGGCTGCACAATGCACCGACACTATCCGGGTTATCGCGCAGCCGCGCGACGGCCTGACGCTGCTTGAAAACTACAAGGATGAATTCGCCAAGCTATCTGGCGGCGCGGATTTCCAGATCGACTATCTGAACGAGAACGACCGCCGCGCCAAGACCAAGGCCGATGCATCGACGATCGGTAAGTACAATGTGTATTATATTGACGAAGCCAACGTCGCGCTTTTCGCAAAGTCCGGCTGGGTTGCTCCGCTGGCCGACTACTACCCGGCCGACTACGATTACGCCGATTTCGATCCGGGCCGCCAGAAGGTCGCCACCTATGACGGCAAGGTCTGGTTCGCACCTTTGACCGGCGGCGGCGACCTGATGGTCTACCGCAAGGATCTGCTCGAAGCCGCGGGCATCAAGCCGCCGACCACGCTCGACGAATACGTCGCTGCCATAAAGGCCCTGCATCAGCCCGACAAGGGCATCTATGGCACCGCCCTGCGCGGCCAGCGCGGCTCGGGCGCCAATGTCTGGCGCTGGATGCCTTACTTCAAGGGCTTCGGCGGTAACTGGTTCGACGGGGACAAGCCCGTCTTCGATGGCGACGCGGCCGTGAAGGCGACCGAGACCTACCTCGAGATCTTCAAGTATTCCGCACCGGGCAGCCAGACCGGCGGCTGGGACGAGGCCGTCGGCGCCTTCACTTCCGGCCAGGTCGCCTTGCTCATCGAATCCACGCCGCTGGTCGGGATGGCGCTCGATCCGAAGGCGTCGCAGGTCGCCGACAAGATCGGCTATCTTCCGCCGCCGACGCCGCTGACCGGCGGTGGCTACGGCCACGGCCTCGCCATCGGCACCAAGGCGAATAAGACGGAAGAGGCCAAGCAGTGCGCTGGCCTGTTCATCGCCTGGGCAACGTCGAAGGAAAACGAACAGCGCCGTCTCGACGAAGGCCAATTTAGCGAACTCAACCGCACCAGCGTCATGACCAGTCCGAAGTTCGCCGAACGTTATGGCCCTGACCTCGGCCAGGCGCTCGCCGACACCGGCAAGGTCACGGCGGTCAACTTTTGGCAGAACGCATCGTGGCCGGACCTGGGCGATCGCTGGGGCATCATCCTGGAAGAACTGATCACCGGCACCCGCACGGACGTCAAGGAAGGGCTGGATGAACTCAACGGCTTTGCCACCGACCTCGTCGCCCGCAGCCAGTAATCCAGCCTGAACAGATATCCTCCCGTCCCGGCGCTGGCTTCGGCCGCGTCGGGGCTTTCCATCCAAGGCGACGCGCACTGCCTCGTCGGAGGGCCTCATGAAGAACAAAAGCACATTGCCCTGGGTGTTCCTGACGCCCGCTATGGTCGTGCTCGCCGTCTTGGCGCTGGTGCCGACCGTCTGCGCGATCGTCATATCCTTCGAGGATCGCGAACTCAGCAGACCTGACGGAAACTTCGTCGGGTTCGACAACTATCTCGCGCTATTTTCGGACCGGCGCTTCGTCAACGCTATTACGGTTTCGCTGAGTTGGGAGGTCATCACAGTTGGCTTCACTATGCTGATCGCGGTCGGTCTGGGCATCCTGCTGTTCGAATGCGTCTCGCCGCGCACGCGCAAAATTCTAGCGCTGCTGTTCATCGTGCCGGTAGTCCTGCCGCGCGTCTCGGCCGCCTTCGTTTGGAAGTTCGCATTCCATCCGCTCTATGGCATCGCCACCTATCCTTACAAGGCGATCACTGGCCAGCCGCTCGATCTCTTATCCAATCCGCTGACGGCGCTCGGTACGGTCGCCCTCGTTGACGTCTGGCAATGGGGCCTGTTCTTCTCCGTCATCGTGCTGAAGCTTTTGGAGACCCTGCCGCCGCAGCCGTTCGAGGCGGCCCGGCTCGACCATGCGCGCACCTGGGAAGTCTATACCTACGTGGCGCTGCCGATGCTGAAGGCGCCGCTCATCTCGCTGGCCTTCGTCAAGATGATCGAATCGCTGCGCGCCTTCGACCTCATCTACGTGATGACCCGGGGCGGCCCGGGTATCTCCACCGAGACGCTCGACATGTACGCCTTCTCGCAAGGTTTCATCGAGTCCGGCCGCATTTCCTATGCCTCTGGCATGGCCGTTCTGATGATGATCGCGACGTCGCTTGCCTTCACCGTCATCTGGAAGAGGGCGAAGATATGAGCCGCCGTTCGACCGGCCGCCTCGCTGGCCGCGCCATCCTTCTCCTCGCTGCGTTCTCCGCCGTGTTCCCGGCGTTCTGGACCGCACTCAACGCTTTCAAGAACCGCGTGGACATCGTCACGCCCACGCCGCTCTTCATTTTCACCCCGACGCTCGACAATTTCGCCTACGTGCTCGGTCGCGACAGCGTCTTCGACGGGCTCTTCAATTCGTTGGTGACCTCGGGCGCCGCCGTGCTAATCGGCGCGGTGCTTGGCCTGCCGGCGGCCTATGCGATCGCGCGCCATCCGCACCGCTGGTCGAAGGACATTCAATTCTTCGTGCTATCGCTGCGCTTCCTGCCGCCGGTCGCCGTCGCCATTCCGCTGATGGTGATTTGGCTGCAGCTTGAACTCTACGACACGAGGCTGTCGCTCATCATCACCTATACACTGCTGACGCTAGCAACCGTCGTCTGGCTTTCAGTCCCGGCCTTTGCCCGCGTGCCGAAGGAGGTCGAGGAAGCCGCCCGCGTCGATGGCTACGGCCCCTATGCAATCTTTTTCCTAATCGCACTGCCGATCGCCTCGCGCTCGCTGATCGGCGCCGTCGCCTTTGCCTTCGTGCTCGTCTGGAACGAATTCCTGATCGCACTGATGCTGACGACCTCCGACGCCAAAACGCTGCCGATCGTCGCCTCCGAACTCACTCAGCTCGGCCGGGACGTGCCCTGGGGCATCCTCAACGCCTCGGTCGTACTGCTCTCCATACCTCCGCTGCTCTTCATCGGCGTCCTCAGCGGAATGCTCAACAGCGCCTTCAAGCGCAAGTCTTCGTAAAAGGAATTTCTCGATGCAAGCTCTGGTTCTTGAGCAAAAGGGCGTCCTCTCGATGCGCGACATCGACTTGCCGCTCGAACCCGGCCCCGATGACGTGAAGATCAGGATCAACACCGTCGGCGTTTGCGGCAGCGACGTGCATTATTACACGCATGGCGCCATCGGTCCCTTTGTCGTACGCGAACCTATGGTGCTCGGCCACGAGGCCGCAGGCACGATCGTCGAGGTCGGCAGCAATGTGCGGGGTCTTGCCGTGGGCGACCGCGTCTGCATGGAGCCTGGCATTCCCGACCTCACCTCGCGAGCCTCCAAGCTCGGCATCTACAACGTCGATCCGAGCGTACGCTTCTGGGCAACGCCGCCAATCCATGGGGTGCTGACACCCTACGCAGTTCACCCCGCCGCCTTCACCTACAAGCTGCCCGACAATGTCAGCTTCGCCGAAGGCGCCATGGTCGAACCCTTCGCCATCGGCATGCAGGCGGCCGCGCGTGCGCATATCGCCCCAGGCGACGTTGCTGTCGTCATCGGCTGTGGGCCGATCGGCATCATGGTGGCGCTGGCCGCGCTCGCCGGCGGCTGCAGCCGCGTGTTCATCTCCGATTTCAGCGCCGAGAAGCTGGCGATCGCCGGGGGCTATGCCGGCATCATACCAATCAATATTGGCGAGCAATCGCTGAAGGAAGTGGTTGCCCGCGAAACCGACATGTGGGGTGCGGACATCGTGTTCGAGGCCAGCGGCAGCGCCAGGGCCTATACTGGCATCTTCGAGCTCGTACGCCCGGGCGGCACCCTGGTGCTGGTCGGCCTGCCGGTCGAGCCGGTGAATTTCGACGTATCGGGTGCCATCGCGAAGGAAGTGCGGCTCGAAACCGTGTTCCGCTACGCCAACATCTTCGACCGCGCCCTGCAACTCATCGCATCCGGCAAGGTGGACCTGAAGCCCCTGATCACCGACACCTATGACTTCAAGGACAGCATCCAGGCTTTTGAGCGCGCCGCTTCTGCCATTCCCACCGACGTGAAGCTGCAGATCCTCATGGAAAGCGGAGAGAACTGAGATGTCAAACATCGTCTGCGCGCACGTCGACAAGAACTATGGCGCCATAAACGTCATCAAGGATTTCAACCTCGAAGTCGCCGACCGCGAGTTCATCGTCTTCCTCGGACCGTCCGGCTGCGGGAAGTCAACGCTTCTGCGCATGATCGCCGGCCTCGAGGAGATCTCGGGCGGCGACGTCATGATCGGCGGAACCCGCGCCAACGAACTGGAACCGCGTGATCGCGGCGTTGCCATGGTGTTCCAGAATTACGCGCTCTATCCGCACATGACCATCTACCACAACATCGCCTTTGGGTTGAAGCGCATGAAGGTGCCGAAGGCAGAGATCGACCAGCGCATCCGCGCTGTTTCGGCAACGCTAGGTTTGGATCCATATCTGGAACGCAAGCCGACAGAGCTATCCGGCGGCCAGCAGCAGCGCGTGGCCATCGCCCGCGCCATGATCAAGACGCCCAAGGTGTTCCTGTTTGACGAACCGCTCTCGAATCTCGACGCGAAGCTGCGAAACCACATGCGCATCGAGATCGCCCGCCTGCATCAGAAACTGCAGACGACGACCATCTACGTGACGCATGACCAACTGGAAGCGATGACGCTCGCCGACCGCATCGTCCTGATGAAGGGCGGCGCGATCGAACAGATCGGCACGCCCGCCGAAATCTACGAACGGCCGGGTACGCTTTTCGTAGCGGGGTTCATAGGTACGCCGAACATGAACTTTCTCGATGTCACCGCGCACCCGGATGGAGAGTCGTGGAGGCTTGAAGGCGACGGTTTCCGTTTCCGCGCGTCTCGCCAGGTTTTTGAGCTGAGGGAGGGGCAAGATCTGACGCTAGGCGTACGTCCATCGGCGCTTGTTTCCTGCCCCGACGGTGCCGGGGCCGAGAACTTGCTATCCGGCTCCATCGATCTCGTCGAGTTTCACGGGGACGATGCACTGGTCTCCTTCCGGGCCGCAGGAACAGAAATCGGGGCATTGGTCCCCGCAGCAAAAGCGCCAACGCCGGGTACGCATGTAACTTTCTCCGCAAACAGCGAGAGCCTGCACCTTTTCGATAGCACGGGCGTGTCTATGCGTCGGCAGATCTGAGGTGACGCCCGCCGCTTGCGCGCTCTCGCTTATCGGCCAGAGCCGCAGCGTTTGTGCCCGCGCCGTCACTGAGGATGTCCATAGGCTCGATAGACGAACGCCTGGCCACGGCGCCGTCCGGTCTACGGTTCGATTCGGTTCAAGGCGATGGATGCACAGTCGACTCCCGAGACGGTCGCATCGGTTATCCATTGATCGTCTCAAGTGGGGGGCAAGCGGTCGTAGCCAAGCTGATCGCCGAAGGACGTGTTCGGGCCGCATTCGAGACGGGCAGGTTCTTGCTTGGCGATGAGGATCTCGGACGTTCAACTGCGATCGGGGTGATGAACTGACCGAAGCTGGAACGGATTACCCCGCCGCCTTGTATATCTCGGCAAGATCGCCTAGATCCCAGTTCCCGCCAGACAACACCGCACAGACTTTTTCATCGGGCTTGACGTCTATGCTGCCCGCCAACAGTGCTCCGACGCCGATCGAGGCGGCTGGTTCAGCGATCAATTTCGCAT
>NZ_JADYVD010000022.1 GCF_020193575.1 Ensifer sp. IC4062
GTTCCAGCCCGCCCTCACCCAGCCCCTCGGTATAGGCGCCCATCATCTCGCGCAGGCCCGCCATCATCTCGTCGATGAGCGGATCGGCCCGGTCGCTGACGACGACGTTCTTGGCCCGTCGATCGGCCGGGTCCGGTACACGCGCGACCAGTCCCAGCGCTTCCAGGCGATCGAGATAGGCCGAGAGCGTCATCGGCTCGATACCCATGCGGGTAGCTATTTCCGCCTGCTTGATGCCTTCCGTCGTGGCGACCTGGATCAGCGTGCGCGCCTCGCCGGGCGTGATTCCGAGTTGCATCGCGTTGACCTTGCGGTCGAAGGCGCCGCGGAGCAGCCGGGAGACGTCGTTGAGCAACATCCCGATCGTTTCGGATTCAAGTTTTCTCGGCATTTCAAGCGTTCATAGGAGAATGTAGTAAGTTTTACTTACCATATTCCCTGGACGCGTTCAACGTAGGGAGATGCGCAAAAGGCCAGGCATCGCCCCAACCCTCCCCACAAGGGAGGGGTTGGAGAGGGGTCGTTCACACCGACCCGGACGACGTCAGCCTTCGAGCTCTTCGCGCAGCATCTCCAGCTCGAGCCACTCCCCTTCCATCCGCGCGAGCCCGACCTTGAGCTTTTCCAGTTCGGCGGCAATTTTGGCAAAGCCGTTCGGATCCTTCGAAAACAGGTTGGGATCGTGCATTTTCTCCTCGCGCTTGGCGATCTCGGCTTCTGCCTTGGCAATCTCCTTCGGCAGGTTTTCCAGCGCGAACTTCTGCTTGTAAGAAAGCTTGCCCTTGGCCTTCGGCGCTTCGGACGCGGGAGCCGGAGCATCGTTCGATCTGGCCTTCTCCGACTTTTCGACCTTCCGCCTTTCCTCGATCACGCCCTTGCGCTGCGCCATCATGTCGGAATAACCGCCGGCATATTCGATCCAGCGGCCGTCCGGCGCCTCCGGATTGGCCGGCGCGATGGTCGAGGTTACCGTGCGGTCGAGGAAATCGCGATCGTGGCTGACGAGAATGACCGTGCCTGCGAATCCGGCGACGATCTCCTGCAGCAGGTCGAGCGTCTCGATGTCGAGGTCGTTGGTCGGCTCGTCGAAGATCAGGAGATTGGTGGCGCGCGCGAGAATACGCGCCAGCATCAGCCGCGCCCGCTCGCCGCCCGAAAGCTCGCGGATCGGGGTACGGGCCTGCTCCGGCTGGAAGAGGAAATCCTTCATGTAGCCGGTAACGTGGCGCTGCTCGCCATTGACGAGGAGGTTGTCACCGCGGCCTTCGGTCAGATAGTGCGCCAGCGTCTCGTCAAGGTTCAGGTCCTCGCGCTTCTGGTCGAGCGTCGCCATCTCGAGGTTGGTTCCGAGCTTGACGGTCCCGGAGTCCGGCTCGATCTGGCCGGTCAGGAGCTTGAGCAGCGTCGTCTTGCCGGCGCCGTTCGGGCCGACGAGACCGATCCGGTCACCGCGATGCACACGGATCGAGAAAGGCGCGACGATCGTGCGGTCGCCATAGGCCTTGGTGATCTTTTCCGCCTCGATGACCAGCTTGCCGGATTCCTTGGCGTCGGCAGCCGTCGCCTGCACCGTGCCCAGCGGGCCCTTGTGGCCGCGATAGCGCGCCCGCATGTCCTGCAGCTCGCCGAGACGGCGCATGTTGCGCTTGCGTCTTGCGGTCACGCCATAGCGCAGCCAGTGTTCCTCGCGCTCGATCGCCTTGCCGAGCTTATGCTGTTCCAGTTCCTCGGCCTCGAGCACCTCGTCTCGCCAGGCCTCGAAATGGGCAAAGCCGCGATCGAGCCGGCGCGACTGGCCGCGATCGAGCCAGACGGTTGCCGTCGAAACCTTTTCGAGGAATCGCCGGTCGTGGGAGATGAGCACAAGCGCCGAGCGGCTGCGGACGAGCTCGTCTTCGAGCCATTCGATAGTCGGAAGATCGAGATGGTTGGTCGGCTCGTCGAGAAGCAGGATGTTCGGTTCCGGCGCCAGGACGCGGGCAAGTGCTGCGCGCCGCGCTTCGCCGCCCGAGAGCCGCCGCGGATCCTCTTGCCCGGTCAGGCCCAGATGCTGCAGCAGATAGGCGACGCGATAAGGATCGTCGCTCGGGCCGAGTCCCGCTTCCGCATAGGCCTGGACCGTATCGAAGCCTTCGAAGTCCGGCGCCTGGTGCAGATAGCGCACCGTCGCCGAGGGGTGGCGAAAGATCTCGCCCGATTGCGGCTCGACGAGACCGGCGGCCATCTTAATCAGCGTCGACTTACCCGAGCCGTTACGGCCGACAAGGCAGATGCGGTCGCCGGGCTCGACCTGCAGGTTGGCGCCGGCGAGCAGCGGCGTGCCGCCGAAGGTCAGGAAGATGTCATCGAGCTTCAGAATGGGTGGCGCCAAGGTTTCAGGCTCCGGAAAGGTCATAGGGTCGGGCAAGGATGACCGCCCGGCCGGATTTCAGGGAAAAGCGGACCGGCCCCTCCGCAACGTTGGAAATTGTCCGGGACGAGCCGAAGGGCAGCGCGAAATCGTCGAGCGGATAACGCGCATTTTCGATGGAAAGGCCGGAAAGTGCGCTGAGCCCGAGAATCGAGAAGATGCTGCCTTTGGGAAGATCGATCTCGTCAGAGCCCGGCAGCAACGGATAGGCTTCCTCCTCGCCGGAGGTCATCAGCACCGGCAATCCCTCTTCGGCGATTGCGACGGCGCGCAGCAGATGCAGGAAGGCATGATCGCTTCTGGTGCCGCCGAGGGCGCCGACAAAGATCAGCGATGTTGCACCCCGCGCTAGCGCCGCCTCGACACCGATCTCCCCGTCGGTCGCGTTCTTGGCTGCCGAATAGCGCTCGCGCGGCACCTTGGCGAATGCGGCCAGCAACGCGTCGTCGGTCGAATCGAAGTCGCCGACCCAAAGCTCGGGAACGACACCAAGCGCCTTGGCATGGCGCATGCCGCCGTCGGCCGCGATGAAGCGACTGCCGGAAAGCTGGCTTGCAAGCCGCTCGGTGCGGGTGAGCGTGCCGCCTAGAAGGATGGTAAAGGTCTGTTGGGCCATGGCAGAAGCCCATAGCGCAAACAAACCACAAAGGAAAAGGCCGAACGCGATTTTGCGGCGGCAAAGGCTGCGCTTTGCGGCGGCTCGATCGCTGGCGATCAGTCTTCCGACGGCGTTTCGCCAGGAAAAAGCATGCCCGCATAAATGCCGGGCGTCGAATCCGCTATCTCCACGGCGCCGACGGTGCGAGCATAAAAATCCGCTGGCCCGACACCGCCGATGACGGCGTAGCCGTAGCCGGCCGCGCGCATCGCCATCAGGCTCTCGATAAGCAGTGCTTCGCCGATCCCCTGACCACGCATCACCTCGTCGACGCCTGTCGGTCCGAAGAAGCCAAGCGCCGTCACGTCGTGGCAGGCGAAGCCGACGATCCGGTCTTGGTGAACGGCGATATGAATCCGCGTCGGTGTTGACGAGAAGGCGGCCTCCGCCTCGCCCGCCCAACCGGCTCCGAACCGTTCTTCGATCCATTTGAGCACGATCCTGCGTTCCGCGGCCATCGCTCGGCGGATGCTGATACCAGGACCGAGCCGGGAAGCGTGCCTTTCCGGCAAGGCATAAAGACGAACGAGCATGTCTGGCATGAGAGTACCTCCCCGCTACGGCACCACGCCCGATCCGGCGCGTCCTGCCGCACTTTGAATTGCTGCACGTCTCTATCCTCAAATCGGCCAAGACTGAGGAAACATGCGGTAGGCGAACAAAACGCCGCCGACAATTGTTTGGTCTAATAGCGCAGATGGCTTGGACGGCAAATGTTTCCGCCGAAACTCGGCTTGCCAGACCTGCCGCCGAAAGCTAAATCTTTGCTGCTCTAACGGGGTGCCTTCGGTCCGATCGGAACCAAGGCTGAGAGGCTCGCGCCAACCCGCGGAACCTGATCCGGCTCATACCGGCGGAGGGATTAGAAGCGATCGGACCGATGCGCCCTTTTCCCGCAACATCAAAAAAGAGGGAGAGAGGTGCCCGTCATGTCCATTTACACCAGATTGCTGCGCCGACTGGCGATTACGGCGATGGCCGCGGCTTTGCCGTTTGGCGCCAGCGCCGCCGAAAAGACGCTGACGATCTACACCTATGAGAGTTTCATCAGTGAATGGGGGCCGGGCGCGAAAGTCGCCGAGGCTTTCGAGAAAACCTGTGGCTGCGACGTCAACTATGTCGGCGTCGCCGACGGCGTCGAACTTTTGACGCGGCTGAAGCTCGAAGGTGAGCAATCGAAGGCGGACATCGTGCTCGGCCTCGACACCAATCTCGTCGCGGAAGCCAAGGCGACGGGCTTCTTCGCGCCGCACCGTCTCGACACCGCGGCCTTGAAGGTGCCGGGCGGCTTCTCCGACGACACCTTCATTCCCTATGACTACGGCCATTTCGCGGTGATCTACGACACCGAGACGCTAAAGAACCCGCCGAAAAGCCTGAAGGAACTTGTCGAGGGCGATCCTTCGCAAAAGATCGTCATCGAGGATCCGCGCACCTCGACACCGGGCCTCGGCCTGCTGCTCTGGGTGAAATCGGTTTATGGGGACGAGGCGGCCGCCGCCTGGACCAAGCTCAAGGATCGGGTGCTGACCGTGACGCCTGGCTGGTCGGAGGCCTACGGCCTCTTTACCAAGGGCGAAGCGCCGATGGTGCTGTCCTACACAACCTCGCCGGCCTACCACATGGTGGCGGAAAACACCGAACGGTATCAAGCTGCTCCCTTCGCCGAGGGCCATTACATCCAGATCGAAGTGGCCGGCGTGACAAAGAATGCCAAAGAGCCCGAAGTCGCCAAAAAGTTTCTGGCCTTCATGACCGGTCCGGAATTCCAGTCGATCATTCCGACGACCAACTGGATGATGCCAGTCGCGGCGACGAAGGAACCCCTGCCGGACGCGTTCGGCAAGCTCGTCAATCCGCAAAAGACATTCCTGATGTCTTCCGAGGAGGTCGCCGCCAACCGCAAGGCGTGGATCGACGAATGGCTGGCGGCCATGAGCACGAACTGAGGCAGGCTTGTCCGGTGCAGCCGAAAGACGGATGATGATTGCCGCGGGGGCCATCAGCCTCGGCGGCATTCTGCTGTTTGTCGCCCTTGCCATCGTCGCGCTTCTCGCCTGGTCGGGCGGTGGCGATAGCGGCGCCCAGTTCGACGCCTATGTCTGGCGCGTCACCCGCTTCACGCTGCTTCAGGCGAGCCTCTCGACAATCCTCTCCATCCTGTTCGCAGTGCCCGTGGCGCGTTCGCTCGCCCGTCAGGCAAGCTTTCCCGGCCGCACTTGGTTGCTGCGGCTGATGGCGCTGCCGCTCGGCCTGCCCGCCCTCGTCGCAGCGCTCGGCCTCATCCTAGTCTGGGGCCGGCAGGGCTTTCTCAATAGCGCTCTCGTCGCGATCGGGCTCAACGACCCGATCAGTATCTACGGGCTCTTTGGCATTCTTCTCGCCCACGTCTTCTTCAATATGCCGCTCGCGGCGCGGTTGATGCTTGCCGGGATCGAACGGATCCCGGGGGAATATTGGCGCACGTCAGCCAATCTCGGCATGCCCTCGGCCGCGATCTTCCGCTTCATCGAATGGCCGGCGATCCGCGGACTATTGCCGGGCATCGCCGGCCTCATCTTCATGCTTTGCGCCACCAGCTTCACGCTCGTGCTGACGCTCGGCGGTGGACCTGCGGCAAGCACGATTGAAGTGGCGATATATCAGGCGCTGCGCTTCGATTTCGACCCGCCGCGTGCGATCGCCCTTTCCGCCCTTCAGATCGCTCTTACGGTTGCGCTGCTTCTCGTCCTGAAGATCTTGGCGCCGCCACCGCCGGAAAGCGAGACGACCGGCAAGGCAATGAGGCGGTTCGACGGCGTGAGCGGACGGTCACGAGTGGCCGACGGGCTCTGGCTCATCCTTGCGCTCGTCTTCGTCGGACTGCCGTTCGCCGCAATCGCCCATTCCGGCTTGCAGGCAGATTTGCCAAGGCTCGCGCGCGACGCTGCCGTCCACCATGCGTTCGCCACCAGTGCTGCGATTGCGCTTCCTTCGGCTGCGATCTCCGTAGGGGCGACCGCCGTAATGATCCGCGCGCAGCAGATTACCTCGAGGCGACGGCAGGCGGGAGCCGCCGCTCGCGGGTTCGCCGGCACGATAAGCGCCAGCACCTCCCTCGTCCTGCTGGTGCCGCCGGTCGTTCTCGGTGCGGGCTGGTTCCTGCTGCTGCGTCCCTTCGGCGATGTGGCACGTTTTGCACCGGCCGTCGTCATCGCGATCAACGCGCTAATGGCGCTTCCCTTCGTCCATCGCGTGCTCGCTCCGGCGATGGCAACCCATGTGGCACGCACGGATCGGCTGGCGGCAAGCCTCGGTATCGCCGGCTTTCATCGCCTGCGATGGATCGACTGGCCGCCATTGCGCAAACCCCTGCTCATGGCCTTCTCTTTCGCCATGGCCTTGTCCCTCGGCGATCTTGGCGCGGTGGCCCTGTTCGGATCGCAAGACATGACAACCTTGCCTTGGCTGCTCTACAGCCGCATGGGAAGCTACCGCACCGCCGACGCCGCGGGACTTGCATTGCTGCTCGGCCTCATCTGCCTGGTCCTCACCGTGCTCGGCACGGCGGGAGAGAACGGCGCGCGCGAAGGAAGAGACGTATGAATTCGCCAGCCTCCGTTGCCGCGGCCGTTTCACTCAAGGACGTCGAAGTCCGTTTCGAAACGACGAAGCTCACGTTCGACTGCGTGATTCCGGCCGGGCAGATCGTCGCGGTCGTGGGTGCGTCCGGGTCGGGGAAATCGACCCTGTTCAACGTCATCGCCGGATTTGAAGAGCCAGAGCAAGGCGCCGTACATATTCTCGGCGAAGACATGGCGGGCCGCCTGCCGGCCGAACGCCCGGTGTCGATTATCTTCCAGGAGCACAACCTCTTTGCCCATCTCGACGCGGCAACCAATGTCGGTTTCGGCATCAGCCCGGCCTTGCGCCTGTCCGCCGCCGGCCGCGCCAAGGTGGCCGATGCGTTGAAGCGTGTCGGCCTCGACGGCTTCGGCGGAAGGTTGCCGCCGACGCTTTCCGGGGGCGAACGTCAGAGGGTCGCACTTGCTCGCGCGCTCGTACGCCACCGTCCGCTGCTCCTCCTTGACGAGCCCTTTGCCGCGCTCGACCCGGGCATGAGAGCGGAAATGCGCCAACTTTTGCGCGACCTCCACGACGAGGAAGGCAATACGATCCTGATGATCACGCATCATCCCGATGACGTGAGACTGCTCGCCGACAGCGTGCTCTTCCTCGATCGGGGGCGTATCATCGCACACGATCCTGTCGATCGTTTTGTCGAACGGCGCGACATCACGGCGATCAACCGCTTCCTCGGTCGCGAATAAGGTTCCGTCGGCCGCCGTGGCATTTTTCTTCAATCGGAGCGATTTAAGTAGAAAGACACGCAGCAACAGAAATCACTCCGGTGACTTTTACGCGTTTGAACACGCAGGGCGCGGGAGAGAAATTTTCGCTAATTTACCGTTCGCCACAATTTAACCGCCGCGCTGTGCGACGCGCGGACTGCCCAACGGTTGGCGCGATGTTCGCGCATCCGTTGCTGTGATACCACGGGGCAAGTATTTCTACGGGGATCAGCTAGGCAGAGGGCGCTGAAATCGATACAGCACAATAGTTGGCTGACACACCCAGGCCGGAACGCTGTATCCGGCTGAAAAAGTAGGATTTTTCAACGTCGGCGCTCAAGTTGTGGCACGCGCCGGCGTAGGGGAACGGGCTGAGGCATGGTTAGGCATACAGTCATCGACGGCCGGATTCGGACGCGACGCGGCGGCAGGAATGCACGATTAATGGTTGCATTGCTCGCGACTGCGCTCCTGTCCGCCTGCCAATCGGTGATCGAACAGACCTATGAGCCGACCGTCTCCCCCTCGTCAAATCCGCAGATCGTCGACGAAGTGCAGAAGAACGACCCGCGTGCCCAACTCGGCGCACGCGAACACCCGCGGATCGTTGCGAGCTACGGCGGCGAATACAAGGACGCCAAGACCGAACGCCTGGTGGCGCGCATCACCGGCGCGCTGACGGCGGTTTCGGAAAATCCGCAACAGTCCTATCGCATCACCATTCTGAATTCGCCGGCAATCAACGCCTTTGCGCTGCCGGGCGGCTATCTCTACGTCACGCGCGGTCTTCTGGCGCTTGCCAACGATGCCTCGGAGGTCGCTGCCGTGCTCTCGCACGAGATGGCGCACGTCACTGCAAACCACGGAATCGAACGCCAACAGCGTGAAGAGGCCGAGGTGATCGCAAGCCGGGTCGTCTCCGAAGTGCTTTCCTCCAATCTGGCCGGGAAACAGGCGCTTGCGCGCGGCAAGCTGCGGCTCGCCGCCTTCTCGCGCAATCAGGAGCTCCAGGCCGATGTGATCGGGGTGCGCATGCTCGGCGAGGCGGGCTATGACCCCTATGCCGCCGCCCGCTTCCTCGATTCGATGGCGGCCTATGCCCGTTTCACGGCGGTCGATCCGGAAGCCGACCAGAGCCTCGACTTCCTGTCGAGTCATCCCAATGCACCGCAGCGCGTCGATCTCGCGCGCCGGCACGCGCGTGCCTTCGGCGTCGAAGGCACAAGCGGCGACCGCGGGCGCGATTACTATTTGGCCGGGATCGACGGCATCCTCTATGGCGACAGCCCGCAGGAGGGTTATGTCCGCGGCCAGACGTTCCTGCACGGCCAGCTCGGCATCCGCTTCGACGTGCCGGTCGGGTTCCAGATCGACAACAAGGCCGAGGCAGTGCTCGCCACCGGCCCGGGCGACATCGCGATCCGCTTCGACGGCGTTGCCGACGCGGCGCAGCGCAGCCTCACCGACTATATCGCCAGCGGTTGGGTCACCGGCCTGCAGCCGGATACAATCCGTCCGATTTCCGTCAACGGTCTCGAAGCGGCGACGGCACGTGCGTCCGCCGATCGTTGGGACTTCGACGTCACCGTGATCCGCATCGACAACCGCATCTACCGTTTCCTGACTGCGGTACCGAAGGGATCGAGCGCGCTCGAAGGCACGGCCAGCCAGTTGCGCAGCACTTTCCGCCGGATGACGCAGGCCGAGGTTCAATCGCTGAAGCCGCTGCGCATCCGCGTAGTCACTGTGAGATCTGGCGACACGATCGCGACGCTCGCCGCCCGGATGATGGGGACGGATCGCAAGCTCGATCTCTTCCGCTTGATCAATGCGATGCAGTTCACCTCCACCGTTAAACCCGGTGACAAGGTGAAAATCATTGCGGAGTAGTCTGCGGACTTGCGTGATTCCTTGATGGTTGGGCTTAAGCGATGGCGGTCGCGGTCAGTGCATGCCGGCAGTCAATGCCGGCGCCTTGGCGGCGAGCGCGGCACGGAGCTTTTCCAGCGCCCGGGTCTCGATCTGTCTGACGCGTTCCTTCGAGATGCCAAGGTCGACGCCAAGCTCCTCCAGCGTCGCGCCGTCTTCCGACAAACGCCGGGCGCGGATGATCTTCATCTCACGCTCGCTCAACTCCCCAAGCGCGATGTGAAGCCAGCGACGAGCTCGTTCGCCGTCGATCATATCGCTGACCTGTTCGTCAGGCAGCGGCGCCTCGCTGGCAAGGAAGTCGAGTCGCTCGCCGCCGTCCGTATCTCCGTGGCCGACAGGGGCCTGTAGCGACGCGTCACTTCCGGACAGCCGCGCATCCATCGTCTGCACGTCGGCGAGGCTGACGCCCAGCGCCGCGGCAATCTCCTCATGCATCGCCTGCGAAGTCAGTTGCCGATCTCCCTGCGCAAGACGCGCGCGCAGTCTCCTGAGGTTGAAGAACAGTGCCTTTTGCGCCGAGCTTGTCCCCCCGCGTACGATCGACCAGTTACGTAGGACATAATCCTGCATCGACGCGCGGATCCACCAGGTGGCATAGGTCGAGAAGCGAACGTCCCGACTTGGTTCGAAGCGTGCTGCCGCCTCCAACAGGCCGACATGCCCCTCCTGGACGAGATCGCTCATAGGCAACCCGAAACTGCGAAATTTCGCCGCCATGGCGATCACCAGGCGCATATGCGCCATGGCAATCTTGTTGCGCGCTTCCTGATCGTTGTTGTCCCTCCACGCCTGCGCCAGGGCATGTTCCTCTTCCCGTTCGAGATAGGGCGCATCCATGGCAATCTTGATCATGCGCCTGTCTGCTGTAAGGGTCTTCATCGATCGCTCCGTAGCTGGCGCCGGGCGCCGTTAAGGACTGAACTCGAAGGGGCCAAACGCTTGTCGGAGCATCCGGCGACAGGAACGGCGAGCGCTATGTCATGCTTGAAGAACCGATGCAGCGCCCTAAATCGAAGATACGAAACCTGAAACGGTGAGAGATCACAGAACCAAGGTCGTCCAGGCCGCAAAGGCGAACACCTTCGCACCGGCCTTTCCTAACGCGCGCCGGCGCAAAAGGTTCCCTTCCCTGCAATGATAACGGGATCATTGTTCGTGCACGTCGCCAAAGCGTGCAGGTGCTGCTACAGCGTCGCGCGTCTAATCATGCGCGCAAAGATGCTGTAGCGCTTTGAATTGCTTCATGTTTTAATCCTTAGATCGAGCAGGATTTAGGGAAACATGCAGTCGCCGTGCGGACAAGAAAAAGCCCGGCGAAGGCCGGGCTTTTTAGGGTCGTGGTTTTCGGGTTGCGTCCGGACTGCGGCTTAAGCGGCCTCGTCCTGGGCGTCGTCCTCTTCGATGGCCTTGCCGCGCTTCGGCCCCTTGTTCAGGTTGGCTTCGACGAGACGGACCGCCTCCGTTTCAGACATCTTGTTTACGGCAGCGATTTCGCGCGCCATGCGGTCAAGAGCGGCCTCATAAAGCTGGCGTTCGGAATAGGACTGTTCGGGTTGATTTTCCGCGCGATAAAGATCGCGCACCACTTCCGCGATGGAGATGAGATCGCCGGAATTGATCTTGGCATCGTATTCCTGGGCACGGCGGGACCACATGGTCCGCTTGACGCGTGCCTTGCCCTGCACGACCTTCAGCGCACGATCGACGAAATCGGTTTCAGACAGCTTGCGCATGCCGATGCTGACGGCTTTCGCCACCGGCACCTTGAGACGCATCTTGTCCTTCTCGAAATCGATGACAAAAAGCTCGAGCTTCATGCCAGCGACTTCCTGCTCCTCAATCGCAACGATCTGGCCAACACCATGAGCCGGATATACGATCGATTCACCGGTCTTGAAGCCTTGGCGCGTTGAAGATTTTTTCTGCTGGGTCGTCATTCGTTTCAAAAACTCCCTATTGCGCACCCGGCCTCTCAAAGGCCGGGGCCGGGTCGGTCAGGCCCGGGATAGACGGGAATACCGCCGGGTGGGGTCAATCCTGGTCCGTCCAACGGAACGCATACGGCCTCATATATCGCGGTCACAGGCAACGGAACGTTGCGTATTTGGGAAGAGCCGCGCCGTGGAGATCGTTTGCTTTCGTGATGGTTTTCGGGCGCGCAAAAACACCCTCGGTGGATCAGTAACAGGAAGCTATCACAAAAAAGTGCGCAAATCAATAATTTGCTGCATGGCAGCGATCAAGCTACCACGCGCACAATTGTTAGGCTGAGGCCGGATTTCCCCAGATTTCGGCCCTCGCTTTGTATCCGTTCGTCAGGGTCGGCGAACCAAGCACGGGACGATTGCGTCAGTCGCCCTGTCCCGGCTCGGCAGAGAAATACTTCTCGTATTTTCCATCGACGCCGTCCATCTCCTTGGCCTCCGGCAAAGGATCACGCTTCACCGTGATGTTCGGCCACTTCGTCGCAAAATCCGCGTTCAATTTCAACCACATGTCGAGGCCCGGCTCGGTATCCGGCTTGATCGCATTGGCCGGACATTCCGGCTCGCATACCCCGCAATCGATGCACTCATCAGGGTGGATGACGAGGAAATTCTCCCCTTCATAGAAGCAGTCCACAGGGCAGACTTCCACGCAATCCGTATACTTGCAGCGAATGCAATTGTCGGTCACGACATACGTCATGAGGTACTCCAGCCAATGCTCACATTTGATGGCAAACGGCAATCAATGGTGATGCTCGTCGTCCATGCACCCCAGGAATGTCTGGCGCGCATAGCTGCCGGACGAGACCCGAATGCCACTCAACGTGGCTTGTGAGGTAACGGCTTTGGATGCCCATTGCAAGAATAATCCATGCGCCGTTGGTCGGGAAGCGGGCAGAGTTTTCTAGCGCAGAAGGATTTTCGATTGCTTCGATCCAAAATCGCGGATTTGGCCGATTTTCACAGGCAAGCCAGCACGGAAACGCCGTCGCAGCTCAATCGTCGTGCTCGCCGAAGTCAGGTTTGAGCCGATCCGTGTCGCGCCGTTCCCGCTTCGTCGGGCGCCCGGCGCCCCGCTCGCGAGTCGCCTGCTCGAAAGCCGTCAACCTCTGGGAGGAGGCTGGCGGGGTCAGGTCCTCGTAGAGCAGGCGGGCCTCCTCGTAGGGACCCCGCCGCGTGCCAGGTAAGAGCACGCGAACGACGAGATCCCGTCGCTCCATCGACAATTCGAGCGTATCGCCTGCCTTTACCTGAGCGGAGGATTGCGTGACCCGCGTCCCGTTGACTGCGACATGACCCGCCTCGATCGCCTTCTGGGCAAGCGATCGCGATTTGATCAGCCGCGCGAAGAACAGCCACTTGTCGAGCCGCTGACGAGGTGCAGGCGCAGACGTTGGCTGTTTCTCCATTGCCCTTCCTACTTTTTCAGTTGCTCCTTGAGAGCGGCAAGTTTCGCAAAGGGCGAATCCGGATCCAGCGGCTTTTCCTTGCGTGGCGGGCGCCCATCAAACTTCTGACCGCCCGGCTTGCCGCCCCGATCATGGCGATCGGGTCGATCCTTGCGTTGGCCTCCACCAGGCCTGCCCTCCTGTGCCTTGCCGCGCATGGGCGCTCCGCCCTTGCGGCCGCCCTCCCTGCCTTCGCCCTGGCCATGCCGCTGGCCACCACGGCGATGCTCGCCCTGCTGGCGGCCGCCCTGGCGCTGGTTGTCCTGGCGCGTGCCAGGACGCCACAGGAGCACCGGCCTGGCTTCGGCAGGTTCTTCCGCCGCGCTTGCTTCAGTCGTGCTTTCTTCAGTCGGCGCATCGTTGGTTGCGTCGGCTGCGGGCGCTTCCGTCTGCGTCACTCCAGCCGGCTCGCTCTCGGCCTTCGCGTCCTCATCGACGTTCTCGGCTGCGGCGGTTTCGAGCGGCGTCCCCGCCGGAGTCGCATCTGCGCTCTGGCTTGCGAGGAAGGCAGCCGCCTCTTCGGCGGTCACGCTGTCGGCGCGATAGCCAAGCCCCTTCAGGATTTCCTCCATGTCGTCAGGCGTTGCGCCGAGAATGGACAGCATCGCTGTCGTCGCCATGAAACGGCGGCCGTCGTATGCGCCGTCCGGACGCGGCTCTGCACCAGGCTTCCACTGCAGGAGCGGACGTATGAGATCCGCGAGCCGCTCAAGGATGTCGATCCGCACGGCCCGCTTGCCGAGGAAACGGAATCCGGCGAGCTTGTAGAATGTCCGCTCGAAAGACGGATCGGTGACGACAGAGGTACGGCCGGCGGCAAGCATCGGAATGAGTTCGCCATAGCCGGGCTTGTCGAGTCCGTCGTTCTTCAGCGCCCAGAGCAGCGTGATGAGCTCGGCAGGCGCCGGCTTCAGGAGAGCCGGCAGAAAGATGTGATAGGCGCCGAAGCGAACACCATATTTACGGATGGACGCGCGACCATCCTGGTCGAGCGACTTTACCTCCTCGGCGACATCACGGCGGAAGAGCACACCAAGATTCTCGACGAGCTGGAAAGCCAGGCCCTTGGCGAGACCTTCGAGGTCCTCCGCACGGGAGATGTCGTCGAGAGGCTTCAATATCGTGCCGATATGGTGGTTCACGAACCGTTCGATCCGAGCGAGCACATGGTCGCGGGCGTTGGCCTGGAGCTGCTCGTCAGCGAGCAAGATGACGCGCGGGCGCATGACGTGATCGCTCGCGGCAAGCCGCGCCACGGGATCGCCGAGCCAGCGCACGAGGCCATCCGACGAAAGCGCAAGATCACCATTGCCGGCCGCGTGAAGACGCGCAGCGCGCGCCTCGAATTCCAGCGCCAGCGCCTTCTGGGCAGCACCTTGCACCGCCTTCGCATCCGAGCCTTCGCCACCGGCCGCCAAAGTGAACCGGAAACCGGTTAACTGGCCTACGTGGTGCCCCTCTACGAAGACATCACCATTCACACTGATTTCAGCTTCCAGCATCGCATTCTCTCTCAGGCGCTTCATGAGCACAGATGTCCTGCGATCAACAAAGCGTTTCGTCAACCTTTCATGTAGCGCGTCGGACAATCGATCTTCGATTTCCCGCGTCTTTTCTTGCCAGTGTGTCGGATCGGCAAGCCATCCGGGCCTATTTGACACATAGGTCCAGGTCCTGATCTGCGCAATTCGCGCCGAAAGTGTGTCAATCTCGCCATCTGTGTGATCCGCGCGGCGGACCTGCTCGGCCATGAAGTCTTCGTTGACCGTGCCCTCGCGAACGAGATCGGCGTAGATCGTCGAAATCAGGTCCGCGTGCTGAGCCGGCGTTATGCGCCGGTAGTCGGGAAGGGCGCAGGCCTCCCAAAGCGTCTCGACCCGCTCGGACGTGGTGGCAACGTCCATGATTTCGGGATAGCGCATGAGATGCTCCAGCGCCTGCTGATCGACAGCCGGAAGCGCTCGTGTCAGGCCGGCAACGGCCGGCGCTGCCTCGAGGCTTTTCTTGAGCGCCTTCAGCGAGGAATAATCGACAGCCTTGGATCGCCATTGCAACACCCTGACCGCATCGAATTCGTGCGACTCCATGCGATGCACGAGTTCGCTGTCGAAAGGGTCGACGCGCCCGGTGACGCCGAATGTTCCGTCCCGCACATGCCGGCCCGCCCGCCCCGCGACCTGAGCGAGCTCCGCCGGGTTGAGATTGCGGTATTGGTAGCCGTCGAACTTGCGGTCCTGCGCGAAGGCGACATGATCGACGTCTAGGTTGAGGCCCATGCCGATGGCGTCGGTCGCTACAAGGTATTCGACGTCGCCCTCCTGGTAGAGCGCGACCTGGGCGTTACGGGTGCGCGGCGACAGGGCCCCGAGCACGACGGCGGCACCGCCGCGCTGCCGCCGGATGAGCTCGGCGATGGCATAGACTTCGTCGGCCGAGAAGGCGACGATCGCGGAACGATGCGGGAGCCGGGTTATCTTCTTCGATCCCGCATAGAGAAGCTGCGACAGGCGCGGACGCTCGATGAAGGTGATCCCCGGCAGGAGCTGCTGGAGAATGGGGCGCATCGTCGCGGCACCGAGCAGCAGCGTTTCGTCGCGGCCGCGCAGATGCAGCAGCCTGTCGGTAAAGATGTGACCACGCTCCAGGTCCGCGGCCAGTTGCACCTCATCGATCGCAACGAACGAGGCGGTCGTCTCGCGTGGCATGGCTTCGACGGTGCAAACCGAATAGCGCGCCCGATGCGGCGTGATCTTTTCCTCGCCCGTGATCAGCGCGACGTTGTGGTGGCCCACCTTTTCGACCAGGCGCGTATAGACCTCGCGCGCAAGCAGCCGCAGCGGCAGGCCGATGACGCCGCTGTCATGCGCAACCATGCGCTCGATCGCATAGTGGGTCTTGCCGGTGTTGGTTGGCCCGAGCACCGCGGTCACGCCGCGACCACTCAGAATCATGGATTGAAAGGACACTTCTTCGATCCTGGCATTCTCAACGAGCCGGCGCGGTTTTGCGGGCCGGCGGGGAACACATGCCCACGCGCCGGCCCAAACGCAAGGGGCGCGGACAATTAAAACCGCTTGCGGCCTCCTCCCCGAACCACATTTCGGGCCTCCAAATTAACGTTCGGAACAGCGGTGGAACGAATCAGCGACGAATCGCTGACTCGCGTCGATTCACTGTATGTTCACGGCTATATCTAGACTTCCGCGCGAAGAGTCGCACCACATGCTGAATCGGCCGGAACATCGCGCAAACAACGGCCGTCAGCGCCGTTAACTTTTCCTTCCAGAACGTTAATTGCCATCAAGGATTCGGAATCCAAGACTCTGGAAAGTTTAGAAAATTTTAACTCGGATTCGCTTTCGGACTCCGCGAATCGGGGAATAAGAATCGTCGCATTAACCTTTCGATCAAAGCCGGAACGAATCGGCGACGAATCGCTCACACGGATGCTTTCTCGTTTTGTTCACCACAACATATTGTGGCTCTGGTGCTTACGCATCAATAGAATTGCGGTGCCATTTTTCGCAATCTGTGCGCCGCAAGGCTGTGTCGTTAACCATTGCATCCAGCCGGTGAACTCCGCTGCCGCAAACAAAGCAGCGCCCCGAAAGGCGCCGCCAGAGATGACACTATCTCGGCTTTTGGTGGGTCAGACGAAGAACTGGCCACCATTGGCCGAAATTGTCGAGCCGGTGATGAAGCCGGCGTCGTCGGATGCGAGGAACACGACACAACGCGCAACTTCTTCCGGTTCACCGAGGCGCCCCACCGGAATCTGCGGAATGATCCGTTCGTTGAGCACCTTTTCCGGCACGGCCCTTACCATCTCCGTGCCGATATAACCCGGGCAGATCGCGTTCACGGTGATGCCCTTTGCCGCCCCTTCCTGCGCGAGTGCCTTTGTGAAGCCGAGATCGCCGGCCTTCGCCGCGGAATAATTCGCCTGGCCCATCTGCCCTTTCTGACCGTTGATGGAGGAGATGTTGATCACGCGTCCGAAGCCGCGGTCGCGCATGCCCGACCAGAGCGGATGCGTCATGTTGAAGAGGCCGGTCAGATTGGTGCTGATCACTTCACCCCACTGTTCCGGCGTCATCTTGTGAAACATCGCGTCACGCGTGATGCCGGCATTGTTGACGAGAACGTCCACCGGCCCGAGATCGGCCTCCACCTTGGCGATGCCCTCGGCGCAGGCCTGATAGTTGGAGACATCCCACTTGTAGACGGGGATGCCGGTTTCCTGCTTGAAGGCCTGGGCCTTCTCGTCATTGCCGGCATAGTTTGCGGCCACCTTGTAGCCCGCTGCTTTCAGCGCCACCGAAATGGCTGCTCCGATGCCGCGCGATCCACCTGTAACCAACGCTACCCTACTCATGCTCGCCTCCCACAAAGTTGATTTGAATTTTGCATAGGTGATCCGCATGTGCCCCGGCATAAACGGGCCACATGTGCTTGACCAATTTCGTTGATGTCACATAGGGACAGCAGGCCAGCAGACCGGCAAATGCACCGGAAAACTGTTCGGCCGGCCTGCTGCATAGGCTTGCGGCCGGCTATAGGCGCTCGACGCACATGGCGACGCCCATCCCGCCACCGATGCACAAGGTGGCAAGTCCCTTGGAAACGCCGCGCCGCTTCATCTCGAAAAGCAAAGTATTGAGAACGCGGGCGCCGGAAGCGCCGATCGGATGGCCGATCGCGATCGCACCGCCGTTGACGTTGACGATCGACGGATCCCAGCCGAGGTCCTTGTTGACGGCGCAGGCCTGCGCGGCGAAAGCTTCGTTCGCCTCCACGAGTTCGACATCGCCAACAGACCAGCCGGCCTTCTCCAGCGCCCTGCGGGAGGCCGGGATCGGCCCGGTCCCCATGATCTGCGGATCGACGCCGGCCGTTGCCCAGGAAACGATGCGGGCAAGCGGCTGGATGCCGCGCTTTTCCGCCTGCGCTTCCGTCATCAAGAGCGTCGCGGCCGCACCGTCGTTCAGCCCCGATGCGTTTCCGGCGGTCACCGTTCCCTCCTTGTCGAAGGCGGGGCGGAGCTTAGCCATGGAGTCGAGCGTCGCACCGTGACGGATATATTCGTCCTGGTCGACGGTCACGTCGCCCTTACGGGTCTTTACGATGAATGGAACGATCTCGTCGGCGAAACGACCGGCCTTCTGCGCGGCCTCAGCCTTGTTCTGCGAAGCGAGCGCGAATTGATCCTGCTCTTCGCGGGTAAGCTGCCACTTGCGGGCGACGTTTTCGGCAGTGATGCCCATGTGATAGCCGTAGAAGGCGTCCGTCAGGCCGTCCTTGATCATCGTGTCGATCATCTTGAAGTCGCCCATCTTCACGCCGCCGCGAAGGTGCGCGCAATGCGGCGCCATCGACATCGACTCCATGCCGCCGGCCACGATGATATCCGCATCGCCGGTGACGATCTGCTGCATGCCGAGCGCCACGGCGCGCAGGCCCGAACCGCAAAGCTGGTTCATGCCCCAAGCCGTCTTTTCCTGCGGTAGGCCCGCCTTCATCGCTGCCTGGCGGGCCGGGTTCTGCCCTTCGCCGGCGGGAAGAACCTGGCCGAGGATCACCTCGTCCACCTCTGCCGCGTCGACGCCCGCCCGCTCAAGCACCGCCGTGATGACGCCCGCACCCAACTCGTGCGCGGGTGTGTTGCCGAAGGCACCGTTAAAGGATCCGACGGCGGTGCGAGCCGCGCTGGCGATCACGACGGAGGGATTGCTCATGGGACGTTTCCTCATATTTCGTTTGCCTGATGTAGCCAGACTGGCAAAGCCTGGAGCGCGAGTCAAACGCATTGATGCACTGCCGCAAAAGCTTCACGTTTCGCGCGGTTACCATATTTTGCAGGTGCGTCGCCGCATTGCACAAATAGATTGTCAGAGCCTCGATTTTGCGGATACTCTAAAAAATACAATAAAGACGGGACGATGGGTAAGAGGAGACCCTGATGGCGAAGAACGATGGCCAGATCGTTATAAAAAAATATGCGAACCGGCGCCTCTACAATACCGGCACCAGCACGTACGTGACCCTCGACGACCTGGCCGTGATGGTGAAGAAGGGTGAGGAGTTCGTGGTGCAGGACGCAAAGTCCGGCGAAGACATTACCCACTCCGTGTTGACGCAGATTATCTTCGAGCAGGAATCCAAGACCGGCAATACGCTTTTGCCGATTTCCTTTCTTCGCCAACTGATCTCCTTCTACGGCGACCAGATGCAGATGGTGGTGCCGAGCTACCTCGAACACTCGATGCAGGCCTTCACCGAGCAACAGGCGCAAATGCGCGAGCAGATCAACAAGGCATTTGGCGATACGCCGCTCGGCAAGAACCTGCAGGTGCCGCTGCAACTGGTCGAGGAGCAGGTCCGGCGCAACACCGAAATGTTCCACCAGGCCATGCAGATGTTCTCGCCCTTCATGGCCGCGCCCCCCGCCAAGGAAACGAAGAAGGCCGAGGCCAAGGATATCGACGAGCTCAAGGAACAGTTGCGCGCGCTTCAGACGAAGCTCGACAATCTCGGCTGAAGTTGCCCCAGCGATCGCACCGAACTTGCATGCGGCTGCCCTAGCCCTCCCCCCGCAGGCGGGAGAGGAGACTTAGGGCTGGCGCTTGCCACGAGTCTCCTTCGCCCCGCTTGCGGGGAGAGGTGGCCGGCAGGCCGGATGAGTGGCCAGGGCAAGGCGCGAGCATCGCTCAGAAAATCCAACCACACCTCACGCCCAAAGAAAAAGGGCCGGCAAAGCCGACCCTCGAACTTCATCCGCGAACGGAACCGCTTATGCGTTTTCCTTCGGCGTCAGCACCTGGCGACCGCGGTACATGCCGGTCTTCAGGTCGATGTGGTGCGGACGGCGCAGTTCGCCGGAGTTCTTGTCTTCGATGTAGGTCGGAGCCTTGAGGGCGTCAGCGGAACGGCGCATGCCACGCTTGGACGGGCTCGTTTTTCTTTTCGGTACAGCCATTTCATTCTCCACTTATCGGGCAAAACACTGTTCAGCAGCCGAAAATGGCCGGGTCAAACAGATGTCGATCTCGGAAATTTCGCGCGCTTATACATGGCCAACCGCGGTTTGACCAGTCCCCGCGCGCAAATTTTCGAATCACGCCTCGTCCTCTGGAACGATCCAGGGTTCGGCCCTCGCCGCTTCCTCCCATTTGCGGAAGGCCGGGTGCGTCTTGATGGCATCCATATAGGCGAGCGTGGCAGGGGCTGTCACCAGTTCGTAGACGTCAAAACGGTTGACGACCGGCGCAAACATCGCGTCCGCCGCACTGAAGCGGCGGCCGAAGAGAAACGGTCCGCCGGAGCGGGCGATCGATTCCCGCCAGATCTCTTCGATGCGAGTGACGTCGGCCTGGACATCGTCCGGCAGCGCGATCGCCCGGCGCGGCCGACGAATGTTCATCGGGCAGGCGCCGCGCAGCGCCCGGAAACCGGAAAGCATCTCCATCGAATAGCTGCGGGCGCGGGCACGATCCTCGCGGTTCTCGGGCCAGAGGCCGGCCTCGGGGAAGAGCTCCGCCACATATTCGATGATCGCCAGCGATTCCCAGACACGGACATCGCCATGATGCAGTACCGGGACGCGTCCCGTCGGCGAGATCTCGCGGAAGCGAGGGTTGCCTGCCGGAAAGTCGAAGGGAATCACCACGTCTTCGAACGGGATACCGCAGGCTTCGAGCGCCAGCCATGGTCGAAGAGACCAGGACGAGTAATTCTTGTTGCCGACATAAAGAACGAGTTTGTCCACGATGCTGCTCCGCCTGGTTCGTCGTGCGGCAGACTTGCCATATCAGCGGCGGTAAGACCAATGAATTGGCTTCATCCTAGTTATAAAGGCATGTGATGTAACCGCCGGAGCGGCTGGCGCGTCGCTCGATCAGCGATGCAAGCCGCCTCAGGCCCCGGCCTGGCTTGCCGGCGTTGCGATCGATCGGATTGGGCAGCGATACGGCGAGCAGAGCAGCTTGCCGGCGTGACAGTTTGGCGGCCGAAACGCCGAAATGGTGCTGCGCGGCCGCCTCGATGCCGTAGATGCCGTCGCCCCACTCGGCGACGTTCAGATAGATCTCCATCATCCGGCGCTTGCTCCAGACGAAGTCGGCGACGATCGCAAGCGGCAGCTCCAGCGCCTTGCGGACAAAGGAACGGCCGTTCCAGAGAAACAGGTTCTTGACGGCCTGCATCGGGATCGTGCTTGCGCCGCGCGTCTGTTCGCCGTCCAGCGCATCCTCGACGACGCCGCGCATCTGGTTCCAGTCGATGCCGGCATGCGAGCAGAATTGTCCGTCCTCCGACATCATCACCGATTGCACCAGAGCGGGGGCGATGTCGTCGAACTGGACCCACTGCCGGTCAAAGCCACGCAGGAGCACAAGGTCGCGCAGCATCAGCGTCGAGATCGGCCGAACGAAGTCCAGGGCATAGAAGACGATCAGGACATAGGGCAGCACGAAGAGGGCAAGGACGGCAAGGAAGAGGCGGCGAAACCTCGTCCGCCATGCGGCGGACCCGCGATTGGCGGACATCTTCCCCTCCTCCAACGCTTCCGGAACGACGTCCACGCTCTGACTGTCCACCTCTTTGTCCATCCGCCTCTCTTATTTCATGGGTGAGCAAAGTTGAATGGCGTTTCTTGTAAAAGGCAAGACGCTTGCACGCTCGTTCCACGTAAAGCATTACAGCGCTGCGCGTCCAATCGGACGCGCCAAAGTCGCTGAAGCACTTTGAAACGCTGCATGATTTCGGTCTTAAATCGGAGTCGATTTCAGGGATTGGGCAGTAGCCTGCGACGCGAATGCCCGTTGAAAGCCTCTCTCCCGCATGCCAAAGAGCGCTGCATGAACGAGACGTCATCCTTTTCCGCACAGCTGAAGGCCAATGCGCTTGCAGTGGAAGAACTGCTTTCCGATCTTCTCGGACCGGCCGTCGGCGCAGATGAGATCGCGCGGCCTCAGAACCTGCTCGCCGCGATGCGCCACGGTGTTCTCAACGGCGGCAAACGCCTGCGCCCCTTTCTCGTGAGCGCGTGCACCGCGCTTCTTGATGGCGACGCCGGTGCGGCGCTCAGGATCGGCGCGGCGCTCGAGTGCGTGCATTGCTATTCGCTCGTCCACGACGACCTGCCGGCGATGGATGACGACGATTTGAGACGCGGACAGCCGACGGTGCACATCGCCTTCGATGAGGCGACCGCCATTCTGGCCGGTGACAGCCTGCTGACTTTCGCCTTCGACATCATCGCCGCACCGGAAACGCCGCTTTCCGACCGGCAAAAGACTGCGCTGATATTGGCGCTTGCGCGTGCCTCCGGCCACGGCGGCATGGCTGGCGGGCAGGCGCTTGACCTCGCCGCCGAGAAAACGGCGCCCAGCCAGGCCGGCATTGTCACGCTGCAGGCGATGAAGACCGGGGCCCTCATCCGCTTCGCCTGCGAGGCGGGCGCAATCATCGCCGATGCGTCCGACGAGGATCGGCGGCGGCTGCGCGCCTTCGGCGAAACGATCGGCCTCGCCTTCCAACTCGCCGACGATCTGCTCGACCTGACGGCGGACGCGGAGGCGATGGGCAAGGCCACGGGCAAGGATGCCGCGCGCGGCAAGGGCACGCTCGTGGCGCTTCACGGCCAGGCCTGGGCCGAACGCGAACTGGAGGAACTGGTTGCGCGGGCGGAAACTCTGCTTCAGCCCTATGGCGCCCGCTCGGCCATCCTCGTCGAGACCGCCCGTTTCATCGCTAACCGCAGGAGTTAGAGTCCGTGAGCAAATACTGGTCGCCGATCGTCTCTGCGCTGAAACCCTATATCCCCGGCGAGCAGCCGCGGATGGCGAACCTCGTCAAGCTGAACACCAACGAAAACCCTTACGCGCCTTCGGACAAGGTGATCGAGGCGATCCGGTCGGCGGCAAGTGCCGATCTCAGGCTCTATCCGGATCCGCTCGCGCTCGACCTACGGAAAACGATCGCCGCGCGATACGGCGTCGCACCGGAGGAGGTCTTCGTCGGCAACGGTTCCGACGAAGTGCTGGCGCACAGCTTTGCCGCGCTCTTGAAACACGATCGGCCGCTGCTCTATCCGGATATCTCCTACAGCTTCTATCCGACCTACGCTGGGCTTTTCGGCATCGACGCGATAGAGGTGCCGCTCAATAGCAGCTTCGGCATCGACATCGCCGACTACCGTCGTCCGGCCGGCGCGATCATTCTCCCGAACCCCAATGCGCCCACCGGTATCGGTCTGCCGCTTACAGAGATCGAGGCGCTGGTCACCGAGCATCCGGACCAGCCGGTGGTTATCGACGAGGCCTATGTCGACTTCGGCGGCGAATCCGCGATCGCGCTGGTTCCGAAATACGAAAATCTGCTCGTCGTGCAGACCTTTTCGAAGTCGAGGGCGCTTGCTGGATTGCGGGTCGGCTTCGCGATCGGCCAGCGCCCGCTGATCGAGGCTTTGGAACGCGTCAAGGACAGCTTCAATTCCTACCCGCTCGGGCGGGCGGCCCAGGCGGGCGCCATCGCCGCGATCAAGGACGAGGCGTGGTTCGAGGCGACGCGCGGCAAGATCATTGCTTCGCGGGAGAAGCTGGCGAGCGAGCTCAAGAAGCGCGGCTTCGAGGTCCTGCCTTCCTTGGCGAATTTCGTCTTCGCCCGCCACCCGGACCACGCGGGCCAGGCGCTGGCGGCGAAACTGCGTGAACGCGCAGTCATCGTCCGCCACTTCGCCAAGCCGCGGATTTCGGATTTCCTGCGCATCACCATCGGCACCGACGAGGAATGTGCGAGACTGGTCGCGGCGCTTGACGAGATTCTCTAACGTTTTGCCCATCACCGAACCCTCGCGCTGGGGGAGAGGGGACTGGGCCGCCGAAGTGCCTCCTCCATCCAGGCGCCCGCAGGGGGAGAGGGCGTGGCGCGGGCGCCACCTGTCCCTTCGCCCCGCTTGCGGGGAGAAGGTGGCCCCAGCCCAAGCGGTAGAGCCGAAACGGCTTGAGACCCGCATGCCGCCTCCAGTTGGCACCGCCGGAAGCCTCGGCTACTGTCCGGTCCGAAATCACGGACGGACGCCGCCATGCTCGACCTCACACCCTATCTGCCGCAGCTCCTCGTCGCCTGGACCGCTTATATCGTCGCGGTCGTATCGCCTGGGCCGGCAGTGCTAGCGATCATCGCGACATCCGTGAGCCAGGGGCGAAAGGCGGGCCTCGCGCTCGCCTTCGGCGTGCTGAGCGGGAGCTATACCTGGGCGATGCTGACGGCCTCGGGCCTCTCGGCGCTCATCCGGACCTACGGACAGGCGATCATTGTCCTGAAGATCGCCGGCGCCTGCTATCTCTTCTGGCTTGCCTACAATGCCCTGAGGGCGGCGATGCGCGGCGAGCCCCAGGCAGCGCTTTGCGTTCCGCTGCAGATGTCACTGAAGAAGCTCTACCTCAAGGGGCTCGGCATCCACTTGACCAATCCGAAGGCGATCTTTGCCTGGATCATGCTGGTCTCGCTCGGCATGCCGGACGGGGCACCGGCCGGCGTTACCGCCGCCTTCATCGGCGGCTGCATGCTGATAGGGCTCGTCACCTTCGGCGGCTTCGCGGTCGTCTTCTCGCTCTCGCCGGTCCACCGCGCCTATCTCAAGTCGCGGCGCGTGATCGATAGCCTGATGGCAGGCTTCTTCGCCTTTGCCGGCCTGAAGTTGCTGACGGCACGGCTTTGAGTTTTCGGGGCTATTCCGCAGCCGCCTGGCTGCGACCGTAGCGCTTCTCGATATAGTCGGCGACGAGAAGCTGGAATTCTTCGGCGATCTTCGGCCCGCGCAAGGTCATCGCCTTCTGGCCATCGATGAAGACAGGGGCTGCCGGCGTCTCGCCGGTGCCTGGAAGCGAAATGCCGATATCGGCGTGCTTGCTTTCGCCCGGGCCGTTGACGATGCAGCCCATGACGGCGACCTTCAGCGCCTCCACGCCCGGATATTTCTCACGCCAGACTGGCATGCTTGCGCGGATATCTTCCTGGATCTTCTGCGCGAGTTCCTGGAAGACCGTCGATGTCGTGCGGCCGCAGCCGGGGCAAGCGGCAACCACGGGAATGAACTGGCGGAAGCCCATTACCTGCAATAGCTCTTGCGCCACCTGCACTTCGCGGGTGCGGTCGCCGCCAGGCTCCGGCGTCAGTGAGATGCGGATCGTGTCGCCGATGCCCTGCTGCATCAGGATGCCGAGCGAGGCCGAGGACGCGACGATCCCCTTGGTGCCCATGCCGGCCTCGGTAAGCCCGAGATGCAGCGCATGATCGGAACGGGAAGCAAGCATCGCATAGACGGCGATCAGGTCCTGCACGCCGGAAACCTTGGCGGACAGGATGATGCGGTTGCGCGGCAGACCGAGTTCTTCCGCCAATTCCGCCGAAAGAAGCGCCGACTGCACGATCGTCTCGCGCGTCACCTGCTGCGCCGTCAAAGGCGAGCCCTTGGCCTGGTTCTCGTCCATCAGCCGCGTCAAGAGCTCCTGATCGAGCGAACCCCAGTTGACGCCGATGCGCACCGGCTTGTCGTAGCGCATCGCCATCTCGATGATTTCGGCGAACTGCTTGTCCTTCTTGTCCTTGAAACCGACATTGCCCGGGTTGATGCGGTATTTCGCCAGCGCTTCCGCGCAGGCCGGGTGATCGGCAAGCAGCTTATGGCCGATATAGTGGAAGTCGCCGACAAGCGGCACGTCCATGCCGAGACGCAGCAGCCGCTCGCGGATCTTCGGCACCGCCGCGGCACTTTCGTCGCGATCGACGGTGATGCGCACCAGTTCGGATCCCGCTTTGTGGAGGGCCGCGACCTGGGCGACGGTCGCGTCGACATCGGCCGTATCCGTGTTCGTCATCGACTGGACGACGACCGGCGCGCCGCCGCCGACGATCACGCCGCCGACATCGACGGCGACGGAGGCGCGGCGCGGCTGTGGCTCGAAATCGAAGGCAGAAGACATGAAGGCCTCTTCTTGGGTCCCGTTTCGCCCGAGCGGCATGCCGGCCGCACCGAGCTTTCGCCTTTCAGGTGGCGAAGGAAAGTTCGCTTGTCAACGGCAACATCACGCGCTGACGGCGAATTGATGGCAAGGTAGCCGGCAGGAGCGGGAAAGCCCCTCATCCGCCTGTCTACACAGGTTGCTAATGCTCCCTACCGTGATCCGCATGAACGGCGTGATGCGAGAGCAGGAGCACGACGATAAAGAGCACGGGGACGGAGGTGAAGATGATAGCGAAGCCGGTATGCTCCGCGATGAAGCCGATCAGCGAGGGGGCAAAAAGCATGCCGGAGTAGCCCATAAAGGTCGCGACTGAGAGGCCGATGCCGGGTTGCAGCCCCGGCATGTTGCCGGCAGCCGAAAAGGCGATCGGCACCATATTGGAGATACCGATCCCGGCGACGGCGAAGCCGAGAATTGCGGCCCACGCATTTGGCGCGAGGCCCGCGACGACGATGCCGACCAGCGCTGTGACCGTGCAGATACGTAAGGTCCGCTTCGCGCCGAGCAGATCGCGGACATGGTCCCCGGCAAAACGCATTGCGGCCATCGTCGCCGAAAAGGCTGCAAAGCCGAAGCCCGAGAGTTCGACGGAAGCGCCAAGTTCGTTGCGCAAATAGAGTGCGCCCCAGTCGAGCACCGTGCCTTCCGGCACCATCGAGAACAGTGCCATGATACCGATAAGCCAAGGCAGGGGCGTGAGCGGCAGGCGGAGTTTCTCCTTCGCCGCCGCCGGATGAGGCTGGTCTGCGAGGATCATCGGCCAGGCGACAGCAAGGAACAGAACGCAAAGAACCGTGACGACAAGCACGTGCGGCAGTACGCCGACGCGCGCCATCAGGAAGCCGCCGATGCCGGCGCCGATCAACCCGCCGAGACTCCAATAGGCGTGACAGGAGGACATGATCGCGCGGCGCATCGACTTTTCGACCTCCACCGCGTTGGCATTCATCGCCACGTCCATGGCTCCGACGAAGCCGCCAAGCAGAAACATGCCTATCGCGGCCGTCCAGACATTCGGAGCCAGCGTTAAGAGCAGCAACAGCGGCGACAGAATGATAGCTGTCGCCTTCACTACCTTTTGTGAGCCGACGCGGGCGATGAAGCCGCCAGCAATGGGCATCAGCACCAGCGAGCCGACGCCGAACACCAGGATCAAGAGGCCGAGCACGCTCTCGCCGATCCCGAGCCGGTCCTTGAACTCCGGAATCTTCGGCGCCCAGCTGCCCGTGACGAAGCCATTCATCAGGAACAGGAGCGATACCGCAAGCCGATTCTTCGACATGTAACCGTGCCGGACGAGGCCCTGAGAGGCGGTTTGCGTGCGCTGATCCGTGCGCTGATCCATGAGTAACCTTCCCGTAGCCGGACCGTCCGGCTCAAATGGTGATTTCGATGAGATTGCCGTCAGGATCGCGGATCACGGCCTCGTAGAAGCCGTCACCCGTCCACCGGGCGCTGGAAACGAGAATGCCCTTCTTCTCGGCCCGTTCCGCCATGTCGTCCACGGCCCTGCCGCTGCCCAGCGAAAGGGCGAGATGCGCATAGCCGGCGCGTTCCACCGCATCGTCATGCGGAGCAAGCCACGGCCCCTCCATCACCTCGATCGACGGCCCGCCGCCAAGCGTCACGAAACGCGAACGGAATCCGGGACGGCGGCGGCTTTCATAGACCTCGCCGACGCTGGCGTCGAAGAAGTCGGTCCAGAAGGCGGCGATCTTGTCGATGTCCTTCGTCCAGAGAGCGATATGAGCGACATTCATCGGGCAGGCTCCTTCGCCAGGATAACGTCAGCGCCGCGCGCACCGAGCGCGGCGATCGCGGCTTCGGGCGCGTTGGCTTCGAGCACCAGCGTCGTCACCGCCTCGATGCCGATGACCGCATGTGGCGCAGCGGTTCCGAGCTTGTCGCTTGTTATGGCGGCAAGGACCGCGCGGCTTCGCGAGGCGATGAGACGCTTGAACGCCGCGTCTTCGAAGTGGAATGCCGTCAATCCCGCTTCCGGGTCGGCGCCGCAAGCGCCGAGAACGCAAAGGTCGGGGCGCAGAAGCTCGGCATCCCGTTGCGCCCGCGCGCCGACGGCTGCGCCGACAGCGCGGTCGAGCGCCCCACCGACAAGGATGAGTTCCACGCCCATCTTATCCATCAAGGCAGCGGCAATGAGTGGCGTGTTGGTGACGACCGTAACCGAAAGGTCCGGCTCGATCGCCTCAGCGATCGCCAGATTGGCCGAACCGGCGTCGAGGAACACTGTCATGCCTTCACGGATGAATCCGACCGCGGCGCGGGCAAGCGCCGCCTTCCGCTCCGGGGCGAGAGAGACTCGCTGGCTGAGCGAGCCGGCCATCGGCGCGAGCGGCAAGGCTCCTCCATAGACACGCTCACACAGGCCGGCCGCAGCCATCTCGCGCAGGTCGCGACGGATCGTATCTTCCGAGACTCCGAATTCGCGCGCGAGATCGGCGGCCAGCACACGGCCGTCGGTTTTCAGCCGTTCCTGGATCAGGGATTTCCTCTCGCGCAGCAGCAGGTCCATCGCCATATTCTTCAAATCGTGCATAAACGTGCATGAATCGGTCAGAACGTGAATAGCAGGCTTTCGCATGAAATTCAATTGCGGCCGCTCGTGGAACTTCCATTGACCCGGCACATTCATCAGCAGGAGTGTTTTCGCTGAGATTTCGGCCTGTTTGAGGAAAAATCTTCATCGAAAGCCGGACGAAATGGTGTTTTATGCGCTCAGATGCGTCCGATTTTATGCGAATCTCGCCGCAATCCGGACGACGGGCCGGAGAACAAAGATGGAAAACAAGACAATGAAATTCCTTCCGACGCTTTTCGCTGCCGCCCTCATGCAAGTCGCCGCCTTCGCTCCTGCCCACGCGGAATCGAACCTCGACCAGATCAAGTCTGCCGGCGTTCTCAAAATCGGTACCGAGGGCACCTATGCCCCCTTCACCTATCATGATGCCAGCGGCGCACTGGTGGGCTTCGACGTCGAAATCGGTCAGGAAGTTGCCAAGCGTCTTGGCGTCAAGGCCGAGTTCCTCGAAGGCAAGTGGGACGGCCTGATCGCCGGCCTCGACGCCAACCGCTACGACACGGTCATCAACCAGGTCGGCATCACCGAGGAGCGCAAGAAGAAGTACGATTTCTCGGAACCCTATATCGCCTCCAAGGCCGTGCTGATCGTCAAGGGAGACAACGAGGAGATCAAGGGCTTCGCTGACCTCAAGGGTAAGAAATCCGCCCAGTCTCTGACCAGCAATTTCGGCAAACTCGCTCAGGCTTCCGGCGCCGAGCTCGTCGGGACCGACGGCTTCGACCAGTCGATCCAGCTCGTGCTGACCGGCCGCGCCGATGCGACGATCAACGACAGCCTCTCCTTCCTCGATTTCAAGAAGCAGAAGCCAGACGCGAACGTGAAGATTGCCGCCGAACAGGCCGACGCGGACTATTCCGGCATCATCATCCGCAAGAACGAGCCGGAACTTTTGGCCGCGATCAACAAGGCGCTTGCTGAAATCAAGGCCGATGGCACCTACGACAAGATCTCGCAGAAATATTTCGGCGCTGACGTCTCGAAGTAAGTCGCCCAAAAGTCAGGCCGATCGGTTTTTCTATCGGCCTTTCTCGGCTATGAATCGCGATCCGTTCCGGCCTCCGGAGCGGATCGCGCGTTTTGAAAGGCTTTCCCTTGCCCAACTGGCTTCATTGGCTTCCCCTGATGGCGGAATCGCTGCCGACCCTGCTTTGGGCCGGGCTGATCTTCACGGTCCCGCTGACCCTGCTTTCCTTCGCCCTCGGTCTTTTGCTGGGTCTCATCACCGCACTCGTCCGTCTCTTCGCACCGGCTCCTTTTGTCGCCGTGGCGCGGTTCTATGTCTGGGTAATCCGCGGAACGCCGCTCCTCGTCCAGCTCTTCGTCATCTTCTATGGCCTGCCGAGCATGAACATATTGCTCGACGCATTCCCCGCCGCGCTGATCGGCTTCACGCTCAACATCGGCGCCTATACATCCGAGATTATCCGCGCAACGATCTCCTCCGTGCCGCGCGGCCAATGGGAGGCGGCGTATTCAATTGGCATGAGCTGGAGCCAGGTCATGCGACGCACGATCCTGCCCCAGGCGACCCGGGTAGCAATCCCGCCGCTTTCGAATACGTTCATTTCGCTTGTGAAGGACACGTCGCTTGCCGCAGCCATTACCGTGCCCGAGCTCTTTCAAACGGCGCAGCGCATCGTCGCGACCACTTATGAACCTCTGATCCTTTATATCGAGGCGGCGCTGATCTACCTTGCGATGAGCTCCGTATTGTCGGCCCTGCAGGTGAGGCTTGAGCGCCGCTTCGCCCGCTATGGCGGTTTCCTGGAGGCGCGCGCGTGATCGAACTCACCGACATCGAAAAGCGCTTCGGCACCAACCTGGTGCTCAAGGGAATCAGTGTGACGATGGCCGAAGGCACGGTAACTGCGCTGGTCGGCCCATCCGGTGGCGGCAAGAGCACGCTGCTCAGATGCGTCAACTTGCTGGAGATCCCGACGCACGGCGCGATCCGGCTGGGCGACGAACGGCTGGAGTTCGCCCCTCACCGCACGGTCGGCTGGAGGGCGATACAAAAGCTGCGCCGGCAAACCGGTATGGTGTTCCAGAATTTTCAGCTCTTTCCGCACCAGACCGCGCTCGGCAACGTGATGGAAGGTCTCGTGACCGTTCTGAAATGGCCGACCGACCGCGCCCGCGCCCGCGCGCTCGAACTCCTGGAAAAGGTCGGCATGGCGCACAAGGCCGACGCTTGGCCGTCGATCCTTTCCGGCGGTCAGCAGCAGCGCGTGGCGATCGCCCGTGCGCTCGCCCCCTCGCCGCGTGTTCTCCTCTGCGATGAGCCGACCTCCGCGCTCGACCCGGAACTCGCCGAGGAAGTGGTGGAAGTGCTCAGCCGCCTCGCCCGTGAGGGCACGACGATGATCATGGCGACCCATGACCTTCGCCTCGCCTCCCGCGTCGCCGATCACGTCATCTTCCTCGACGGCGGTGTCGTCGTCGAAAGCGGCCCGCCACGCAAGATCTTCTCGACGCCGGAGCGCGAACGCACGAAGAAGTTCATCGCCTCGCTCAGCGCGCCGATGAGCTATGATATTTGAGCGACGTCGCAGGGAGGGGGCTGGTGAACAGTCCCTCTTCACAAGGGATGATTCGAGGCAGCTATGATCAACGAGTTGTCAGCTTGGGCGCAGCAATCTGTGGGTTCTCGTCTCGAACGTGTTGAGGCTAAAATATACGCAGATGCGGAACGACTCCACTTCGATCGCCCTAACGTGGTCTGGTTTCAGTTCTCGGCGGCGCAAGGAGTTGCCTTCTTCTGTCATAGCAATGGCGAGACCCTGTCATGGAGCACGTCATCCCTTTCGGAAGTCGACTTGGGTGAATACGGGAAGGAGCTGGTAATCGATCTGGCGAATCGGCCCCCTTGGTCGCATCTGATCGGGAGGATGCTTACCGGCATCCAAGCGATTGTTTCTCCAGACGGATTCTCCGTGGGCTACGAGTTTCTCTTCGAAAAAGACAAGTGCGTCCTGTTGTTAAACCTGGGCGACGAGATAGTTGTCTTCGACGAACCGCCAATTCGGATCTTTGCGGAAGAATCCTTCTTTCGGAAAGAGCTGGCTTAGCGCGCCGTCAGCTCCGCTGACTCCCTTCCTTCCTCTTGAAAAAACGGCCGGAGCAATCCGGCCATTTTCAGGTCAGGGTCTGGGCGCAGTCACCCGCCAAACACGATCAACAAATCCTTGGCGTCGATCTGGTCGCCGGCTCTGACCAGCACTTCGGCGACCACGCCGTCCTTTTCGGCATGCAGCGCCGTCTCCATCTTCATCGCCTCGATCGACAAGAGCACGTCGCCGGCCTTGACCGGCTGGCCGGTGATGACGGCGACGGTCGAGATGACGCCCGGCATCGGCGCGCCGAGCTGGGCGGCATTGCCGGCTTCGGCCTTGCGGCGGATGGCGGCGGAGGCGCCGCGGTTGCGGTCCGGCACCTTGATCGAACGCGGCTGGCCGTTCAGTTCGAAGAACATCTTGACCATGCCCTTCTCATCGATCTCGCCCTGCGCCTGGTTGAGGATGACGAGCGTCTTGCCCTTCTCGATGTCGGCGAAGAGCTCCTCGCCCGGCGCCATGCCGTAGAAATAGGCCGGGGTCGGCAGCACGCTGACCGGACCATAGGTCTCGGCGGCGAGCGCGTAGTCGGTGAAGACCTTCGGATACATCAGATAAGAGGCAAACTCGAAGTCGGTGACCTCGCGACCGAGCTTCTCTTCGATGCTTTTGCGCTCCGCGTCGAGATCGGCAGGCGGCAGCAACGAGCCCGGCACGGCCGTGTATGGCTCTTCGCCCTTCAGCACCTTCTTCTGAAGCGCCTCCGGCCAGCCGCCCGGGGGCTGGCCGAGATCGCCCTTCAACATCGAGACAACCGATTCCGGGAAGGCGATGTCTTTGGCCGGGTTCTCGACATCGGCCACCGTCAGGTCTTGGGAAACCATCATCAGCGCCATGTCGCCGACGACCTTGGAGGACGGCGTCACCTTGACGATGTCGCCGAACATCTGGTTGGCGTCGGCATAGGCCTGAGCCACCTCGTGCCAGCGGGTCTCAAGCCCGAGCGAGCGGGCCTGCTCCTTCAGGTTGGTGAACTGGCCACCCGGCATTTCGTGCAGATAGACTTCCGACGCCGGTCCCTTGAGGTCGCTTTCGAAGGCCGCATATTGATGGCGCACCGCCTCCCAATAGAAGGAGATGCGGCGAATCCATTCCGGATTGAGGCCAGGGTCGCGCTCGGAGCCGGAAAGCGCCTCGACGATCGAGCCGAGGCAGGGCTGCGAGGTGTTGCCGGAAAGCGAATCCATCGCCGCATCGACGATATCGACACCGGATTCGACCGCGGCAAGCACAGTGGCGGCGGCAATGCCCGAGGTGTCGTGCGTGTGGAAATGGATCGGCAGGTCGGTCGCTTCCTTCAGCGCCTTGAACAGCACGCGGGCGGCTGCCGGCTTCAGAAGGCCCGCCATGTCCTTGACCGCGATGATGTGGGCGCCGGCCTTCTCCAGTTCGGCGGCAAGCGCCGTATAGTACTTCAGGTCATATTTCGGCCGGGCGGAATTCAGGATGTCGCCGGTATAGCAGATCGCCGCCTCGCAGATCTTGTTCTCTGCGGCGACCGCATCCATTGCGACGCGCATGTTCTCCACCCAGTTCAGGCAGTCGAAGACGCGGAAGACGTCGATGCCGCCCTTGGCCGCCTGGGCGACGAAGTATTTGACGACATTGTCGGGATAGTTCTTGTAGCCGACGCCGTTGGCGCCGCGCAGAAGCATCTGCAGGAGCAGGTTCGGCGCACCCTCGCGCACCATTGCCAGCCGCTCCCACGGGTCTTCGGTGAGGAAGCGCATCGACACGTCGAAGGTCGCGCCGCCCCAGCACTCGAGCGAGAAGAGGCTCGGCAGCGCCCGGGCATAGGTGCCGGCGACGCGGGCGATATCATAGGTGCGCATACGGGTGGCAAGCAGCGACTGATGGCCGTCGCGCATCGTCGTGTCGGTGATCAGCACCGGCTCTTGCGCCTTCACCCATTCGGCGAACTTCTTTGGTCCGAGCTGGTCGAGCAGTTGCTTCGTGCCCGGCTTCGCCTCGCCATTGATGAACGGCACCACCGGGGCGGCGATGTCGTCATTGGGCTTCGGCCGTCCCTTGGCCTCCGGGTGGCCGTTGACCGTGACGTCGGCAAGATAGGTGAGCAGCTTGGTGGCGCGGTCCTGGCGCTTGACCTGCTGGAACAGTTCCGGCGTCGTATCGATGAAGCGGGTGGTGTAGCTGTTGTCCTGAAACGACGGATGGCTGATGATCGCCTCCAGGAAGGTGAGATTGGTCGCCACGCCGCGGATACGGAATTCCCTGAGCGCGCGGATCATGCGATGGATCGCCTCGTCCGGGTTCGGTGCCCAGGCGGTCACCTTTTCCAAAAGCGGATCGTAATAGCGGGTGATCACCGCGCCGGAATAGGCGGTGCCGCCGTCAAGCCGGATGCCGAAACCGGTGGCGCCGCGATAGGCGGTGATGCGGCCATAGTCCGGAATAAAGTTTTGCTCCGGATCTTCAGTGGTGATGCGGCACTGCAGCGCATGGCCGTTGAGGCGGATGTCTTCCTGTTTCGGCACGCCTGATTCCGGCGAGCCGATGGCAAAGCCGTCCAGGATGTGGATCTGCGCCTTGACGATGTCGATGCCGGTGACGACCTCGGTCACGGTGTGCTCGACCTGGATGCGCGGATTGACCTCGATGAAGTAGAATTTTCCGGTGTCGGCATCCATCAGATACTCGACGGTGCCGGCGCCAATATAGTTGGTCGCCTCGGCGATCCGCTTCGAATAGGCGGCAAGCTCCTCGCGCTGGGCAGCGGTGAGATAGGGCGCCGGCGCGCGCTCCACGACCTTCTGGTTGCGCCGCTGGATCGAGCAGTCGCGCTCGAAGAGATGCACGACGTTGCCGTGCGTGTCGCCGAGGATCTGGCTTTCGACGTGGCGGGCGCGCTCGACGAGCTTTTCGAGATAGACCTCGTCCTTGCCAAAGGCGGCCTTCGCCTCGCGCTTGGCTTCCGTCACCTCGCGGATCAGGTCTTTCGGGTCGCGGATCGCGCGCATGCCGCGGCCGCCGCCGCCCCAGGAGGCCTTCAGCATCACCGGATAACCGATCTCGTCAGCGAGCCGCTTGATCTCTGCCGGATCGTCCGGCAGCGGATCGGTCGCCGGCACGACCGGAACGCCGATCGAGATCGCTAGATTGCGGGCCGCCACCTTGTTGCCGAGCTGGCGCATCGTCTCCGGCTTTGGGCCGATGAAGGTGATGCCGTTGGCGGCGCAGGCCTCCGCAAATTCCGGACTTTCCGAGAGCAGGCCGTAGCCCGGATGAATGGTGTCGGCACCGGAAAGCTTGGCAACACGGATCACCTCGTCGATTGACAGATAGCTTTCAATCGGACCGAGATCGCGAGCCAGATGGGGGCCGCGCCCGACCTGATAGCTCTCGTCCGCCTTGAAGCGGTGCAGCGCCAGTTTGTCCTCCTCAGCCCATATCGCGACCGTTTTAAGCCCCAGCTCATTGGCCGCGCGGAAGACGCGGATGGCAATTTCGGAACGGTTGGCAACAAGGATCTTAGAGATAGGCAAGTCGGACTCCTCAAGACTTGAAAGCGCGGGAATGCTGCACCCGCGAAATGAAGTTTTAGCGAGTCACTTGAGGAAGTGCAATTTCAGATGCGACACTACAGCGCCGCGCGTCCAATCAGACGCGGACGCTTTAGCACTTTGAATGGCTGCATGTTTTTATCCTTGAATCGGCGCAATTTAAGGAAAGATGCAGTAGCGCGGGATGATAAAAAGCGCCGGCGGTTTCCCGCCCGTATCCCGCTCTACCTATAAAATTGATGGTGGCTGAACGGCTTGACTTCAGGAAATAAGGCCAAGACGGAAGGCGATGGCGACGACGTGATGGCGGTTCTTCGCCTTTAGCTTTTCCTGAATGCCGTTCATGTACCAGTCGACCGTGTGGCTCGAGATGTCGAGGACCTTGCCGATGTCATTCGATGTCATGCCGTCGGCAAGATAGTTCAGCGCCTCCATTTCACGCCGCGTCATCTGCACCTCGACGCGCGAGACGAGCTCGGCCATGATCTCCGGATCGGTGAGTTCCAGCAGCTTCCAGAAGAGCCTCTTGGCGATCGCGTCGAAAAGGCTGAGTTCGACCGGGCTGAGATCCACCACCCGGCCACCGACGGTGAGATTGCCCATCAGCCCGCGCCGGCCGTGCACGGGGAAGATATAGCCGTCGAAGAGACCGTGATTGCGCGCCTCGACCATCATGCTTTCCATCCGCTTGCGGTGCGGATCCGAGCGGAACGCCGCAAGCGTGTCGCGCCAGCGGAATCCGCGCTGGGCGTGGCCGAGATAGCGGATCGTCGGATCGATGACGACATATTTCTTGCGGATGTAAATTTGGGGCCAGCCATCCGGCCAGCGGCCCGCAAGGAGCAGCCTCAGCGGGTTCTCGTTGGGCTTCGGCTGGCGCACGATACCGTAGAAGTCGAAACCGCAACGATCTAGCAGCCGTTCGAACTCGGGCAGAATCTCCTCGCGCGTCTTCATCTCCTCCAGGAGCGCCAGAAACTGTACGAGCAACGTGATATTCATGGAACACCTTCAGGTCGAGAATGCGAGGGCGCAGCGCATGAGAACCTTACATGAACGCGCCGTTCAGAAGCCATTCATGTTGCAACCGCGATAATTCTTCTTATCACGCCCGGTCTTGGACGAAACCTGCAAAATATCGGAGTGGAGGCATAAAGACAGCGGACTATGGATTATCCCGCCAATCCTCCCTTGGCATCGGATCTTCCCGCGGTCGGCAGAGCTTTGCCTCCACGTTTGCGGCAGGAATTTCACGAGACCGCCCGTTGGGGCTTTGACGGCCCGGCACGGTGGGAAGAATTCCGCCAGCCCCGGATCGCCAAAGGCGCAAAGCACTGCCGCATCGAAACATTGCTGCGGCGCAACATCCGATGCCCAGAAGGGGTGAGACAGTGTCTTTGTTCCAAGTGTATGCAAGAGCCCTTCAGTATCTTGCCGTTCACAAATTCCGCGTCGGGGCGATCGTCATCGCCAACATCGTGCTCGCCATTATCACGATTGCCGAGCCGGTTCTCTTTGGCCGCATCATCGACGCGATCTCGTCACAAAAGGAAGTCACGCCGATGCTCTTCCTGTGGGCGGGTTTCGGCGTCTTCAACACGGTCGCCTTCGTGCTCGTTTCCCGCGAGGCAGACCGCCTTGCGCATGGCCGGAGAGCGTCGCTCCTGACCGAGGCCTTCGGGCGGATCGTCTCCATGCCGCTTTCCTGGCACAGTCAGCGTGGCACTTCCAACGCGCTGCATACGCTGTTGCGCGCTTGCGAGACCCTCTTTGGCCTTTGGCTCGAATTTATGCGGCAGCATCTGGCGACGGCTGTGGCGCTCGTCCTGCTTGTACCGACCGCCTTCGCGATGGATCTCCGCCTGTCGCTCGTTCTGGTCGTTCTCGGCGCCGCCTATGTGGCCATCAGCAAGGTCGTGATGAACCGTACGAAGGACGGCCAGGCCTCCGTCGAGAACCACTACCATACGGTCTTCTCCCACGTGTCCGATGCGATCAGCAACGTTTCGGTGGTGCATAGCTACAACCGCATCGAGGCTGAAACGCGCGAACTGAAGAAGTTCACCGAGCGGCTGCTGTCGGCGCAGTATCCAGTGCTCGATTGGTGGGCGCTGGCGAGCGCGCTCAACCGCATGGCCTCGACGATCTCGATGATGACGATCCTCGTCATCGGCACCATTCTGGTGCAGCGCGGCGAGCTCGGCGTCGGCGAGGTCGTTGCCTTCATCGGCTTCGCCAACCTTCTGATCGGCCGTCTCGACCAGATGAAGGCCTTTGTAACGCAGATCTTCGAGGCGCGCGCCAAGCTCGAGGACTTCTATAAACTCGAGGATTCCGTACGTGAACGCGAGGAGCCGGCCGGCGCCAAGGAATTGACCGGCGTCGTCGGCGAAGTGGAATTCCGCGACGTGTCCTTCGACTTTGCCAATACGAACCACGGCGTGCACAATGTCTCCTTCACGGCGAAGGCAGGCCAGACGGTGGCCATCGTCGGTCCCACCGGCGCCGGCAAGACGACGCTCGTCAACCTGCTCCAGCGCGTCCACGACCCGAAGCATGGCCAAATCCTGATCGACGGCGTCGACATCTCGACGGTCACCCGCAAATCGCTGCGCCGATCAATCGCCACGGTCTTCCAGGATGCGGGCCTCATGAACCGCTCGATCGGCGACAACATCCGCCTCGGCCGCGATGACGCCTCGCTTGACGAGGTCATGGCCGCTGCGGAAGCCGCAGCCGCCAGCGACTTCATCGAAAGCCGCATGAACGGCTACGACGCCCTTGTCGGCGAACGCGGCAACCGCCTGTCGGGTGGCGAGCGCCAGCGCGTTGCCATCGCCCGCGCCATCCTCAAGAACGCGCCGATCCTGGTGCTCGACGAGGCGACGAGCGCGCTCGACGTCGAGACCGAGGCCCGTGTGAAGGACGCGATCGATGCCCTGCGTAAGGATCGCACCACCTTCATCATCGCCCACCGCCTGTCGACGGTGCGCGAGGCCGACCTGGTGATCTTCATGGATCAGGGCCGAATCGTCGAAATGGGCGGCTTTAACGAGCTTAGCCAGAGCAACGGCCGCTTCGCCGCGCTGCTGCGCGCCAGCGGGATCCTCACGGACGAGGATGTCCGCAAGAGCCTTACGGCTGCCTGACGCTTACCGGCTTCCACGAACCGATGCCCCGGAGCTTTCCGGGGCATTTTTCATTTGGGAAAAGAAGGTCAGGGGCGTAGGGGCCAAGCAAACGAGAAAACGAGGGACCGAAGCTCCGCTTTGGATTCTCCAGAAGTGATGACCGTGATCTGGCGGCCGAACCCAGAATATTGATCCGGCCTCGCTTCCGATCCCGAGGGGCTTGATTCGTTATCTAAAATTGGTCGTGCGGCAATATTCGACGACACGCCGAATCTCGATGATCCGATTAAGTCTCAAACGCGCCACGCTTTAGAGCGCAAACCCGTCCGCATGAGATGGGCGAACCGCCTCATCGCCCCTCATCCGCTGCCGGCACCTTCTCCCCGCAAGCGGGGCGAAGGGGGACCCGCGGCGACGTTCTTCCCCTGAGTCCCCCTCTTCCCCGCCTGCGGGGTCCCGCAAGCGGGGTTAGGGTGAGGGGCATCGCGCAAACTTCTCACGCGGCCCGGAGCGGCTTCACACTCGCCACCTCCTTCAGCCATTCGAGATAATAGGCGTAGACGAAGTGCAGGCCGATGCCGCCGATGACGAAGAGAGAGCCGATGATCGGGTTCTTGCCGGTGACGAAGAGAAGCACCTGACCCGCCATCGCAAGGATCGTCCCGAAGATGAAAACCGCCAGCGAATGGCGCCCGATCATCACCAGCGGATGGTTGTTCTCAAGCCGGGTCAACCGGCTGATGGCGGGGGTGATCGCCAGGAGATAGGCGAGCGCCAGCACATGCAGGAGCCGCGTCAGCGACAGGAAAGTCTTGTCGAAGCCGGTCAGTACCGCCGGCAGCCCGAAGGAGAAGTCGATGTTCCACCAGGAGAACAAGACCCAGAAGGCGGAAACGGTGAGATAGGCGGCGGAAGCCCCGATCAACAACCAATGCCGTGGCATGCGCCCGCCGGCGCGCACATGGCTCATCGCGAGAATGCCGATGACGAAAAGGAACTGCCAGGACCAGGGGTTGAGGAACCAGTAGCCCTCGTCGAGAAAGTTGGACGGCACCAGCTTGAACCAGCCGGCGGCGAGCCACAGCGTCGCCGATAGCGCGAGGAGCAGCCAACGCCCCAGCGCATTCAGCCACAGGATGCCCGGCAGCATCAGGAACAGCGCCGCATAGAGGGACAGGATATTGTTGTAGCCGAGCTGATGCCCAAGCAGGACCATCGCGACGATGCCCTGCTCCGCCTGCTCGACGATCGGCCGGATGTTGATTTCGCCGATCAGGTCCTGACGGCCGAAATAAAGCGCGCCGCCAGCGAAAATCGCCAGTGTCACGACGCTCGTCATGATATGGGCGACATAGAGCGTCAGCGCACGCCGCCACATCTTCAAGGTCAGAGCGAGCCTTGCACCGGCGACGAATTTTCCGCCATAGGCAGCACCCACCGCCAGTCCGGAGATCAGCACGAAGGCCTCGGCAGAGTCCGAGAAGCCGATGTTCTTGTGTGTGAGATATTCGAGATATTGGCCTGGGACGTGGTTGATGAAGATCGTCAGCAGGCAGAGCGCGCGAAAGACGTCAAGGCGTGTATCGCGTTCGGTAACCGGCACAGGACGAGGAACGCTGATCTTGGACTGATTGGAGCCGGGATCGTCGTGAACCAAGCCGGCGGCCTTGATCGGGTCCTTGCCAAATGTCGTTTGCAGCATGCGGTCTGGTATCCGGGATTTGGCGCCCCGCCCCACCCCTGTTGAAAACAGGATGCCGAAAGCGCGCTCCGGCGATCTCCGAGAGGCTTTCGGCACCGTCGATGAAGCGCGATCCCGAACACCACATGACGCGCGGCGCTGCAGGGATCGCGGCTGGAACTGAGCGGCAAACGAAAACCGGCCTTGCCCGTCTGGTACAAAGCCGGTTTCCTCCCATGCTCAATTCCGGCGGTTACAGCAAAATCCCTTCATGCGCGTTTTTTGTGACACTATTATTTACGCTGACGATCGGTTCACCAGTTTTTGAATCGCGGCCCACCGAAATGCGGTGCGTGGTACCGTTCACCCGGACCTCGGCGGAATAGCCCGCCCAGTCCGCCGGCAGCACCGGCCGAATCACCAGCTTCTTACCCGTCAGGCGAATGCCGAGTATGCCCTCGACGCCCGCGCGATAGAGCCAGCCGGCCGAGCCGGTGTACCAGGTCCAGCCGCCGCGCCCCGCGAGCTCACCTTCGCCATAGACGTCGGCGGCGACGACATAGGGTTCGACCCTGTAGTGCTCGGCATCGTCGCGGCTGAGCGCATGCGATACGGGGTTGAGCATTTGGAAGGTTCGCCACGCCTCTTCCGCCCGTCCCTGAGCGGCAAAGGCGAGCACGACCCAGGTGGCCGCATGCGTATACTGGCCGCCGTTTTCCCGTACGCCAGGCGGGTAGGCCTTGATGTAGCCCGGGTCCTGCTGCGTCTTTTCAAGCGGCGGCGTGAAGAGCCGCACGATCCGTTTTTCCGGATCGACGAGCTCCGCCATCACCGCGTCCATGGCGTGCCTGGAGCGTTCTGCCTCGCCCTCGCCGGATAGCGCGCTCCACGACTGGGCGATGGAATCGATCCGGCACTCGACGTTTTCGGCGGATCCGAGCGGCGTGCCGTCGTCGTAGTAGCCTCGGCGATAGTAATCACCGTCCCAACCTGCACCGTCCAGCGCTGCTTTCAGCATCTCTAGATGCGACTCCCAAAGCTTGGCGCGCGGCTCATCCCTCCGCTTGCGGGCATAAGGCACGAAGGCACGCAGCGCACCGGCCAGGAACCAGCCGAGCCAAACGCTCGTGCCCTCCCCGGCAATGCCGACGCGGTTCATGCCATCGTTCCAGTCGCCGCCGAGAATGAGCGGCAGACCGTTCGCCCCGGTCCGCTTGATCGCGAGATCGAGCGCGCGGGCGCAATGCTCGTAGACATCGGCCGTTTCGTCCGCGCTCTCGGGCTTGAAAAAGTTGTCGTGCTGCCCCTCTTCCAGGGCGGGCCCGACAACGAACGGCACCTTCTCGCCGAGGATGTCCGTGGTGCCGGTCACCGCGCAATAATGCGCGACCGCGTGGGCGAGCCAGACGACATCGTCGGAAATCATCGTGCGGACGCCGGCACCGGTGCCGGGCAGCCACCAGTGCTGCACGTCACCCTCGACGAACTGCCGGGCGGCCGCATTGAGGATCTGCGCCCGCGCAAGCTCCGGCCGATGCAAGAGGAAGGCAAGCGTATCCTGCAACTGATCGCGGAACCCGTAGGCGCCGCTTGCCTGGTAGAAGGCCGAGCGCGCCATGATGCGGCAGCCCAGGCTCTGGTAGGGCAGCCAATGATTGACCATATGGTTGAAGGATCTGTCTGGCGTCTCAACCTTCACGACGCCGGTGAACTCGCTCCAGAATGCCTTCGCCGCCTTGAGCGTCGTGTCGAAGGCGGTTCCGCGCAATTCCGTGAGGATCGACTGCACCTTTTCGCCGCTGTCAGCGTCGCCGAGGAAGAAGGTGATCTGCCGCTCGGCGCCCGGTTCAATGAAGAGATCGGACGAAAGGGCCGCGCAGGCATCGCCATCAGCCTCCGTGACGCCGGTCAATGCAGCACCGGCGATAACCGCTTGCGGCGCCAGAATTCCACCCGCCTGTCCCAGGAACTCCCGCCGGCTCGCCGTATAGGATGCGACCTGCGCGTCGATCGCGAGGAAGGCCGAACGGCCAGCATAGTCGAGGCTATACGGATTGGTCGCGACGAGTGCCTGGGCGTCCTCATGCCATTCGGGCAGGACGAACGGAGCCATTCGGCCGCGATTGTTGCCAAGAACCCATTCGGCATAGCCGTAGATCCGCAATTGCCGCGCGGAGGCACCGCGGTTGCGGATCGAGAGCCGCACGAGTCTCGCCGGCAAGGTCCTGTGCACGGTGTGAGCCGCCTCGATTTCGAGTTCGTCCTGGGTGCTTGTAAAGCTCGAATAGCCGAGCCCGTGACGGGCTTCGAAAACGACCGACTTGCGCCGCGAAAGCGCGGCATAAGGCGTCAGGACCGAGCCGCTCGCCATGTCGCGGACGAAAATCGCCTCGCCCGGCCGGTTGACCACCGCATCGTTGGTCCACGGCGTGAGCTGGTAGTCGCGCGAATTGCGGCTCCAGGAGAACGCCGAGCCCTCGGCAGAAACGTGGAAGCCGAAGTGTTCGTTGGAAATGACGTTGATCCACGGATGCGGTGTTGCCTCGCCGCCGCGCAACCGCACGACATATTCACGTCCTTCATCCGCGAAGCCGCCAAAGCCGTTCCAGAACTCCAGGCCGGCGCCGCTGATTTCGGCTGCCGGGCGCTCGCCCGCCTCCTGGATCGCCGGCAGCAGCATCTGGGTGGTCTCGGTGATTTTCGCGGCAGGCTTCGCGTAGAGCGCCGTTGCACGGGCGATCTGGTCGGAAATCGTGCCGTTGCGGGCATGGAAGACGGCCCGCGAGGCGGAAAGCAACGTCGACCAGGTCTCGGGCTCCATCAAATCGCGGCGAACCGCGAAGATATGCTGTCTCGGACCGTCGGAAAGGCCGCGCAGCCGCAGGTTTTCGCACATCGAATCGAGCGTGTGTTGCAGATCCTGGGCATAGGAGGACGCCCGCTCGTTGATGACGACGAGGTCGGCGGTGATGCCGCGCGCCCTCAGATATTCCTGCGCGCGAAGCGCTTCGCGTGCGATGCCGAGATCGCCGTCGTCGTTGATCCTCAGGCAGAAGATCGGATAATCGCCGGAGATCGCCAGCGGCCACAGCGCCGCCTGCGAGGCCAGTCCGGACTTGACCGTCGCCGTGTCGGCACGAAGGTGCATGTCCGGATAGACAAGGTAACGGCCAAGCATCTGGAAGCTTGCCGCCTCCTGCGACGTCACCCCGACATGGCGCATCTGCACCTGGCTGCGCGTCCAGGCATGGATCAGTTCGTGATTGAAGGTTTCCGGGTGCCGGTAGCGATCGATCGCGCGATCGACGGTCTCGCGGTTCGGCGCGGCGATCGTCCAGAAGATGACGCTCACCTTCTTGCCCGCCGGAACGCGCACGACGCGGCGAAGCGACATGATCGGATCAAGTGTGAAGCCTTCCGTTCCCGAAAGGGTGACGCCGGGGTCGAAGGCGGCCGCCTCCGAGAGCGTGCGGCCCTGCCCCAGGAAGCGCCGACGGTCGGTTTCCACCTGGGTGTGGCGGTCGCTGCCGGCATTGTCGGTGATGAGATGCGCAACCTCCATGTCCGGATCGCCCGGGCCGCGCTTGTTGCGCGAGACACGGATGACATCGCCCTGCCGGCTGATCTCAGTGCGAACGAACATCTTGGAGAAGGCGAGATGCGCGCTGTCGGCATCGTCGGTCGCAAGCACCGGCTCGGCATAGGACGTGACCTCGATGAAGCGGTCCTCCGTGCCGGTGTTGAGCAGGATGACCCGGCGGCCCTCCGCATCGTGCTCGGTCGCGACGATGCATTCGACTTCGCTCGTGAGATCGCCGACGGTCTTGACGAACTCCGCCTTGTCGTCGCCGAAGCGAGTCATGGTCTTTTCGCCTACCGCCCGGCGCGGTTCGGCGGTGGCGGACCACCAGTCGCCGGTGGCGGTGTCGCGCAGGAAGATGAACGTGCCCGTCCTGTCTTCGACCGGATCCGGTTTCCACCGGGTGACCGACTGGCCGTTCCAGCGCGCATAGCCGGCGCCGGTCGCGGTCAGCATGATCGAATAATGCCCGTTCGACAGGAACACTGTTTCGCGGTCCTGCGTCAGCGGATCCTCGATGACGCGGACTTCCGGTCTGAGGAGATCGGCCTGACCCTTGCCGAGTGATTCCGGCTCGCGCTTGGCATTCATCACCGGAATGTCGCGCGGCGCCTTCTCCTGCAGCAGCAGCTCGGCCGCTTCGATTACCGGATCGGCATGGAACCACTCGCGCAGACGCCCATTGAACACGACGTTCGCGACCGCCGCGACCGACATGCCGTGATGGTGGGCATAGTAGTTGCGCACCACGGCGCATTTCTGCCCCTCGGGAACACGCGTCGGCGTGAAATCGACGGCGTCATGGAAGCCATAGGCGCCGAGAGCACCCACCTCCCTGAGTCGGGCCAGATTGGCGAGGGCAGACTTGGGATCGTACATGCAGGCGAGGATCGACGCGTAGGGTGCAATGACCGCATTCTGGCCGAGCCCGCGCTTCAACCCGAGCGTCGGCACGCCGAAGTTCGTGTACTGATAAGTGAGCTCGTGGTCGCGAGCGTTGAAGGCGGCTTCCGAAATGCCCCAAGGGGTTCCGAGGCGTCGGCCGTGGTTGATCTGTTCCTGCACCACCAGATTGTTCGTCTGATTGAGAATGCCGCCCTGCCGCTCCTGCATGACGAGCGGCGGCATCAGATATTCGAACATCGACCCCGACCAGGAGACGAGCGCGCCGCGTGCGCCGACCGGCACAATCGGGCGCCCGAGCTTGTACCAGTGCTCCGTCGGCAGATCGCCCTTGGCGATTGCAAAAAGGCTTGTCAGCCGTGCTTCGGAGGCAAGCAGATCGTAGCAGGCTTCGTCGAGCTCGTTGGCGTTGACGCGGTAGCCGATGGAGAGCAACCGCCGCTCCGGCCGGAACAGGAAGCCGAAATCCATCGAGAAGGCGATATCGCGTGCGCGCTCCTTTAGCACCAGGAGACGCTGGCGCAGTGCCTCGATCGCGCCGAGATCGAAGACGCCGTCGGCGATATGCGCCTCGCAGGTGGAAACGAGCGAACCCGCCCACTTCTCCACCTCGGCGCTCTGGGCAGTGCGTACCTCATGATCGAGGTTGGCGGCAAGCTTGTGCATGTCGCGTGCAAGCACCGCCAGGTTGATCACGCGGATCGATGCGAATTCATGCTCGCGCTTGACGGCGGCAAGCGCGTTCTGGAAGCCGGCGATGCGCTCTTCGATCAGGCGGCGCAACGGCCGCACGGTCTTGCGATCGTCCGGCAGCTCGGTCAGCACCTCCGAGAGAATGGCGGCGACATCGCCGATGCCGTCGAGACTGCCCTGGACATGGGCGGAGGGTGCCTCGGCCCATTCCCGGCACATGGACGAAACCGCGATCAGGTGGCCGGCTAGGTTGCCGCTGTCGACGGACGAGACGTAGCGCGGCTCCATGGTTTCGAGCGATCGCGTCCGGTACCAGTTGAAAAGATGGCCGCGATATTTCGGCATACGATCGATCGTCGCGATCGTTTGCTCGAGCCGCGTGATCGTGTCTTCGAAACCGATCCAGCCGAAATCGCGCGCGGACATCACCGACAGGAGATAGACGCCGATATTGGTGGGCGACGTACGCTCCGCCAGCACCGGCTGCGGTGTTTCCTGGAAATTGTCCGGCGGCAGAAAGTTCTGCTCGGCGGTCACGAAGGTTTCGAAATAGCGCCAGGTACGCCGCGCGATCTTGCGCATCTCGTCGATCGCTTCATCCGACACGACGAGCTGGTCCTCGGTCTCGGCCGATTGGCTGACAAACCACGCAACCAGAGGCGAAGCCGCCCAAATGAGCGCGAAGGGGATGCCGATGTAAGGCAGTCCGGTATCGGACACCGCGGCAAGAGCCAACGAAACGACCGCCAAGGCCGGCGCCGTCCACATCGCGCCGAAGTAATCGCCGATCGAGCCATGGCCGGCGCTTTGGACCTGCGCGGCGGTGCGCCACTCGAGCATCAGCTTGCGGCTGACGAAGGTGCGATAGAGCGAACGAACGATCGCATCCGCCATCATTGCGGCATTATGCGCGATGAAGACGATGCGGAGCGCCACCTGGGCGTTGGCAGCGCGAATATCCGAGAGCACCGTATGCAGATGCGCCCGTGCGACGATGTCGTTGCGGCGCGGCATGATCCCGTTGATCAGCGACAGGGTGGGGGCGACGAACAAGCTGAAGATCAGCACGATCTGCCAGATCAGCGCCTCGGTCGGCTCCATGTAGTACCAGCCCATGACCGAAGCGACGAGCCAGGCGACCGGGATGAGCGACCGGCGCAGGTTGTCGTACATCTTCCAGCGGCCGAGCATCGACAGGCCGTTCGATGGATTGAAGATATAGGGCAGCAGTTGCCAGTCACCACGCGCCCAGCGATGCTGACGTGACATTTCCACTTCGTAGCGGGTCGGGAAATCTTCCACGAGCTCGACATCGGTGACGAGCGCGCAACGCGCATAGGACCCTTCGAGGAGGTCGTGGCTGAGCACGGCATTCTCGTCGATCCGGCTTTTGAGGGCCGCCTCGAAGGCGTCGACATGATAGAGGCCTTTGCCGGTGAAGCTGCCTTCGCTGACGATGTCCTGATAGACGTCCGAGACCGTGAAGACATAGGGATCGATGCCGCGGTGGATCGAGAAAATGCGCTGGAACGCGGAGGCCTCGCTACCCGTGGTGAGCGATGGCGTCACGCGCGGCTGTAGCAGACTGTAGCCGGTAAGCACTTCCTGCTTCTTGTTCACGACCGGCCGGTTGATCGGATGGTAAAGCTTGCCGACCAGCTTTGTCACCGCGTCGCGCATCAGGCGGGTGTCGGAATCGAGCGTCATCACATATTGAACGCCGTCCGGGACCATGTTGGCGCCCTGCAGGAACGAGGTGTCGCGGTCGCCGCGAAGCAGAAGGTTGAGCTCATGCAGCTTGCCGCGCTTGCGCTCCCATCCCATCCAGACGCCCTCGGCCTCGTTGAAGAGCCGGCGGCGATGCAGCAGGAAGAAGCGCGTCTTGCCGTCATAGGCGTATCGGGCCGAGAGCTCAGCGATTTCACGCTTCGCATATTCGAGGACGTCCATGTCGGTGGGCGTTTCCTCAAACTTGCTGTCAGCCCAGTCGCTGAGCAGGGCGAAGTAGATTTCGCCGCGCGGATTGGCGAGATAGTGGACCTCCAGATTGCGCACGAGTTCGTCGACATGGTCACGCTTGGCGATCAGGCAGGGAACGACGACAAGCGTGCGGGCATCCGCCGGGATGCCGTTGAGGAACTCGTAGCCGACGAGCCGCGACGGTTTTACGACGAGCGTGACCAGCGTGTTGAAAAGCCCCATCGCGCCTTCCGAAGCCGGCAGCGCGAAAAGCAGCAGCATGATCAGCTTGGCGCCGTTGGGAATTTCCATCGGGCTGACGAAGGCGTAGACGGCGACCATCGCGAGAATGGTCAGGAGAATGTTCGGTCCGGCGATCGCGAGCCAGCCCAGCTTGCGGCCGAAACGGATGATGTGCTGGAGCGGCGACGGCGAATAGCCGATCCTGTTCTCCAACTCCTTGTACTGCATGCCGACCAGGAAGGAGCCGACATTCGGCTCCTGCAGCGGCGCTTCGACAGCCGCGGCCGCCTTTGCTTCCTCGACCATCTCGATCGCGATCTGGGTGACTTCATGCTCGCTGTGACCGGAACGGCGCGCCAGCTTCTCGATCGTGTCGCGATACTTATTGCGCGAACCGAAATCGAGCGAGGCATAGTCGGAGCCTTCGCGAAGCGTCGCGTCGATCCTGCTGACGCTCTCGAACCAGACGGCCCAGTCCGTATCATCGATCTCGCGCAGGCTGCGGATGATGTTGCTCATCGTCGCATTGCCGGACCCCAGGCGATTCTGCTCTGCGACGAGCGCCTCCTCGACGTCGGTGCCGCGCCTCTCAAGCCGTTCCTCGATCCAGCCGATCACCGCGCCCGACGTCTGGGAACCGTCACGCATGCGATAGAGAAGCTGCGCGATGAACGTGTTGTCGGCCGAAAGCGCCTCCGATTCTGCAAGCAGCGCCCGACACCTTTCGGGATCGTTCAGGCGCACGATCTGGTCGGCGATCTCGTTCGCCTTCTGCCGCATGCCGCGCGAGCGTTCGACCCGGATGGCGATTCGGCGCAGGTTCTCGATCAGCACGAAACGCAGGATCGAGGGCAGCGCCCACAACTCACCGATCTTGAAGGTTTCATGCTGCTGGAAACCCTCGACCATCGCGGTGATGTTTTCCCGCGAAACCATGCTGTGGGTGTGGGCGACATAGAGCCAGGCCAGCGCCATGGTGCGCGGGATCACGACACCCGATACCGAAAGCGTCGGTAGCTGCCGATAGAACCTGCGCGGAAAATCGCGCCGGACTTCCTGGATCGCCTCCTCGACCACATGGTGATTGTCGAGCAGCCACTCGGCGGCCGGGGTGATCGAGGCGCCGGCTTCGACGTCGGCCGCCGTCGCGCGATAGACGCGGAGGATTTCCTTCTCGTTTTCCCGATGCCGCGCGCGGAAATCGAACGAAAAGAAACCGGGCAGCGACGAAGCGCCCTTCAGAGCGAGATTTTCACCGCATTGCCGAAGGTCTTCGATCGAGAAATAGATCGAGCGAATCGAATCGTTAAAATCGATTTGTTTCGCTTCGGGGTCGCGCGGTGGATGAGACGGCTTATTCTGAAGGAGCATGGCTGCGGTTTCTGATTCCAACCGGGATTGATCGGCCCGGCTTTCGTTGTTCGGCCAGGCCGATTGCGGCCCTGATGGTCCAAGCGGCGTCGGCGCGTTTCTAGACACGTTCATGTGTCCTCCCATCCGCCGTCATTCTCCCGAAGGCGGGAAGGCGCCGGAAGCGGGCGCCGCCTGGGACTTGGGCATCGGAGATCGCAAAGCCGACGGCGCGTTGGATTTCACGGCCGCGTGATGCATGAAGATGGCATTTTTTAGCCACAGTGTCAGCAGCTTGCAAGGATTGCGAGCGCAGGTTCAGACGAATTGGGCAAGCCCGGCCCGGGAGGAAGCGGACCACCGCACGCACTCCCGCCAGTTCGATGAACGTTCCTGTCAACTCAGCCCCTTCCTGGTACGTTGCGGCATGGCGGCACGAAACGCTAAGCCGCCGGCAAAGGTCCCGCTTCGGGCGGCTCACGTCGGGTCGAACTCAACCGACCTGTTCGGCAATCCATTCCCTGAAAGCGAGGCTGATCGGGTTTTCACGTTTGCCCTCCGGGACGGCGAGATAATAACTGTTTTCGGTCTGCATCGGTCGATCGAGAACGATCCGCAGCGTGCCTGCGGCGAGTTCCTGCTCGATCAGATAGCGAGGCAAAAGGGCAAAACCGAGACCTGCGGTTGCCGCTTCGATCACCATCGAGAATTGGTCGAAGCGGTTGCCGCGGTAGGCGCCATGTCCGTCCACTCCATTTGTCTCGAACCAATGCGCCCAGAGCTTCGGGCGCGTGGCGAGATGGAGGAGCGGACCGCCGCCGATATCCTCCGGCACCTCGACCGGATTGGCCGTGAGTAGCGACGGGCTGGCAGCCGGAACGATGACTTCGCTGCAGAGATAGCTGCAGGTCGCGCGCGCCCAAACCGGCTGGCCGTAATGGATGGCCAGATCGAAATTCTGCTCGTCGAAATCGAACGGCGCCGAGCGCGAGGCAATATTGAGAACGGTGCCCGGATGGCGTCTCAGGAAATCGGGCAGGCGCGGCACGAGCCAGCGGCTGCCAAAGGTCGGCAGCGATGCGATTGAGAGCGTCGAGTCGGCGCGTGCCGAAGCCATGGCTCGCACCATCAATTCCTCGGTTTGGTGCAGCAGCCGCCGGACTTCCGGCAAAAACTTCTGCCCGGCGTCGGAAAGGATGACCCGCTGGCGGACGCGTTCGAAGAGCAGGACGCCGAGCTGGGTTTCGAGGTCCTTGATCTGCCGGCTGACGGCGCTTTGCGTAAGGTTGAGCTCGGCCGCGGCCTGGGTAAAGCTGCCATGGCGCGCGGCGCATTCGAAGGCCTGCAGCGTCGTCACGTCAGGAACCAGTCGTCGGCTTAACTTCATTCCGGCCTCGCATCAACATAGTCAGAAGCAGCGCGATCCAAGGCCGCTCTGTTCGGATATGATCAGAAATAAGAATGACCTTGTCCTTCACCCTTAGCGCGAGGCGAGCCGCAGTGAAAGAGAATAGTTTCGTATCCGCCGACGAGATCCGCTCGGCCTTCTCCGCCGCCATGTCGGTCATGTACCGCGAGGAGGTGCCGGCCTACGGCACGCTCATGGAACTGGTGGCGAAGGTCAACGCCGATACGCTTTTGGCGGACGCGACCTTGAAGGACCGCCTGGAGGCGACCGACTCGCTCGACCGCATCTCGGAGGAACGCCACGGGGCGGTTCGCCTTGGCACGCCGGCCGAACTTGCGATGATGCGCCGCCTCTTCGCCGTCATGGGCATGTATCCGGTCGGCTATTACGACCTTTCGACCGCCGGCGTGCCGGTCCACTCGACCGCCTTCCGGCCGGTCGGCGATGCCGCGTTGAAGCGCAATCCCTTCCGCGTCTTCACCTCGCTGCTGAGGCTGGACCTCATCGCCGACGAGATCCTGCGTGCCGAGGCGGAAGCGATTCTGCGCGAGCGCCGGATCTTCACCTCCGCCGCGATTGAGCTTGCCGAGAAGGCCGAGCGTGACGGTGGGCTAGACAAGGCCGATGCCGAGCGATTCGTCGCCGAGGTACTCGAAACGTTCCGCTGGCACGACAGGGCCAACGTCGGCGCGGATATGTACAAGCGCCTGCACGACGCGCACCGTCTGATCGCCGACGTCGTCTCCTTCAAGGGACCGCACATCAACCACCTGACGCCGCGCACACTCGACATCGACAAAGTCCAGGCGCTGATGCCCGAATATGGCATAGCCCCCAAGGCCGTGGTTGAAGGACCACCGAGCCGGAAGTGCCCGATCCTGCTTCGCCAGACGTCTTTCAAGGCGCTCGAGGAGCCCGTCTCCTTCCGCGACACCGACAGTGGCTGGAAGGCCGGCTCGCACACGGCCCGCTTCGGCGAGATCGAACAGCGCGGCATCGCGCTGACGCCGAAGGGGCGCAGTCTCTACGACCGGCTGCTCGACGAATCGCGGAAGATCGTGCGGCCTGCAGCCGACGGCTCCAACGCGAAGCAATACGAAGCAGCCCTTGCCCAGGCCTTCGCAGCCTTTCCCGACAGTTGGGCGGAGATCCGTGAAGCCGGGCTCGGCTATTTCAGCTATTCTCTGACCAAAAAGGGCCGACAGACGAAGCTCGCCGGAAGTCGTGACCTCGACACGCTGATCGCCGACGGCCTCGTTGCCTTCGATCCGATCGTCTACGAGGACTTCCTTCCGGTCAGCGCTGCCGGTATCTTCCAGTCGAACCTCGGTGACGGCGCTCAGCAGGAATTCGTTGCAAGTCCGAACCAGAAGCGCTTTGAGGCCGATCTTGGTGTCGCCGTCCTCAACGAGTTCGATCACTATGCCGGTATCGAACAGGCCTCGATCGAAAGCTGCCTTCAGGCGCTCTCGGCGGCGATGGCAGCGGAATGAAACGCCAACGATGATTGCACAGGAACATACCGACGCGTTGACGAAGGTCCTTGGCGACAAGGGCGTCGTCACGCGCCACGAGGACATGGAAGCCTACGAGACCGGGGCGCGTTACGACCGTGGCAGCGCGGCTGCAGTGCTGCGCCCGGCGACGACGGCGGAGGTTTCCGCAGCCGTTTCCTATTGCGTCCGCAACGGCATCGCCCTCATCCCGCAATCCGGCAATACCGGTCTCGTCTCGGGCTCGACGCCGGACGCCTCCGGCAGTGAAGTCCTTCTGAGCCTCGACCGGCTGACGCGCCAGTTTGCGCTCGATCTCGACAATCGCTCGGTTCGCGTCGACGCAGGCATCCGCCTGTCCGAGCTCAACCGACGGCTGGAGGAACAGGGCCTGTTCTTCCCGATCGACCTTGGCGCCGATCCGCGCATCGGCGGCATGATCGCGACCAACACCGGCGGTTCACGCTTCCTGAAATACGGCGACGTGCGCCGCAACACGCTGGGCATGAAGGTCGTGCTCGCCGATGAGGACGGCACCGTTCTCGACCTCGATTGCGACCTGCGCAAGAACAATACCGGCGTCGACTGGAAGCAGATCTTCATCGGCACCTCCGGCGCTTTCGGCATCATCACCGAATGCGTGCTCAATCTCGAGCGGGTGCCGAAACAGACGGCGACGGCTTTCCTCGTCCCGGCGAGCGGCGCCCATGTGCTGCCGCTGCTGAATGCGATGGAAGAGCGGCTTGGCACCAACCTTTCCGCTTTCGAAGGCATGTCGAAGAACGCGATCGCAGCCACCTTCGCTCATGTGCCGTCGCTGAAGAATCCCTTCCAGGGCGGCAATGTCCCCGGCTATGTGATTCTCGCCGAAATATGCCGGACCTGGGCGCCGCGCGAGGGTGAACAGTCGCTCGACGCCGTCCTCGAAGAGGTGCTCGCCGAAATCTGGGAACTCGAAGAAGCACCGCTCGCCGACGCCTTCGTCGGTCCGCCGCACGAGATCTGGGCGCTTCGCCATGCGCTTTCCGAGGGCGTGAAGCACCTCGGCAAGTTGATCGCCTTCGATCTTTCCTTCCGCAGAGGTGATATCATGGCCTTCTGCGACCATATGAAGGCCGAGATGCCCGACAAGTTTCCGGGCATCACCGTTTGCGATTTCGGCCATATCGGCGACGGTGGCGTGCATTTCAATCTTGTCGTGGCAAAGAACAGCCCGCTAATGACCGACTCGAGCTTCGAACAGCGGTTGCGCGAATGGGTCTTCGCGGTAGCTGTCGAGCAATATGGCGGCAGCTTCAGCGCCGAACATGCGATCGGCCGGCGGAACCAGGCCTTCTACGATTTCTACACGCCGGAAAAACTGAAAGAGATGGCCGGCGGCCTGAAAACACTTACATCGCCGGGAAAACTCGGCAGCGTGCGTTTTGGTTGAACCCGTGGGATGAGCAAAAGTGTGAAGCGGTTTTCCGCCCGCATCCCGCGCAACCAACAAATGAGACAAAACGGGAGTCAGTTGAGATGAACATTGCAACCAAGAAAGTCGACGTCGCCAAGGAGGCCGCCGCCCTCCTCGACAAGATGGGCGTCGCCCGCGAACTTTATGTTGGCGGCGAAATGCCGTCTTACAGCCCGGTCACCGGCGAACAGATTGCAAGCCTCAAGACGGTCTCGGCCACCGAAGCCGCGGCCCGGATCGAAAGGGCTAACGAGGCGTTCCGCGCCTGGCGGCTCGTTCCGGCGCCGAAGCGCGGCGAGCTCGTTCGCCTGCTCGGCGAGGAGCTGCGCGCCTTCAAGGCCGACCTTGGCCGCCTAGTCTCGCTCGAAGCCGGCAAGATCCCGTCGGAAGGGCTCGGCGAAGTGCAGGAAATGATCGACATCTGCGATTTCGCCGTCGGTCTTTCCCGACAGCTTTATGGTCTGACCATCGCCACCGAACGCCCGGGCCACCGCATGATGGAAACCTGGCATCCGCTCGGCGTCGTCGGTATCATCTCCGCCTTTAACTTCCCGGTCGCCGTCTGGTCGTGGAATGCAGCGCTGGCGCTTGTCTGCGGCAATGCCGTGGTCTGGAAGCCGTCGGAAAAGACGCCGCTCACCGCGCTTGCATCGCAAGCGATCCTCGAACGCGCGCTCGCCCGCTTCGGCGATGCGCCCGAAGGCCTGTCGCAGGTGCTGATCGGCGACCGCGCGATCGGCGAAGTGCTTGTCGATCACCCGAAGGTCCCGCTCGTCTCGGCCACCGGTTCGACCCGCATGGGCCGCGAAGTCGGCCCGCGTCTTGCGAAGCGCTTCGCCCGTTCCATCCTCGAACTCGGCGGCAATAATGCCGGCATCGTCTGCCCGTCGGCCGATCTCGACATGGCGCTCCGCGCCATCGCCTTCGGCGCCATGGGCACCGCCGGCCAGCGTTGCACGACGCTGCGCCGCCTCTTCGTCCATGAAAGCGTCTACGACCAGCTCGTACCGCGCCTGAAAAAGGCCTACCAATCTGTTTCCGTCGGCAACCCGCTTGAGACGTCGGCTCTCGTCGGTCCGCTCGTCGACAAGACCGCCTTCGACAACATGCAGAAGGCGATCACGGAGGCGAAGGCCCATGGAGGTGCCGTCACCGGCGGCGAACGCGTCGAACTCGGGCATGAGAATGGCTACTACGTGAAGCCGGCGCTCGTCGAAATGCCGAAGCAGGACGGGCCGGTGCTCGAAGAGACCTTCGCCCCGATCCTCTATGTCATGAAGTACAGCGATTTCGACGCCGCGCTCGCCGATCACAATGCGGTTGCGGCCGGGCTTTCGTCGTCGATCTTCACCCGCGACATGCAGGAATCGGAACGTTTCCTCGCAGCCGATGGGTCGGACTGCGGCATCGCCAACGTCAATATCGGCACCTCCGGTGCGGAAATCGGCGGCGCCTTCGGCGGTGAGAAGGAAACGGGCGGCGGCCGTGAATCCGGCTCCGACGCCTGGAAGGCCTATATGCGCCGCGCCACCAACACGATCAACTATTCGAAGGCTCTGCCGCTGGCGCAGGGCGTCTCGTTCGACATCGAATAAGCGAATAGGATCGATCCATGACCATCAATACAACGGTCAAGGAGGCGGGCTTTCTGCCCGCCTCGCGGATCGCCTCGATCGGCGTTTCCGAAATTCTGAAGATCGGCGCACGCGCCAACGCCATGAAGCGCGACGGCAAGCCGGTGATCATCCTCGGCGCCGGCGAGCCGGACTTCGATACGCCGGACCACGTCAAGCAGGCGGCCTGGCAAGCGATCCAGCGCGGCGAGACGAAATATACGGCGCTCGACGGCACGCCGGAGCTTAAGAAAGCGATCCGCGAGAAGTTCCAGCGCGAGAACGGCCTCGTCTACGAAATGGACGAGATCACGGTCGCCACCGGCGCCAAGCAGATCCTGTTCAACGCCATGATGGCGTCGATCAATCCCGGCGACGAGGTGATCATCCCGACGCCCTACTGGACCTCCTATTCGGACATCGTCCAGATCTGCGCAGGCAAGCCGGTCTTGATCGCATGCGATGCATCATCAGGTTTCCGCCTCACCGCCGATAAGCTCGAAGCGGCGATCACGCCGAAGACGCGCTGGGTGTTCCTCAACTCGCCCTCGAACCCATCCGGCGCCGCCTACAGCGCCGCCGACTACCGGCCGCTGCTCGACGCTCTTCTCAAGTACCCGCATGTCTGGCTGCTCGTCGACGACATGTACGAGCACATCGTCTATGACGGCTTCCGCTTCGTCACACCGGCACAACTCGAGCCCCGCCTCAAAGAGCGCACGCTCACCGTCAACGGCGTATCGAAGGCCTATGCCATGACCGGCTGGCGGATCGGCTATGCCGGGGGCCCACGCGAGCTGATCAAGGCGATGGCCGTCGTGCAGAGCCAGGCGACCTCCTGCCCGTCCTCCGTAAGCCAGGCGACCTCCTGCCCGTCCTCCGTAAGCCAGGCGGCCTCCGTTGCGGCGTTGACCGGTCCGCAGGATTTCCTGAAGGAACGCACCGCAAGCTTCCAGCGCCGCCGCGATCTCGTCGTCAGCGGGCTGAACGCCATCGACCGTCTCGATTGCCGTGTTCCGGAAGGTGCCTTCTACACCTTCTCCGGCTGCGCCGGCATGCTCGGCAAGGTGACGCCATCGGGCAAGATGATCGAAACCGATGCGGACTTCTGCGCCTACCTGCTCGACGACGCGCATGTCGCCGTTGTTCCGGGCTCCGCCTTCGGTCTTTCGCCCTTCTTCCGCATCTCCTATGCGACCTCGGAAGCGGAACTTACGGAAGCGCTGGAGCGCATTGCCGCCGCCTGCGCTCGGCTTTCTTGAGTCGGGCGAAAGAGGCGCGAAAAAAGGCCCCTCCCCAACACACACCTCAAAACGTCGGTGGCGTGCAGGCGCTGATCACCTCGCACGGCACCGGCCCGACGCAACGGAAGCGGTGCGGCCGGCGGCTTTCGAAATAATAGGCGTCGCCCGGCCCGAGAATGCGCCGCTCGTCATCGACGGTCACCTCCAGCCGCCCGGAAAGCACGATGCCGCCCTCCTCGCCCTCGTGCACCAAGGGCACCTTGCCGGTGTCCGCCCCGGGTTGATAGCACTCCTTCAATATCTGCAGGCTGCGGCCGAAGAGATTGTCGCCGATCTGGCGGTAGGAAATCGGACCCTTGCCGATCTCGACCAGTTCCTCTGCCGCGTAAAAGGCCTTGCGGGACTTTTCCGGTTCGAAGGAGAAGAACTCCGCGAGCCCGATCGGAATGCCGTCGAGAATGCGCTTCAGGGCGCCGACCGACGGATTCGAGGCATTGGACTCGATCAGCGAGATTGTGGAGTTGGTGACGCCCGCCCGCTTCGCAAGTTCGCGCTGGGAGAGATTGTGCATCAGCCGCACATGGCGCAGGCGGTTGCCGATATCGACGGTCATCGCAGATCCCGTGTTGACGTTGTTCGGAATATCGAAATTCTACCAAGTCGCCTCTATAAAATACAGTGACTTAGCTGACAGAAGAAAAGGACTTGTTCGGCAATCCAAATCATGGCGTCAATCGCGCACCGATAGGAGGATGCCATGGACGCCCACAACAAGCCCAACGCCCCGGTGCTCGACAGCTACTGGATGCCCTTTACCGCCAACCGCCAGTTCAAGGCCGCGCCCCGCCTGCTCGCGAGCGCCGAGGGCATGCACTATACCAGCATCGACGGCCGGACGATCCTCGACGGCACCGCCGGTCTCTGGTGCGTCAATGCCGGCCATGGCCGCCGGCAGATCGCCGCCGCGGTCGAGCGGCAGCTTTCTACGATGGATTTCGCCCCCTCCTTCCAGATGGGCCACCCGATTGCCTTCGATTTCGCCGAGCGCCTGGCCGAGATCGCGCCCGGCCCGGCTGGCGCTAAGCTCGACCGGGTGTTCTTCACCGGCTCGGGTTCAGAATCCGTCGACACTGCGCTGAAGATCGCACTCGCCTACCAGCGCTCGATCGGCCAAGGCACGCGCACACGGCTCATCGGCCGCGAGCGCGGCTATCATGGTGTCGGCTTCGGCGGCATCTCCGTCGGCGGCATCGTCAACAACCGCCGCGCCTTCCCGCAGCTCCCGGGCTCGGACCATCTGCGCCATACGCATGACCCGGCGAAAAACGCCTTCGTCAAGGGGCAACCGGAACATGGCGCCGAGCTTGCCGACGATCTCGAAAGGCTCGTCGCACTGCACGGCGCGGAAACGATTGCCGCCTGCATCGTCGAACCTGTTGCCGGCTCGACCGGCGTCTTGATTCCGCCGAAGGGCTATCTGGAGCGGCTGCGCGCGATCTGCGACAAGCACGGCATTCTCCTGATCTTCGACGAGGTGATCACCGGCTTCGGCCGTCTCGGCGCCACCTTCGCAACCGACTATTTCGGCGTCACCCCGGATCTCGTTACCACCGCCAAGGGCCTCACCAACGGCGCGATCCCGATGGGCGCGGTCTTTGCGAGCCGCAAGGTGCACGACGCGCTGATGCATGGGCCGGAAGGCCAGATCGAACTTTTCCACGGCTACACCTATTCCGGCCATCCGGCCGCCTGCGCCGCCGGCATCGCCACGCTCGACATCTATCGCGAAGAAGGCCTGATGACGCGCGCCGCCAACCTGCAGGAGGACTGGCATGAGGCGATGCATTCGCTGGAAGGCCTGCCTCATGTGATCGACATCCGCACCATTGGCCTTATCGCCGGCATCGAACTCAAATCGCGCGACGGCGCGACGGGCACCCGCGCTTATGACGTCTTCGTCGATTGTTTCGAGAGAGGGCTGCTCATCCGCGTCACCGGCGACATCATCGCCTTCTCGCCGCCGTTGATCGTCGAGAAGCAGCATTTCGGCGAAATCGTCTCCACCCTCGCCGATGCGCTGAAACGGGTGAAGTAAACAGGGGTCAAATCTGGCGGCTTCAGATCACATAGCGTTCTATGAAGAGAACGTCTTCGATTGGACATTCCGGGTAGACCCACTTCGCCCAGTTAGTTTTGAGCCAAGCGGCAGAAATGGACTTCGTTCCTAAGACGATCGCTTCTGGCGGAAGAAGAACGAAGGTGTGTCCGGCGCTATAACCTGTGGCCGCCATGACGCCTAAGGGGCGTGTTTCGTCGGCCGTTTCGACGACCATGAAATCGACTGTTTCCTCGTAGGGATAGGAACCTCTTACGCGGAAGATAGCGCCTCGCCAAATCTGCGGCGTTTCAATATCCAGAAGCTTTTTCATAGCGCCTTGTCACTTTTTTGCTATGGCGGTTGCCGATGCGGCATGGCGCGGAAATCGAGCAGGTGGACACTTCTGCGTGCGCGCCGAGCGCTCGCAATCAACGGATCAATATCGCCCGGAAATCATTGACATTCGTCCCGGTCGGGCCGGGCACGAAAAGATCGCCGCTCGCGGCAAAGGCTGACCAGGCATCATGCCGGGCAAGATGCGTCCGGGGATCGATGCCCGCCGCCCGCATGCGGGCGACACTCGCCCCGTCGGCAAAGGCACCGGCATTGTCTTCCGAGCCGTCGATGCCGTCGGTATCGGCGGCAAGAGCATCGATGCCGGTAACGCCGTCGATGTCGAGCGCCAGCGACAAAAGGAACTCGCTATTTCGTCCGCCCTTGCCGTAATTGTTGCCGGAAATCGTCACCGTCGTCTCGCCGCCGGAGAGCAGCACGACAGGCTTTTTGAAGGGACGATTTCGCAGCGCCACCTCGCGGGCGAGCGCCGCATGCATGCGGCCGATGTCGCGCGCCTCGCCTTCGATCGCATCCGAGAGGATCATGGCGTCGATGCCGACTTCCCGCGCGCGAGCAGCCGCAGCCCCCAATGAAACGCTCGCCGAGGCGATCACGTGAACTTCGTTTCGAGCGAAGGCAGAGTCGTCGGGAAAGGGTGCACGCGCAGCATCCGACGCGAGATGCGCCATCACCCGCTCGGGCAAGGTCATGCCGTAGCGGGCGACGATCTCGCGCGCCTCTTCTAGGCTTGAGAGATCCGGCACCGTCGGGCCGGAGGCAACGAAAGCGGGATTGTCGCCCGGCACATCCGAGACGACGAGGCTGACGACGCGCGCCGGCGCGGCGGGTAGCGCCAGCCGCCCGCCCTTAATCCGCGAGACATGTTTGCGGACCACATTCATTGCCGAGATCGGCGCGCCAGAGGCAAGCAGCGCTTTATTGACGCCGATCTCGTCTTCGAGCGAGAGGCCATCGGGCGGGGCCGGCAGGAGCGCCGAGCCGCCGCCGGAAACCAGCGCCACGACCAGATCGTCGGGGGTCAATCCCTCGACCAGCTTGAGAAGCGTGGAGGATGCCGCAAGCCCGGCCTCGTCCGGCACCGGATGTGCCGATTGCAGCACCTTGATGCGCTCGCATTTTTCGACCGGCCCGTGGCGAGCGACGACGGCACCCGTCAGCGGCGCGTCCCAGAGCCGCTCGAAGGCGGCGGCCATCTGGCTTGCGGCCTTGCCGGCGCCGATCACGATCGTGCGCCCCTTCGGCTTCTCGGGCAAATGCGCGCGGATGGCGGCGTAAGGATCGGCCGCCACCACGGCAGCCTCGAAGAGGGAGATCAGCAAGGAGCGCGGCTCGATTAATGCCATGGAATCAGTCCGGGATTTCGAGGTCATAGACGAAGACACCTTGGACGCCACCATCCGCGGCCGCAACCCATTTCGCGCCGGTCTTGCGATGATCTGCGCCGTCCACGAGCCGCCGGCGAGTTCGCCGGCAGCAGGATGAGGGGCCAAATCCCGAGCTCCGGCGAGAAAGACGCAATCGCGGATCACCGCAACCCTTTCAGCGAACCTCTGCGCGGGAACGCGGGCGCGTGTCGTTGCGCTCGTGCTGGAAGATCGCGGGCGGTAGCGCTGGCACGCCGCGGATGATATCCGCCCCTTTCTCGCCCACCATGATCGTCGGCCCGTTGGTGTTGCAGGAGGGCACGCGCGGCATCACCGAACTGTCGCAGACCCGCAATCCGTCGAGCCCTCGTACCTTGAGCTCCAGGTCGACCACTGCCGTAGCGTCCGTGCCCATCTTGCAGGTGCCGACGGGGTGGTGGTCGGTCTTGGCGTTGGCACAGCCATATTCGAAAAGCTGCTCTTCCGTACTGATGTCGTTACCCGGCAAACGTTCGGCGAGTACATAGGGCTTCAGCGCGGCCTGCTGCATGATTTCGCGGGCGATCCTAAGGCCTTCGAGCGACATCTTGCGGTCGTGCGGATCCTCCCAATAGTTCGGGTCGATAAGCGGAGCGGCGGCCGGATCAGAAGATGAAAGCCGGACTGTGCCGCGCGAGCGGGGATGCAGATAAGCGGAATTCAGCGTCACGCCGGCGTTCTTGAGGCGCGCGACACCGGCCTCGATGCCGGACCCGAGACCGAGATGGAACTGGATGTCCGGCGAGCGTGCATCAGGATCGGCATACCAGAAACCGCCGGTCTCAAAGAGCGAGGAGGCGACGGGACCGGTGCGGAAGAGCACATATTCAAGGCCCGCCCAGAGTGTGCGGTGCAGTCTGGCGACGTTGTCATAGGTGTGATCGCCGGTGCATTCCGAGATCACGAAGAGATCGAGATGGTCCTGCAGGTTGCCGCCGACACCGGGGAGATCGTGGCGGACGTCGACACCGACTGCGCGGAGATGGTCAGCCGGACCGATGCCGGATTGCAAGAGGAGTTTCGGCGAGCCGATGGCGCCAGAAGAGACGAGCACCTCGCGGTCCGCGCGGATTGTCTCGCTCCCCTTGACCGTCACCACTTCGACGCCGACCGCTCGGCTACCCTCGAGCACGATGCGGGCGACGCGGGCACCGGTACGCACCGTCAGGTTTTTTCGGTCCTTGATCGGCGACAGATAGGCAAGCGAAGCGGACGAGCGCCGGCGGTTGCGTTGTGTCAGTTGATAGAAGCCGACGCCCGCCTGCTGTTTCCCGTTGAAATCGTGATTGTAGGGAATGCCAAGTTCCTGCCCGGCGCGGATATAGGCGTCGCAGATCGGCAGCGCCGAGACCGGCATCGACACGCCGAGCGGCCCGCCATAGGAATGATAATCATCGGCAAAGCGCTGATTATCCTCGGCGCGCTTGAAATAGGGCAGCACGCTGCGATAGTCCCAGCCGGTGCAGCCGTCTTCGCGCGCCCAGAGATCGTAGTCGACGGCGTTGCCGCGGGTATAGAGCTGCGCATTGATCGAGGAGCCACCGCCGATCACCTTCGCTTGCGTATAGCGCAGCACCCTGCCCTTCATGTGCATCTGCGGCACCGTATGCCAGCCCCAACTCGCAACGCCCTTGGTCATCTTGGCGAAGCCGGCCGGCATGTGGAACAGCGGGTTCCAGTCGCCGCCGCCGGCTTCGAGCAGCAGCACCTTGACGGTCGGGTCCTCGCTCAGCCGGTTGGCAAGAACACAGCCTGCGGGGCCGGCGCCGGTGATGATGTAGTCGTAAGTCATTCGCTATTTCCCTCCAGCACCGGCAATTTGGATCGTTCCAAGTCACAGGCGCACCAAACGCCGCTGGGCCGCCTTGCGATGCGAGGCGTCTCTCGGCACCGCTCCTTCAAAGACGGCTGATCGACAGTCCACCGTCGGCCTGGATGACCGACCCCGTGGCGAAACCGAACTGCCCGCCGGCAAGCCCGGCGACGATCCTGCCGATGTCGTCGGGCTCTCCCCATCGCCGCATCGGAACCAGCCCATCCGCAATCAGGGCATCGTATTTGCCGGAGACGGCGGCGGTCATATCCGAGCGGATGATGCCGGGTCGAACCTCGAAGACAGAGATGCCGGTCCCGGCCAATCTTAGCGCCAGGCCTTGGCTGAAGGCGGCAAGTCCCGCCTTGCTCATGCAATAGTCGAGCCGCTCGGGTGAGGTCATCGCGGCCGATACCGAGGTGATGTTGATGACGGAGCGCGGGCAGTCAGCCTTTGTCCCGAGCATTGCATTCAACACTGCCTGGGTGAAAAAAACCGTGCCGCGCAGGTTGATGCCGACGATCGCGTCGAAATTCTCCGGCTTCAGATCGAGGAAATCGCCGCGCACGACGGAAGCGATCCCGGCATTGTTGACGAGGCAATCGATGTTGCCCAACGCCTCGATGACCGCGTCCACTGTCGCCTGGTGGGTGGCGAGGTCGGCAAGATCGGCCTGAAGAAAGATCGCGCGGGCACCAAGAGTACCGAGCTCGGCGAGCACGGGTGCTACACCATCGGCATCACCGATCCCCGTGATGGCGATGTCGAAGCCGCCTGCCGCCAGTGCCCGGGCGATGCCGAGGCCGATGCCGCGTCGGCCGCCGGTGACGATCGCGACGGGACGTGCTTTCTCCGTCATGACCGAAGGTCCTCTTTAACAACGTAATCGGCGACGCGCAGCGCCTGCGCCGCGACCGTCAGTGCCGGGTTTACGGCTGCGGAAGTCGGCAGGAAGCCGGCGTCGACGACGAAAAGATTCGGATGATCGAAGGCGCGGCAATAAATATCGAGCGGCGCCTCATTCGGGTCCTTGCCGATCCTGACGGTGCCGCACTGATGCGACGGCGTGCGCTTGTCGAAAGCGCGCGCCAGCACGACCGGAAAGCCGGCCTTTTTCAACACTGTCTTCAACTTGGCGACGAGATCGAGATGCGCCTGCCAGTTGGTGCGGACCCATTGGAGCACGATGCGGTCGCCGTCGACCATCACGCGGCTGTCCGGCGAAGGCAGATCCTCGCTCATGGCGTAGAAGTCGATGCCGCGGGCCGAGATCTGGTTCAGCAGCCATTCCGGCACGGCCGGCATGTTCGCCTTCAGGATCGCGCCCGACACCCGGCCGAGAAGCTGGATGTTGCCGAGCGGCGGCCCGCCCGCCCCGTCCGAGAGATAGAAATCATTGAGGCCGAAAGTCTTCTGATAGACAGAATCGTTGCGATACCAGGGGCTGAGCGCAATCACCGCACTCGAATTGTGGTTCATGAAATTACGGCCCACCTGGTCGGATCGGTTTGCGAGCCCGGCCGGATTGCGGTTGTCGGCCGAGCGCAACAGCAGCACGGCCGATTGTACCGCCCCCGCCGAGAGGATGACCAGCTTCGGCGAAACGCTGTGCTCCGCTCCGTCCTTGATATAGTGAACCGTCTCGATCGCCCTTCCGTCTGGCGCCGTCGCCAGCCGGGTGACACGCGAACCGATCTGCAACCTGACATTCGGGTATTCCAGCGCAGTCGTCAGCGCGGCGGTCTCGGCATCCATCTTGCCGTCGAAGCTGTTTGGATGTGCGTCCCAGGGCGTCTTCGCCTTGGCGAGCCAACGCTCGATATCGACGCCGAGCGGCAGCGAATAGGGGTGAAGCCCAATCTCTGCCAGACGCTTGCGAACCTTGGCGATCGCCGGCTCGTCCGGGACGGGGCGGTAGCTGTAGGCGCTTGAATGCGCGGGCTCGGTCGGGTCCTCGCCGAGGACGCCCCGCACCTGATAGAGCTCCTCCGCCTTGGAATACCACGGCTCCAGCTCTTCGTAAGGAAACGGCCACGCGGGGGAGACGCCGTCGAGATGCTGCATCTCCTCAAAATCCTCGCGGCGGTAACGGGTGAGTACCGCGCCGTAGAACTTGGAGTTGCCCCCGACATTGTAGTAGTTGCCCGGGTTGAAGCCGAGACCGCCTACCTCGTACCAGGTCTCTTTCGGTCGGAAGTGGCCGCGCTGGAAGATCGCCCGCTGGTCCCGGTTTTCCGGACGGTCCTCGATGTGAACGCCCGCCTCGAGGATCAGGATCTCGGCGCCCGACGGGGCAAGGCCCGCCGCGACGGTCGCGCCGCCGATTCCAGATCCGACGATGACAATATCCGGTTGGCTCATGCTCATGCGATCCGCATCTCGCTCTGCGGGTCGAAGAACACCGCCTTGTCGAGGTTGAAGGCGAGCCGCGACGTTTGACCCGGCGCGATGCGCGCGTCGGCGCGGAGGCGGGCGACGATCTCCTTGCCGCCGAGGCGGGTGACCGCGAAGGTGTCGGAGCCGGCCGGCTCGACCACTTCGATCAGGCAGTCGCCCTCGGCGACAAACTTGGCATTGCGGTCGGCGCCGTCCGGATCGGTCAGCGCTTCCGGACGAATGCCGAACACCACTTCCTTGCCGGCATAGGCGGAAAGCGTGCCGTTATGGGGCACTGCAAGCTTCAGGGGCTCGCTGTTCGGGCGCTCCAGCGTCACAGCGACGTCCGCTCCAACGGTCTCGATCCGGCCCTTCAACAGGTTCATCGCCGGCGATCCCATGAAATCGGCAACGAACATGTTGGCGGGGTTGTTGTAGATCTCGGCCGGCGTTCCGAACTGCTGCAGCACGCCGTCCCGCAAGACGGCTATCTTCGTGGCGAGCGTCATCGCCTCGATCTGGTCGTGCGTCACGTAGACGATCGTCGTCTTCATGCGGTTGTGCAGCCGCTTTATCTCGGTTCGCATGTCGACGCGCAGCTTCGCGTCGAGGTTCGACAGCGGTTCGTCGAAGAGGAAGACCTGCGGATTGCGCACCAGCGCCCGCCCCATGGCGACGCGCTGCCGCTGGCCGCCGGAGAGCTGGCTCGGCTTGCGGTCGAGCAGGTGGCCGATCTGCAGCATGTCGGCGACCTGCTTGATCGCCTTCTCGCGCTCTTCCTTCGGCACGCCGCGGATTTCCATGCCGAAAGCGATGTTTCCGGCGACCGTCATGTTGGGATAGAGCGCGTAGGACTGGAACACCATCGCGATGTCACGCTTCGACGGGTGCAGCCCCGAGACCGACCGGCCGTTGATGGCGATGTCGCCGGAGGTGATCGGCTCCAGGCCCGCGATCGTGTTCAAGAGGGTCGACTTGCCGCAGCCTGACGGGCCGACGAGCACGAGGAATCCGCCCCTTTCGATCTCGATATTGATGTCCTTGAGAATCTCCAGTGAGCCGTAGGACTTGCGCAGGTTGCTGATTTTCAAGAATGACATGAGCTTATCCTTTCACGGCACCGGACATCAGCCCGCGGACGAAGTAGCGGCCGGACACGATGTAGACGATGAGCGTTGGCAGGGCGGCGAGAATCGCGCCTGCGAAGTGAACGTTGTATTCCTTGACGCCGGTCGACGAGCTTACGAGGTTGTTGAGCGCGACCGTCATCGGCGTCGAGAAGGGGCCCGAGAACGAGGCGCCGAACAGGAAGTCGTTCCAGATGTTGGTGAACTGCCAGATAACCGAGACGACGATGATCGGGCCGGAGGACGGCAGCATGATCCGCCGGAAGATCTGGAAGAAGCTGGCGCCATCAATCTGCGCCGCGCGCACCAGCTCGGTCGGGAAGGCCTCGTAGTAGTTGCGGAAATAGAGCGTCGTAAAACCGATGCCATAGACCACATGCACGAGGATCAGCCCCCAGATCGACCCCGCAAGGCTGAGGACACCGAGGATGCGCGCCATCGGGATCAGCACGATCTGAAACGGGATGAAGCAGGAGAGCAGCAGCATGCCGAAGAAGATATTGGCACCCGGGAAGCGCCATTTGGTCAGCACGTAGCCGTTGAGCGCGCCGATGATGGTCGAGATCGCGACGGCCGGAACCACCATCAGGATCGAGTTGATGAAGAAGGGTCGAAGGCCGGTCGGCTGTACGCCGATCTGCGCCGTCGACCAGGCTGAGAGCCAGGGCTCGACCGTCCAGGTCTGCGGCAGGTTCAACATGCCGCCCTGGCGGATCTCATCAAGGGGCTTCAGCGAATTCACCACCATCACGTAGAGCGGCAGCAATGAATAGAGCGCGAAGATGATCAGCGCCGTGTAGATCAATGCCCGCGTCAGGCGGTTGTGCGAGATGACATTGTCTGGACTGGGCGCGCGCATCAGCGTTTTCCTCCCCGGATTTCGGAATAGAGGTAGGGAATGATGATCGAGAAGATCATGATCAGCATGATGATGGCGGAGGATGCGCCGATGCCCATCTGGTTGCGGGTGAAGGTGTAGGAATACATGAAGGTCGCCGGCAGTTCGGTCGCCTGCCCCGGGCCGCCACCGGTCAAGGCGATGATCAGGTCATAGGCCTTGATCGCGAGGTGGGCGAGGACGACGAAGGCCGAAAGGAAGACTGGCCGCATCAGCGGAATGATGATCCGACGATAGATGGTGATGGTCGTCGCACCGTCGATCTGCGCGGCCTTGATGATCTCGTTGTCGACGCCGCGCAGGCCTGCAAGGAACATCGCCATGATGAAGCCGGTCGACTGCCAGACCGCGGCGATAACGACGCAATAGATCGCAAAGTTGCGGTCCTTGATCCAGTTGAAGGAGAAGCTTTCCCAGCCCCAGAGATGCATCGTGTTCTCGAGACCGATGCCGGGATCGAGGAACCACTTCCAGGCCGTTCCGGTGACGATGAAGGAAAGCGCCATCGGGTAGAGGTAGATCGGCCTGAGAAAGCCTTCCGCCCGGATCTTTTGGTCGAGCAGGATGGCGAGTGCGAGGCCGAGCACCGAGCAGATGACGATGTAGAGCGACGCGAAGATCGCCAGATTACTGACCGCTCGCCACCAATGCGGCAAAGCCCACAGCTTCGCAAAATTGCTTAAGCCGACGAAATTGTAGGACGGCAACATCTTGCTGTCCGTCATCGACAGGAAGCCGGTATAGGCTATGAAGCCGTACACAAAGATCAGGACGATAAGGAAGCTCGGCGCCAGTACCAGCTTGGGCACCAGTTCCTGCAACCGGCTGCGGCTATCCATGGTCGTTCACCAGTTCTGGCGCAGGATACCCCGCCGGCATCATGCGCAGGTTTGAAGTCTCAAAACCTCTCCTTGCGTCCGCGGTGGCGCGGCGCTTCGAAGACGCTTTCATTTCCGTAACGGTGTCCGGGATGCTCGCGAGCATCCCGGACCGGGCAAACAGGCCCGTTACTTCGCGGCCTCGACCGCAGCGGCAAGTTCCTTCACCGCGTCTTCCGAGCTGAGCTCGCCGTTGAACTGGCGGGTCACGACGTCGTAGATCGCGTTCTTGACGGCGGCCGGGTTGGCATGGCCATGAGCCATGGAGCCGTAGAGCGTGCCGTTGGCGTTGGCTTCGGCGAGATCCTTGATCCCTTTCTTGCCGCAAGCGTCGAAGTCGGTGTCCGGAACGTCGGTGCGGGCCGGAACGGAACCCTTGACCACGTTGAAAGCCGACTGGAAGGTCGGGCTTTCGATGGCGGAAGCCATCTGCAGCTGAGCCGGAACCTTGTCGTCCGAGACCTTGAACATCGCGAACTGGTCGGAGTTGAAGGTGACGGAGCCCTGCGTTCCCGGGAAGCGGATGCAGACGAAATCGGTGCCCGGCACCTTCTTCGCCTTCAGGAATTCGCCCTTCGCCCAGTCGCCCATGAACTGTAGGCCGGCCTTGTTCTCGATGACCATTGCCGAAGCAAGATTCCAGTCGCGGCCGGAGAAGTTGTCGTCGACATAGGAACGGAGCTTCGTCATGCGGTCGAAGGCTTCCTTCATCTTTTCGCCGCCGAGCGCTGCCGGGTCGAGGTCGATGAAGGACTGCTTGTAGAAGTCGTTGCCGAGCGAGAGCACGACGGCATCGAAGATCGTCGCATCCTGCCAGGGCTGGCCACCGTGAGCGACTGGCGTAATGCCCTGCTCCTTGAACTTGTCGAGCAGCGCGATCAGCTCGTCCCAGTTCGTCGGCTCCTTGCCGCCGGCCTTGTCGAGGGCGGCTTTGTTGATCCACACCCAGTTCGTCGAATGGACGTTGACCGGGGCGGCGATCCAGTGGCCGTCATATTTCGAGAATTGCTGCAGCGCGGACGGAACGACCTTGTCCCAGCCTTCCTTGCCGGCGATCTCGTCGAGGTTGCCGAGCGCACCTTCCTTAGCCCAATCGAGAATGTCGAAGCCGAGCATCTGCACTGCGGTCGGAGCGTTACCAGCGGTGACGCGGGCGCGAAGCACGGTCATGGCTTCCGTGCCGCCACCGCCGGCGACCGGCATATCGGTCCAGCCGATGCCCTTGCCTTCCAGGTCCTTTTTCAGAACGTCGAGTGCCGCAGCCTCGCCGCCGGACGTCCACCAGTGCAACACTTCCACGTTGTCTGCTGCGCGGACGGCCGTCGCCGCCAACATCAGTGCTGCAACAGCCGTCGTCGTCATCAACTTGCGCATCGTTATCCTCCCGTTTGCAAGTTACTGAAGCGGAAATCTCCTCCCGCTTTATTTGAACGCCGCCCGTTCTCCCCGGACGGCAATGGGCCTGCGGGCATGCGCCGCCCGGCCAATTTAAAACGTTACAAATACCGCCAAGTCAAGCGCACAAGCCCTCTCTAGGGCTTTGCCACCCAAACTGCCTGAATTTGTTCGATTATACGGCATCGCCGACATGGTGCAACGCAACAAATCTGGCTCCTTCGATCCATTTAAAACGTTTTCATCATACGATTGCCTAATGGTTCGCGTCACGTTACAAAACCGCTCTTGATCGTTCGCAGGAAGGAATCCTTGGCCGCTCGCTCCAAACCCGTCAGTTCCGCCACCGGCCCGGCAAACAGTCGCGGCAAGCCGACCCTGCGCACCATAGCGGACATTACCGGCCTTGCGGTCACCACGGTGTCGCGGGCGCTCGCCAATGCCCCGCAAATCTCGATCGAGACGCGCAACCGCGTTCGCCAGGTGGCGCTTGACATCGGTTACTCGCCGGATCGTGCGGCCCAACGCTTGAAAACGGGCCGCACCAATGTCATCGCGGTGCTGCTCGAGCCCCATGAGGAAATCCTTGGATACGGAACCTCCGTGATGGCCGGCATCGCCAAGGCGCTGCAGGGCACGCCCTATCACCTGATCGTCATGCCGAATTTCCTGAATTCCGCGAACATCGATGCGATCAACTACATCATCCGCAACAGCATGGCGGACGGCTTGATCTTCTCGCGCACCGAACCGCTCGATCCCCGGGTCATGCTGCTCTCCGAAAACGGCTTCCCTTTCGTCACGCACGGCCGCACCGAACTCGCGACGGCGCATCCCTTCGTCGACTACGACAATTTCACCTTCGCCTGCGAAGCGACGCGTCAACTGATTGCCAAGGGACGGCGCAGGCTGGCGCTGATCAGCGGCCCGGCAGGCTACACCTTCGCCGGCCATATCCAGCACGGCTTCATGACTGCGGTGCGCGAGGCCGGCTGTGCCTATGAGATCCTTTCCGACATCGATCTCGACAGCCCGGCTGGCGCGATCCGCGACCGCATCCGCCGGCGGTACGCCGAGAAGGATTCGCCGGACGGCTTCATCTGTGGCGGCGAAGTCTGCGCACTCGCGACGATTACCGGCATGACTGACTGCGGCCTGACGCTTGGGCTCGAATACGACATCGTCGCCAAGCAGACCTCGCAGTTGCTGAGCGCGATCCAGCCGCGCGTCGGTACGATCTACGAAGACCTGACCGCGACCGGCGAGCATATGGGCCGCATCCTCCTGCGCCGCATTGCCGGCAGCACCGAGTTCAACGAACTGCAGTTGTTGCTGAAACCCGATCTTCCCTTCGAGACGCAACCGGTGAGCGCGGCAGACTGAAGCCGGCGCGGCAGACGGGCGGGCACGGGAGTGCGAAAATTTCGTCCCGATCCTCTCCGCGCTTGCCGTCCGCGTCTGCATGTTCAGTTCTCCTCCCAATCCGGCCTCAGCGCGGCATCCACCAGTTGGTGCGCTGGCCTATGTGCATGTTGAGCGTCTTGGTCTCGGTATAGTCCTCGACCGCATGACGTCCGAGTTCTCGCCCGAGGCCTGACTGCCGGTAGCCGCCGAAGGGCAGTTCCGATGCGCCGTCCATGAAGGTGTTCATCCAGATGGTGCCGGCGCGCACGCGCCTTCCGATGGTGAGGCAGGTATCGAAATCGCGGCTCCAGACGCCGGCCGAAAGACCGTAGTCGATGGAGTTGGCGATCTTGATCGCCTCCTCCGTCGTCTCGAAGGTGAGCACGGACAGAACCGGGCCGAACACCTCCTCGCGGGCGACCGCCATTTCCGCCCTCACGGAAGAGAGGATGGTCGGTGCCATGAACTGCCCCATGCCGAGATCGAGTGCCGCACCGCCGTGGGCGACAGTCGCGCCGTCGCTGGAAGCGGCAGAAACATAGCTGGCAATCTTTTCGAGATGCTGCGGCGTGATGATCGCTCCAACCTGCGTTTCGGGATCAAGGGGATCGCCGACCTTCACCTTGGCCGAAAGTGCCGCGATGCGGGCCGTGACCTCGTCGGCGATATCGCGATGAAGGATTAGCCGGGAACCGGCATTGCAGCATTCGCCTGCATTGAAATAGGCGCCGAAGACGGCGGCATCGATGAATTCGTCGAGATTGGCGTCCGGGAAGACGATCTGCGGGTTCTTGCCGCCGAGTTCGAGCGAGACCTTCTTCAAGGTCTGCGCGGCGTTCGCCATGGTGAGCCGGCCGACGCCGGTCGAGCCCGTAAACGAGACCATGTCGACGTCCGGATGGCTCGTCAGCGGCGCACCGGCCTCCGGGCCCGTGCCAACGATGATATTGACCACACCCGCCGGCACGCCAGCGGCTTCCAGAATCTCGCCAAGCACGAGCGTCGAACCCGAAGTGAGCTCCGACGGCTTCACCACGGTCGTGCAGCCGGCAGCAAGCGCGAACGGCAGCTTCTGACTGACGATCAGGAACGGGAAATTCCAAGGCGTGATGATCGAGACGACGCCGATCGCCTCGCGCAACACGACCCCGAGCGTACCGTCGCCGAGCGTATTGTAGCTTTCGCCGGAAAGATCACGGGCAAGCGCTGCGGCATAACGCCAGATATCTGCAGCGCCTGCCAATTCGCCCTTCGCCTGGCTGATCGGCTTGCCTGATTCGATCGCATCGAGAAAAGCGAGCTCATCGGCACGCGCGGCGATCATGTCGGCGGCGCGCAGCAGGATCAGTGACCGCTCCGACGCGGTCATGCGCGGCCAGGGACCGTCGTCGAAGGCGCGCCTTGCCGCCGCGATCGCGCGTTCGGCATCGATCTTCGTCGCCGCCTGGTAACGGCTGACGGTCACGCCGTGGCCAGGCGCAACCCGCTCGATCATGCGGCCTTCGGCGCCATCGACCCACTTTCCGTCGATCAGCATCCGGAATTCGCGGATCTTGTAGTCGCCGAGCGCCTTAGGTTTCACCAGAACCGTCATCACCATTCTCCCTTGAAGCGCGCCTCGCGCTTTTCGCTGAAGGCCGCGACGCCCTCCTTGAGATCGCCAGTCTTGGCGACAAGGATCGAGCCGAGTGCCTCGACCGCCGCACCCTTGTCCTCGCCATTCGCCGAGGCGATCATCAGTTTCGATATCTCGAGCGCCGCCGGCCCGCGGCCTGCAATGCGAGTGGCATAGTCTCGGGCCGCAGCCATGACCGTGCCGGTCTCGACCACCGCATCGACCAGTCCTTCGTCCCTCGCCTCCTCGGCGGTAAACATCTCGCCGCCGAGCACCATGCGCCGCACGATCTGCGCACCGAAGCGGGAGACCAGACGCTGCGTGCCGGACCAGCCAGGCACCATCCCGAGGCTCGTTTCGGGAAGGCCGATCTTCACCTGGAGTTCAGCGATGCGGATGTCGGCCGCCGCTGCCAGTTCCAGGCCGCCGCCGAGCGCATGACCGTTGAGCGCCGCGATCACCGGCATGCGCAACGTCGCCAGCCGCTCGAACACGCGGTGGCCAAAGCGCACCCAGTCATGGCCGAATGCCGCGGCATCCATGCCGCCCCAGGCCTTGATATCGCCACCGGCGGAAAAAGCCTTGCCCTCCCCGGTCAGGATGGCGACGCGCACATCGCGGTTCGCCTCGACCGCGTCGCAGGCGGCAGCGAGCGCCTTCAACATATCGATGTCGAAGGCATTGAGCTTTTGGGATCTCGACACGGTCATGATGGCGACCGCGCCTTCGACGTCGACCCGGATGCGTTCGTCAGCCATGCGCGCCTCCCGCAATTTTCCGCGCGGCCCTCGCCGGCAGAGTCAGACCGAGCGGCGCCTCGTTGAATAGCGCGCTATCCATCTGCTTCAGCCGGTCGGAAACGATAAGCGGAAATTCCGATTGGTCGAGGATATGTTCTTGCAGGTCCGCGCCGGGCGCGATTTCGGTGAGCACGATGCCGTCGGGCGTCAGCTTCATCACTGAGCGCTCGGTCACATAGGTGACGTCCTGCCCCTGCTCGACTGCCCGGCGGCCGGAGAAGGTGACGTGCTCGACCGCATTGACGAGCTTCTTCAGCTTGCCTTCCCTTTCGATGACAAGCTTGCCGTCGGCGACCGAGAGTTTCGCGCCGGCATTGAACATGCCGGAGAAGACGATCTTCTTCGCCCGCGCCGTGATGTCGACAAAACCGCCCGCGCCCGCGGTCACATGCGGCCGGAAGCTGAGCTTCGACACGTTGACCGATCCGGTGCGGTCGATTTCCAGGAAGGAAAGCAGCGAGGCATCGAAGCCCGCGCCTTGGAAATAAGTGAACTGATAGGGCGACGGCATGAAGGCGTCAGCATTCGACGCGCAGCCAAAGGCGAAGTCGAGGAGCGGCACACCGCCAACCGCTCCCTGCTCGATCACCCAGGTGACCGCACCATGCAGGCCTTCTTCCAGCAGGATCCGCGGCACATTGGCGGAGATGCCGAAACCGAGATTGACCGCACTCCCCGTTTCGAGCTCCTGCGCGACGCGGCGGGCGATCACCTTCTGGATGCTGAATTCGGGAACGCGGAAGCTGTCGAGCGGGCGGAAGATCTCGCCGGAGATGGCGGGATCGTAAAGCGTCTGCGTCGTCTGCTTCTGGTCGGGATCGACGATCACATAGTCGACCAGCACGCCCGGGACGCGCACATCATGGGGCTTAAGCGAGCCTTCTTTGGTGATGCGTTTGACCTGGGCAATCACGATGCCGCCGTTGTTGCGGGCCGCGAGCGCCTGATCGAGTCCGCCGAGATAGGCGCCTTCGTGTTCGTAAGTGAGATTGCCGCGCTCGTCCGCGGTCGTAGCCCGGATGATTGCTACTTGCGGTGCGATAGCCTTGAAATAAAGCCAGTCCTCGCCCTCGAAGGCGATCTTCTTCACTACCGGCTCTGCAGCGGCGGGCGCGTTCATGGCGCAGCCTTCGCGCGACGGGTCGACGAACGTGTCGAGCCCGACCTTGGTCATAACGCCCGGGCGTTTCGCCGCCGCTTCGCGATGCATGTCGAAGAGAATGCCGGAAGGAATGTTGTAGGCCGCCACTTCGTTGGCCCCGATCATCTGCCAGATCAGCGGCGGCTCCGCGCTCGACGGACCGGAGGGGTAGGATCCGCCGATGATCTTTTTCAGCAAGCCCTTCTTGGCGATGTAGTCGACGCCCTTGATGCCGCTCATGTCACCGGCTGCGATCGGATGCAGCGTCGTCAGGTCACGCGGATGGCCGGTCGCATTGAAACGCTCGCCGATCGCCTTCAGCATCAGGTCCGGGCAGCCGAGGCCGCTCGAGGAAGAGATGGAGACGACGGCGCCGTCCGGTATCAGAGCGGCCGCTTCCGCCGGTGAAACGTGTTTGTTCATGGAATTCAAAGCCCCGTTTCGATTGCCGCGGCCGTGCCCGTCGCCGCCGCCTTCAGCACCGCCAGACCGGTCGCCAACGACCAAACGCCGTCTTCGCCGGTGGCGGAGGGGGCGCCCTTGCCTTCGATTGCCGCATGGAAAGCGGAAAGCGCCGCTTCGTAGAGATTGCTGTGATCGAGCGGCAGTTCGCTCTCGCCCTCCTCGTTGCGCAGCACGACGGTACCGACCGGTCGCTGCGTCATCACGTTGCGGCCGATCAGCGACCCTTCGGTGCCATGCACTTCGAGCCCGGTCTCGGCATATTTCGTCGTGAAAGCATCGTGGAACTGGGCAATGACACCCGAACGGAAGCGCAGGACCCCCATCACACCGTCCTCGAGCCCCTCCTTGCCCATCCCGGCGCTATGGCTGATCGCCACCGCCTCAATCGGGTCGTCGTTCAAGATGAAGCGCAACGTGTCGGCGTCGTGCACGGTGATGTCGAGGATGACGCCGCCGCCCGCTTCCGGTCTGTCGAGCCGCCAGCCCTGGAGATGCGGCGGCAGAAAGACGGCATGAAAGACACGCGCCGCAATCGGTCGGCCGATCCTGCCGGCGGCGATCGCATCGCGCATGGCGCGATGGGTCGCGGCATTGCGCAAGTGGTGGTTCGTGCCGAGAACGACGCCGGCCTCGCAAGCCGTCAGCACCATTTCGCAGGCGTCATTGAGATTCATCGCCAACGGCTTCTCGCAGAGAACATGCTTTCCGGCGCGGATTGCCGCCAGCGCCTGGTCGTGATGCAGTTCGTTGGTGGTGGAGATGTAGACGGCATCGACGTCCGGATCGCCGACGAGGTCAGCGACGCTGGTGAAGGCCTTGGCGATGCCGTTTTCCGCCGCATAGGCCTTCCCGCGCTCTTCGCTGGAGCTCATCACCGAGACGGCCTCTCCGCCCGCAGCGCGGATGGCGCCGATCACCCATTCGTGCGCGATCGTGCTCGCACCGATCAATCCCCAGCGAATCATCACGAAACCTCCTTCGCTCTGCGCTCGACGGCAGACCCACAGCTCTGGCGAATGACGAGCCGCACTGGACCGACAATTGCCTCCGGTTCCGCGCGACCCGCCTTGATCTGCTTCAACAGCAGTTCCGCCGCACGCTCGCCCATGCCCTGCGGATCCACGGAGACCGTAGTGAGCGCCGGCACGGCCGTCTTCGCCTCGATCACGTCGTCGAAGCCGATCACGGCAAAATCCGCGCCCGGCTCCAGTCGTCGCGCCCGCAATCCGTCGCAAACCCCGAAGGCAACGGCATCGTTGAAGCAGAGCGCCGCGGTCGGCCGATCCTCCAGCATCATCGCCTGTTCGATCGCAGTCACGCCGCCGGCGCGCGACGGCGCGGAGCCAATGACGAGGTCATCTCCCGCGTTAAGACCCGCCTCGCGGAGTGCGTCGCGATAGCCGCGCATGCGCGCCTCGAAGACGGCAGTGTCGGCAAAGCCGCCGAGAAAGGCGATGCGGCGATGGCCGCGGGCAATCAGGTGGCGGACCGCCGCGAGCGCCCCGGCCCGATTGTCCGAGATCAGCGATGAAACGCCCGCCCTGGCAATGTCGCGCACGACGAGCACCACGGGAATGCCGCTCTCGACAAGCGGCGCGAGATCGGCGGCTTCCGTTCCGCGTGCAGGCGATATGATGAGCCCCGACACGCCGTGCTCGCGCATCGAGGCGATAACCTCGCGCTGACGCTCGCTCTTCTCGCCGGTATTGGCAAGGAATTGCACGAAGCCCGCCGACTGCACAACTGCGTCGACGCCGACGGCGAGCTCAGCGAAGAAGCTGTTGGTCAGGTCGTTGACGACAATCCCGATGATCTTCGATTTCGCCTGGCGCAGGTTGGCAGCGCTGCGATTGTAAACATAGCCAAGCTCGCGGATTACCGCGTTTACCTTGGCCCGCGTCGCCTCGTTGACGAGCGAGCTGCCCTGGAGGACGAGCGAGACGGTCGACTTCGACACGCCGGCGGCGCGCGCAATGTCGATAACCGTCACCCGTTCCTTTGCCATCGATATCCTCCCGACCGGCATTTCACTCTTTCGTTCTTAATAATTGGAACGTTCCAATATCGTCAAGAGGCTTTCGCTCACTTTTTTGACGGCCTGCACGTGCCCCTAGAGAGCCGGGCAACAGGGCAAGCATCAGAAATACTGTCGATTATTCCGCTGTTTAAGCTGAATATCGGCCCTTCCGCCACGAAAGGCGGTGGATCTTTGAAGAGACCTAAAACGATCGCGAACAGATGCGGCGGATGATTTTCGAACTTGAAATTTGGAACGTTCTAAATTATTCCATAGCGCAAACCTGAGGAGGATACCCGCTCATGACCAGCCTGCTCCTGCCGCGCCAAGACGGCTCGCTCGAACACTACAAACTCCAGGGAACGCCGATCACCCGGCCTGGCACGGTGCCGACTTTCAACCGCATCGCCTATGCGGCCGCGCATGTCGTTTCCGATCCGCTGCATGACAGCGATCCTTGGGGAAGGCCGGCTATCGACTGGGAAGCGACGATGGCATTTCGCCAACACCTCTGGAGCTTTGGTTTCAAGATCGCCGAGGCGATGGACACCGCCCAGCGGGGCATGGGTCTTGCCTGGCCGGACGCGCAGGAGCTGATCCGTCGTTCGCTCGCCGAGGCGAAGAGCGTTCCGGGCGCCGATCTCGCCTGCGGCGCCGGCACCGACCATCTTTTTCCCGACGCGGCGCGCTCGATCGAGGATGTTATTTCCGCCTATGAGGAGCAGATCGGATTCGTCGAGGGTGAGGGCGGCCGGGCGATTATGATGGCGAGCCGTGCTCTGGCCCGCATTGCACGATCGGCCGACGACTACCGCCGTGTCTACGGCCATATCCTGCGCCAAGCGAAGGACAAGGTGGTGCTGCACTGGCTCGGCGACATGTTCGACCCGCAGCTAAGGGGATACTGGGGATCGGAGAATTTCGAGGAAGCGTTGGAAACGGTACTGTCGATTATCTCCGAGAACAGTGCCAAGGTCGAAGGCATCAAGATATCGTTGCTCGACAACGCCAAGGAAGTGGCGCTGCGCAATGGCCTTCCGGACGGCGTGCTCTGCTTTACCGGCGACGATTTCAACTACGCTGAGCTGATCGAGGGGGACGGTCAGAAATATAGCCACGCGCTGCTGGGCATCTTCGACGCCGTGGCGCCCTCGGCTTCGAAAGCGCTTGCTGCCTTGGCAGATGGCGACCTCACAACCTTCCGCGGCGTAATCGAGCCGACGGTGCCCTTGTCGCGCAAGATCTTCGAGGCGCCGACACAGTACTACAAGGCCGGCGTCGTCTTCCTCGCTTGGCTGAACGGCCACCAGCGCCACTTCACCCTGCCGGCCGGCCTGCAGTCCGCCCGTGGGCTCCTGCACTATACCGACGTCTTCCGCCTCGCCGACCAAGCCAATGTGCTCGACAGGCCGGAGCTGGCCGCTGCGCGGATGCGGTATTTTCTCGCCGTCCTCGGCGTCGAACAGGCGAACTAGGGCGCGATGTGGAAAGTGCAGGCGGAATTCCGCCCGCCTCCCGCTCTGACGTATTTGAACTGACCACGTTTATGATCTTGGGTCGATTTGGCCTAAGATCATTGTGATCTAAGTGGCGGGCGAGGGCGGCGCTACAGCCTCCAGTCCCTTCTTCTTCAGCATCGCGTCCGGATTCGGCAGCTTGCCACGGAAAGCTTTGTAGGCATCCTCCGGGTCAACGGCGCCGCCGACCGAATAGATGTTGTCCTTGAGCTTCCGCGCAGTCTGCGGATCGAACGGATTGCCGGTCTCCTCGAAGGCGGCGAAGGCGTCGGCGTCGAGCACCTCCGACCACATGTAGGAATAGTAGCCGGCGGAATAACCATCGCCGGAGAAGACGTGCAGGAAGTGCGGGCTGCGGTGGCGCATGACGATCGATTTGGGCATGCCGATCTTGTCCAGCGTCGCCGCTTCCAGCGCCATCGGCTCGGCAGTGGTTTCCGCCGTGTGGTAGGCCATGTCGACCAGCGCGGAAGAGGTGAATTCGACGGTGGCGAAGCCGGAATTGAAAGTTCTCGCCGCCAACACCTTGTCGAGCAGGTCCTGAGGCATGGGCTCGCCGGTCTGATAGTGCACCGCATAGGTCCTCAGGATATCCGGCACCGTCAGCCAATGCTCGTAAAGCTGCGAAGGCAGCTCGACGAAATCGCGCGGAACGCCGGTCCCGGAGACGGAAGGGTAGGTGACGTTGGAGAGCATGCCGTGAAGCGCATGGCCGAACTCGTGGAACAGCGTGCGCGCGTCATCGATCGACAGCAGTGCCGGCTTGCCGTCAGCGGGCTTCGCGAAGTTGCAGACATTGTAGACAATCGGTATTTCACCCTCATCGCCATTCTTCAGTTTCAGCTTGTGCTGCGACTGGAATGAACTCATCCAGGCGCCGGAGCGCTTGGAGGAGCGGGCGAAGTAGTCGCCGAGGAACAGGGCGACAAGCTTGCCGGAGGCGTCGCGGATCTCGAAGACGCGGACATCGGGATGATAGGCGGGAACGCCCTTCTTCTCCGTTGCCGTCACGCCGAAGAGGCGATGGGCGACATCGAAACACGCATCGATGATCTTCTCGAGCTGGAGATAGGGCTTCAGCTCGCTTTCCGAGAAGCTGAACTTTTCGGCGCGCAGTTTTTCCGCATAGTGGCGCCAATCCCAGGGCATGACGTCGTGATTGCGGCCCTCGGCGGCAATGAGCTTGGCAAGGTCCGCCTCTTCCTCGCGGGCGCGCACCACTGCTTTTTCCCAGACCTGCATCAGCAGGCCGTTCACGGCGTCAGGTGTCTTTGCCATGGTGTCGTCGAGCTTCAGCGCCGCGAAATTCTCATAGCCGAGCAGTCTTGCCTTCTCGGCCCGAAGCGCCAGCGTCTCGGCGATAATACCGAGATTGTCGGTCTCACCGCCGTTTTCACCGCGGGCCGTCCAAGCCTTGAACGCCTGTTCGCGAAGCTCGCGGTTGTCGGAGAACGTCAGGAACGGCTCGATGATCGAGCGCGACAGGGTGACCGCATATTTGCCATCTTCCCCTCGGTCGCGGGCGGCGGCCGCCATGGCGTCTCTGAGGAATTCCGGAAGACCGGCGAGTTCCTCCTCGCTCGCAAGCAGCAATGCCCAGTTCTTCTCGTCGGCAAGCACGTTTTGGCCGAACTTGGCGCCGAGGCCGGCAAGCTTCTCGTTGATGGTGGCGAGCCGCTCCTGCTCAGGTTTGTCGAGTTTGGCGCCGGACTTGACGAAGCCCTTCCAGTGGCGCTCGAGAACGCGCGTCGCCTCGAGATCGAGGCCGAGCTCTTCGCGCTTCTCCCAGAGCGTATCGATGCGACTGAACAGGGCCGGATTCATGCCGATCTTCGAATAATGCCGTGACATCTTCGGCGCGATCTCGCGCTCGAGCGCCTGGATCACGTCGTTGGTATGGGCGCCGGCCTTATTCCAGAACAGCGCCGAGACGCGCGAAAGCTCATCTCCGGCGATTTCGAGGGCGACGACCGTGTTTTCGAAGGTCGGCGGTTCCGGATTGTGGGCAATCGCATCGATTTCCGCTTCGTGTGCGGCGAGCGCCGCGTCGAAGGCGGGTGCAAAATCTTCGTCCTTCACCGCATCGAAGCGCGGCAGGCCTTCGTGTCCGGTCCAGTTCACCAGGGCAGGGTTAAGCGAAGCGCTTGCAGTCATCGGGTTTCCTTTCGCATGCAGGACCGGCGGACGCTGGAAAGCATCGGCGTGCCGACGGAGAGGTTTGAAGTGGTTGGCAATCTGACCAACGTCAAGGCTTGCGCACACCGAAAAGACCGGGCGCCGCATGCCAGACAGCCTGAGCGGCGAAGCCGATGAACAGAAGGCCGGAGAGCCGGACAATGGCTAGCTCATGGCGGCGATAGAAGCGGCGCACGACGGACGCGCCGATGATCGCGATCAAAATCAGGTCGGCGACGAGGAACCCCACCAGCGACACGGCGAGCAGCATCGGCAGCGCATCGAACTCTAGCGCATTGGCGGAACCGGCAAGCAGCGCCGTGAACGTCGCCAATGCCACCGGATAGCCTTTGGGATTGGTAAGCCCGAAAATCAGGCCGCGGCGCAGCGGTCGTTCCACCGTCAGCAAGGCGCGGTTCTCACCCTTCGGCTTGGCGCGAAGAGCAGTCCAACCTATCCAGGCGAGATAGGCGCCGCAGAATAGGCCGAGAACGTCGAAGATCGCCGTACCGATCGATCGCGCACCGACGATCGCAACGAGTGCCAGCGTCGACCAGACGATATCGCCGGCAAGATGCCCGCCCATGAACAGTGCGCCAGCCTTCCGACCCTGGCCGGCTCCGATGCCGAGCAGCGCAAGAAACGCGGGGCCGGGGATCAGCGTGTAGGAAAGCGCCGCGAGAAAGGCACCGAAAAGAAGCGTTTCCGACATTTCGAGTCCCCCCGGTTGCAACAGGGGCCATTCGAGCGCCCGCGTGTGATTCCGTCAAGCGGAAAGGGCGGCCTCGTTCGTGGCACCGTCAGCAGCCGCGCGAAGGGTTACGGAAGGTGAGGGCGTCAATCGTGGCGCGGATCAGGTCCGAAACCCTCCGAAGGAACTTGCGCATGGGATTTTCCTTCGCCTCTGCGCGAACCGGAATTGGTTACCGCCCCAAGAATCTCTCACGCCTGGACGAACACGCCTGTTTCGCGGGGAACCCCGCCGCGCACAAATCTTTCGTTACGAAGATTTCCCTCGATACGAAGTTGCGCTAAGAACGCGCCCGAGTTTTCCCCGCGAGAAGGATTTTCCATGACTGTGCGCAATCTCTTCCTTCTGCCCGGCGACGGCATCGGCCCGGAAGCCATGGCGGAAGTCCGCAAAATCATCGCTTATATGAACGCCGAGCTTAATGCCGGCTTTGTGACGGATGAGGGCCTTGTGGGCGGCTCGGCCTATGACGCCCATGGTGTGGCGATCTCGGAAGGGGACATGGCGAAGGCGCTCGCCGCCGATGCCGTGCTCTTCGGCGCCGTCGGCGGCCCGAAGTGGGATGCGGTACCCTACAAGGTGCGGCCGGAAGCCGGGCTGCTGCGCCTGCGCAAGGATCTGGAGCTTTTCGCCAACCTGCGCCCGGCCATCTGCTACCCGGCGCTCGCCAACGCCTCCTCGCTGAAGCCGGAACTGGTCGAAGGCCTCGATATCCTGATCGTGCGCGAACTGACCGGCGGCGTCTATTTCGGCGAGCCGAAGGAGATCATCGACCTCGGCAATGGCCAGAAGCGCGGCATCGACACGCAGGTCTACGACACTTACGAGATCGAGCGCATCGCTGGCGTTGCCTTCGAGCTCGCCCGCACGCGCAAAAACCGCGTTTGCTCGATGGAAAAGCGCAATGTGATGAAATCGGGCGTGCTCTGGAATCAGGTCGTGACCGAAACGCACAAGGCAAAATATGCCGATGTGCAGCTGGAGCACATGCTGGCGGATGCCGGCGGCATGCAGCTGGTGCGCCAGCCGAAGCAGTTCGACGTGATCGTCACCGACAACCTCTTCGGCGACATGCTGTCCGACGTCGCCGCCATGCTAACGGGCTCGCTCGGCATGCTGCCTTCCGCCTCGCTCGGCGCGCCGGATCCGAAGACCGGTAAGCGCAAGGCGCTCTACGAGCCCGTGCACGGCTCAGCACCGGATATTGCCGGCAAGGGCATTGCCAACCCCATCGCCATGATCGCCTCCTTCGCGATGTGCCTGCGTTATTCCTTCAATCTCGTGAAGGAAGCCGATAACCTGGAAAAGGCGATCGCCAACGTGCTCGACAAGGGCATCCGCACCGGCGACATCATGGCCGAGGGCGCTCGCCAGGTCGGCACCGGCGAGATGGGCGACGCGATCCTCGCCGAGTTCAAGGCGCTTTCGGCCTAATCCGCCACGCTGGCATTTGACGTTTTCTCGGCTCATGCCGATGAGGTTCAATCAGCAACACCTCCGGAAATCACTTCCGGAGGTGTTTTACGTTTGGCTCTTGATTTCATCGCGTCCGGCTTCACATGCAGGAGGATGCAAAGGAAAGACGAGACATGAATCAACCGCTTGCTTCCACGACCTGGATATTCCTGGCGACGCTCGTGCTCGTGCTTGCCTTCGTTCCTTTCGATCCGCAATTGTCGCAATGGGCGCAGGACCTGCCGGACGATATCGTCGATTTCAACCGGACGATCACCGATGCCGGCAGCGCCGTCTGGATGATCTACGCCTCCGCCCTCCTGCTGCTCGTCGCTTTCATTGTCCGACGCGCCTCGAGCCGTGAGACGTACCGGCAGAGCGCACGCACGACACGCAATCTGTCGGCCTATTTCCTGCTGACGGTCGGAACGGCCAGCACGCTCGTCCATGGGTTCAAATTTCTGATCGGCCGCGCCCGCCCCGAACTTTTCGCCGAGTACGGCGCCTACAGCCTCACACCCTTCATGGGCGACAGGTTGTTCGAAAGCTTCCCCTCCGGCCATTCGACCGCCGCTGGCGCGCTCTTCGGCGCTTTCGCGATGCTGGTGCCGCGGCTGCGGCCGCTGTTCCTAGCAATGGCGGTGGCGCTCGGCATTTCGCGCGTGATCGTCGGTGCGCACTATCCAAGCGATGTCGCCGCCGGCCTGCTGCTCGGTCTTTGGGTCGCGATTATGATCGCTTTCGTTTTTGCCCGACAGGGCTGGCTCTTCCGACTGGACGCGGGCGGCTGGCCGGCGCCGAAAAACGCGAGTTCCAAGCAAGGAGATAAATAAAAAGCCGGCGCGGAAGGCCGCGCCGGAGTCAGGAGAGCTCGCTGGCGGGGCGAGGAACGGATTCTCCGCCCCCATCCCGCGTCGTGATTTTGGAACACCCGTCAGTCCATGGCGTGGATGTCGCGGTCCTTGGTTTCCGGCAGGAACAGGAGACCGATGACCAGCGTGATGCCGGCGAAGACGATCGGGTACCAGAGGCCGTAATAGATATCGCCCTGGGCCGCGCTCATCGCGAAGGCCGTTGCCGGCAGCAGGCCACCGAACCAGCCGTTGCCGATGTGGTAAGGCAACGACATGCCGGTGTAGCGGATGCGGGTCGGGAAGAGCTCGACCAGCAACGCTGCGATCGGTCCGTAGACCATCGTCACATAGATGACGAGGACGGTCAGCACGGCGATGATCATCGTCCAATTGACCCGGGCCGGATCAGCCACCATCGTGAAGGCGCCGCCCTTGTCGATCGAATAGACCGCCATTTCCGTGGCGCCGCCGACCTCTTCTTTCGTCAGCAGCTTGTCTGCAATCAGCTTGTCGGCCGGTACCATGGTCTTTTCGCCGGCGCGGACAGCAGCCGCGTCGAGCGCCAGTTCTGGATTGGCCGCAACGAAAGCCTCGAGCTTGGACTCCGGAACCCTGGCGACACCGCGTACGAGCGGGTAGCCGGAGGCCTGGAGCGCCATGTTGACCTGCTTGCTGAAGGCCGCATCCTCGGCCTTCGCCTTGTCGCCCGCGGCAACCGCGTCGTAGCTGGCGATCGTTGTCTCACCGATCTTGACGGTTGCCGGCGTTCCCGCCGCCGCTGTGCTTACGACGTCATAGGGAACGGAGTTTTTGGTCAGGAACGCGGTCGCAATGTCGCAGGAGCTCGTGAACTTCTGAACGCCTGTCGGGTTGAACTGGAAATTGCAGTCCCCAGGGGCCGCGGTGACCGTGGCGCGGACATTCTCTTGCGCTTCCGCAAGCGCCGGGTTGCCGGCCCAGGTCAGCGCTTTGAACAGCGGGAAGTAGGTGAGCATGGCAAGCAGCAAGCCCGCCATGATGATCGGCTTGCGGCCGATCTTGTCCGACAGCCAGCCGAAGACGACGAAGAAGCCGGTGCCGATGAGCAGCGAGGCAGCCACCATCAGGTTGGCCGACTGACCGTCCACCTTCAAGACGCCCGTGAGGAAGAAGAGCGCGTAGAACTGGCCCGAATACCATACGACCGCCTGGCCCACCACCGCACCGAAGAGTGCCAGAAGTGCGATCTTGGCATTCTTCCACTGGCCGAAGGCTTCCGTCAGGGGCGCCTTCGAGCCCTTCCCTTCTTCCTTCATCTTCTTGAAAGCGGGCGACTCGTTCATCTTCAGCCGGATCCAGACGGAAACGCCGAGAAGCACGCAGGAGAGCAGGAACGGGATACGCCAGCCCCAGGCGGCAAAAGCCTCCTTGCCAACGATGAATTGGACCAGCAGGATGACGACCAGCGACAGGAACAGGCCGAGCGTCGCAGTAGTCTGAATCCACGAGGTGAAATAGCCGCGTCGACCGTGCGGAGCATGCTCGGCGACATAGGTCGCAGCGCCGCCGTATTCACCACCGAGCGCGAGACCCTGAAGCAGGCGCAGGATGATCAGGATGATCGGCGCGGTAATGCCGATCGAGGCCGAACCCGGCAGCACGCCGACGAGAAACGTCGACAGGCCCATGATCAGGATAGTGACAAGGAACGTATATTTGCGGCCGACGAGGTCGCCGAGACGACCGAAAACGAGCGCGCCGAACGGGCGCACCAGGAAGCCGGCAGCAAAAGCGAGCAAGGCGAAGATCGCCTGCGTCGTCGGGGGATATTGGCTGAAGAAGGTGGCGCCGATATAGAGCGCAAGCGAGCCATAAAGATAAAAATCGTACCATTCGAAGACGGTACCGAGCGAAGAAGCGAAGATGACCTTCTTCTCCTCGCCGGTCATGGGACCGGCTTTTACACCGCCCACGGTTGCGACATTTGCCATTTTGATAATCCTCCACTCCAAATTGGCATATTGGAGCGCCCATTCCCCGATCCGACGTTCCTCCCTGAACATCCGGACGTGGTGCGCCTTCTCACAAGATGTCAGAAAAGTGGTGCGCGAGGCAGCGATGCTTTCGGCTTATGACTTTGGTCTAATGCGGCGATCGGGTGCGCCGCCGGAACGGGATCACGCAAAAGTGTGGCGCGGCTTTCGCTGTTTCGGCGCTGACGGCCGGGAGGCGATCTAGGCAGAAACCGGCTGCGGCTTGACTCTTGCCGAAAACCGCGTATGAGCAGCGGCGAACGAGGAAACCGCCATGCGACCGAACGGTCCGTCCATCGCTGCGCTGATCTTGCCGGCCGCTGTTGCCGGGCAGGTTCGCCATTTCTCGCTCGCTAGCAAAACAACGGCCAAAACGACGACGAAAACCGTCTGACGTCTCTGGCCCTCCGCTCTCTCCCCGGTACGGCCGGGGACAGGAAACCAGCGGGCCTCCCGCGCGGTTTCCCCCTCCACCCGACGAGGAGAGACAGAAAGAGAGCTTAGATCATGGGTTTCAAGATTGCAGTCGCAGGCGCCACCGGCAATGTCGGCCGGGAGATGCTGAACATCCTTTCGGAACGCGGTTTTCCCGCCGATGAAGTCGTGGCGCTCGCCTCGTCGCGCTCCGTCGGTACCGAAGTTTCCTATGGCGACAAGACGCTGAGGGTCTCCAACCTCGAAACCTACGATTTCTCCGATACCGATATTTGCCTGATGTCGGCCGGCGGCGCGGTTTCGCAGAAGTATTCGCCGAAGATCGGCCAGCAGGGCTGCGTCGTCATCGACAATTCTTCCGCCTGGCGCTACGACGCCGACGTTCCGCTGATCGTCCCGGAAGTCAACCCCGATGCGATCACGCTTTTCTCGAAGAAGAATATCATCGCCAACCCGAATTGCTCGACGGCCCAGCTCGTCGTCGCGCTGAAGCCGCTGCATGACCGCGCCAAAATCAAGCGTGTCGTCGTTTCCACCTATCAGTCGGTTTCCGGCGCCGGCAAGGATGGCATGGACGAGCTCTTCAACCAGACCCGCGCCGTCTTTGTTGCCGATCCGATCGAGAGCAAGAAGTTCACCAAGCGCATCGCCTTCAACGTCATTCCGCACATCGACGTGTTCATGGAAGACGGCTACACCAAGGAAGAGTGGAAGGTTCTGGCGGAAACCAAGAAGATGCTCGATCCGAAGATCAAGGTGACCTGCACGGCCGTGCGCGTTCCTGTCTTCATCGGTCACTCGGAATCGGTCAATATCGAGTTTGAGAACGAAATTACTGCCGACGAGGCACGCGAGATCCTGCGCGAGGCGCCGGGTTGCCTGGTGGTCGACAAGCATGAGAACGGCGGCTACGTGACGCCATATGAATGCGCTGGCGAAGACGCCACGTATATTTCGCGCATCCGCGAGGACGCGACGGTCGAGAACGGTCTAAACATGTGGGTCGTCTCCGACAACCTGCGCAAGGGCGCCGCGCTCAACGCCATCCAGATCGCCGAGTTGCTCGTCAACCGCGGCCTGGTCAAGCCACGCAAGCAGGCCGCTTGATCGGCCCCGCTCAAGATTTGAATTGAAGCCCCGCCCGGTCCGCCAGGCATCAGCGGGGCTTGCCATTCTTCTGCCGGCATTAGGCGGATTCACGTGAAACATGTGATCTCGTGACGCGGGATCAATAACAGGCCGGCAGAAGCCGGCGTTTTTGAAGACAAGCGATAGTTCGGGCAACTACGGGGTATTCCATGCACAGGGCAAAGTGCGTAGTGGCGGGGCTGGTGGCCCTGGTTTCAACGGCGATCCTTCCCTCGGCCGCGGCGGCGGCCCAATGCGGCAACGACGCCAGCGGCTTTCAGGCCTGGGTGGCCGAGTTCAAACAGCAAGCCGCCGGCAACGGCATCAGCCCCGCGGTCATCGACCAGGCGCTCTCCGGTGTCGCCTATAACCGGGCGACGATCCGCGCCGACCGCGGTCAGAAGAGCTTCAAGCTCTCGCTCGACCAGTTCATGCAGAAGCGCGGCGGTCAGGCGATCATCTCTCGTGGCAAGAAGATGCGGGCGCAAAACGCCAGGCTCTTCGACAGCATCGAGCAGCGCTTCGGCGTGCCAGCCGGGCCGCTGATCGCGATCTGGGGCATGGAGACCGGCTTCGGCTCGTTCATGGGCAAGGAACATACGCTCTCGGCTGTTTCGACGCTCGCCTATGATTGCCGGCGATCGGACTATTTCACCAACCAGCTCTACGCGGCGCTCCAGCTCGTCCAGCGCGGCGATCTCAGCCCGGCGGCCCGGGGTGCCGCGCATGGCGAGATCGGACAGACCCAGTTCCTGCCGGTCAACGTCTTGAGATTTGGCGTGGACGGCGATGGCGACGGCCACGTCGACATGGTCCGCTCCAAGGCGGATGCACTCGCCTCGACGGCAAACTTCCTGCGCGGCCATGGTTGGCAGCCGGGCGGCGGCTATCAGCCCGGCGAAGTCAATTACGCTGCGATCCAGGGATGGAACGCAGCCAGCGTCTACCAGCAAGCAATCGCTATCATCGGCGCCGAGATTGACGGCTACTGATTGCGTCCAACAGAAAATCGAGCGAGCCCGGTTCGAAAGGACCGGGCTTTTTTACATGCCCACCGTTTACCTGCCCGGTCGGGCAAAATCGCCGGTCTTGGCGTCCATCACCCAAAGCTCCCCGGTCGAAATGTCGAACCAGGCACCATGAAGCTGCAGCTTGCCCTTGGCTTCCAGGACCTGAACGCAGGGGAAGGTGCGCAGGTTGGCGAGTGAATTGCGGATCGAGACCCGCTCGAGCGCGCGCTGGCGCTCCGCCTGGGTCATGAAATCGTTGCTCTGGATCTGTTCGGCGGCTGGCTTCAACAGGTTCATCCACCGCCCGATGAAATCGCCGGGGGACAAGGGTTCCGCATCCGGATCGAGCGCCGCCTTGATGCCGCCGCAGCGCCCATGTCCCATGACGACGATGTTGCTGACGCGCAAGGACTGAACCGCGAACTCGAGTGCGGCAGAGGTCGAGTGATAGTGCCCATCCGGCTCGTATGGCGGCATCAAATTGGCGACGTTGCGGACGACGAAGAGTTCTCCAGGACCGCTGTCGAAGATCGTTTCGGGTGCGGCCCGCGAATCGCAACAGGCGATAACCATCGTCTTCGGTTTCTGACCGCTCTCGGCGAGCGTCTTATAGCGTTGCTGCTGCTCGCTGAAACGACCGTTCATGAAATTACGGTAACCGGCTAGAAGATGTTCCGGAAAACCCTGCATATCCATCGATAACCCCGCGTCATTCACTCATTCATTGCTGCATCGGGACCAATGAAGCGTCGAAGTGTTACAGCGACCGCGGCGCACCTGAAAGGGCAAAGCGCGCTTATGAGCCACTTCTTTTGTATCCCGCCTATTTCTTCCGCACCTGACTCGGATGCAAGAGGCGCCGCATCTGGACCATGGCCATCGGTGTCGCAAGACTTGACACATCCTGCTCGAGCGTCAGTTCGTCGGCACCGCGCCGGGCGGTGCGCGCGATGATTTCGAACACGCTGGCGGTCGCCATCTGCAGCGCCCTTTCTTCCGGCATCTCCTGAAGCAGCCGCGCCAGAAAGACGGCGGCCAGAAGATCGCCTGTGCCGTTCGGCGAATCGTCGACCAATCGGTGCTCGGCCAGCAACGCATGGCTGCCGGACAGGTAGAGATTGCCCGTGCCACCCGTCATCATCGGGATCGCCGACGTCACCAGCATGCGTGAAGGTCCGAGACCGAGCGCCGCGTCGAGGATCGCCGTATTCGTTTCAAGTGCTGCCCCGACGAGCCAGGAGAGTTCGAACCGGTTGGGGGTCGCAAGTGTCGCCAACGGCAGCAGCCGGTCGCGCACCGCGGCCGCAACCTCGGCCGAAACATAAAGGCCGTTGGCATCACCGATGACGGGATCGCAGGCGTATAGCAGCTCGGGATTTCCCTTCCGTAACGCCGTCACCAGTTGCGCAACGCCGTCGACCTGGCCCGGCGAGCAGAGATAGCCCGACAGAACGGCCCGCACTTCACCGATCCAGCGTGCATCGATGAGATCATCGATGATCGACTGGAAGTCCGTGTCGGCGATCGTCACCCGTGTCGAGCGGCCGTGACCCGGATGCCACGGCAGGATCACCGTCGGCACGGCCCAGACGCGATGCCCGAGCGTTTCCAATGCGAGGACCGCGGCCCGGTTCCCAACAGTGCCACGAACCACATGACTTGAAATAACGATGACGGCGCCGGTTGCTGCAGGCATTTCGGGCATCGGGCAGTTCCATTTCCTCGAATCAAAGTGTGATCGCCTGACTGTCACAGGCCTGTCAACAGCGGGCGCCAGACAGGGACGAAACAGGACTTCGGCGTTTTCGTTCGTTTCTAAGGTTTTTCGAGCAATTTTCGCAAAATCGCCTTCGATTTAAATGGATTTAGGTCGAAACCGCGTGAATTTCTCCAAACTTTGGCTCGATTTTGCCGAAATCGAGCATAAAACGATCGCCATTGGCCATGGTTCTGATAGGCTCGTCTATCACGAATGGGGAGAGAGTTCATGGGCGTGAAATACAATCCAAAACGGGACAGGCATATCGACGCGGCCAAGGCGGCTGCGGAGAAGATCGGCGCTGAGGCGCTGGCGCCCGAGATCCTCTTCGGCGGGGCAAGCAACGACGACCTTGACCTCTACACCGCCGACATGCTGGCCCTGACGGCAGCGTATGCGCGTAAGGAACTGGCGCGCTGGGACGGCGGTAAGCCACAGGTTTCGGTCGAGACAGTGCCGGGGGTTGCGCCGGGCGGCACCGATGTCTCGATCATCGCCATCACCGAACGCAACATGCCGTTTCTCTATGATTCGATCATGGGTGAGGTGACGAGCACGCACCGCGACATCCACCTCGCGATCCATCCCATTCTCGTCATGGAACCGGGCAAACCTGTCAAGCCGTTCGATCCCGACGAGGAAAGCGATCCGGCCCACCGGGTGAGCCATATCCAGATCCACCTGGACAAGCTCGCGCCGCTCGAGGCGCGTTCGCTGAGCAAGCGCATCGCCGACGTTTTGGAGCAGGTCCATCAAGCCGTCCACGACTGGCCGGCGATGACGGCATTGCTCAACCAGGCCATGGGGGAGCTGGAAGACTACAACGCGTCGCGCAAGAAGAGTGATCGCGACGAGGCACTCGCGTTCCTTCGCTGGCTAAGGGACAACAATTTCACCTTCCTTGGCATGCGGGAATACACCTATTCCGGCAAGGGCGATAAGGCGACGGTCGAACGCGGCAAGGGCAGGGGCCTCGGCCTTCTCTCCAACCCTGACGTCCGTGTGCTGCGCCAGGGCAAGGATGCCGTCCTGACGACCCCGGAAATCATCGCCTTCCTTGAGGGACCTGAGTTCCTGATCGTCACCAAGGCCAATGTGAAATCCGTCGTCCACCGCCGTGCCTATATGGACTACATCGGCATCAAGCGGTTCGATGCCTCCGGCAACGTGGTCGGGGAACTCCGCATCGTCGGCCTCTTCACCTCGACGGCCTATACCCGCCAGGCTTCCGAAATACCGTTGCTCCGGCACAAGATCGAAAAGATCATCGACTATTTCGGCTACGATCCCCAGAGCCATTCCGGCAAGATGCTGGCAAACACGCTGGAGTCCTATCCGCGCGACGACCTTTTCCAGATAGACGTCGGCCTGCTCGCCGCCTTCTGCGAGCAGATCAACGAACTCAGCGACCGGCCGCGCATCAGGGTGTTGCCGCGCATCGATCATTTCGACCGCTTCGTCTCGGTCCTCGTCTTCGTGCCGCGCGAGCAGTACGACTCGGATGTGCGCGAGAAGATCGGCAACTATCTCAAGACGGCTTATGACGGCCGCGTTTCCGCTTATTACCCTGCCTTCCCCGAAGGCGGGCTGGCGCGGGTCCATTTCATCATCGGCCGCTACGCCGGCAAGACGCCGCGCGTTCCCCAGACCAAGCTCGAGGAAGCGGTTCGCGGCATCGTTACCCGCTGGACCGATCGCTTCAACCTGCTTGCCCGCAAGGACGGCATCGAGATCTCGGTTGGCGAAGCCTATCAGGCAGCCTTCACGCCGGCGGAGGCCTATGACGACCTCCACGATATCGCCGCCTGCAAGGTCGATGACCCGATCCGCATCTCGTTCTATCACAAACAGCAGGAAAGGCCGGACACGCTGGAGCTGAAGATCTTCCACGCGGAGGATCCGGTTTCGCTGTCGCGTCGCGTGCCGCTCCTCGAAAATCTCGGTTTCCGCGTCATCAGCGAGCAGACCTACGACATCGGCGTCAGCTCCCATTCGGAAGAACAACGGCTCGTCGTGTTGCACGACATGGAGCTGGTTCACCGGGACGGACATGCGCTCAACCTCGCCAAGACCGGCCAGGCGCTCGAAGAGGCGTTCCTCGCCGCCTGGAACGGCACGACCGAGGACGACAATTTCAACCGGCTAATCTTGCTTGCGGGCCTCACCGCGCGAGAAGTCACGGTGCTGCGCGCCTATGCGCGCTATCTGCGCCAGGCGGGGATCACCTATTCGCAGGGCTATATCGCGGACACGCTGAACAAGTATCCGGAGATCGCTGCCGATATCTTCCGGCTGTTTACGGCGCGCATGGATCCGAAGACCGAGGTGAAGGCGCGCACGAAGAAAAGCAATGCCTTGCTCTCCAACATCGAGGAGGCGCTCTCGGCCGTGCCGAGCCTCGATGAAGACCGAATCCTGCGCCGCTACGTCAACGTGATCCAGTCGACGCTTCGGACGAACTATTTCCAAAGGGATGGAGACGGCAAGCCCCGCACCGTCCTTGCTTTCAAACTCGACCCGAAGCAGCTCGACGGCCTGCCTGAGCCTCGGCCTTTCCGTGAGATCTTCGTTTATGGCACCGAGGTCGAAGGCGTGCACCTGCGTTTCGGAAAGGTGGCGCGCGGCGGCCTACGCTGGTCCGATCGGGCGCAGGACTACCGTACCGAGGTGCTCGGCCTCGTCAAGGCGCAGCAGGTCAAGAATGCGGTCATCGTTCCGGTCGGCGCGAAGGGCGGCTTCTACCCGAAGCAGCTGCCTGTCGGAGGTACACGCGATGAAATTTTCAAAGCCGGCACGGAAGCCTACAAGACCTATATCCGCACGCTCCTCTCGGTGACGGACAATATCGTCGGCCAAGATGTCGTCCCGCCAGCCGATACGCTGAGGCTCGACGGCGATGATCCCTATTTCGTCGTCGCGGCCGACAAGGGCACCGCGACCTTCTCGGACACGGCAAACGCGCTCGCCCAGGAAGCCGGCTTCTGGCTCGACGACGCCTTCGCCTCCGGCGGCTCGGCGGGCTACGATCATAAGAAGATGGGAATCACGGCCCGCGGCGCCTGGGAGGCCGTTAAGCGTCATTTCCGCGAAATGGATATTAACATCCAGACGACACCCTTCACCGTCGCCGGCGTCGGCGACATGTCCGGCGACGTTTTCGGCAATGGCATGCTGCTTTCGGAGAAGATCCGGCTGATCGCCGCCTTCGATCATCGCGACATCATCATCGACCCGAATCCGGATACCGATCTCTCCTTCGCCGAACGCAAGCGCATGTTCGCGCTTCCGCGCTCGAGCTGGCAGGACTACGACCGCAAGGCGCTGTCTGAGGGAGCGATGATCATTTCGCGCGCCGAGAAATCCGTGACGCTGACGCCGGAGGCGATGGCGGCAATCGGCATCGAGAAGCAGAAGGCCACCCCCTTCGAGATCATGAACGCCATCCTTAAGAGCCCGGTCGACCTGCTCTGGTTCGGCGGCATCGGCACCTATGTGCGCGGCAGCAACGAAACGGACGCCGAGGTCGGCGACCGCGCCAACGACGCGATCCGCGTCACAGCGGAAGAGGTGCGTGCCCGCGTGATCGGCGAAGGCGCCAATCTCGGCGTCACCCAGAAGGGGCGCATCGGCTTCTCGCTCGCCGGCGGGCGCTGCAATTCGGACGCGATCGACAATTCGGCCGGCGTCAATTCCTCCGACGTCGAGGTCAACATCAAGATCGCGCTTGCTTCGGCCATGCGGGACGGTCGTCTGACTAGGCCGAAGCGCAACACGCTTCTGGCGTCGATGACGGACGAGGTGGCGCACCTCGTGCTGCGCAACAACTACCAGCAATCGCTGGCGATCTCGCTGACGGAAATGCAAGGGCTCCAGAACCGCACATCGCTTGCACGGCTGATGGCCCGGCTCGAGGCCGACGGCCACCTCAACCGCAAGGTCGAAACCCTGCCGACGGAACTCGCCATGAGCGAGCGATACCAGGCGGGCAAGCCGCTGACGCGCCCCGAGATCGGTGTGCTGCTCTCCTATGCGAAGCTCGTGCTGTTCGACGAGTTGATCGTCGGCGATCTACCGGACGATCCCTATTTCGCCGCGACGCTCGAGCGCTATTTCCCGGCAAAGATGCGCAAGACCTATGCCGAAGACATCCGCGGACATCGGCTCCGCCGTGAGATCATCGCGACGGTCCTCGGCAACGAGGTGATCAACCGCGGTGGCCCCGCCTTCGTTTCCACCCTGACGGATACGACCGGCTTTCTTTCCAGCGACGTCGTCAAGGCAGCCGTGCTGGCGCTCGACGGCTTCGACTTACAGCGGATTTACGGGGAGATCGACGCGCTCGACAACCGGATCAGCGGTGCTGTCCAGAACGCGCTTTACCAGGAAGTGAGCCGTATTTTCGCCCTCGTCACCGAAAAGGCTTTGCGCACGCGCGCCGCGACCGGGCCGGTTTCGGATGCGGTTTCGCGCCTGCGTGGCGGCTTGCAGAAGCTGCGCGGCACGATGCGTGCCGCGATTTCCAGAGAAAGCGCCGAAGAAGCACGATTGAAGGCCGCGATCTTCATCGAAAGCGGCGTACCGGCAAAGCTCGCGGAGGAAATTGCAGAACTGTCACTGATGACCCTTGTGCCGGAGATCATGCAAATTTCCGCTGAGACAAAGGAAACGCTGAGCCGCACCGCGCAGAGTTATTTCACCGTGACGGAGAACCTCGGTATCAACCGGCTGCTCGCCGCTGCCGATCGGGTTCCCGCCACGGAGCAGTTCGAGGCGATGGCGCTTTCGCGCGCCGTCGCCGATATTGGCGTCGCAAGGCACGACATCACTATCGCGGCGCTCGTCGAGCAGAAGGGCGAACGCAATCCCGTGCTCGCTTGGCACGACAGCGATCGCCAACGGGTCTCTCGCGTCGGCGACCAGTTGAAGCTGCTCACCGAGAAGGGTGAGACGACACTCGCCAAGATTACCGTCGCCGCTGGCCTGCTCAACGACCTTGCACGCGCCAAGGCGAAATGACACAGTCCGTCCGGGCAATCGGCCCGGAGGACTGATTCCGCTTGGGGTTTAAAACGCGCTTTCAACGCGTTACCGGCCCTCGCCTAACAGTCGGCGAGGGCCGATAAATTCCGGGAGGGGAAATGGACGTTACGGCCGACGCGAGAGAGCAGCCCAGGGCGTCACGCCTCGGCATTATCGGCTGGATGCTGTTCGACTGGGCCGCGCAGCCTTTCTTCACCGTCATTACGACTTTCATCTTCGCGCCCTATTTCGTTTCCCGACTGACGGCCGACCATGTGCACGGGCAGGCGGTCTGGGGCTATACGCTCACTGTCTCGGGCATCATCATTGCGGTTCTTTCCCCGGTGCTCGGCGCGATCGCTGATGCGACCGGACCGCGCAAGCCCTGGATCGGCTTTTTCGCCGCCATCAAGATCGTCTCGCTCGGCATGCTGTGGTTCGCCGCACCGGGCTCGCCGATCCTCTATCCCGCAATTTTCCTCGCTCTGGCGACCGTTGCCGCCGAATTTTCGATTGTCTTCAACGATTCGATGATGACGCGGCTGGTGAGCGAGAGGGAGGTTGGCCGCATCTCGAATATTGCCTGGGGGCTCGGATATCTCGGAGGCATGATCGTCCTGATCGTCGTCGTTGCGCTCATTGCCGGAAACCCCGCAACGGGCAAGACGGCGCTCGGCATCGACCCGATTTTCGGCCTCGATCCCGCCACGGGAGAAGATGCCCGCATCACCGGGCCGATCTCGGCTGCCTGGTACCTGATATTCGTCCTGCCGATGTTCTTCTTCACGCCAGACGCGACGAGGGCCGCGGTGCCGTTGTGCAGGGCCGTCTCCGTTGGTCTTTCGGAGCTGCAAGGCACGCTCGGGGAATTGAAGCAAAGGCCCGGGATACTGCGCTTCCTCGTCGCCCGGATGATCTTTCAGGACGGAGTGAATGGTCTGCTAGCGCTCGGCGGCACCTTCGCGGCCGGAATGTTTGCCTGGCAGACGATGGAACTAGGCATTTACGGCATCATCCTCAACGTCGTCGCGATCGGCGGCTGCCTCAGTGCGAGCTGGCTCGATGCGCGGCTCGGCTCGAAGACAATTGTGGTTGCGAGCCTCGTCTGTCTCACCATCGCCACGCTCGGCATCGTCTCGACCGGGCCCGGCTTCACGCTGTTTGGGCTGCTGACGCTTCCGACAGAAGACTCCGGTGGCCCCTTCGGCACGGCGGCGGAAAAGGCCTACATTCTCTACGGCCTCCTGGTCGGCATCGCTTTCGGACCGGTTCAGGCCTCGTCCCGTTCCTATCTCGCCCGCAGCGTCGCGATTGAGGAAGCCGGCCGCTATTTCGGCCTCTATGCGCTTTCCGGACGGGCGACCTCGTTCCTTGCTCCAGCCTCCGTCGCAACAATCACGGTCATGGCCGATTCCGCGCGCATCGGCATGTTGGCGCTGGTCGCCTTCCTCGCCATTGGCCTCTTCATTCTTCTGAAAACGCCCTATCCGGCACATCGCCCGGCATGAAAAACCCGCCGCGAGGGCTTTTCGCGGCGGGTTCGCAAACAGGCCGTCGCTCCGCTCAATGCCGGAAATGACGCATGCCGGTGAACACCATGGCAACGTTGTGCTCGTTTGCCGCGGCAATCACCTCTTCGTCACGCATCGAGCCGCCCGGCTGGATGACGGCGGTGGCGCCGGCGGCGATCGCCGACAGGAGGCCGTCGGCGAAGGGCAGAAAAGCTTCCGATGCGACAGCCGAACCGCGCGTCAGCGGTTCGGCGAGACCGAGCGCCTTGGCGGCTTCCTCCGCCTTGATGGCGGCGATGCGGGCGGAATCGACGCGGCTCATCTGGCCTGCGCCGATACCGGCCGTCCGGCCGTCCTTGGCATAGACGATCGCGTTCGACTTGACGTGCTTCGCCACCTTGAAGGCAAATTTCATGTCTTCGAGCTCCTGCGCCGTCGGTGCGCGCTTTGTCACGACCTTGAGTTCGAGATCTTCGACCATACCGTTGTCGCGCGTCTGGACGAGCAGGCCGCCGGCGACCGTCTTTGCGGAAAGACCCGGGACGCGTGGATCCGGCAAGCCGCCGGTTGCAAGCAGCCGAAGGTTCGGCTTGCGCGCGATGATCGCCTTCGCCTCGTCACTGACCGACGGCGCGATGATGACTTCGGTGAAGAGCTTGACGATCTCGCCGGCGGTCTCGGCATCGAGCTCCTGGTTGAGCGCGATGATACCGCCGAAGGCCGAGGTGGAATCGCAGGCGAGTGCCCGGCGGTAGGCTTCCGCGAGCGACGGCGCGGTCGCGACGCCGCAGGGGTTGGCATGCTTGATGATGGCGCAGGCCGGCGCCTTCTCCGGCAGGAACTCGGCCACGAGCTCGAAGGCGGCGTCGGTGTCGTTGATGTTGTTGTAGGAGAGCTGCTTGCCCTGCAGCAGGGTGGCGGTTGCAACACCCGGGCGGTTTTCGCCGCTCACGTAGAAGCCCGCCTTCTGATGCGGGTTTTCGCCGTAGCGCATCTCCTCCTTGAGTACGCCGCCAATTACGCGATGGCGCGGCATCGGCGTATCGAGAACGTCCGCGAACCAGTTGGAAATCGCAGCATCGTAGGCCGCCGTGCGGGCATAGGCCTTTGCTGCCATTTTCTGGCGGAAGGCATAGCGCGTCGTACCGCCGGCGATCTCGTCGAGGAGGGGCGCGTAGTCGGCAGGATCGGTAACGATGGTGACGTAGGCATGGTTCTTCGCCGACGCCCGGATCATCGCCGGACCGCCGATGTCTATGTTCTCGACCGTCGTCGGATAATCGCCGCCCTTAGCGCGAACCTCCTCGAATGGATAGAGATTGATTACGGCGAGATCGATCGCGGTGATGCCGTGCTTGCCCATCGCCGCCGCGTGCTCGGCGTCGTCGCGAATGGCGAGCAGGCCGCCATGAACACCCGGATGAAGCGTCTTGACGCGGCCGTCCATGACTTCCGGAAAGCCGGTGAGTTCAGAAACGTCGCTGACCGGGAGCCCGGCGTCCGACAGTGCCTTGTGGGTGCCGCCGGTCGAAACAAGGCGCACGCCCTTTTCGTGAAGAGCACGTGCGAGTTCGACAATGCCGGTCTTGTCGGAAACCGAGAGGAGGGCGGTTCGGATCCGGACTTCGTCCGGGGCGGGGATTTTCTTGGAGGCGACAGCCATCAACCATGCTCCTTTGGCGGCGCCGGACGCCCGGGAGAAAGGTGCCGGCGATTGGGATGGCTGCCCGTTAGCATAGCTTGCCCCGTGAAGGAACCTTCGGCACCGCCAGGAGCGGAAAATAGGCTAAGTCCTAGGCTCAGGACCTAGCCCTCGCGGGTAAGGGTCCATTGGATTTCCGGCTGTGCAGCAACGTCGAAGATGATGGCTATCTGCGACGAGGCCCGTATGCCCGAGGGATCGGCGAAGAAGATATCCTCCTCGATCGCCAACTCCCCGTCCCGGCAGGCGAAAAGCCAGGCTTCACCATCGGGCGCCGCCAGATAGATCTCGCTGTCGCTCGCCCGCCGCATCGCGATCGCCGGGTGGATGTGAAAGCGGGCGACGACACTGGCGGCGCTGGCCGCATCTGGATCACCGCCATCCCCTCGCGAAAGGCGATCGCGGCCACGAAGCAGCCGGCCTCCGTTCAAGACACTGATATCGCGTTCGTGAAGCAGGCCGAAGGAGGCTAGATAGCCGTCGTGCCTGGCCCAGACGGACTCGATACGGCCCGGCTCATCCCTTCGCTCGACCAACACCTTCGAGACCCCGGACGTCATGATCGGACCCAAGAAACGCGATTGGGAAAAGCGGCACGAGGACGTATCGTTGACCGTCACCGTGGAATGGGCGGCGGTCGCCCGGGCCATCTGGCGAAATCGCTCGCCCGCAAACTTCGGTGCACCGGAGTTGATAACGAAGCGGTTCCTGCCCGACGACATCTCGAAGGAGAGGCAGCCCGCATGCGCACTGCGCGAAAGGTCGATCGAAAGCGGGCACCCGGTATCCACGATGACGACTGTTTCACCGAGCGACAGGCGCTCATAATGGGCATGGGGCAGCGAGTGGAACGGCTCGCCGGCCGTTTCGTCATACCGCAGCACCGAGGCGAGTTCGTGCGCCAAAACGGAGGTCGCGCCGTTGAAAAGCGCGAGTTCGCCACCCTGGTGACGGAAGAAGCGCAAGGCCGGATACATCCGGTCGATGCAGGGAATGAGCCGCGACGGCACATCGTGGCCAAGATTGACATAGGTTTGCCGGAGCGGCAGCAAATCGAGCAAGAGCTCGAGTCCCGCCCTGGGGCTGCGCGAGGAATGGGCCCCGTCCGGCAGGATCTGACGATCGAGTTCCAGATCGAGATTACGGGAGGCCTTGCGGATGGCGGGAGGCGACGCCGGCATCGACACGGATGCCATGGCGAGCGCCATGCGTACGCGAAGGCGCGCCTCACCGTCGCAGACCGTATCCGCAATGTGCCGAAGGTAACGAACCTGGAAAGCCAGGCTTTTCAAGAAGCGGCGGTAGAACCCGTGTTCGGCGTTTCTGAGCACTACTGGCGAATGCGACAGCCATGCGATGATGCGCTGGGCGATCACATCGGCTTCCCAGGAGATGCCGCCGATGGTGCGGCCATGGCTGCCAATCCAATCGTCGACGATCTGCCGGAGCCTGACGTAGCCGGCATCGTCGCGGATCGCGCGCAGATGCCGCAGCCAGCCGAAGGAATGGAGCCGGGCCGCAAACTCGTGCGACGGCAAATCGATCTCGAAGGGGGAGTCGCCTTCGGTATCGAGCACGCGGCCGGCAAGCGGGAAGCGGCCCGCAAGAATCTCTTCGGCAACGAAGGGATCGATCGCCCTCAGGTCGGTCGGCGCTACGATCAGCCGGTCCGGTGTCGATCCGGCGAAGCGCATCGCCGTCAGGCGACCGAGCGCGATGCGGCGCGAAAATCGGCGCCAGCCTTCCCGCAGATACAGGTAAAGAAGCCTTTGCTTACCGGAAAACACCATCAGCGCCCGTCGGTTTCCTTATTCCTGCAACGGACCCTTTCGAAGCGCCTGAGGCCACTGCATGTGTCCTTAATCGGCTCCGATTTATGGACAGGAACACACAGCAATTCCAAGTGCCACAGCGACCCTTGGCGTCCGGAAAACGTACGGTGCTGGAGCGCATGCCCGGCTTGCGCCAGAATCCCTTTCCAGCAGATGGTGCCGGAAAGATCATTAAACTTTTATCAATCCTGTAACTATTGATAGGCCGACGGGCCGACAGCGTCAATTGTCGCGTCAAAACAGTCTGTTGACGGCGGCTATTGCGCCAACTCGGGCGGCTCCCTACAGCGCCGTGCGTGCAGTCGGACGCACGAAGGTCGCTGTAGCAACTTTGAATTGCTGCATGATGTTGTCCCTAAGACGTTTCCGATTTAAGGAATCATGCAGTAGCGCGCTTGCGGCGAAGCACTGCAGCATAAAAACCGTCGAGCCCCCCTGAAAAGGGTGCTGCAAGCGGCAGCATGGCGGGCGTTGTGCGAAACTCGCCGCGCTCTGTGATTGCCTCGCCGAGCCCCGGCCAATCGGAGGCAATGATGGGCACGCGCTCATAATCCGCGCCATCGCCGACGACACGTGCAACAACGTCCTCCCCTTCGCGCGGGTCGAGCGAGCAATTGGAAAAGACTACCAGCCCACCGGGCTTCACCACGGTCAACGCGTGACGGAGCAACCGCTCCTGCAGCCCCGCGAGCTTCTCGACATCCTCCGGCCCCTTCGTCCAGAGCACATCCGGATGGCGGCGTGTCGTTCCCGTGGAAGAGCAAGGGGCGTCGAGCAATGCCGCATCGAAGAGCTCCTCCGGCTGGAAGTCCGCCATGTCGACTTCCTTCGTCTGGGCCTCGAGGCCAAGCCGCGCGAGGTTGGCCTTCAGACGCCGCAAGCGGCTGGACGACTGATCGAGCGCCGTCACTTTTGCTCCGGCAAGGATAAGCTGTGCCGTCTTGCCACCCGGTGCCGCGCAGAGGTCGACGACGCTCTTGCCGGCGAGGTCGCCAAAGAGGCGCGCCGGAATGGAGGCAGCCGCATCCTGGACCCACCACTCTCCCTCTGAAAACCCCGGCAACGCCGGAATGGCGCCCGAGAAAGTTCCAAGCCTAACGGAGCCGGTCGGAAGAACCTTGCCGCCAAGGCGCTCGGCCCAGGCGGCCGGGTCGGACTTCACCGACAGATCGATCGCGGCCGGAATTTCTTGCGCCGCGCATATGCGCTCGCCCTGTTCCCGGCCGTAGTGGGCCACGAGCCGTTCGTAAAACCAGCCGGGCATCGCCGGAATGGCCTTCACCTTGTCGAGAATGGCGACTTTTTCGCGCGAGAGTCGGCGAAGAACCGCATTGACGAGGCTCGCGAAGCGGCGATTGCGCGGATCGGCCTGCGCCTGCTCCACGGCGAGGTCGACGGCGGAATGATCCGGGATATCGAGATAGAGAATTTGCGCTGCGGCAACCGTCAGCACGTGGTCGAGCGCACGTGCCCCCTCCGGCAGCGGCGTTTGCAGCAGAGAGTTGATTGCAGCCTGAATGCGCGGCAGGTGCCGAAGCGCCGAATTGAGGATGGCGCGTACGAGTGCACGATCGGCATCATTGAGTTCGCGATAAGCTGGATTGCCATGCTCCTGGTCCAGCATTCCATCGAGGGAGGTTTTCCGGTCGACGACGGCTGCCAGGATCTTGGTGGCCGCCTGACGGCTCTTCAGACCCGGCTTCTCTGGTATTGCTCCAGCGCTGCGCTGCGCCGCCTTCGGCGGCGTCTTGTGAGCTCGGGTTCGTTTCGGGCGTGAATCGTTCTTGTCTTCGGGCATCAGGACCAGGGACCTTTGGGCGGTTCGGAACCACCGCGACCCCAGCCGGTTTTCGGGACAGAGCGCGATTTGCGCACGGAGTTATCAGCGCGAACCGGCGGCGTCGAGCCCATCTGCATCCCGCGCGCCATCTCCTCCAGCGCGGCAACGCGATTTTCGGTGCTCGGATGGGTCGAGAAGAGATTGTCCATCCGTTCCCCGGAAAGCGGATTGATGATGAACATATGCGCGGTCGCCGGATTGCGCTCGGCGTCGTCATTGTGGATCACATGAGCGGCGCCGGCGATTTTCTGGAGTGCCGAGGAAAGCCAGAGCGGATTGCCGCAGATTTCCGCGCCGCGCCGGTCGGCGGAATATTCGCGGGTGCGGCTGATCGCCATCTGCACCAGCATTGCCGCGAGCGGCGCGACGATCATCGCAACAAGGACGCCGATGAAGCCGAGCGGATTGTTGTTGTCGCGGTTACCGCCGAAGAAGAAGGCGAAGTTGCCGAGCATCGAAATCGCGCCGGCGAGTGTGGCCGTCAGCGTCATCGTCAAGGTGTCGCGATACTGAATATGCGCAAGCTCATGCGCCATGACGCCGGCGACTTCCTCATGGGAAAGCGAGTGCAGGAGGCCCGTGGAGGCAGCAACCGCGGCATTCTCAGGGTTGCGGCCGGTGGCAAAGGCGTTCGGCTGCGGACTGTCGATGACATAGACACGCGGCATCGGCAAACCGGCATTCTGCGCCAGATCCCGGACGATTCCGTAATATTCTGGCGCGGTGCGTTCATCCACCTCCTGGGCGCGGTACATCCTTAAGACCATGCGATCGGAATTCCAGTAGGAGAAGAAGTTCATGCCGGCGGCCACGACCAGGGCGATCATCATGCCGCCACGGCCGCCGATGGCGTAGCCGACGGCCATGAAGAGAACGGTCATAACGGCAAGCAGCATTGCGGTGCGCATGAGGTTCATGGAAGAGCTCCAGGCATATCCGTGTCGTTCAGCGATTGCATGAAAAGTGTTTGCAGCCGCTTTCGTTCCGTCCAGCTCGCCCGAACGTTTCACGTGAATCAGGGTTTCCGTTCGAATGCCGGCGACTTCCTCATGGGAAAGCGAGTGCAGGAGGCCCGTGGAGGCAGCAACCGCGGCATTCTCAGGGTTGCGGCCGGTGGCAAAGGCGTTCGGCTGCGGACTGTCGATGACATAGACACGCGGCATCGGCAAACCGGCATTCTGCGCCAGATCCCGGACGATTCCGTAATATTCTGGCGCGGTGCGTTCATCCACCTCCTGGGCGCGGTACATCCTTAAGACCATGCGATCGGAATTCCAGTAGGAGAAGAAGTTCATGCCGGCGGCCACGACCAGGGCGATCATCATGCCGCCACGGCCGCCGATGGCGTAGCCGACGGCCATGAAGAGAACGGTCATAACGGCAAGCAGCATTGCGGTGCGCATGAGGTTCATGGAAGAGCTCCAGGCATATCCGTGTCGTTCAGCGATTGCATGAAAAGTGTTTGCAGCCGCTTTCGTTCCGTCCAGCTCGCCCGAACGTTTCACGTGAATCAGGGTTTCCGTTCGAATGCCGGCGCCTTATATGATGGGGATAAATCTTCCGCTCTTCAATATCGTTACGGAAAGCCGGACCGCCTGATGCAGAACGACAACGACAATGCGCCCGATCGCCCCAAACGCCCGCTGCCGGCGGCCGCGCAGCGCGCGCTGAAGGAAGCAGAGGAGAGACGGCGGGCGGCGGAACCACAAGTCATGCCGACCGAGCTTGGTGGTCGCGGAGGCCTCGATCCGGCCCGCTTCGGCGATTGGGAGATCAAGGGCCGGGCGATCGATTTTTGAGACGCAGGCCGGTTCAAAGGCTCGTTTCGACAGCGAATCGAGCACGGTCGTCGGTGACGATGGCCGGCCACTAAGCACGGAGTCGACGCCGGCGCAGCGCCGAACCGTCCTCCCAACCACATCGGAATCCGGCTCAGTAAACGTTAAGGCCAAGCCCAGGCCACTGACAAAAGTCATCAGACATTCGATCCAGCCCGCTCGACCTTCGCGGAGCGAGTCTCCGACCTTCATCCTAGCCGGCCGCCTTGTACATCGGGCCGCCACGCGGCCCGATGCATTTTCGTGAGCTTGTCTCACGTCCGATTCTGGCGATTGGCGATCAGATCGTCGACCACCGCGGGATCGGCAAGCGTCGAAGTGTCGCCCAGAGAACCAAAGTCGTCCTCGGCGATCTTGCGGAGAATGCGGCGCATGATCTTGCCGGATCGCGTCTTGGGCAGGCCGGGCGCGAACTGGATCTTGTCCGGCGTGGCGATCGGCCCGATCTCCGAGCGGACATGCTTGACGAGGGCCTGGCGAAGCTCGTCGCTGCCGACCTCGCCCGCCATCAGCGAAACATAGCAATAGATGCCCTGTCCCTTGATCGGATGCGGATATCCGACCACGGCCGCCTCGGAAACGAGGTGGTGCGAGACAAGCGCCGATTCGACCTCCGCCGTGCCGAGCCTGTGGCCGGAGACGTTCAAGACGTCGTCGACGCGACCGGTGATCCAGTAATATCCGTCCTCGTCGCGGCGGCAGCCGTCGCCGGTGAAGTATTTGCCCTTGTAGGTGGAGAAATAGGTCTGGACGAAGCGCTCGTGATCGCCATAGACGGTGCGCATCTGTCCCGGCCAGCTATCAACGATGCAGAGATTGCCGTCGGCCGGACCCTCGACCACGTTGCCCTCGCTGTCGACGATCTGCGGCTGGACACCGAAGAAGGGTCGCGTCGCCGAGCCGGGCTTGAGATCCGTGGCCCCCGGCAGCGGCGTGATGAGAATGCCGCCGGTCTCCGTCTGCCACCAGGTGTCGACGATGGGCGAGCGCTCTTCGCCGACGACGTGGTAGTACCACTCCCAGGCTTCCGGATTGATCGGTTCACCAACGGTTCCGAGCAGGCGCAACGAGGAGCGGGAGGAGCGCTTGACGAAATCGTCGCCGGCGCCCATCAGCGAGCGGATCGCGGTCGGCGCCGTGTAGAAGATGTTGACTTTGTGCTTGTCCACCACTTCCCAGAACCGGCCCGCATCCGGGAAGTTCGGCACACCCTCGAACATCAGCGTCGTCGCGGCATTGGCGAGCGGTCCGTAGACAATATAGGAGTGCCCCGTCACCCAGCCGACATCCGCCGTGCACCAGTAGATATCTCCGTTCTGGTAGTCGAACACATACTGATGTGTCATCGAAGCGTAGACGAGATAACCGCCCGTGGTGTGCAGCACGCCCTTCGGCTTGCCGGTCGAGCCGGAGGTGTAGAGGATGAACAGCGGGTCTTCGGCGTTCATCTTCTCCGGCGGGCAGTCCGGCTCGACGGTCGCCGTTTCCTGATGGTACCAGAGGTCGCGTCCCGGCGCCCAACCGACCTTGCCGCCGGTACGGCGCACGACCAGGACCTTGTTGACCATGACGTGCTGTTTGGCGGCGATGTCGATCGCCGTATCGGTATTTTCCTTGAGCGGCACGGGCTTGCCGCCGCGAACACCCTCGTCGCAGGTGATGACAAATGTGGACTCGCAGTCGACGATGCGTCCGGCCAGCGCCTCGGGCGAGAAGCCGCCGAAAACGACCGAGTGGATGGCGCCGACTCGCGCGCAGGCGAGCATCGCATAGGCCGCTTCCGGGATCATCGGCATGTAGATGGTGACGCGATCACCCTTCTTCACGCCGTGCTTCTTCAGCACGTTGGCAAGCCGGCAAACCTTGTCGTAGAGCTCGTTATAGGTGATCTTCTTGTCGAGGTAAGGATTGTCTCCTTCCCAGATGATCGCCGTCTTGTCGCCATGCGTCTTGAGGTGCCGGTCGATACAGTTATAGGAGACGTTCGTCAGCCCGCCTTCGAACCACTTGATCGAAACATCGCCCTCGAAGGACGTGTTCTTGACCTTGGTGTAGGGTTCGAACCATTCGATCCGCTTGCCGTGCTTGCCCCAGAACCCCTCCGGATCGGCAATGCTCTCCTCATACCATTTCAGATAGGTCGCGTTGTCGAGCAGCGTGCGGTTCTTGGCGGCCTCCAGGACCGGATAGGTCTTGACGTCCATATTTTTCCTCCCTGCGCATTTCTATCTGGATCGCGGCGGCTTGGCTCGCATCGACGCAAGTCATGACCGTGATCGTTCCAAAGTTGGAGCGGGACGCGAGCGGAAGCAGCGCGCAATCGCTCTCCGCATGTTTCCCTTAATCGGAGCCGATCCAAGAATAAAAACATGCGGCAATCCAAGGTGCTACAGCGACCTTCGCGAAGTCTGGCAAGACGCGCGGCGCTGCAGGGCGGCACTCCCACCACCCCATGAGAACGATTCATAGCAGGTCGCCTCCTGTCCGCAATTAGACAAAAGCACATTTGGAAGTGAAGAATTGCAATTTCGAGACAAGGACGGTATAGAACGCCCAATTCCCGGAAATCAGTGGTAGAATCCACGGCCCGCGACACCGGCGCGGACGGACAAAAGGACTATATCCATGGCTCAGCAACTGCTTATGCCCAAGGCAACCGCCGTCTGGCTCGTTGACAACACAGCGCTGTCGTTCGACCAGATCGCGCAGTTCTGTAAGCTGCACCCGCTCGAAGTGAAGGCAATTGCCGACGGTGAATCGGCACAGGGCATCAAGGGCCTCGATCCGATCGCCACCGGTCAGCTCTCTCGCGACGAGATCGCGCGCGGCGAAGCAAACCCGAACCATAAGCTCAAGCTCTCCGAACCGAAGGTTCGCGTTCCGGACTCCAAGCGTAAGGGACCGCGCTACACACCCGTCTCCAAGCGCCAGGACCGTCCGAACGCCATCCTCTGGCTGGTGCGCAACCATCCCGAGCTGAAGGACGCGCAGATTTCGCGGCTAGTCGGCACGACGAAGACGACGATCGAGCAGATTCGCGAGCGCACCCATTGGAACTCGGCCAACCTGACGCCGATGGATCCGGTGACGCTTGGCCTCTGCTCACAAATCGATCTCGATCTGGAAGTCGAACGCGCCGCCAAGGGCCGCCCCCTGCCGACCGCCGCCGAGGCCGGTGCGACGCTGGAGGCAGCGCAGGAGACCGAGAAGCTCGGCTATAACTTCGACCGCGAAGAAGAGAAGGAAATCGACGCCGACGCGGTCTTCGCTAAGCTGAAGTCGCTGAAGTCGGATCGCAAGGACGACGAAGACGACGACTATTGATCGTTCGTCGATAACCGAAATGGGCAAAACCCGGATCTCGCGATCCGGGTTTTTTGTTGCCCGCTCAGTAGGCCGAACCTGACGGGTCGTTGAGATTGTGTCGTTCGGTTCCCTTGAGCGGCGGATTGAAGATGCTGACGAGGATCAGGTCTTCGCCGCGGCCGCCGCGCAAGTAGTGCTTGTCGTGCTGGTCGAGCACATAGATGTCGCCCTTACGGATCGGGAAGACGTTGCCCTGCATGTCCTCGACCTCACCTTCGCCGGCGATGCAATAACAGGCTTCGAGATGATTGCGGTATTCAAGTAGCGAAACCGTATTGGCGCGCACCACCGTGTGGCAGACGGTAAATCCCATGCCGTCCTCTTGCGTCAGGAGCCGATGGCTCGTACCGCTTCCCCATTCGACGAAATAATCTGTGGCTTCGACATCCTTCAGGCTGCGCACGAACATGCGACTCTCCTACTGTGAGAAAATTTGACAAATGCCGCGATGCGAACTCAGATCGGATCGCAGTGATCTCTTTATTTGCTGGCCTCACCTTTTGCGCAAATGACGATTCCTCACCGGATCGTTGAGGAGAATTTACATATGATGCCACCACTCGGCGCGCTCAGAGTTTTCGAAGCCGCAGCACGCTTGGCGAGCTTTTCGCGCGCGGCCGACGAACTGCATGTGACGCATGCGGCGGTCAGCCACCAAATCCGGCAACTGGAGGAATGGTTCGGGCGTCCGCTGTTCCTGCGGGAGAAACGCGGCGTCCGCGTGGTGCCGGAAGCCGAAAGGCTGGCCGAAATCCTGTCGGTCAGTTTCGAACGGGTTTCGGCCGAAGCCGAGGCATTGAAACAGAGAACGAAATCCGAGATCACCGTTGCGTGCATTCCTTCGATCGCAACGCGCTGGCTAATCCCGGCGCTGGGCGATTTCCTTGCCGCCAATGCCGACATTACAGTGAAGGTGGTTTACGCCTCGGCCGCACAGCGCCTGCGCGAAATAGGTTGCGATGTCCTGATCACGCTTGGCGCCGACACTTCGGATGGTGTCGCTTGCGAGCGGCTCTTTTCGCGCGTCAACCGACCGATCGCCAGTCCGCGCTACCTCGAACGCAAGGGCAGCATCGCCACGCCCGACCAGATCGCTGCGGCAGACCTGCTCCATGACGAGACGACAAGACACTGGCAGCATTGGCTTACCAAAGCCGGCCTCTCGCTCCCTAAGTCGCTTGGCGGACCGGTCTTCCAGGACTTTAACCTGTTGGCAACAGCCGCCATCGCCGGTCACGGCGTGGCGCTTTGCCCGGTCGAAGTATGCCGGCGGGAAATCGAAAACGGCGACCTGATCGTGCTCTCCGACATCGCCGTCTTGGAGCAGGAGAGCTATTTCCTCATCAGCAAGATCTCGCGGCAGAAGGCAGTTTCAGCCTTCTGCGCGTGGTTCAAGGAGGTCGTCAACCCGGTGGCGGGATGAAGCTCGCTTACAGCCCGATACCCTTCGCATGCAGCGCTTCGGTAATCTCGTCGAGGATCGCCGGGTCGTCGATTGTCGCCGGCATCTTCCAGGGCTGACGGTCGGCAATCTTCTGGATCGTCGCCCGGAGGATCTTGCCGGAACGCGTCTTCGGCAAACGCTTGACGCAGATCGCCATCCGGAAGGCGGCAACAGGTCCGATCCGCTCGCGCACGAGCATGATGACTTCCCTTTCAATTTCCGACGTTTCACGGGAAACATTGGAATTGATAACCAGGAAGCCCGCCGGGATCTGCCCCTTCAGCGAATCGGCGATGCCGATCACCGCGCATTCCGCCACATCAGGATGGCTGGCGCAGACTTCCTCCATCGCGCCGGTCGACAGCCGGTGGCCGGCGACGTTGATGATGTCGTCGGTACGAGCCATGATGAAGATATAGCCGTCGTCATCGACATAGCCGGCATCCGCCGTCTTGTAGAAACCGGGATACTCGTCGAGATAGGCCGCGTGGAAGCGATCATCGGCGTTCCACAGCGTCGGCAGGCAGCCGGGCGGGAGCGGCAGCTTGACCACCACATTGCCCAGCGTGCCTGGCCCCACCGGATGCCCGGCGTCATCCAGCACCCGAACGTCGTAGCCGGGCAGGGGAACAGCCGGGGAGCCGTATTTTACCGGCAGCAGCCCCAGACCCATAGGATTGCCGGCGACAGGCCATCCCGTCTCCGTTTGCCACCAGTGATCGATAACGGGAACGCCCAGCGCCCGCTCAGCCCAT
>NZ_JADYVD010000023.1 GCF_020193575.1 Ensifer sp. IC4062
GCCTCGGTCGGGGTGGCCCATCCTCCCCGAACGCGCCGCTGGCTCGGCGCTGCTGCTTTCGCCCTCGAAACTGCTGTCGTCCTTCTTACCGTACTATGCCGAGTCGTTCACCAAGGCTCGGCGGGTGCGGCGGTCGGCTTCCTTCAGCATCGCCAGGATCATTTCCTTCGTCAGGCCGCGGACCTCGTAGCCTTGCGTCCGGGCGGCCTCGATGAGGGATTCCAAAGTCGGGTAATCCTCAAGAAATGCGCCTAGGCGACGATTTGCCCGATCAAATCCGCGTCGGCCGCGCCCGCCCTTTTCGCCCGGTCGGCGAAGTCCTCGGCGACCTCCCCGTCCTCCTCGCCGACATGCTTGTTGCCAACAATCCACGAAATCTGCGCGGTTGGCACCTCGAGCCGGGGTTTGATGGGAAGGGGCGGAAATCAGTCCCTTACGGGTGCTCGCTGCGGTTCCGGCCTTCTCTGCCTCGGCGGCAGTCGGGAAGTAGGCCATAACCAACTTGCATCGCTGCGCCTCGGCGGCTCCCATGAAAGCGAACGCACTATCTTCGGTCTTGTAGAGCGCCCAATCGGCGGCAGTGCCTCCAAAAAATGGGTCGCCCTTGCCGCAAAATTCCACCACGGAATAGATCGTCCCGGTCATCGGAGTTGTCCTTTCTCGAATTGGGGCGAGTGATCAGGCGGCGCTGATCGTCCTCAACACGCGCTGCGCGTCGTAGCGTCCGGCCTCGTTCAGGTGCCGTTGCCATGCGCCCTGCGACGGTGACCAGCGGAAGCCGTTCGCCTTCAACACGCGCCGCCTCGGGTCGTCGGGCTGTCAGGAAAGATCAATTGGATACGCGCGATGTCGGCGTTCTCCTTGATCTCGACGGCTCCGGCGCTCGTCTCGACCTCTTCGGTTTGGGTGCCGCGCTCCTTCATCCTTGCAAGCGCCGCAACGCGCTGCTGCAGGCGGCGGAGCTCGGCGCGGCTGTTGGCCGTGCTGAAGCCGCGCCCGGACTGCCACGGCGCTAACTTGATGCCTCTGGCTGCGGCGTCAGTGGAAAGGCCGGTATGGGCCACAACGGCGGCAATCATGTCCTCTTCGCTGGAAAGGTCTTTCTCCATGCGCCGGATGATCGCGTTGGCGGCTTTCATCCGGTCGATGGAAAGCGCCAGCTCCTCGATGCGGGTAACGAGCGCTGCATCGCCACCGGATCGCCGGACCGGATCGGCTCATCGTCCGTGCCATGCGGGAATACCTTCCGCTTGGCAGACTTGCGGGCCATTGCCTCGTGCGCCTTCAGATCGGCGCGGCGGGCGTCCGAAATCCGCATGCGCTTTTCGTTGCGAGCCACGGGAAAACGGGCAGGGCCGGTAATAAACCAGTTCATGCAACGGCCTTCCGCCGCCCAATAGCGGCGCGTCAAATCGACATGCCGCCGCGCGAAGGCCTCGATTTCAGCCTCCGGAATCGGCTCGCAAGCCTTGTTCCAAAGCTCCACAACATAGGCGCCGAACTGATTCAGCCGCTCGGCCAGGTCGGCAAGCTCTGACCTTGCGCGCCGGTCGGGAAAGTGGGTGAGCGCATGAAACTGTGGCTCGATGTCCTCCGCCGCAATGGTTGCGGCGAAGGTTCCTGCGACAATGGCGAGGATGTTGTTTTCGAGGGCCGCGATTTTCATCATGCCTCTCCCTCCACAAGGGTAGGGGCGCGGCGCTCGATGCGGCATTGCAAACCTGCGAGCGCACCGGCGATGATGATACCGCCCGGCGAAATTTCGTCTGCCTTTGCGAATACCGGGTCCAGGACCGGGCGGCAGCATTTGAAATGCTTCGCTGCATCCTCAAGGCTGATGAGGGGGGACGTGTAGGGTGTGCTGCCATCGCCTCCGACAAGCACGATCTTGCCTGCGATCGGTTGCGGGAAGCCTTCGAAGATCGTGAAGGCGGTCAACCCGTCCTGCAGACCTTCCTCGTCGACGAAAAGCGTGTGCCGCTCGTCGAACCGCACGACCTCCAGCAGGCGGCAGCCGATGATCGCGTAAAGCGGCCGGATGCCTAGATCGACCTGAAGCTCTATCGGCTTAAAAATCGTGGTTTCCGGGTCCAGCACATAAGCGGTGTTTGCTCTTACCATTTTCTAGCCCTTTCCTTTCCGCGAAGCGGTCTAGCTCTTGCCCGAGGGGCAGGAGCCCCGCTCCTGCTCCCCGAGCTCGCGCGGAGCAGCGGGAGAGAGGGAGGCAAGGGAACAAAACGGAGGGGGTCCGCCCGCCCGAGGCCAAAGCCGAAGGGGCGACGCAAAATCCGCGCATGCGGATTCGTCGATCCTGCACGTAGCGAGCCGGAGGCGAGGGGAGGAAGGACGGGGAGACCGTTTTTTCCCTTGTGAGGGAGAGAGGGCAGCGCCCTCTTTCCCTCCTTCAGGAAGGCAAAGCCGGCCCCCTGGCGGCCGCCATTTCAGATACGAGAAGGGCCGCCCTGGCTCGTAGATCAGGACGGCCCCGTGGTGCATGACAAGAAGGGCTAGCGACTTGCCACGACCAACTCTCGATTGTCGTTGCCGGTTGGCAATATGCTGATTTCACCGCAAGCTGTAAACGGCTTTCATAAGCAATTTGATGCAGTCATGACGTGAAGGCCGCGAGGCGGCTCTTGCGCAACCGATCGTTACCCTATTGGGCGAAGAACGCTTTTTTGCGGTCTTCGTGCCGAAGGCATAGAGCGGGGTCGCGTCAGCGATGCGCCAAACTGATACCACCCAAGACGTTTTGAGGGTTCGAAGAACACAACCACTTCCATTAAAGTGGTCTGCACCATGAACAACCACCGGTAGGATGAATGGCAGGACCGTCGCTGGAGCAATGGATCTCTGATCTCGGGTTGCAGCAAGTCAATGATCCGGACGTTGACAAACCAGTGTATCGGCTGCCACGCCCCGACGGTCGAATTACACTCAGCGCCGCGCTGGAAGAAAGAATCTCCGCCAGTATCCGGGAAGCCCGCGAGAGGCGAAATCTCTCCCGGTCGAAACTGGCGCCCCTGCTTGGTTTCAGCGAAGCGGTTTACGCCCGCTACGAAACAAGCGTTTCCCAATTCACGGTAGGCCGCCTGATTCATCTCTGCGAGGTGCTCGGGGCAAGTCCGAAGAGATTCTTGCACTGGCAGCTCTCCATCTGTGGGGTGAAAACCAAGGCAAAGTGAATCTGCTGCGGGCCAGTTTCGACAAGCTGCGAGGCTTCGACGAAGAAACCTTGCAGGACGTTTCCAGCTTGCTCAATCGGCTAGGGAAGACCGGCCGCGCCACCGCTCCCGCGGGCCGCTGATCCTTGGGCAACCATTCGCATCGACGTTCCCGCTTTGTTTCCTGTAGAATCCTACAGTTTCCATGCGCGTCTAAGCATGCATGTTTGTCCCGTCCAAAAGATAAGGAGTGACAAATGACGGAGCAAAGCTTTGTGTTCTACACGTCCTCGAGCGAAGGTTCCCCCGGTTCGCGTTGGGAATATACGGGAATTCCGGACATCTTCTATCAGTCGTACGAGGAAGCACGGGACGAAGTCATGGCTATGCGAAAGGAAATGGCGGCTGAACACGATGAAAAGCCGGGCGTTCACCTGATCGAAAGGATCGAGACGCTCCCTGTGTCGCAGGAAACACTCCTCGCACTGCTCAATGAGGGCATGGGCGCCTTCATCAAGAGCTACGAAATCGTGGAGAGGGTGGGCTAGCCCGATGCTTCCGACAGACAAGCTACGACGAACTGTAGCGTTCAGTTTGGCGGAATAGCCGCAGGCGCCGAGCCGCGATGTTGTCCGGAATTGGCGGGGTAATTGGATTGGCTATAGGCGGAGCAAATGAACTTGTGGCCGCGACCGTTGTCGACACCGCGGTAGTTTTTTCTGCGACGGTATTGGCCGGCGCCTTTCTGTGCTCCGTCCTTTTTGGGCATTGCGTTCGGTTACGGGCCCGCACTCCGTGCCGCTCGCCTCAACCCGGTGGCCGCCTTGGCTGATAAGTGAATTGCACGGTTTGCTTAACAACTCCGGGCAGACGTTACCTGGGTATGCGTAGTAAAAGGTCGGGAAATGAGACGCATATCGATCGTTAGATGTCTCGGCATGGCTCAAGCGGAGTGTTCTTTTGTGGTTGGCACATAGCTCTGGAGCAACATGGCCCGTTTTGGTCTAGACAGCTTCGCTCGGCGCGACGGTTTCGTCGCGCCGAGCCGCCCTGAATTCCGTGGAAACGCAGAACGGATACGCCTCGTTGGAAGGCCGCTTGTCGCTGTCGATAAATCTCATTTGGGCCAGACAGGTCATCAAACGCGATGCATTCCCCGCCCAGGCTTCGTGTACGGCGCCAACGATCTCTTTCTGTTGGGCCGGAGGGGCGACCAGGCGGGTCGCTGTCTTGAATTTCGATTCAAGCTGTTCCCAGGTGACATCCGGCCCCTCGGAGCAGTATCTGCGGAGGTGTACTTTCCCTTCTCGCATGTGATGATGACGTGCGACAGGGTTTTCGTCGGATACACCGCTTCAAGGTCCGCGCTTACGGACAACGAAATCTTCCGGGCGAGAGCAGACACGTCCTCGCGGCCGAGGTTCTCCTTCGAGAGTGGCAGCAATGTCCGCGGCCCGGAAAGTGCGCCGAGCGCCAGGCAATAGGGGATGCTGTATTGAATGTCGGGCAGGCTTTCGGGCTCGCACCTGTTCTCAAGGCGGGTCGCGTCCTCGTAGGTTTCGACTTCGATGCTTGAATATCCGATGCTTGAATCCGGTGTTTCGTCATCAACTCCTGCAGCGCATCCAAGGGGCCGTGAATGTGCCGGCAGCAGCAATAGAATTTGTAATAGCTCTCGTCGATGCGCCAGCCTGAATGAAGAACCTGTTCGAAATCAGCGGGAAGTCTGTAGTGCCGAACGCTGTCGAGGATGTTCCGCGGGCCGGTCATGCCCTTTTCAGCTGCGCCCAAGGCATAAAGGCCGGCCACTACGGACCAGGGAATACCCTCCTTGACGTCGCTGCCCTCTGGGAGCGGATCGTGCAGTGCCGGCGCACTCATCATTGTGCAGTTCGGCGCCGCTTCCCCGGCAATCGCCAGCGCGTGCGCCAATATATCTTTCCTGGTTCCGCGAAGCGCGGCTGCGGTGGCAACAACAGCATAGGCAACCCAGGTTCCCGTGGTGCCGTAGGCAGTGCGAGCCGCCCCGATGGCCGCGCGCCCTTGCGTCGCCGTCATCAAGATCCAGCGCCGAAGCAGCAGCGCTATTCGCCCATGCAGCACCGATGACGGAACTGGTGGAGCCCGTAAACCAGATTGGCACTTGCGATGAGGGAAAGAAATCGAGAGCCAGTCTCAGACTGCATATTTTGCCGATTGCCGGCAATACCCAATCCGCATGACGACGATGTCAACATAGACTAGCCCGGTGTGAGGCCAGGTTGGAGCCGCTTGCCCGAAGGATCATGCTTGACAAAAACCTCAATAATGTGCAGATTGCCGGCAATCGGCACCGGGCTTTCCCGTCGCCGACGTAGAGGGAGAGGATCGATGGCGGAAAGCGATAGTGGAACTGAACGCGTCAGCAGCAGCCTCCACGTGCTGCGAAACGTGTCCATCTCGGAGCTCGTTTATCAGCAGGTGCATCAGAAGATCCTGTCGGGAGACCTGCAGCCCGGCGAACACATGAATGAGAACCGGTTGGCCGCTTCTCTGGAGGTAAGCAGGGCATCCGTTCGTGAGGCGCTCCGCCAACTCGAAAAGGACGGCCTGATCGAGATCACCAAAAACAAGGGGCCTTTTGTTCGCGATATGCCCTCGGAAGAAGCGTGGGAGTTGTACGACATCCGCGCATCTCTGGAGGGGCTCGCCGCCGAATTGGCCGCCAAGAACCGGACGGAGTACGACCTTGGCCGCCTGACCCAGTGTCTCGAGAACATGGATCGTGCGATCGCTCGCGGCGATGAGGCGGGCATATTCGACTACGCCGTCGACTTTCATCGGATCGTGGCGGCGATGTCCGGCAGTCAGAACCTGGTCAATATGCTGACGGGCGTGTGGGGTCGGCTTGTGCTCTTCCGCAGCAAGTTTTCGCGTCTCCATCTCGGTGAGCCAGGCAATAGCGAGGAAAAGCGGATCCTGGCAGCCATCCGAGACCGTGATGGTGAAGCCGCATCAGCGCTTATGAAGGCCCACATCACTGGCGGAAAAGAGGGCTTGATGAAGCACGCGCAGGAGCACGAGGCAACGGCCGGGAGCCGGGCGGCTGTGAGCGGAAGGAAAAAGCCATGAAGTCGTCAGGCCAGGTAATCACGGTGGTCCCAAAGGGTGCAGACGTTACAACAAGCGCCGCAATTCCCGATCCTGCCGCCAACAGCAACAATCGCCCGACTTTGGTTGCGGAAGACATCCATAAGAGTTTTGGCTCTCTCGAGGTGCTGAAGGGTACCTCGCTCGAGGCGAGCCGAGGAGACGTGATCTCGATCATTGGCAGTTCCGGTTCGGGTAAGAGCACGTTCCTGCGCTGCATGAATTTCCTCGAGACGCCAAGCAAAGGCCGGATTGCGGTTGGTCAGGACGAAATCAGAGTCGAAACTGGCCCTAGGGGGCGCTTGATCGGGCTCGACCGGAAGAAGATCGACCGGATGCGTATGCAGCTCGGCATGGTGTTCCAGAGCTTCAATCTCTGGTCCCACATGACGGTGCTCGAAAACGTCATGGAGGGGCCGGTCCATGTCCTCAAGCAACCCAAGAACGAGGTGCGCGAGCGGGCCATGGATTATCTCAGCAAAGTCGGGATCGCCGGAAAGCATGCCAGTTATCCCTCCGAACTGTCAGGAGGGCAGCAGCAGAGGGTGAGCATTGCGCGTGCACTTGCGATGCAGCCGGCGGCTCTCCTGTTCGACGAACCTACCTCTGCGCTCGATCCGGAGTTGGTGGGCGAGGTTCTCAAGGTCATTCGACAGCTTGCGGAAGAAGGGCGCACCATGGTCGTGGTTACCCATGAAATGGGTTTTGCGCGCGACGTCTCAAGCAAGGTCATTTTTCTCGAAAGGGGGAGGGTCGAGGAACAGGGTACGCCAGACCAGGTATTTCGCAATCCAACTTCTTCGCGCTGCCGCGAATTTCTCGCGAGCGTTCGTTAACGCCGCCTCACCGTAGCGCAGATCAAAACGACCAACCAAAACAAAGAACGACAGAGGTGAACTCATGAAGATCTCCAAATTGAATACGCTTCTCGCAATGCTTGCTGGCGCAATGGTTGTTGCCGGACCGTCGGCGGCCAAGGATTACAAAAGCATCACGTTTGCTACAGACGCGACATTCGCGCCGTTCGAATCCAAGGACGCCAGCGGCAAGCTTATGGGTTTCGACATCGATCTGGGCAAGGACCTCTGCAGCCGGATGAAGATTGAGTGCACGGTCATCGAGCAGGCCTGGGATGGCATCATTCCGTCTCTCGTCGCCGGCCGTTACGATGCCATCCTTGCCGCCATGGACATCAATGCCGAGCGGGAAAAGGTCATATCCTTCACCGAGCCATATATTAAGACCCCCGTCCGTTTCATCGCGCCGAACGGGAGCTCTCTGCTCGAGTTTAACGGCACTCTCGAAGACCTTACACTCGACGAAGTCGGTCCGGAGGAGCAGGCCGAGCTGGACAAACTGACGGCCGCCTTTGAAGGGAAGAAGGTGGGTGTCCAGGTTAGCACGACGACCGAAGCGTTCATGAAGAACTTCATGCCAAACGTCGAACTCGCGAGCTACGACACGCCAGACAATATGATTCTTGATCTTACCTCCGGCCGGATCGACGCGAGTTTGTCCACGCTCGCTCGCCTCAAGCCGCTGCTCGAGAAACCTGAGGGCAAGGACCTTACGATTTTCGGGCCGAATATGACTGGGGGACCCTTTGGCAAGGGAACCGGGATCGGCCTGCGCAAGGAAGACGGGCAGCTGCGCGAAATGCTGAACAAGGCTATTGCCGAGGCCATCGCCGACGGCACGATGAAAAATCTGTCGATGAAGTGGCTTGGTTTCGACGCCACGCCAAAGAAGTAACCATTGCGCTGATGCCGGAGAGCGGACCTCGCTCGTCGCTCTTCCGGCATTGCCGCTGCTTCAGAAACAGAGTGGATATCATGGACCTCACGCTACTTGGTTGGGGCGACGCCGGCTGGGCCGATGAACTGACCCGCGGAGCGATCATGACGATCGTGGTCGCAACCTGCGCATTCGCCCTGGGCATCCTTATTGGTTCGGTCTTTGCCGCTGCGAAGCTCTCCAGGTTCTGGTCGTTGAAGCTGCTTGGCGACGTCTACACGACAGTTGTGCGCGGCGTTCCGGAGCTGTTGATCATCTTTCTCGTCTTTTTCGGGGGCGGTGCGCTTCTCCGCTCCATAGCCAACTCGCTCTTCGGCTTCGAGGGCTACATTGAGCCGCCGGTGTTCGCAATCGGGGTTTTGTGCATTGGCGTGAGCGCTGGCGCCTATTCCACTGAGGTAATCCGGGCCGCGGTTCTCGCGATCCCCAAAGGACAGATCGAGGCGGCGAAAGCAGTTGGAATGGCTCCAGCCCTTCGGTTGCGCCGGATCCTCATCCCGCAGGCAGCCCGGTATGCCCTGCCCGGCATGGGTAACGTCTGGCAGTACACGTTGAAGGATACGTCGCTGATTTCCGTTGTCGGCCTCGTCGAGATTATGCGCGCCGCCGCCGTCGGCGCTGGTTCAACCAAAGAACCGTTTACGTTCTATCTCGCGGCATTCGTTCTGTTCCTCGTGCTGACCTCCCTGTCCAATCGTGGATTTATCCGGGCTGAACAATGGGCAAACCGAGGCGTAAGGAGCCAGTAATGGATTTCGACCTCATGCGGGAGGCCTTCCCGAAAATTATCGCCGCCGTTCCCACGACCCTAGCATTGGCTGCAATTTCGCTGTGTCTTGGCTTCGCGCTCGCCGTGCCCCTGGCCCTGATGCGCGTGTCAAAGAACCGGTCTATTTCTGCCATTGCCTACGGCTACGTCTATATCATCCGCTCGACTCCCCTCCTGGTTCAGATGTTCCTCATCTACTACGGATCGGGGCAGTTTAGGGCGTTCTTTGAAGCGGCCGGCCTATGGACTTTCTTCCGGGATGCCTGGTTCTGCGCGATCCTTGCCCTGACACTGAGCACTGCAGCCTATAGCACCGAAATCATCCGGGGCGCGATCCAAGCTGTACCTCTGGGTCAAATCGAAGCGGCACGCGCGGTTGGCATGTCTGGTTTCCTGCAATTCCGCCGCATCGTCTTCCCGATCGCGATGCGTCTTGCTCTGCCTGCTTACGGCAACGAGATCATCCTCATGGTCAAGTCGACCTCGCTTGCTTCGACCATCACCATTCTGGAAGTGACAGGTGTCGCCAAGCAGATCATATCCAACACCTATCGTCCGGTCGAAATCTTCGTGATCGCCGGAGCAATCTACCTGTCAATCAACTTCATCGTCAGTCGATCGGTCACGCTGATCGAACTGTGGCTCAATCCTCACCGTCGAGCAGAGCGCGGTGTCCGTACCGTGTCTGCTGCGGCGGGTCACTGAACCGTCGGCGGAGCTTTGCATCGGCTCTCGGAATGATGACAAACGGCTATTTTTAGGAACCAAGCAATGAACGAGAATATGTCCTGCGCTGCCATGGCACCGATTGTAAGTGCCGAAGTCTTTGAAATCGAGGCCAAGCTCTCAACGCCGTACAGGCTGACCGAGGGTGTCCTGGTCGCAACCCAGGCGGTCCTCGTGAAGCTGAAAGATGCTGATGGTGTCGTCGGGTGGGGGGAAGCCAATCCTGCCGAAACGGTTGATGGCGAAACGCCGGCCGGCGTAATGCGCGTCCTGAAGGAAACGCTTTTGCCTGTTGTTCTCGGCGCCAGGCAGCCAAACCCAGGGACGATCGATGCCCAGGTCGATACGCTGATCGCGAGCCATCTTTGCGCCAAGGGCGCCGTCACGATGGCGTTGCTGGACATTCTTGGGAAACGGTTGAAGGTTTCGGGTGCCACACTGCTTGGCGGACCGATCCGTCGCTCGCTTCCGGTCTTGTGGCCATTGAGCAACGGCACTGCCGAAGACGACATCCCCATTATCGAAGAGCGCGCCGCCCAAGGCTTCGCCAGCTTCATGCTGAAAATGGGGACTTCGCCCATCGCGAGCGAAATCAAGCGTGTCGCCGCTCTGGAGGCACGCTACGGCGAGCGCATCAAGCTCATCGCAGACGCCAATCAAGGATGGAGCCTCGACCAGGCGCGCGAGTTCCTAGCCGGGATCGCCAGCTCGAGGATTGCCTTTGTCGAGGAACCTTTGGCAACGGACGTCATCAAAGGCATGGCCGACCTTTCGAAGCAAAGCCGGTTCCCACTTTCTGCAGATGAATCGATCATCGAACTGGCTGATGCCGCTGAGCTTGCGGCAGCCGGGGCCAGCAAGATCTTCAGCATCAAGAGCAGCAAGAACGGCGGACCCTTGCGCGCCCAGCGCATCGCCGCGACGGCGGAGGCCTTCGGCATCAACTGTTATATGAACTCGATGATCGAGTTCGGCATCACCCAGGCGGCGTCACTTCAGCATGCCGTAACCGTCAGAAACCTCGTCGACGTCGGCCACGCGTACATGTCGACTATGCGCCTCGCCGAAGACCCCACGGATTTCGCATCATTCGTGCGCAACGGGTTTGTCCATCTGCCTGATCGTCCTGGATTGGGTATCGAAATGGACGAGGCCCATGTGCGCCGCCTGACGACCTCCACTTTCACGCTCGGTGCACAAAAATGACAGCTGCTCCTTCGGACGAAGAGATGATGGGTACCGATGCAAGAAGCTGACCTGACCATTGTTGGCGGCGGCCTTGTCGGTGCGTCCATTGCCTGGGGACTGGCGCGCTCAGGCGCAAAGCCACTCGTACTGGATGGTTCGGATCTGGACCTCAGGGCGTCGAGGGCAAACTTCGCACTGGTATGGGTACAGGGGAAAGGGCTGCATGCCCCCCATTATGCGCTGTGGTCGGAGAGATCTGCCAGAGAGTGGCCGATCATGGCCGAGGCGCTATTGGAAGATAGCGGTGTCGACGTCGGCCTCGTTCAACGGGGCGGCTTCACCTTCGCGCTTTCGAATGAAGAGCTTGAAGCTATGCGCACCGATATGGAGTGCATTGCTATGGAGACGGCGGGCCGCGCTCAGAGCTTCGAAGTGTTGAACCGTGCCGAGACGAGAGCGCGCGTTCCACATCTCGGGCGAGATGTCGTGGGGTCGGTCTATTCTGCGGCAGATGGCCACGTGAACGCATTGCGGCTGTTTCATGCGCTCCACATCGCCATGGACAGGAAAGGGGTGACCTATCGGCCCAATTACAAGGTGGATGCCATCGAGCCCGTCGACGATGGTTTTATCTTGAAAGGCGAGGGCTTTTCCATCCTGTCTCGCAAGATTGTGCTGGCGGCCGGTCTGGACAATGAAAGGCTGGCGCCGATGGTGGGGCTTGCCTGTCCTCTCAAGCGCAGCAAGGGGCAGATCCTCGTCACCGAGAAGTGCAAGCCTTTTCTGCCTTGCCTGTCGCCGACGATCCGCCAGACCGATGAAGGCGGCATCATGATCGGCGACAGCGAGGAGACCGATACTGCGAGTATTGCTACCTCTTCTGACATCAGCGCCGTTCTTGCCAGCCGCGCTATCCGAATTTTCCCGGCCCTGGCAGATTTGAACGTCGTGCGCAGCTGGTCCGGTTTCCGGGTCAAGACCGCCGACGGAGTGCCGATCTACGATCAGTCGGTAGGTGGTGCCTTCCTTGTGGCTTGCCACTCGGGCGTGACGCTGGCCGCGAACCATTCGCTTGTCGTCGCGCCGCAGATCGCTGCCTCCCGGCTTGCAGACGATCTTTCACCATTCTCCGCAAGGAGGTTCCATGCTCAAGCGGCTGCGTGAGATCGAAGAGCCCGTGTCGTTCACCTTCGATGGCGTCCAGATGCAGGCGCAGCGTGGAGAGATGCTCGCCACCGCGCTGCTCGCGGCCGGCATTGGTCACGTTCGTCGGTCGGTCGTCAGTGGGGCGCCGCGTGCGCCCTACTGCCTGATGGGTGTATGCTTCGAGTGCCTCGTCACCGTTGACGGCTTGCAGAACCGCCAGGCTTGTCTCCTCGAAGTCGAGGAGGGGATGGTGGTGGAAAGTCAAAGAGGTGCACCGGACGTGCTGGCGCATTTCCGTGACGAGAAGAGGCAGCAGCCATGACTGTTCGGTTTGTAACAGCGGCTGACGATCTGCGCCCGGCCTACGATCTTGTCATCGTAGGGGCAGGCCCTGCCGGTATGGCGGCTGCAACAGAAGCATCACGGACCGGCGCCCGCGTCGCCGTCCTGGACGAGAACCCTCGTCCCGGTGGCCAGATATACCGTGAAATCACCCGCAACCAGCCGGGCGCGCGTCAGTACCTCGGCGCGGACTATTGGAAGGGTAAAGCGCTCGGGAATGCATTTGCGGAAAGCAACGCTGATTACGCAGCGAGGGCGACCGTGTGGAGCATCGAGCCTGCGGACGAGCCGCGTGACGGCGAGCGTCATCGTGTGGGTGTAACCATCGCTGGTGCAGCGCGAATGATCGAGGCGGCCGCCGTCATCCTGGCCACCGGCGCACAGGAAAGGCCGATGCCCGTGCCCGGCTGGACACTCCCGGGTGTGTTGACGGCCGGCGCCGCTCAGATCGCACTTAAGTCCTCCGGCGTCGTGCCGGCCGCGCCGATCGTGCTGGCAGGCTGCGGACCGCTTCTATACCTCCTGGCAAGCCAGCTCATCGATGCCGGTGCGCGCGACATGACCTTGCTCGATACGTCGCGACCGGTCCTGCGGTGGGAGTCTTTGCGCCGCCTGCCGGGCTTTCTCTTTTCTCCGTACCTCAGGAAGGGACTTGGCCTGCTGCTCAGGACGAGGCGCCGCATTCGCGTGGTCACCGGCGTTCGATCGCTCGAAATCCTGGGCGAAGATCGTGCCGAGGGCGTGCGCTTCGCAACGGCTCGCGGCACATCAACCATCAATGCGTCAACAGTTCTTCTGCACCAGGGCGTCATCCCCGCCATCAATCTTGCAAGCGCCGCCGGCTGCCCCTTGGCCTGGAACGCAGCGCAACGGGCCTTCCAGCCGGTAACCGATGCGGAAGGACGCACGCCCAAGCGTGGGGTTCTCATTGCGGGAGATAGCGCGGGCATCGGAGGTGCCCAGGCAGCCGAGATTGCCGGGCGGATTGTCGCCGTCGCTGCTCTGTCGGATCGAGGCCTTGTGGCACGTGATGTTTCGGCCGCATTGATTAACCGCCTTCAACGGCAGCGCCAGCGCTATTTCCGGGGAAGGGGCTTCCTGGATGCGCTCTACGCTCCGCGACACATCTTTCTTGCCCCACCTGATGCTCAGACGATCGTTTGCCGATGCGAGGAAATCACCGCGGGCAAGCTTCGCGAGGCGATTTCGCTTGGCCCTCCTGGGCCGAACCAGCTGAAGACGTTCGTTCGCTGCGGGATGGGGCCATGCCAGGGGCGCCTCTGTGCCGCCACCGTGACCGAAATCATGGCTGCCGAACGAGGAACAAGCCCGGCTGACATCGGTACCTACCGCCTGCGGGCGCCGGTAAAGCCGGTGCGCCTCGCTGAACTTGCCGGTCTTCCACATGCGCCGCGAGCGCTGAAAGCCGTCACCGGAAGAGATCCTGTCGATCACCACCTGAATGAAACGGAACTTCCTTCATGACCGAACGACTTCTTCGCACACCCACCCTGCATCGCGTCGTCAAGCACAATGGCATCGCCTATATCGGCGGCATTGTTGCCGACGACGACAGCCTCGACATGGCCGGCCAGACCCGAGAGGTCCTGAAAAAGCTGGACGCCTACCTGCAGGAGGCGGAGTCCGAGCTATCGAAGCTGCTTTCCGCGACGATCTTCATCACCGACATGAATCTCAAGCCGGCCATGGACGCGGTCTGGAAAGAATGGCTGGCGCCCGAAGACATGCCGGCGCGGGCGACCATCGGCGTCGCTGACCTTGGGGAACGGACGCTGATCGAATTGATCGCCACTGCGCACTACTGAGTGCGGACTGCCGAAGAGACGAGGAGGTCGAGGTGAACCGACCAAGTTTATGGCCGCGCAGTCGCCCCACGGGTGTTCTCGGCGTGGCCCTCAGGGGCCGATCTATGTTGGTCCACCAACACGGAGCAATAAACGCATGCAAGAAAAACTGAACGTCGTTCCCTTCGTCAGCGTCGACCACATGATGAAGCTGGTGCTGGCGACCGGCGTCGAGCGCTTCCTCATCGAGCTTGCCGCCTATATCGAGGAAGACTTTCGCCGCTGGGAGTGCTTCGACAAGACGCCGCGTGTCGCCTCTCATAGCGCCGAAGGCGTCATCGAACTGATGCCGACCAGCGATGGCGAGACCTACGGCTTCAAATACGTCAACGGCCATCCGAAGAACACGCGTTCCGGCCGCCAGACGGTGACGGCGTTTGGTGTGCTCGCCGACGTCGGCAACGGTTATCCGATGCTGTTGACCGAGATGACGATCCTGACGGCTCTCAGGACCGCGGCGATGTCGGCGGTCGCCGCGAAGTATCTGGCGCCGAAGGGCGCTCGCACCATGGCGATGATCGGCAACGGCGCCCAGTCGGAGTTCCAGGCGATCGCCTTCAAGGCGATCCTCGGCGTCGACAAGCTCCGCCTCTACGACATCGATCCGTCGGCGACGGCGCGTTGCCAGGAAAACCTGGCCGGCATGGGCTTCGAGATTGTGGCCTGCTCCACCTCGCAGGAGGCGGTGGAGGGTGCCGAGATCGTCACCACGGTCACCGCCGACAAACAGAATGCGACGATCCTGACCGACAACATGGTCGGCCCCGGCATTCACATCAACGCCGTCGGCGGTGACTGCCCCGGCAAAACCGAGCTTCACCGCGACATCTTGCTGCGCTCAGATATCTTCGTAGAGTATCCGCCGCAGACCCGGATCGAGGGCGAGATCCAGCAACTTGATCCGGACCACCCGGTGATCGGGCTCTGGCAGGTCATTGCCGGGAAAGCGCCCGGGCGCTCGGGCGAACGCCAGATCACGCTGTTCGACTCCGTCGGTTTCGCCATCGAGGATTTTTCCGCGCTTCGCTATGTCCGCGACCGTCTCAAGGACACCGGCCTCTACGAGGAACTCGATCTGCTCGCCGATCCCGACGAGCCGCGCGACCTGTTCGGCATGATCCTGCGCGCGGCAAAGTCTGCTCCCGTAGCACTCAAGGCTGGAGCGCTGTGATGACCAGACCGTCCGTACAAGCGCCGAAGTCCGTTGTGATGATCCGGCCGCATCACTTCACGCCAAACCCGATGACCGCGGCAGACAACGCCTTCCAGTCGCAAGACGACAAGCGCTCGGCCGCGGCCGTTGCGGGCAAGGCCTTCGACGAGGTGACCCGCATGGCAGAGGGTCTCGCGGAAGCCGGCGTCACCGTTCATGTCTTCGAAGACGAATCCGTCTCGACACCGGACTCGGTCTTTCCCAACAACTGGTTCTCGACCCATTCCGGCGGCCACGTCGCGATCTATCCGATGTACTCGCCCAGCCGGCAAAAGGAACGTCGCGGCGACGTGATGGAGATGCTGAAGAACGAGTATCGGGTGCAGGACGTCATCGACTACTCGGGCCTTGAGAAGGATCATGTCTATCTCGAAGGCACCGGCGCCATGGTGCTCGATCATATCGGCCGGGTCGCCTATGCGGTGCGCTCCAACCGTACCAACGAAGTCGCGCTCGAGCGCTTCTGCACGCACTTCAACTTCGAGCCGATGGTCTTCGATGCCGTCGATCGCAGCGGCAAGCCGATCTACCACACCAACGTGCTGATGTGCATCGGCACGGAGTTCGCCCTCCTGGGAACACAGATGATCCCCGATGTTGAACGCCGGCAGGAGGTCGTGGCCCGGCTCGAGGAGACCGGCCGCGAGGTCGTCGCGCTTTCGATCGAGCAGATCGAGAACTTTGCCGGCAATGCCATCGAGCTGGAGGCCAGCGACGGACGGGTGCTGGCGCTTTCGGCGCGGGCCTATGAGGCACTCGATCGAACGCAAGTCGCAACGATCGAGCGATCCGCGAAGCTCTTGCCGTTCGACGTGCCGACGATCGAACTCGCCGGCGGCTCGGTGCGCTGCATGCTTGCCGGTGTCCACCTGTCGCGTCGCGCTGCGCTCACGCAACACCTTCTGTTCGCGGCCGCGTGACGGCCGCGCAATTGATCTTCAACCGTAGGACAAAGACCCATGTCACAGACTCGATCTGTTTTTGAATTCAACTCCGCCATCGTGCGTGAGCCGTCCACCTCCGTCGTCAATGGCCTGCGCGCCGACGACCGCGGCGGCCCGACATATGAAGGGGTGAAGGCAGAGCATGACGCCTATATCGCGGCGCTGCGCAATGCCGGTGTCGAGGTGACTGTGCTTCCCGCGCTCGAAGCGTTTCCCGACTCCATCTTCGTCGAGGATCCGGCGCTTGTGTTCACCAATGGTGCCATTCTGCTGCGCCCCGGCACGCCAACTCGTCTCAAGGAAACGGCGGAACTTGCACCGGTTCTGCGCGAGATGTTCGAGACTGTGCTGGAACTTCCCGAACCAGGCCAGGCGGACGGTGGCGACATCATGTACACGCCGAACGGCGTGCTGATCGGGCTTTCCGAACGCACGGACAAGCTGGGAGCAGAGACCCTGATCGCCTTTATCGAAAAGCTTGGTTGCAAGGCCAGGGTTGCCGAGACGCCGAAAGGCGTCCTGCACTTCAAGACGGCTTCCTCGCTACTCGACGACGAGACGATCATCTCGACGTCGGCCCTTGCCGACGCCGCCGTATTCGAGGGCTTCCGCAAGATCGTGGTTCCGCAGGGCGAGGAATCGGCGGCGAATGTGTTGCGGATAAACGATGTCGTCTTCGCCAGCGCCTACTACCCGCGCACGCTCGATTTGCTCGACAAGGCTGGATACGCCGTCGTGCCGTTAAACACGGGCGAGATCGAGAAAATCGACGCGGGGCTCTCCTGCATGTCACTCCGGTGGTACCGCAACGGCAAATCGGCTGTCCCATCTGTCTGATTTGCCGCAATGCAGTGATTGGAGCCGACCCAGCGGATCAACCAGGGAACTGGAACATGACGATCTCTCGACGCGACCTGATAAAGGTGGGCATAGCCGCCGGAACCGCCTCAATCGTTCTGGCGACGGAAAAAACTGCCGCGAGCGGCGCCAGCGAGGTAACGGTTCGCTCGAATGGAGCTTCGGGGCATCGATATCAATCCACGTTCGAGAAGCTTGTCGCGTATGCGAAGGAAGAGATTGCCGAATTCGGGCTGCCCGGCATGACATTCTGTTTGGTCGACGCGGATGGTTTTGCCGCAGTAGGGCTCTTGGGTTGGTCCGATCAGGATCGCCAGATTCCGGTCCATTCATCTCACCTCTTTCAAATCGGATCGATAAGCAAATCTTTTGCCGCGTTGTGCGTTCATCGGCTTGCCGACGAGGGAAAGGTTGACCTCGATGCGCCGATATCACGATATCTTCCTGACTTGCCGCTACCCACCGAACCAATTCTTCTGCGGCAGCTCTTGAGCCATACATCGGGATTGCCGGGCTGGACACAGATGTTTCCGCGCGTGCCAGACGGGCGGCACTGGACCGGCTTTGCGCCCGGAACCGAGTGGTCGTACAGCGATGTAGCGTATGACCTCCTTGGGGTGCTCGTCGCGAAAATCAGCGGTAAGCCATATCCTATGGCGCTCCGGGACTTGGTGATCGCACCGCTCGGAATTTCCGGGCTGAAAGAGGCGATTGAGACGAATGACCGCGCAAAATACGCCATTGGCTACTCGCCGCTCGATTTTCGGGCCGATTTGCCCCTCGGTCAAGCAGCGTGGGTCAACTTCGATCTAGGCGAAGGAAATGTCGGTGCGACTGCGGACTCGATGACAGCCTATCTCCAATTCCTGATTAGCGTCGGGCGCGGCCGGGGCGCTCCCGTCTTCTCCGACGCGGCCGCAAAACGCTTCAGCACGCCGTTGGAAGCGGCCGCAATGTTCGGGAAAGGCGAGGCATACGCGAGCGGCCTTAACGTAATTGACCTCGATGGCCGCACGGCCTTCCATCACACCGGGGCAATGCTGGGGTTCAGGTCAGCTATGACGGTGGACCCCGGCTCGGGCGTTGGCTGCTATGTGAGCGTAAATGCGCGACTTGCGGGGTGGGGTCCCTCCAACATCAGCAAGTACGCATGTAGACTGCTGCGGCACGTTAGAGAAGCCGAAAATTTCCCCGAACCTACCAAGCCGACTGCGCTGGACCCTATTGAGGATGCGGAGGACTACGCCGGCACCTACGTGTCAGCCGGTGAAGATGGCTTTCAGGTCGTCCTCCGCTCGGATCGCATGTATATCGCAGCAGACGGTCACGAGGGGCGGGTACGGCGTATCGGAAGATACTTTCAGGCCGATCACCCGCGATTGGGTACCCACCTTTTCGACTTCGTGCGCAGCGGCAATGCCGTCAAGAGTGCCTGGCATGGGGGTACTCTCTTCGGGCGCGGTAGTGTAGTCCCACAGCTACCCGTCCCGCCGGGGTTGGCCGCCTTGCAAGGCGTTTACGTCAGTATGGATCCATTCATGACTCCCGTGTCGGTATTTGCAGAGGGCGAGCGCCTCGTGTTCGAGCAAATGGGGATTTACCGGCAGAAAGATACCTTGCACCCTCATGGCGAAAATTGGCGTCCGGAAAATTCGCCGTGTGAACGGTTTCATTTCGCAGACACGCTGAACGGGGTGCCGCAACGCCTGAACTTCTCCGGGTCTGATTTGTGGCGATTCAGTCGTGAGCGCGACGAACAGCCCACCTTTTCTTTGCCGATTGAGATCGCGAGATAAGCTCCTTCATCTGCAGGAGTGGAATGGGATGGTTGGAGATCGCGCTGGTGCCATGCTTTGGAGTGCTGGGGCGTCAATCGTGGTTTGCTGAATGTCTGGCGCCGCGAAGCCGGGCTGACCGCTCGACGATCCGAGCAAGCCTGCGCGCAGCAGGCCATGTTCGTGCCGGTGACCGTCGTTGGAGAACGAACGCCTCCCCAGAGCGCGTCGTCAGATATCGCTTCCGTTGCTTCCGGTCGAATTGAGACCGAGATTGCCAGAGCATGACCGTGATCGGCTCGGTGGCGCCCGAGTTGGGCGCAGGCCATCGTCGCGGCATTGCGAGGACGCCGGTGATCAGACTTTCGCCGAATGGCGTGAAGATCATGGTAGCAACGCAGTCTGAAGGGCCAAGACAGGAGCGGCGATCGCCGCCGCGCAACATCGGCCGTTTGCCCAAGCACTGTGAGCGTCCGGCGAAGGCATTTTTGTTTGGTCGAGAGGCCGATATTATGGGCCGCGTTTCATCTCGTCTGCCATAACGCGTTCGACCACATCCGGATCGCATTGTTCATCGACGAGAAACTGGCGGATTCCACCATCCCATGTCCGTATGTCGGCGAGGAGATTTTGGAGCTCGTCCACGCCGTTCTCAGTCAGGCCCTTTGTGCCGTATTCGCTGCCGTCGCGGACATAAAGCAATTCGCCCTCGCTGATATTATCCGCGTTGGCGGTCACCTCTTCGATCAACTCGAGGTTCTCGCCGATCATCTCAGCGACCTCTTTGAGGGTATACATGATCCTTGAGCGTGCCATCACGCAGCCTCGTACCGGTTAGCAACCTCATGCAGATAGTTGCCGTACAGCTCCGCAGCTTTCCAGTCGGTGACGATGCCTTTGCGCCGCAAGGTGACAACCAGGTCGGCCACCGGATCGGGCGGAACCTCGGCGTCCGAAAGCCGCGCCATCTGATCGGCCCAATCATCGAGCGGAAGCCGCTCGGCAACAATGCTATGTTGCGCGGCCAGTGCGTAAATGCGCCGCTCGGCTGATCCTGCCCCGGTCTTTGCTCCTTCTCGGCGCCGGCACGCTGACGTGCATTTCTGTGCAATACCGGCGGCGGGGAGATTTCGGATGCCTGGAGAAGGCGCGGCAATCTGGATCCTTGCAGAAATGCGAGCAGAGATAAACATGTGTGCACACGTACGAATTTGCTCCGGATACCCGTTATATCGAAAGCAAACGAATCAACCCAGTCTTATCCCCCCTCAAAGCGTAATGCCGCCCAGATTCAACCGGCATAGCTTCTTGCAAAGGGTGGAAAGCCGCTAACCAATGACTCCTCCGACCCCTAGAAGTTACAAGGAACTTCCCAAAATGAGCATTAAAGTATGACGTCATTCCGTGGCAGAGGCCCGAACTATGGGCTATGATATGATGCTTTACTGGCTTCAAAGAGCTTGGATTTAGGTAGTCATAATTCCTGAAAACAAAAGTTGGCGAGAGATATACCGGATCGTGCTGCGCCTGACTTACCGGAAAATATGACCGTTCGGCAAACAAATTGAAACCAGAAAGATCAAACCCACATTGGTTAAACACGGAATTCTTCTCAAAAGCCTGTACGTCAGTGCAGAGAAAGCCGAATTGCTGAACCCGATCCGGCATAACAACCGTAGTTGGACCAGCGATTTGACGGATGTCCTCCGCAATCGTTTCATATCCCTCACCAACGACTCCAGCGTCCAACGTTTCAGTGAAAATGATGTCGGGTGTTGAAGGAAGGTCGCCATCCCGAATTGCCTCCCTGGAGGATTTTGAAATCACAGTGATGCGATCCTGCAATTCGTTGGCCCGGATAATGTCCCGCGCTGCGTCAGCAATTCGCTCGTCCATCTCGCATGAAAATACCCTTCGAGCCCCGTATCTGGCGAAGAGCATCGCCGCAAGGCCAGCCCCAGTTCCGATTTCAACAACGATCTTCCCTTTGACATTACAAGAAGCAATCGCCCCCTCTATTGCTGCATTTCGTGCGGAGTCGCGCATCATCGTGAAATGCCACCTGGGAACTTTAGAACCCGCATGAGCGGGCAAATGGATTTCGTTCATTTTGATACTCCCAAAACGTCGTGCGTCAACGATTTCAGCGATCGAAGGGCCCACAAGAAATTCAAGCTTCAGTGCGGCCGCGGTTGCTCAACCACTGCGAATGCTTTGTGCAGCTCCCTCCGCAGCAGCAAAAAGCGCGCCAACCGCTCCGACGCCCATATTCAAGCGCACATATGAGAGTGCACTGCATACAACATACTGCTGCCAAGTTTGGGAATGGCCGGAAGGTGGGAGGTGTCAAACACCGTCATCTCCGATCCGTCATGCTGCACCGCTCGCCTCTCTCCGCGAGCACGACGGACACATCCAATGCTCGTTCGATGTCCTTGCAGAGCGCCTCTGGACGAAGAATGAAGCCCCTGGAATTTGCCCGAAGAGGCGGGCAAATCCCTGCCTTCACACTCCAGTATCACACTGGCATTGCTTTTGCTGCTTCACCTCGCCGGCCGCGCTGGCGTCATTCATCGGAACGAGCGCGGGGAGATCGTACGGAAACCCGCGATCTTCAATGGCCTCACCTAGTCCTTTTGATGTTCGTTGAGCAAACTAAGGAAGACAAGATGACCGAGAAGATAACCTCTACCACCATGGCACCGATTGTGAGCGCGGAAGTGCTCGAGATAGAGAGCAAGCTTTGCACGCCTTACAAGCTGACCGAGGGTATCTTGGTCGCCGCTCAGGCAGTTCTCGTGAAGCTCACCGATGCTGACGGTGTCATGGGGTGGGGCGAAGCCAATCCTGCCGAGACAGTGGATGGGGAGACGCCAGCCGGCGTCATGCGTGTCCTGCAGGACAAGCTTCTACCAGCAGTACTCGCTGAACCGGAACCCGCGCCTGGGAAAATCGACGCGTTAGTCGACTCCTTGGTCGCCGCCAAGCTCTGCGCCAAGGGCGCGGTAACGATGGCGTTGCTGGACATTCTTGGCAAACGGTTGAATGTCTCGGTCGCAACACTGCTCGGCGGGGCAATCCGTCGCTCATTGCCGGTATTGTGGCCTTTGAGCAATGGCACCGCCGAAGACGATATCCCCATCATCGAAGAGCGAGCCGCGCAAGGCTTCACCAGTTTCATGCTAAAAATGGGCACTTCGCCCATCACGAGCGAGATCAAGCGCGTCGCTGCATTGGAAGCACGCTATGGCGAGCGCATCAGCCTCATCGGAGATGCAAATCAGGGGTGGAGCCTCGATCAGGCGCGTGAGTTCTTGGCTGGAATCGCCAGCTCGAAAGTCGCTTTCGTTGAAGAGCCTTTGGCAACTGACGTAATTGAAGGCATGGCGGAACTATCGGATGCGGGCCAGCTTCCACTGTCGGCAGATGAATCGATCATTGAACTCGCCGACGCTGCTCACCTCGCTGCCGCCGGTGCAGCAAAGGTTTTCAGCATCAAGAGCAGCAAGAATGGTGGCCCATTACGAGCTCAGCGCATTGCCGCAGCTGCGGAGGCGTTCGGCATCAGTTGCTACATGAATTCGATGATCGAGTTTGGCATTACGCAGGCCGCCTCGCTCCAACATGCCGTCACCGTCAGAAACCTTCTCGACGTCGGCCACGCTTTCATGTCGACCATGAGGTTGGTCAAAGACCCGACGGATTTCTCGTCTCTCCTGCGCAACGGCATCGTGTATTTGCCGGAACGCGCAGGATTGGGCGTTGCGATCGATGAGGACCATGTCCGGCGACTGACTACCTCCAGCTTCGTGCTTGGGGCACAATGATGCCCCACGTACTTTTGAGACCAGGTTCGGCCGCGGAGCAAAAACCGGCTTTAGCCCCAGCCGCGTTGGTTGCAGTGTTCTCGTCACCGACTTATGACGCAGGCTCTTCATCCCAGCGGACACTATTCACCATCCAGCGCCCTGGGCATGTTCGGCACGTAAGCACGCCTTTTCGCGCTTCGGGGTTCGCAGACGCAGCAAGGCGCCGCGATAAGCCCCTCTCCATCAGTTCGTCTCAGGTTGAGCCGGAACCGGCGTGCAAGTTGATGCGCACTTATTGCCGATACCTGCGGCCTGCAGAGTATTGTGATCGGCTTCGTTGACTGGATGTCACAGCTCGCAAGAAAGCGACACTACTGTCGGTTTTGTCGAGTTCGCGACAGGATGATTTCATCGACCCCTCTGCTGTACGCTTTTATCTCCTTGGATATTCGTGCGGAAATTGATCACGACCCTTCTCTGCGCAGCTGGCACGATTTTTGAGTATCTCTTTGGGTTGTTTGTCACCGCACAGGAATATTTCCGCCACTCCGGCGCGATCACCACGGAAGAGAGAGTGACAGTGTCTTCTGAAATGCGAGTTTCAATCATCGGTGCCGGAAACTGTGGATGCGCTTTTGCGGCTGACTTGGCCAACAGGGGGTTTAGCGTCCTTCTTTACGGTCATCCGAATCACCGCCGTAACATTGATGCGATCCGGCGAGAGGGTCACCTGTCGGCTCGCATGGAGATTGAGGGTAAGTTCGATCCCATTTTGACCATAAAGATGGCCACGGCCGTAGAATTCTCGCGTTTTCTTGTGGTCACTATTCCATCGTACGGGCACGACGGGATCATTAGCGAACTGGAACATTTCGACCTCAGTAATCACATCATCGTGGCCATCAACGCCAATTTCTTCGCCTTAGCCTGTTCAAAAAAGCTGAACGCATTTGCCATCTTGGAAACCAACGCGTCCCCGTATGCGTCTTGGATCCAGAACGGCGAAGTTTTGATCGCTGGCGTCAAGACCAGTCTACCGATCGCCGCCTTCCCAAACGCTCTAGACGAGAAGCGGCGATCGCAAATCGCGGAAATATTTCCCAAGCCCCTCCAGTGGTGCGATAGCGTTTTCGAGATCGGGATGCAGTCCAACAATGGGGTGATCCATCCGGCTGCCACGCTCCTCAACACCGGCCGGATCGAAAGCACAAAAGGAGACTTCTTCTTCTATCGCGACGGGGTTTCACCCGCAGTCGGGAACGTCATCGAAGCGGTAGATAAAGAACGCCTGAAGATTGCCAGTGCTTTGGGTTTCCGGCTCCCGACGGTCTTGCAAGAGATGGTCGGCTTTTACGGTGGGGACTTCGACAAATTCTCAGATTTCGCTTTTCACACGAGCGTTCACAATACGACTAAGGCAACGCCCGCACACATGCGACATAGATATTTAGCCGAGGACGTACCCTACATTTTGGTCCCTTGGTACGAGCTCGGCGCGAAGCTCGGTATAGAGGCTCGAACGATGCAGGCTCTGGTGGAGATCGCATCAGCCGTGAATGGCGTTAAATACTTCGAGAGCGGCCGTAATCTGAGGCGCCTCGGATTGGACCACCTGTCGAGAGCCGAACTCTTGCAGTTTGTCCACGACGCGGCACGCAATAAACTAAGGTCTTCGTCCCCCAAAAATGCATCGAGTCGGTAGGATGCAAAGTACAACATCAAGACCTCATTGTAATACATCACTAGGAAATGATGCTGAAAACACGGTGTTTGTTTTATCGAATCGGATTGTGTTCTCAATCGCCGTGCCGATGACGCTGGCCTAACTAACGACGCCGCTCCTTGGCTTTGTGGATACTGCAGTTGTCGGCCAACTCGGCGACGTGGTGCTTGTGGGCGGACTTGCCGCAGGATCAAATTGCCAGGGTTGAAGAGGTCCACGTTTGCGAACGTCGGGAACAGTGGGAACTGAGATCATGAGGGAAGAGGCGACCATGGAGAACACGAAGCGTGGACAAGAGAATGTTAGCACTTGCCTCGAGCTACTTCGAGGAGTTTCGATCTCGGAACTCGTCTACGAGCAAGTCCGTCAAAGGATCCTGTCAGGAGAACTGCAGGTCGGTCAACATATAAACGAGAAACGGTTGGCTGCCTCGCTCGGAGTTAGCAGAGCGTCGGTTCGCGAGGCACTCCGGCAGCTCGAAAAGGATGGACTGATCGAAATCACCAAGAACAAGGGGCCATTTGTCCGCGACATGCCGCCTGAAGAGGCGTGGGAGCTCTATGACGTACGGGCGTCTTTGGAGGCGCTCGCCGCAGAACTGGCCGCGAAAAACCGGAGCGATAGTGATCTAAGACTCTTGGCACAATGCCTACAGGGTTCAGAGCACTCGATAAGTGTCACCGACGAGGCATTGGTGTTCGAATCCCCGTTAAATTTTCACCGGCTTATTGCGGTTATGTCCGGTAGCCACAACGTTCTTGAGATGCTGAAAGGAGTCTGGGGGCAGATTGCCCTGTTCCGCAGAAAGTTCCCGCGACTTGGTCCGGGGGTGTCGGGCGACAGCGTAGAAGAACGGATCGTCTCAGCAATTCAGAATCGAAACGCGGAACAAGCGTCAGCTCTGATGAGGTCATTCGTCTTGGACGGCAAGGATGAGATGATCAAGATCGCCCAGAATTATCCAGAAAAACACCGCACCAAAAATCATTAATGTAGTAGTAGCAAGGAGCCTAAAGGCGTCAGCCCAGTTTCCGCGGCAGGCTGCAGGTTATGCGAGGCGCGTCGAGGGACGGAGTAATTGAGGATGAGGTGGAAATGAGTGGTCGTAGGCCGACTAATCTCATGTTCGTTATTGCACTACACAGGTCTTGGCCGCGACTAATCCCTGACAACGATACGCTCACGACAAATCTGAGATAAGCACGTACGGAGGTCCCACGCCAATGACAAGAAGAGCGCTCATCATGGTTGAAGGCCATAGGGATTATGGTCAGCTATGCGTCCAAGCGGCCCAGCGCCTTGGTCTACATCTAATTACCCTGTCGGCCGATCCAACTTGCTACGACTATCTTGCGGCGGAAGGGATTGAGGCAATCCGTGTCGATACAGGCAATTTCGATGCGCTGATTCACGAATGTTCTCGGCTGCGCGCGACCTATGACATTGCTGGCATTACGGGTGTTAAGGATGCGGTCTATGGGACAGTTGGCAAGCTCTGCCGCTACTTCGATTTACCGGGGCCGAATCCCATAGCGATTGAACGATGCTGCGACAAATTCACTCAACGTCAGCTCCTCTCGGACGCCGGCGCTCCAATACCTGCTTATCGCGTGGCAGCGGATGCGACGGAGGTAGAAAGCTGTGCGACGGAGATCTGCCTGCCGGTGATTCTGAAGCCCGCCCTAGGCAGCGGTAGCATTGGTGTCCGATTGTGCCGCAATCTCGACGAGGTAGCCGAACATACGACCTATCTGTTGGGCGAGAAGCACATATGGCGGTCTTCGCCGAGAATCCTGGTCGAAGAATTCGCGCAAGGCCCGCACTATATCGCTTATACAATGGGAACTGAGGTCGTTGGGATTGCCGCCTCTGAGTTCGGCCCACCACCACATTTCGTCTATCGTGAATCCACCTTTCCGGCCCCGCTGACTGATGACGAGCAAGAGCGTATCGCCGATATTTCGCTGAGCTGTTTGCGAGCTCTCGGGCTTGGCTGGGGGCCAGCGTGCATTGAATTCCGGTGGACGAAACGGGGCCCAATCGTCATTGAAGTCAATCCGCGTCTTCCCGGCGGGTGTCAAATGGTTCAGCTTGCTTACGGTGTCGATCTCATCACCGAGCACATTAAGCTTGTCATCGGCGACAAATGCGATTTGCGCAGAAGCCATTCGGATTTTGTGATCTGGCGGTCTCTACTTCCTGATCGCGATGGCATTCTAAATTGGATCGATGGCGATAATCGCGCGGCTTCCGAACCAGGTGTCGCCATGGTCAAATTGCACGTTAAGCCCAAGACGCGGATCGTCAGGAAAGGCGATTTTCGAGACTCTATGGGAGAGGTCATCGCGGTTTCACCCAGCCGTGCTCGGACCGAGGCAATCCTTCAGCGTGCCGTCGACCTAATCGCTTGGTCGATCACGCCATTTTCGACACTTGGCGAACAGGAACAATCTACGGACAGTTACCTCTCGGACCGATGAAGAAAAGCGGGTTACGGAAGAGCAGATCATCGGAATGCCTCCGGTGAGGGCCGCACTTAACGAAGTGCCTCTGATTTACGAGCGCCGGCCACCTGACTGCTTCCGTCGTGCAGATCCGCGCCAAGGCTGCATTGCGACTATGAATGCAGCCGATCATTCCGGCCGCATCAAAATGGGAAAGCGCCTGTCGCCGCCGGCCAATGACCGTGGCATCGTTGATGAAATTCGTGCGCTTGCCCGCTTGCGGCCGCGCGGCGTGTAGCCATTCTTCTCGCGGTTGGTCCTGACTTTCGGCGACGGCAGGTTGATCCTGCCATACCCCGACGCGCATGCGCGCGATCAAGATTCTCTGTTACAGATAGCCCTCAGGGGTGCCGGCGAAAGCCGGGGATCTGTGCGAGCTCATTCGCTGACTGCTCGCGCCAAAACCGCCTGTGAGTTCCAAAAAGTGCAGTCTCGGCAGTGAGCAGTGAAGCTGGGTGAGTGAGTGAACGAATGGCTCTGGAAAACAGGTACTTGGTGGATGTCATCGCCAAACAGCCCGTTGCGCTTCCAAAAAAAGGCCGTTTGTTGCTTTCTGAACGATCAGAACTCATCGCAACAGTCTCATCCAGCAGAAAAATCGAGAGCGCTTCACCGACGAAAAAGCAACACTTCACAAATGACCGTCCAGTTCCATAAGCTATCTTATGCGACATGTTATAACATAACGGGTCAAGGATGAAGTGCGACTTGCGATAGATACCAATGGGTTATCACTGGCAAGGAATGCTCATGAGACGCACCTACTCCCAGATCGATATGGATGAACGGCGCAGGATCGGGCGCTGGCGAGCGGCCGGCCTGAGCGCCACGGTTATCGCCGAGAAACTCGGCCGGCATCGTTCGACGATTTTCCGCGAGCTCAAGCGGAATGCTTTTGAGGATCCGCAGATACCGGATCTGAGCGGCTACTATTGCGTCACCGCCAATGAGATGGCACGTGAGCGCCGAGCCAAGTTGCGCAAGCTCGCCCGGTTCTCCCATGTGCGCCAATCGGTCATCGAGCGGATCATGCATGGCTGGTCGCCACAGCAGATCGCCGGCCGCATGCGGCTGGAGCGCCATCCGATTTGCGTCAGTTACGAGACGATCTACAAGTTCGCCCATTCCGCAGACGGCCAGGCCATCAAGCTGTGGCGGCACCTGCCGGAGCGTCGTGCGAGGCGCAGACCGCGGCATGCCCGACGGCGCCACGGTCGCCGCTTCAGCCCCGGACTCAACATTCTTCATCGTCCTGACACTGTGGCCGAACGCAAGCAGTTCGGCCATTGATGGTGTGGATACCCCTCCTCGGCGGCAGCGCGATATATCATGCTGCCTAGGTTCACCGTTTATATTGGAGGTATTCATGGAGAGCGCCGCTGTAATCGGGATAGACTTGGCTAAATCCGTGTTCCAACTGCATGGTGCAGACGCTACCGGCAGACCGCTGTTCCGGAAGAAGCTAACGCGAGGTCAGCTGCGCACCTTTCTTGCGAGCCATCCGCCAACGATCGTGGCGATGGAGGCCTGTGCTTCATCACATTATTGGGGGCGAGAGATCGGTGCTATGGGCCACGAGGTTCGACTTATCCCGCCGATCTACGTGAAGCCGTTTGTCAAAAGGCATAAGAACGACGCGGCCGATGCTGAGGCAATCAGCGAGGCTGCGGTCCGACCAACCATGCGCTTCGTGCAGGTGAAAACCGCTGAGCAGCAATCGCGGGCCATGGTGTTTAAGACCCGCGATCTCCTGGTCCGCCAGCGCAACCAAATCGTCAATGCATTGCGCGGCCACCTCATGGAATATGGGATCGCCATCCCGGCCGGTCTCACTTTTGTACGGAAACTGGAGCGTGAGATCGAAGACCCCGATACGGCGCTGCCTTTGCTGGTCGTTGAACTCGCACGTCTTCACCTTGACCAGCTTCGAGGTTGTAACGAAAAGATTGCTGCTGTCGAGCGGCAGATGAAAGAAGAGGCCAAGCGTGATCCCGAAGCGATCCGTCTGCAGACCGCGCCTGGAATTGCCCTGTCAGTGCGATGGCAATCAAGGCTTTCGGCCCGGACATGAACAGCTTCCAACGCGGGCGCGACTTCGCAGCGTGGCTCGGGCTGGTGCCGTTACAAAAGTCGACCGGCGGTCGTCAGAAACTAGGACGCACATCGAAAATGGGACAGCGCGACATCAGACGGCTTCTGATCATTGGAGCCATGACGCGCATCCGCTGGGCGTTGAAAAACGGGGCGCCGAGTGGATCCTGGCTCAAACAGATGCTGGAACGCAAACCGCGCCTGTTGGTTGCGATCGCGCTTGCGAACAAAACGGCGCGCGCGATCTGGGCGATGATGACAAGAGATGAGGAATATCGGGATGTGCCTGTTTCGGCGTAACGCCGAAACTAAGCATTACCGATGATGTGAGGAGGACTTCGGAAAGTAAGGACAACGGATCGACAAGATCGAGGTCAGGAAAACCAGGCACTCCCAGAGGGCTTCGCGCCCGCGACATTGATATGGACCCGACCTTCGCATCGCCATACCGGCCCCGCGGCAAATTGAAGGCCGCTTCAATAGAGGCCTGACACATGACCGCACCCGATCTCACGTTCAAACTATCCGAAAAGCCCTTGCATCGCCCGGGGTATCCACACATGGGAGTGCGATCTCATTCAGTTTCGCAAGAAGTTCGGCAAGGCCAACGTGACCTCACTGGTCGAGCGGGTCAGCCGCTTTGCGGTCTTCCTGCGCAACAACGACCGGCAATCGAAGCCGATCATGGACGGGCTGATTGAGGTGCTCCAACCCCTGCCCCACGCTGCTCGACGCTCCATCACCTTCGACCGCGGTACCGAGTTCAGCGAATGGCCCTATCTGCAGGCTGGCATCGGAACGCAGACGTGGTTCTGTGACCCGCAGTCGCCCTGGCAGAAAGGCACGGTCGAGAACACCAATGGCCGGGTTCGAAAATGGCTTTCGAGAGAGGTGGATCCCCTGTCGATTACCGACGGCGAGCTGAAGGACATCTGCGATCGGCTCAACTCGACACCGCGGAAGTGCCTCGGCTACCGAACGCCCGCGGAAGTCTTCCGTAAGAAACTGCTCGCGCAAATGCGAGGTGTCGGCTAGCGTCGCACGCGCAAGTCGCAGTTCGGCATGAACTTACAAACTCAGACAGCTGGCGTGTTCGACGCAATATTCGACACGGGCCACCGCCGCCGACACAATCGACAGCAGTGTGGTCTCAGCACGTTATTTTGTAATCGGGTTAAAGGGAGACTCAGGAAACCGATGTGCTTGGCCGATCGCGAGGGGCTTCCAAGACGGAATTCATTTCGTTGGCGTTCAGGGTGCCACGTGTCGCGATCAGGTAAGCCGCCATATAGGCCAGCTTCAGCCTCGATTCCCGATCGCCCCGCGGCCTGTAATTGACGATCGCCAGCCGGCCGGCTTCTTCATCCCGCGCAACGCCTAGAAGTCCGTTTGCGTAGGCTACGTTCGTAACCTCGGTGGCTGCCCTGCGTTCATCCCACGCACGAACGGCATCCGCGGTCGCCCGTAGCGCAGCGATATGCTGATCCATCAAGTCGCAAAGGGAAACCGCAGTTTCCGCCCCACCCTCTCCTTTTTGTCCCGCCTTACGCTCCGGCGCTGACGCACTCAAAGCCGTGCTCGGGCGTGGAGAAATGGACCCGGTACCACGGGACGAACGCGAACTGGATGACGACAACAATAGCATGGTGGAATGCCTCACCGATCAAGTTGCATTGCGGGCGTTAAGACCATTGATTGAGGCTGAAGGCACGATAGGATACGAAACGAAACGAAACTTGGGCCTTTAAGCCATTGGAAAAGAACGGAAAGATTTTTGTCGCTCCGCCCAAGGACGGGAGCGATTTCAAGGAACTGTTCAAGCAGTTGGCCGCTGCGGGAGCAGGCCGGCCATTAGGCAGTGACGGGTTTCCGCAAGGCCCATGGACGCCGGAGCTTTTGGCAGAGGCGATTTCACAGATCGACTCCAACCGGATCGGGGTCGATTTGCGGACGGTGCAGCTCTGGTTTCAAGAGAACGAGAAGGGGATTAGCCCGTCCAACATTCGTTGGCTGGCGCGGATCTTTGGGTGCGACGATCCGGAAGCGACCAGCGAATGGCAGATGGAGCTCAGCGCGGCGCAATCACGGCTAACCGCCAAGAGGCGAGATTCGAAGAAGGCGGGTAGCAGCACGGCGCTGCGGGTTCCAGATATGCCGCCGCCTGTGACGGTCGATGATCAGACGCAGCCTGCGGGCGATCTGCCACAAGGCATTGATGCCACTCGGCGAAGACAGGGTTTCAGCTTGGCGAGAATATCGGAGGCGCTTTTTAGCCATGGATCTCCCTTGAATCTACCGGCGTCGATATTCGCGGGTGCCTCCGCCCTTGGTTTTTTGTCGTATATCGTGGGGATCCACAGCGCCACCCACAGCCGGGCGGATGGTGTCGTTAAGCAGGTCGGTTTTCTATGGGCACCGAACTGGACGTTCCTCTTCATGGTGCTCTTGCCGCTATTTTTCGCGTTCGTGATAGAGCTGCTGGTCTTCTGGAAACATGACGCGCGCTTCAGGCTGGTAGCGCAAGGCGATCGGTTGGAAAGCGACGATGCCTGGACGCGCAACGTTCAAGCTTATTCGTACACATACTGGGCGGTTTTCTTGATCTGCGTCTTGTTCGCGGGTCTTTTTCAGTGGATCGGCGTGTGCTTGATCCCGTTGATCAACGGCGGTGGCAACTATGCGGTAGATTGGGGCAAGTTAGCCATTGTGCACCCCGAAGTCATATCAGTGCCGATGACCATTGTGTTCACAGGTCTCGCATATCTCTACATGTGCCTCTGCTTTTATCTTTTTTTCGCGGGCCTCATTCTGCTTCATACGATCGTCCATGATCTTTGGAGAATTGAAGAGGCGTCAACGATTCGACCGGTGGAACATCGGCGCCAGGGCGGTGAAATCGGCCTTAGGGTGATGCGGGGAATTTTCCGGTGTACCGTCCTGGGTGTTCTGGTCGCCATATGCATGAAGGTCCAAAGCTCTTACCTGAGCTCGAACGGAGGAGATATCGTGACCTGGATAGCCTACGATATGTCTTCGGTCCTGTATGAGCGCCACAACGGCGGCAATAGCTTCAGCTATAGAATGCCAACGCATTACAGCAGCCTCCTAGTCGCCATTTCGACCTGTATCGTTTTTCTGTACGGTTCCATCCGATTGGGTGCCGGAAGGCGGTTTCGCGTGCCTCTATGGAGGATGTCTGCAGTCGTAGGGTTGCTCTTTGCCAGCTACTTGTCGATCGATGCCTTTGAGGGCTTTTCGATCCTCGTCGGCGTTGGAGTGCTGCTCGCGACATACGGCCTCTTTGATCCAGAGTTTGGGCGATGGCGAGCAAGCGAGTTAGGAAGCAACCAGAGTGTATCATAATTGGCTTGATCGTTGGGACGAGCGGCGGGCGCGGCGCGGTGAGGAAGCGAAGAAAGTAACGGATTTCATCCTCGACGCCGGACGGGCCTTCCCGGGCGAGAAGAGGATAGAAACTATCGACGAGTTTTGTGTCCTTGCGGACCAGGCCCTGTCTGATTCAAGCTTTTACGATGAGCCGAGCGGGAGCGGTCAGGGCTTTGAAAGGCACGATGAGTGGCTCAGATTTCCATCGGACATTTCAACTGACGTCGAAAAGAACAACGTCGTTTGGGTAAAAATCACCGCGAGCGGCTCGCTCGAGCAGGCATTGGTGATTTTTCATCACTGGAATGCCAGCGCCCGAAATCGTCAGATTGCCAAGTTTTTCTCGCGGCGTGGGATCACGGTTGTCGAGATTGCTATGCCTTATCACTTCGAGCGCAGCCGTCCCGGATCGCTGTACGCCGATTATATGCTTAGTTCGAATCTCGGCCGAACGATCCAGTCTGTAAGGCAGGCCGTATGGGACGGGCGAAAGCTCATCCGCTGGCTGAAGAGCGAAGGCTATCGAGAGGTCTCGGTCCTCGGCATGAGCCTTGGCGCATGGGTTGCGGGATTGATCGCTGCGCATGATCCAGCTGTATCGAGGGCCTCGTTATTTTTGCCGGCGGGCAGTCTCGCAGACATGGTTTGGACGGGGCGCGCGACCCGATCGATACGTGATAGCCTTGAGCCTGCAATTGAGCTCACCGATCTCCGAAGGGCATGGGGTCCGCTCAACTTGGAGAATTACGCGCATAATCTGGCACGGTCCGATCTCGAACTTCACGTCGTGTTGGCTACGAGGGACAAGGTGGTGTTGCCCGACCTATCGAGACGCCTCGTTCAGAAGCTGAAGGACGCCGGAGTCAGGCCGAATGTTTTGAAACTGAACTGCGGTCACTATTCGCTCGCCATGCCGCCTTACATTTTACTGGCGGGTTTGAGCTTGAAGCGGTTTCTATCGGGTGCGGACAAATCGGCCCGGCGAATATGAAGTTGGCGCTGGACAAAGCTGCTTTGGACATGCCGGCCAAGGCAGTATCAGACCAGCACTCTTACCGCCATCGTCAACGGCCACAAACAAAGCCGGATCGATCAGCTCCCGTGGAACTTCACCCAACTGGCTGACATAAATGAGCCATCTTGCTCGCACGTTGTCGAAGGAGTTCAAAGCCTTCTCTCGAAACCACCTCGAGACGGATCGACGGGGCAAAGACCTTCCGGCGGAATGAAAGACAATACGCTCCCGCCTGGGGTAGTGCGATCTGAGAGGCAGGCGGCAAGCCGGCCGGGTCGAAATTTAATGTGACCTCACCATTGAGACCAAAAAACCTGGAGGCGAGGCTCGCATTTCAGGATCGCCGTGACCGGGCCTAGCAGCCAAATAAAACGAGAAATCTACAGCTTCCGCCAAGGATCAATAGCCCGATTCCGGGACGGCACGCGAGGGGGGCCATAGACAATTCTGAGGCACCTGTTAGCATCCATGATATTCACAATCGCTGCCAAGCAAAAGGGGGAAGAACGCACATGACGCGTTATAGGATAGGTGGCATTTCCCGAGCTCATATCGAAAGCATGGAGACCGGGATCGTGATTGAGAAAGAAATCACGGCAGCTGAGGAACGGAAATTTTCGGGCGATGGACCAGAGCTGACCGCAGAATGCACTGACGAAGGAATCTTAAAGATAATAAAGGGGGCTGGTGCGACCGTGCGAGCTTGTATGAGGTCCATCTGACGTCGGTATGAGGCCTCGCTTCGAAAAGACCCTGAGCCAAGTTGATCTTGTTTTGCTAGGGCTACTTGGTCCTGATCAATCGTCGTTGGCCTGGGTCAGGTCTAGTCTGCAATCCTGTAGCGAGACACCAGCTCTAGATGACGCGCTGTTTCGAGAGGTTTGTGCACGACACCTGGAGGTAATACTACTCGACCTTCTTGACGAAGATTTTTCCGGGAACCCTCTGGTTGAGCGACTTTCAGGAAGTCTGGAAGGCCGGCGCCTCAGTGCGGAAATATTCCGCTCGGCTGCGGAACGAGTTGCGATTGATGTTTTGGCTATCTCTGAGGATGCAGGGATATCGGTGGCTTTCTTAAAGGGCCTCGTCGCCGGGGACCTTTATAGAACACCGAGCCAGCGAATTGTCCGCGACGTGGACGTCTTGACGCGCCCTGAATCAGCGAAGATTCTGTTTGTTGAACTTCAGCGGCGTGGCTATTCTGCCGGAAGGTATGACAGGGGCAGCAATGCACTCGTGCCCTGGAGTCACTACAACACCGATGGCGCATCTTATGAGATGCCCCCATTATGGATTGAAGTGGACGTAGATCTCGACGCAGACGTACGACGGAAACTGCCTAGAACGCCCTCAATGAGATTTCGGTGGACCGATGCTGAAGAACTTAAAGCGCGTGTAGCTGTAGAGATTCATCGTGAGTTGTTCCCCAATGTCGCTATCAACGTCGACTGGCAGCAACTCAATTCATCGTTGGATGGTTTACCGAAATTGAGCGGAGAACTCGAGTTAGTTTATGCGATCTATAAGTCATACACGGACTTAGTCCTGTTGCAGAAATCGAGCGGATGCAAATTGGCCGCCGATGTTTTTCGGATATTGCACCGACGCCAAGGCCTACTTGATCTGGATCTTGCCGAACAAGTTGCTCTCACTGTCGGCGTCCCAGGTGCACTCAGCCAGTTCCTTCATTACGCAAGCTCTCTATTTCGAATGCAACATTTCCGGAATATCCCTGCGATCTTGGAAAGCCACCCCTTGGATATCTCAGATGTTCTGATCGCGGCGCTGCCAAGCCGATATCTTCCGTTTAACTTCCACAGTGGATCGTAGCTGTGCGCCCCCCCAACTTGTCAATGCGGATTGCGGGATCAAGCTATCAACTGCGTCAGCATGCCGAGATCAAGCCGGAGCATGCGCTCGAAGGCGCTGATCACTCCGCCAGCCTTCACCCCGCCGCCGAAACCGAGGGGACGGCTGTCGAAAAAAATGGTCATCTCTCCATTACGACTCCGTCGGCATAATTGGGGAATTTTACTTCGGCGCTTTTGGGAAAATCAAAAGCGGCATTGATACGCCATCAACGCTTCCTAGGAGAGCACAACCAACAAGCCCTTCATTTAGACCGATCCGGACAAAACTATCGCTGCTGTCACATCCAGGCACCAAGTGTTAGACTCCATCTACTAGCAATGGCGAGCCAGAAGTTGTGATACGAGAGCCGTTTGGTGCCCCGCCACGCTTGCTATGCATCGAATCCAGCTGCTTTTTGAGAGCGTTCACAATCCGGTTAGCGGCGAAGCCGTCTCCGAAAATCTTACTCTGCCGTGCCATAGACGCGTAGAAGTTAGCATTATCCAGCAAAGAGGTTAGCTCGCGCGTAATTAGCTGATGATCTGCACCGACGAGTTTTGAAGCACCGGCTTCGACCGCTTCCCACCGCTCTGTCTCTGTTCGGAGAACGAGAACAGGCTTTCCTAAAAATGGGGCTTCTTCTTGTATGCCGCCACTATCGGTCAGGATGATTTTTGCGCTGTTCATCAACGCTATCATTGACAAATAGCTCTGAGGCTGAAGAAGGGTGACCCCGGCTTGGTTCCCGAGGATAGCTTCGGCTATTTCTCTGACTTGCGGATTTGGGTGGACCGGAAAAACGAACTGAACGTCGGGGCGGCTGAGGGAGAAATTTCTAATTGCGACGAAGATATTCCTCGCTCTCTCGCCGAAGTTTTCTCTTCGGTGCAGTGTCATAAGTACGAGTGCTTTGTCGGATTTAGGGATCACCGGTGACGCGGCGGACTTTGCCAATCTGACCGCGTCAATCCCCGTGTTACCCGTTACGAAGACGGTTGATGAATCGACCCCTTCTTGAAGCAACGCGGATTTTGCGCGTTGCGTTGGAGCGAAATGTATGGTCGCTGCTAACGTCGCAATTTTTCGGTTGAACTCTTCTGGAAACGGTGAGCTCAAGTCACCGCTTCGGAGGCCAGCTTCAATATGACCGAAGGGGATGCCTTTGAGGAAGGCGGCCAACGCCGCGGCAAGAGCAGTCGCTGTGTCGCCTTGCCCCAACACAATCTGGGGCGCATATTCATCGAATGCTCTTCCCAGCTTCGTGATCAACGCTCCTACTACGTCCGTCAATGTCTGACTCGGCATCATAATATCGAAATCGATATCTGGTTTCATGTCGAAATCAGCTAACGCATCACGCACCAGTTCTCGATGTTGACCTGTGAGTACAAGCATGGGCTCCGCCCATGGGCTATTTTTAAGCTCAAAGATGACTGGAGCCATTTTGATCGCCTCCGGTCTTGTTCCGACGACACAGAGAATCCGATACCGGCAGGCTGCGCCCATGGCGCTTGTCTCCTTCTATATGCGCTAAGGTGAAAGACGGGCAACGTGGTTGGTGATGGCTATGCTGTTTCTCCAAGCGAGCGATGCAAAGCTTGAACGAGATCCAAAGCGAGTGCAGCATCACCGGCGCCACACCCGCTGGGTCTTTCGAACCCCGTCAGGAGCCCGACGTGACAGCGCACTTGATGCAGGTCTTCAAATAGACATAGGCGGTCTAGCTGGAGGGTCGGGTCAGATGTTCGGAATTGATTAGACAGCAAGTATTCATCTACCTCAGCAAGAATCGTTCGCGCGGAAAAGTAGATTGAAGCTCGTTGGCTGAGCGTTATGAATTCCGCGTCATTCAACAGGCTAATTAATTGCCGAAGCTTTTGAAGTAGAGTCTTTCTATCCATCCGCGAAACTTTCGGCTCGACCCAAGCAACAGGTAACACTGCCCCTACTGAGCCTTTGAAAGCCGTGACCGTAGGCGCTCTGCTAGTTCGGATTGGGGACTGAGAAGGAGCTTGTCCCGCTCCTGAGTATGCTTCTGAAGAAAGCGACCTGCGTCCTCGAACATGTTATCTAGAGCTGCATTCAGCTCGACTCCAAGGTCGGTTGATATCCAGCATAGGAGTGCAATCGCGCGTCTTACGCGGTCCCGCAGAAAAATCTCTTCTGAATCATATCCAGGGCGCTCCAGAGGAAGCTTAACCCCGAGAACTGACATTACGCACTCCAATATCTGGCCTGCGAGCGCTGCAAGTTGGAAATAACCGTGCGCTTTGCTTTCGGGGAATGAGGTGACTGAGAGCGAATTGAGGTCCCCAGCGTTCACTCCAGAATAAATTCCTAAGGCAAGCAGGTGAAATGCCACATCCGCAACTTCGTCCTGTATGGAATCGATCCCTCTGTTGGCCTCCAGAGGAGCATCTTTTCCCTCCGATACCAAGAGAGCCACTCCCAGATGGCCAATTTGCACCAACAGTTCCTCCGCGATCTCCCGGGCGGTCCAAGGGTGTAATTCAACCACTTGAAATGCTATACGAAGATCAATCACTTTTTCGGAATATTCCGAAAGAGACCCCTTCATCGCGTGTGTGCCTCTCCGGATAAGACCAGAGGCGTTCCGCCGGTGCTGCCAGAGTTCCAATAGGTATCCCCTTCCGTCTTGGTCACTCGAACCACTGTCCGAAGAGTTTGGCGCAGAAAGGCCACGCTGGCGGTGGACATCCGATGGTCGTTGATCTCTATGTATCGCTGACCAGGCTCATCCTTGAATTGCGCGGCTCCCATCGGCACGCCGGCCGCAGCCAACGCGATCTCAATTGTACTTTGGTCGAGCTCCGCAGATCTCACCGTCGCACAGGTAAACCGCTGGTTTTGAGGGCAGGAACAAAGTTGACACCGTCTGCTGCCATATACCGCCCCAAGGTCGCCCTCCCCAAGAACTAATGACAGAGCGCAGCTATTGTCGGTGTAGATTGAGTACGAAGGGTGTGCAGTTCGTAAGCGTTGCAGTTCGTTAATTGCCTGATCTGGCCAAACGTCTTCCGCCCTGACCGCTTCTTCGAACTGTTTATCCAGTTCAGGCCAATCTTTGACCTGCTGATACATCTCAGGATATAGTTTAAGTCCCGTCGCAACGGAGCAGCGCGCTGTTTTAGATACCCATTCGAACACTCTCTCCATTACTGCGCGGGTTGAGTTCTGAGGTAGCAGGGGCCTCCAATAGTGTACCACTGGTATTCCCCGCGCTGAAAGCGCTGTAAAATTATCTTTAAGCTTTGCGTGATTGATGCCAGGCTCTTCTTCAGTTGTGAGCCCTGAATAGCTCAAATATGCGATTATCTCACTTCCGGGCGCATTAAACTCTCCGAGCTTGTCGACAATGTTCGGTGGTATAAAGCACTTCGTAACAAAGCAAATCGGGTTGGTGCTGGAGCGGGCGCGGATGGAAGAGATCAACTCCATTAAGAGAGCCCGATTTGCCGATGTCGCAAAAGGGTCTGTATGAGTTAGAAGGCAAATCGGTGTTCTCGGCCGAAGATAGGGGTAGGTAAAGAGCTGCTCTATGGTTTCAGGGACGGTCGCAATCATAGTTGGCGCAGTAACCGTTTGCCCCCAGGGCCTAAGAAAGCAGTATTGGCAATTTTTGGGACATCCCTGAGCTGGATTGACGACAATCCAACTTGCCTGATGCTCGATTACTGGGTGAAACAGGCGCGTCACGATGCCCTCCCCGATGAAGTGAGAGCGTAAGCGAGGCCGCGCGGCTTTTTTAGAAGTTCGAGCAAACTCCACGTAAGTTCTCTGCCGTGCAAGCTCAGCCCTCGTTCGTGTGCCACTTGTCTGATACCATCAGGAAGTTCTTTGTTTTTGAATTCAAGTACTTCGGTAACCTGAAAGCCGTTTGACTCGAACAAAGATTGTGCTTGTTTGAGCGTGTAATGTCGGTAATACGGGTTGAAGTAGCGGTCGACCATTTTCCTCCGATTGGGGAGCAGGGTTGCCTCGTCTTGAGCGCCGGTGATTAAGCGCCCCGGCGCGGTGCTACCGAGTGCCTCAATGAGAATATTTATTGTCGAGAGCTGTGCATCTAGAGACTGGTTTGCTCCACCAAGCCTTCGATTCAGTTCAATCACATCTTCGATATCCCGCCGCCCGAATGGGTTGTAAAGCCAAGCAATTAGGAGCCCTTGAGGCACGAGGCTGCGCCGGAAATTTCGGATGACCGGCTCTGGATCACGAATGTGATGTAGTACGCCCTGACAGTAGATGAAATCGTAAGCATTCGGGTTGTCAGCAAGTGAGGTTAAATCGCCGACGTAATAGTTTATGTTCACGGACGCTGGCGTCGCCGCCTTGGCGGCTTCAATCGACGATTGAGAGAAGTCGATTGCGTCGATCTGGGCATTGGGAAGCTCCAATGCAATCATGCGCGTTAAATCGCCTGTTCCGCATCCAGCGTCGAGGACGCATTTGATTTCACGATTCCGTAGCTCAGGAGCGATAAACCGCTCAAAATAACCCCCATAATCGGTGCCAAACGGGTATGGCTCCGCTTCGTAGAAGTCTCTGACAGGCGTGTGGGAAGTTTCCAAAAGCCACCACTCCTATGCCGATTGCGGTCACCAAACTAAGCAATTTTTCCGAGCACGCAACCCCTATTGACAAATCAGCACAATCTGCAGGAGTGTTAGCGTGGATTGTAGAGCGCGACGACCTTCTCCCGGGAAAGTAGTAAGATGAACATTGACATCTTCGACGACAAATATCGCTACGTTGGTGTGGCAGGAAAGAAAGAAGCCCACCAGCAGGGCTTGTGGCACCACGTTTTTTCCGCGGTAGTACTGCTAAAAGATAGCGAAACCATCGTTTTGCAGCGCAAGGCCCCTGGTCGTTATGCATTCGACCGGCCGGACTCAGTTGACATCTCAGTCGGCGGTCACCTCGACGCCGGTGAAATGATATCTGACGGCGTTCGCGAAATTGAAGAAGAGCTGGGACTAAAGGTTCAGTTCGACCAGTTAATCCCGTTGGGAATCCGCCAGACCGCTGCAACGATCTCGCCAGATTACATCGCGAACGAATTCCAGCACATTTTCCTCCTCCCCCTGGACATGAAGTTTGAGGATTTCCGGCTCCCCGGGGGCGAGGTGACAGGCATTGTCGAAGTGCCGCTCAGGGAGGGCATCGATCTGCTTCTTGAACGGCGAAAGGAGGTGCGGGTGCGTGCTTTGTATGTGGGTGAAGAAGGCCAGCGTTTAGAGGATGGGACGCTTACAAAAGACGACTTCACGAAGGCATATCTTGAGCTCGATCAATTGTTCTTGCGGCTGTTCATCGCCGCAAGACGGTGGATCGACAAGGAAGATCCGGCCCAGATCTTTTGGTAACGAAAACGCCGCCGGCGATATCCACTGGGAGGCTTCAATGGGGCGGTTTAGTTCAGGGGCTGCTGTCGCTGACTTTGATTTCCTCGGACGGATTGAAACTGGGTGCTTCGTAAAGGAACTTCGTCCCGCTAGTGAGCTCGCTCTCCGTCAAATGAAGAGCCAACTGGGGCCTCATCCGAAAAGTGCCATTGAAAGGTATATCGCAACGTTGGAGCGGGCGGGCGTACCAGTTGCCGAGCTCGTCGGTGTCGACTTTGACCGTGATCCGCCCCTTTTCGTCCAGCGTAGGGTGAACCACCCTACCCTTTCCGAAGTCCTTCTTGATGAGTTTCGGTCGCCGCGTCCGGTTCCCGCACGCTCGCTTGGGTTCCTTAGCTTGATTTTGGAATATATCACCTCCGTTGCCTTCGAGGATCCGGACATCCGGATTGACAGCAGTGCCAGTAATTTCGCTGTCATAGGCAAATCTCAACCACTGGTTCTGCTCGATGTGATTCCTCCATGGCGACTTTCGATGCGGAGTCGAGAGGAGACAGATGCGGAGGCTGTTCTCGGTCGTTTAACTTTTGAGTGGACTGAACAGATAAGTGACCTTTTATGTGAATGGCTTCGGCCCCTTGTTTCCCTCGAATACTCCACTGATCGGCTCCGGACTATTCTTGCAGACTTGATGCCGCGTTTGGAGGCGATGTTTCAACAGGCGGTGTCTCGGTTGAATCCATTCGGGGCGGTTGTTCCGTCAATTCCCATGGGAAGCTTCGATGTATGGTCGGAAAACAGAGCGTTTCGGCGGTTCAATTTATTCCGGGCCTTCATGTCGTATGAAATTTCGCGGACCGAGCTTTTCGACATCTTTCGCAAAACATCGACCAAATACGTGATTTAAATGGAAAAAGTCTTCAATATTCTGCAGCGAACTTTGACAGACATTCAGGCCGCTGTGGGCTTGGCGGATGCAACCCTTCCCATTGTTGAACTTGAGAGAAAGCTGCCTCAATTCACAGCCAGATGTTTCGTCTCTCCTGAGATGCGCGATGAGGTTGCGGAGCACCTCTTTAGCTTCTTTCCATTTGAGAATTTAATACAGCCTACGAGCGAGCGTATTTTTGCAGCGATATCGAATGCTCACCTTTTTAATCGGCTCAAGCAGTTATGTCGCCGCAAGGCAGCAATTCGCTTCGAGAGTCATATTAACGAGAACTCCAATCTGTATGCCTTTGGGAAATCAGCTGTCGTGCTGGAAGCCGTTGATGATCCACAATTCGCATATTTTTTTGGGGAAGAGTGTTCCGGAGTGCTTGTCGCCTCAATCGCTACGGCGCCCAAACGTTATCTCCTGCGTCTTATTCGAGACGCGATGATTAGAATCGATGAAGATTCGGGCTGGATCTTAGTCCACGCCGCCAGTGCGATGCTGTCCCAGAGGGGGGTTCTCGTCGCAGGCGATTCAGGTGCAGGAAAGACGACCCTGCTCTGCCACCTCTTAGCACTGGGATCTGGCTACATCTCAAACGATCGAACTCTACTGGGCAAGGCGGCGGACTGGTCGCTTCGGGGGATACCCACGCCCGCCAGAATCGGAAAAGGAACTGCACTTGCCTCGCCGGCCCTTCGTCTACTGTTGAGCGAACATCGTGACCCGCCCAAACGGGACTGGATCAAGTCCATCGTTCAGAGCAAAGCCAAGGTTGAGTTATCTCCAAGGGAAATTCAGTCGGCATTCGGATGTGACGTGATCACACAAGCCACCCTCTCACTCGTTATGCTGCCAAGGATCATTTCGGGCGACCAGAGCCGCCGCGTTAACATTAGGACCTTGCGGCCGGAAGAAGCTCTTGCAGGATTAGCATCGTCAGTCTTCACGCCCCAGGATGAATCTTGGCGCCCTTGGATGAGCCATCGCAAGACGTGGAGCATCGAACTAGGCCTGCACGCATTACAGATGATGACGACCTTGGCGTCGGAGGTCCGCGTCGTCGAAGTCGAGTATGCGGCCGGTGCGCTCCCGACCGATCTAGAGGGCTGCCTCAAGGAGACGATGAACCTTGGATAGATACATCGAAGCCCAGCAAAAAGCTAAGCGCTGGTTGTTGCAGATCGATCGATTTGAGGCTGGCGGCGGCATCAAGGCCTGGCTGGCACCGGAGAAGCCCGAAATCGAGTTCGTCTCTGCGGAGATAACGGGTTATCTGGTCAGTCATTTGACGCGCTCGGGTAACCTGGCATCAGCCGCGCCGATTGTCGCCTGGCTTACAGATGTCGCTCAAGATGAGGCGGGTTTCTTTCGATGCCGCACATATAGCCGCGGAGCTGGCGGGGTGTTCGACTCTCGCGGGGACATCCGCTGGGTCTTCGATACGGGTATAATTTTGAAAGCGCTGCTCGATTTTGATCAGCTGTCCGCTCGTGACGAGCTCGTAGAGCCAATCAGCATGGCCTTTCGAGCGCTTCAGACGACTTCGCGAGGTGGAATCTATCCGGGCTGGTGGAATGTCGGATCCGCCGATTCCGAAGTTGATACTTCCAGATGGTCTTCTCAGCCGGGCTCCTTCCATGCAAAAGTTGATCGATCGGTGGTCCTTGCATCAAAAAGCAAGGGTTGGCAGGTATCTTCGTTATCCTCCCGATTGGACTTCTATCTTTCGCTCCAGCGCCCCGACGGTGGTTTCATTTCATACCCAAGCACGGGGGGAATTCACTCCCACCCACATCTATATTCCTGCGAGGGGCTCTGGGCGCTCGCAAAGCTGCTAGGCAGGACTGATCTTGAGGCCGCAGCTCGAAAAGGGATCATGTGGCTTATCTCGGCTGCCCGAGGAGGAGTGCCACCACGGACCGTCTTCGACAACATCCAAAACTTTTCGCAGCGTTGCGACGTTCAGGCACAGTATCTCCGATTACTAGTTGCTTTTGGCCACCATGTTCACGCGGAGAAAGCAGCGGAGGCTCTTCTGCAGCTGCAGTCTCCCGAGGGCTGCTTTTTCTTCGGACAATATTCCGATGGGCGGCCATGCTTGCATCCGGACGTATGGGGAACGGCCGCCGCCGTCCAAGCACTGGAGTGGTTCACCGCTCAAGACGTTCCCGATCCAATCAAACTGCTGTGAGGTTCTTATGAATATCCTAGGATTGATGGTGTTCGGTGCAAACCCCGCTGCGTGTCTTTTACAGGATGGTCAACTTGTCGCATTCGCTGAAGAGGAGCGCTTCATCAGGAAAAAGTACGCCACAAATGAGTTTCCCACCAATAGTATCAAGTATTGCTTAGAACTAGCAAAACTAGATATATCGGACGTCGCCGAAATTAGCGTTGGCCGGGCCCCTAATGAATACCTTTGGTCGGTACCGAGGACCTACTTGGCCAGTTGGCTGAAATATCCCAAGAATATGAAGACAGCTAGATGGGAACTGCGTCAGCTTTCTCAGCTTAATCCCCTCGCCGCCGGCCGGTATATAAAGAACAATCTCGAGCTGGCATTCCCTTCCTCGAAGCTTCCTCCGGTCAGCTACGTAGGTCATCACGAAAGCCATGCCGCAAGCGCAGCATTGATGGCCGGCTTCAACTCGTGCGCTGTTCTGACAATTGATGGCCATGGTGAAGATGATTGTTCCGTAATCTGGCACTATCAGAACGGAGAGCTTAAGCGCGTGGAATCACACAAGTTTCCACTATCGCTCGGATGGTTTTATAGCGCTTTTACTGAACTTTTTGGTTTCCACAAAAACTCCGACGAAGGTCGGCTGATGGGATTGGCGGCTTACGGGCGGCCGAACAACCATTGGGCTGAAAAGGTCGGGCGGATACTGTGGCCTACGTCCGACGGGTACGATTTAGATCCGACGTTCATTTGGTACGGGAAATTAGACGCTAAATTGGGGATCTCTTCTCGCTTGCTAAACACGTTCGGTGCGCCGCGAGCAGGACCGAAGGAAAAGTTCACGCAGGACGATTGTGACCTAGCCTTTGCGGTCCAAGAGCGTTTCGAGGAATGCGTCCTATCTCTCGCCCAACGAGCCAGCCGGCTTACTGGGGAGCAGAATATCGCCTTGGCAGGTGGGTGCGCGCTCAACTGTAAGACAAATGGGGAGCTTGTAAAGCAACTCACCACACATCGAGTATGGCCCCAGCCGATCAGTTCGGACGCTGGTTGCGCACTTGGCGCCGCATTGGTAGCAGCACAGAAAAGGGGAGAGCGCTCTAGCCAACCGTTAAAACATCTGTACTGGGGACCCCACTTCAGCCAGGCTGAAGTCCGTTCTGCTCTTGAGAAGGCGGGCGTCCATGCGAGCCAAGTACATGACCCCGCCAAGTCCGCTGCGGATCTGATCGCCAAAGGAAAAATCGTTGGCTGGATGCAGGGGCGAATGGAAGCGGGTCCACGTGCGCTAGGAGGGCGTTCCATCTTGGCGAATCCGCAAGACCCCCAAATGAAAGATCGTGTAAATAGGGTGAAATCCCGGGAACTTTGGCGCCCGTTTTGCCCGAGTATGCTCTCAGGATCTTTCGGCCGATACCTAGAAGGGCCCGCTTTAGCGGACCCGTTTATGATCGTGGCGCAAGCCGCAAATCATACTATGGCGGAAGAGTTGCCTAGCGTTGTACATGTTGACGGTTCGGCCAGGGTCCAAGCTGTGGATGCCATTACAAATGAACCTTATGCCCGGCTTCTACGAGAAACAGAAGACAGGACGGGGCATCCAGTCGTTCTGAACACCTCGCTGAATCGCCGAGGAGAGCCGCTAGTATGTTCCCCCACTGATGCCATCAACATGTTCGCCAACAGTTCCCTGGACGCTATGATAATTGAGGATCAGCTAATCACTCGGCAGTGAGCCCGCCGAGGGCTCCATCATGGCTTTTTTTTCCAAAGTATAAGGGCGCAGAACATGAAAGAGGAAGATCTGGTCCTAGATATTTGCTCCGCATTTGCCGCGGATGTTGATATTGAAGCGTCGGCTGATGAGTTCAGCGATGTCGACTGGGGTCGAGTTGTCCAAATCGCGAGTCACCAGAAGATTTTGCCAATCATCTCTCATATGCTCCTTTCGAGTTCGGCTTACGAGTTGCTCACAGCGGCGGGTGTCGAAACAGTCATGTTCGACAGCATTGCAGCGGCTAAGGTTCGGCACGAGTTACTTTTCGCTGAGTCTGCCAGTATATCTAGGGATTTTTCAAATCTTGGGGTGCGGCATGTTCAACGAAAGGGCGGCAGTTACAACGAAACATTCTACCGGTCCCTCGCCCTTCGAACTTACAACGACATGGACTTCTTCGTCTCACGCGAAGATTTGCAACTCGTCAGGCAATGCTTATCGGCGCGCGGCTACGACGTTGGTTTTTACAGCAGGAAGTCCAGCAGAGTGATGAGTTTGAGCCGCGAGCAGCGCCTGAACTACATTCTGTACCCAACCCACTCGGAGCCTTTCGTGCGGCTGAATCCGAACATGCTGCTTCCTGCATTAAAAGTGGACATTGCATTTGAAATGGGATGGCCGCTCGCGTCTATCGAAGCTTTTTCCACCGAAACCCTTTCATCAGTTCTTCGCTCGCGTACACACTCGAATGAAGTCGACCAGGTAGCTGAAATGTTCTTCCATTTCTTTGATTGTGTATTGCACCTATATCGAGAAGCGATGTTCGAGGAAAAAGCGGGACGACGCGCCTGGACTGGCGTCAACTTGAAGAAGTTTGTGGACGTTGCGAGAATTTGGCGGACGCTGGAAAACGAACATGTCAGCTCATTGAAACGTGCGTTGTCAGGCAACGGGCCGCTGGCAGGATACGTTTACTGGGTGGCCTTTCACACTGATGCTCTCTTGGGAACCGACATTGTTGCCGACCTCGAGCTTGCTCCAGATGGGGCCACAGGATCGCGGATGTTCTCATGGGTGCGTCCTGGTGGCGAGTTGCGCCCTTGGAATGGGACCATGCGAGATCGGCTGTTCAGTACAGCGACCTTTCGCACTCTCCCTTGAACCTGACCGAGAAAGCCAAATCGATTCGATGTGACCCGCCGAGGCTCCAATCGCCGCTGGATGAAGGTTCGCCGGCAGGTCACGCCGGCTACGCTTCCAACTTCCAACTGAATGGGCGACTATTCGATGTAAAAACTCAACATTCGTAATAGTGCGTCATTATCTTGAAAATTCGATAGCACCACATGTTCGTCACGCAGCGAGATGTCGAAATGGTGCTCGATCTGCAGAATCAGATTTACGTAATCGATCGATGTGAGCCCGAGTTGACGTAGATTCCAATCGTCATCCAGGTTGGCTTCAAAACCGCGCTCCTGAAGAAAGGACGATAATAGCGGCTTAAGGCGGAGTGTTAGATCGTTGCTTTGCATGTGATCAGCTTACCTACCAGCGGAGGAAGGTGCGGAGCTCGTCAGGCCACTCAGCAGCACTTAAGCCATGCCTAAGGAACACAGCTAAAGCCAGACGCTCTAGGCCAAACGCGACGCAACCTGAATGAATCTGGGATTCGGCATCTGTCGATTGCAGATCCCATTTTCGCGCCATCGCGTCGAGGTGATTGTTGAAGCTTATACAAGCAGCCTCCTGGTCAACGTCCACCGGAACCAGCATCTCGTATTTTAGTTCATCAACCCTTTGGTTGATTTTAAGAATTCGGCCTTCCTTACCGAAGAATGGATCATTTGCGACTTCGCGCGTACCTGTTAGCCCAAGTTCCGCCAAAAAATCAGCCGCTTTGGAATACCAAGTCCTCCGAAATTCTTCGACCTCAGCAGGAGAACCAATCCGCACAAACTCCCGCATTCGGAAAGATTGTTGCCGGTGTAGATCATTGGATGCCTCCGCTCTAAAACAGTACGACATGACCGTAAGAAGAGCACCTCCAGCTGGGACCTGGCCACGGGCTTTGACAAGAGGATAGACCGGGTAACAGGCCGCAGGAGTCAACATGAACTCACTCGGGCTCGACTTCGTCTGCCAATCGCTAAGCGTTTTCGGCGCTTCATCGGCGCAGTCGCAAAAAGTATGCACGCCGGCAATCAGCTGAGGGAAGCTTTTGTAATATCCACTCGATGCCAATGTCTGCGACGTCATTTCGGGCGGGAAATGTACGGCCTCGGCTTCCATAGCTCGAGCCCAGTCCTTCAGCCGCGCGTCAATGCCCTCAACGACGCCTTCAAAGAGGTCGCTTCGTCCGTAAAGGCCCTGTACACCAAGCGGATACAGGACCCGCTTGTCGATCATCGAAGTTCGAAAAACCGTCATGGCAAGTTATACCTCCTTTTAAACGAGAACTCCGGCGAAATAGCCTGAAGCAGAACGCTGCTGTTGTCGTCGATCCGGTCGTTGGAAACCATTATGCGGCTCGACTGTATATCTCTCAGATGCCTTTCCAGGTTCGTAGGATTACCGGTGACATAGCCGGCCATCCCTGAGCAAGCGATGCACTCATCTATAATCTCAACGCATTTAGTGGATACCGTAGTTTTCAAGTTGTTAACCAAGATGGTCATGCGGGTGAGTTCCTTGAAAGCCGGCGGGGTCGGCAATCGTTCGAGATAATCGGTTACCGCGATTATCTCGGCCCAAACACTCTGCATGCTGGCTATCAGGGAGCCGTAGCGTCGGTATGCAGATGCAGTTCCTTGGGCGTCCTTGCGAGCTTTCGCCTTCAGATGGTCGCGCGTCTTTTTTGCGGCGTCTAGCGCAATGCCAAACCAAACGGCGCTCCAATAAAGATGGGATCTGGGAACCATCACCTCACTTGAGATTGGGCCAAAAGAAGCTTTGATGGCGCTTTGATCGGGTAGATGTGCGCGAAGCATGAAGTTGTGTGAGCATGTCCCCCGTAATCCCATGCCGCTCCATGTGCCGCGTCTTTCCAAAGTACAACGATCGCTCGGAACGAATACCAACTCCTGCTCACTCGCCGCAGCATGTTCGTTTACGCGCGCTGTAACCAGGATCGCGTCCGCTTGCTCACCATAGGAGATAACCGAAGCCCATTTCTCTAGAGAGAAAAGGCCATTTTCATGGACAATGGCATTCTTTGAACTACGAAGATCACCGCTTCCCGAATCGGTCGTTGAAGAAGCCAGAAGGGGTTGCTTCCGCCACGCCGAAGTAGAGAGTGTCTTTTTCCACACGGGCTCCGGGAGTAACCGCTCAGTACAGGCGAGCATCACCTGATGCATCGCATATATCGCTGCAGTAGATGCACATGCCTGGCCAAGCTCAGTGCAGATTTCGACTATGTCGGCAATGGAAAAATCTCGTTCCGCCGCTTGCGGAACTAAAAGGCCCTCAGCCCTCAGCGCCTCCACCGCCTCATCAGGAAAACGGGCGTCTCGGTCGACCTCCTCGGCATATAAGCCAGCCACTTCTCGCACCTTGGCTAGGGAATCCGCTAGGGATGAACTTCCCATGGTCGCCCCCTCCTAAGCAGCGTCGGCTAGATTTTGTGCGGCCCATAGATCGGCGTAGTGTCGCGAACTGGAGAGCAGTTCCTCATGTGTGCCAACGGCTTCAACCCGACCTTCCTTGAGCACAATAATCATGTCCATGTTGCGGAGGGCGGAAAACCGATGTGCCACAACAATCGTTGTCCTCGCTTGAGTTCTCGCTACATTGCTCATAACCTCAAGCTCGGTCGAGGCGTCCAGAGCGGAAGTCGCCTCATCGAGGATAAGGATAGGTGCTGGCTTTAATAGCGCTCGGGCAAGACATATGCGCTGGCGCTGACCACCCGATAGACTTGCACCACGCTCTCCCACATTCACATGTAGACCTTGGTTCCCAGCCGCATCGGATAAGCCTCGAACGAAGTCTGACGCCTTCGCCAGGCTCAAGGCTTTCCAGAGGTCGTCTTCTGATGCGGAGCGATCTGCGATCAAGAGATTCTCGGCGATAGAGCAGTTCAACAGGGCAGTTTCTTGGGTAACGGCGCTTACGCTTGAGAGCACCTCTTTTGTTGAATAACTCGTAATGTCGGTCTCATCGAATGTTATGGTACCGGCGCCGGGCTGGTAGATCCCTAGCAGGAGGTTCAACAATGTCGACTTTCCAGTGCCCGATGCGCCAACCAACCCGACCTTGGCGCCCGCTGGGATCGTGAAGGAAACATCACGAAGGACTGCGTTCTTTTCGGCGTATGCAAACGATATATCACTTACCTGGACAGCGCCGCGCATAACGTTCAGAGGCACAGGGTTCTGGAACTTCGTCGGCTCTTCGCGATCGGGCGCCAGTCCTTGCAGTGCACCGGCGATCGTTCCGTAGCTATCAAGCAACGCGTTCGTCTTCCACATCACATTGTATGAGATGTTGTAAAGTGACACCGTCAATGTAGAGATCAGTGCGAACTCCGAGAGGTCAATAATGCCTGACCTCCACCAGAGGAGAGCGACGCTGATATTAGTTCCAACAAGGAGGCAGTTCGTGGTTGCAATGAGGAACGATATCAGAGTTACTGTTCGCATCTGACTTGAGGTTGCCTGAGTGTTCTGCCCGATCGCCTCGGACACCAACCCATCATTTCTGCCACTGGCATCAAAAACCTTCAGAGCGAGAATGTTAGAGTAGGTGTCCACCAGCCTCGCGCTCATCTCGGAACGCGCCTGGGAGATCGAGGATGCACCTCGGTTTAGGCTGGGCACCCATTTCCAGATGATCACGCCGCACGCGACAGCCCAGACGGCTATTGGCAGAACAAATACGGGAGTAACTGCGGCTAACAGAACGCAAACCGAAATGATTGAAACGAGCGTCGTCCAAAAGGTTCGTACGAAATCAAGCAAAGAATTCCTTAGAACAAGACCAACCTGCACCACATTGGCAGCGAGAGCTCCAGAATGACGAGACCGAAAAAAACCGATTGATCGTTCCGAAAGGACTGTGTGCAACGCAGACCTAACAAAATCAGTTAGGCTTGCCGATATACTTTGGTACATAAAAAGATCGTTAGTCGTCCCCGCGAGCAATCTCACGAAAAGAATCGCTATGAGAATTGTGAGATACCGAAGGTATTCGAAGGCCGCTCTGTCGCCGGCCCCTAGTTCACCGATTGCCTTAGAAATATAGTAAAAAATCAGTATTTCTGCGACTGCGGTTACACCTGAAGCAATCGCGAAGCCGATAATGATCTTCCGGAATGGCTTAAAGAAAGTTCGGTAAAGCCGAGGCACGCTCTTGGAAATCTCAATCTCGCTCACGGTTGCCCGCGCTCCGGCACCCTCGAACTTCTCAAAAAGCATTCCGTTCTCCTTCGATGCCTCGCTGCGCTTATCAGAGGCCGTTCCCCTGCGTCTAAGCGCTTCGAGTTCTAATCCCATATTTGTCGTATTTGTCATTATCGCCGGGGACCCGTTCATAGGGGATTTCTGAGACCTGCGCGTCGCCAATCTTGAGCAGCGAGCTGACCTTGACCAGACTGAAGTTCTGGGCCTGGAGGCCGTCCAAAATACGCGGCAAAGCGGCGGCTGTGTTCCAGCCTCTACCGTTCGCGTGGCAAATGATTATTGAGCCGCTTCTTGTATTCGATAATATTTCTTCCGCGATCGCTTCGGCAGAATTTTCTGGGTCCGGATCACCCGAAAACACATCCCATTGGATGCTTTGCATGCCGCGACTAGCGACCGCAGCTAAAGAAGAAGAATGATAACGCCCGTAGGGGAACCGAAAAAGGCGCATTGAGCTGGGCAGCATCTCTCCATAGCTTCGAGGAAGTTCTTTTTTTAGCTCTTCCGTTAGTTCACAATATGCGCAGTGAGTTGCATCCAATTGCGCTGCAATGACCTCTTCCGCCGCCATCTTGAGGTTAGCGTGATCCCATGTATGGCTTCCAAGCTCAAAAAGAGGATCGGTAATAAGCTGCTTAGCACGTACTCGGTGTGTGAACAGCCACTTGCCGCAAATGAAAAATGTTGCCTCGACGTTCCGCTCGCGCAAGATGTCGACGATCCGGCCGTCGTAGCCCGCGCTTTCTCCGGGTGTTTCACAGATATCAAAGGTTAAGGCCGCCACCTTTTGGCCGAAATCAGGTCGAACATTGACGCGGCGGATCGCTCCACTCGGCCTTTCATAAAATTTCTCGATGAAGCTATCGTGCTCAAAGACGCCTTTCTGAACGTTCTCCTCCCCTGATTTGTGAACCAACTCTCGCTCAGACCAGATTGTTGAATAGGGAGAAGATATCAATTGCGACTCCTCGACATGGATATCCGATTGCGATTATACAGGTTCGACTCGACAATCCTCAGTGGTAGAAAACCATAACTCAATCGCGGTCGCAAACTGTTTTGGAAGGCGGGTGATGGCTTCAGGTCGGGAGGTCCAACGCAACATGAACTCTGCTCCCTTGCGGCATAGCCAATACCAGATGCTGAAACGCTTCGGATCGCAAGGCGCGGCATCGGGTGTTTCCAATCTCTTCAGGTTGCTCAAATTCCCCTCCGCTGTTCCCACACCTGTCCTCCATCAGGCGCTGAAGAATCTCATTGGCGCCCAGGATATTTTTCAGGTGGAGATCGCAAAGGAGGGAAACGAGTACCTGCAGAGAGTAGCTGCGAGGGCCGTCCCGATAGCCGTCCTATCCGCCAGGTCCGAGTCCGATGCCGAAGCGATTGCTCGTGAAAGAGTTATATCGGAGCCGAGGCCGGAAGCCGCCTACCTTAACGTCCCTCTGTGTGATTTCTTCATCGTGACTTTTCCCTCAGGGGCTATTGTCGGATTGTCCGTCTCCCATCTCCTCACGGATGGAGAAGGGATCGCGATGTTGGCCGACGCTTTTTGTGGGGTCGTGGACTCCACTAAGGAACCGGATCATTTTCGTAACGGTTCATATATTGCCTATGTAGCATCAGAGGTCGCATGGCTGAACGGGCCTGAAGCCAAGGACGCGAGCGAGTATTGGTTTCGGCTTTTTAACGGCTACCGTCCGCCAGACATACCGCGCCGCACTTCCGTCCAGCCATATCAACAGAAGAAACTTTCTGTTGATATTGATGTATCCGTCCTTGGCCGACGGTTGTTAAAGAGCCGGCATGGACCTTTTACCGGATTACTCAGCGTTTTTTGCTGCGCGTTGAGCAATTTTTTTGATTGTCCGCGCATTGCAGTGCGGGCTGCGGCCTCAGGCCGGTCCTGCAGCTTCAGTAGACGCAGCTTTGGAGCACACGTTAATGCCTTCGCAGTATGTTTGCCAAGCAAACGGTCGGAAACGGGAAACGAGTTTTTACGTCACTCGTTTCCTTTGATTTCGGAGGCGATTGCCAATCAAAAATCGTTTCGTCTTTTCGATATGGAACCAACTCAACCCACAACGACCGATTTTCAATTTGTGTATAACGAGATCGACCGAGGCGCGAGCCAGGCAAATTCACTAGTTTTCCCTCCGCCGGTAAGCACTACCAGCCCGTTAGCCGGCACGAACTGTAAGCTTCGGTTAAACGTATATCTCCAGCCCGGTGGCCTTGATCTGGTCATGCATTACAATCCGGAATTCATAGAACAAACAAGCGCGTCCACTGTGCTGCTCCACTGCAGGACCCTTTTGCTCCAAATTAGCGCACCCGCAGGAGAAGACGGAGCATTCAATTAAGTTGATCCTCTGCCCATCAAGCGACGTAGGTGTTTTCTCCTTCTCGCGTGCGCAACATCGGGCTGCCTCTGCTCAACTGTCCGCCACGCATCAACGAGTTTCCCGTCACGGCCCAGCAACATGTCAGCATATTGCAGAACGAGTAAGTTCGGCATTGCCCCTTTAACCTGATCTACGATCGCTCCAACGGCAGCGCCCTCCTCTCCGGGACCCAGCCGGTCGGCTGCGATTGCGATCGCGACCGCAGTTGATCGAGAAATTCCTGCTTCACAATGAACTAGCAGGCTGCCGGTTACATTCCGCGCGAACTCCAGAGCGGTTTGAACATCTAAGATCTTTGGTTTGTTCTGGTCTGCTAAGTCAAAGTCTACATCTTCAAAGCGGAGGACTAACCTGTCCCGTGGATGCACGTCCGTTACTTCCAAGCTCTCCGGATTAGCCAGGCTCTCGATTGAGATGATCGCATCAAATTCGCGCCAGCGGCTTTGGGCCGTTAAACGGCTTAGAACAACGAGCACCTCCGTTTGATCTCGAGCCGAACTCATCAGCCGTCGCCGATTGAAGACAAATTCCCCTCAGGCAACTTGTTCCTAAGGGTTGTGAATATGGTTTCGACTGAAACCCAATTCTCAAAAAGGAGCTCTGCGTCAGAGAACTCTACACCCAAGTCTTTCTCCAGTTGCAATGCAATTGCTGCCATGTCGATAGACGAGACGCTCTCATCAGCAAAATTTGTAGACAAGGTTAGCGGGAGGACATCCAGATCATCAACTGCCTTCCTAATTGCATTCTCCAGTAATTTCAATAGCTGTAGCTCTGGCATCTCGCCGCCCTCCGTTCTCTAAGCTGCACTTGAAGCCCAGCCAATGGATAAGTCATGTAGCTCTTGGCAGAAATCCTCCACCTCCATTCCCTCAATACATTCAGGATCGAAGTATGAATCGAAGAGCATTTCGGTCCCAGTGTCTAGACAGCCAATGCTCACGGTTTTACCTGCTTCGCGAGGGAAGGGATCTGCTGAAAAGTAGACGCGCCGCGGGACCCCTCGTGCGGCCGATTGCGGATACTCCGTCGTTGCCGTTAGCTGGATAGGCGTTGAGGGACATGTGCTCAGATCAGCGTCCCAAACTCGAAATGAGCTTCTCAAAGTATAGGCTGTTCTGAAGGATTGTCGTACAGTTTCGAAGTGGGACGTCAGCGGTTCTTCGCCACGGCCGTCAATCTTCACAGCGAGTGAATCTACGAACATCCCTACAGTGGCTTGGTGGCGGACCGGGTGTCGCCAAGTGAACGGGACCCGAACACAGAAATTCGTCCGCCTTGTGCGACGCGCGAGTGCCTTGCTGGTCAAGCTCAGAGAAAGGTGGAAAAAAGTGATGCCTTTGCTTCGCATCGCATTGCGCAAAACCCGCAGCGCGGTACCTGAGAGCTTTGCCGAGCTGCAGACGTACTCCTTGCCCTTCGTTTTGCCCGGATCAAAGAGGAGCGTCACGTCCTTCATATAGTCATCCCAGAGCAGGCGTTCTTGCTGCGTCACTGGATCGGCTAGGCGAGAATTTTCTGCCTCGACAAAATCCAGAAACCGATCTGTCCGAGGAGAGCCGGTAAAGGTTTTTTTAAGCTTCTCAGTCAGGACGCGCCCGAACTCTTCCTCGAAAATATTTCGCGAACGATCGTCAGCGATGACATAACTCCACACCGCCAGCAGAACTATTTTTCTTGGGCTGCTTTGGACAATCCCGAATCGCGTTAGCTCCCCGAAAGGATCAAATGGCTGAAAAATGAACTCCCTCACGCGATCCGCGCCTATTATAGGCAGCGAGCCAAGCGACCATGCAGCGGATTTGTCCTCCGCAAACTGAAACCATTGTTCATTGATTTTCATTAGGCGTAGGCGTAGGGCAGCTTGACTGGCAACGATTGCCTCGAGGGTCTCTGTTGCAAGAACGCTCAAGTCAGAATCGATTTCCAGCGCGATGTACTGATTGATGGCCCGGGAGTCAGAGCGACCGTCACGCATGCTCCTAGCGATTGAGGCTTGGGCCGGGCGAAGTCTTATTCCTCGCATCGGGAGCGTCATGAGCCTCTGCTGCCCTCGCAGCCTGTTTCATTGAAAGCCGCCCCGAAATGGCCCCGGTCCCTTAGAAGCTCGCGGATGACGGCTCTGTCACTGAAAAACCTCTTCCTCGTTCGACGAGCAGAGGAGCTGTGTTCCTCTGCAACGATCTGGTAATCTTCGTGACCTTTGCCCGCGATCACGAGTACATCTCCCTCCCCCAGATCAGCAATGGCAGCCTCGATAGCGCGCTTTCTGTCAGGTATTTCCCAAACACTCGTGCTGCCGGGGATGCCTTCAATGATCTGACGGCGTATCGCCTGAGGGTCTTCAGTGCGAGGATTGTCGTCTGTAACGTACAAGCGATCGGCTAACCGTGCCGCGACCGCGCCCATCTCCGCTCTTTTCAGAGTATCTCTGTCGCCACCGCATCCGAAAACAACCGCCAACGATCTGTCTCTGACGAAAGGCCGGACTGAAACAAGGACATTTTTCAGGGCGTCTGGTGTGTGCGCAAAGTCCACATAGATGGCCGCCTGGTTGCCGAGCACTGCGGTTAACTCTAGACGTCCAGGAACGGGGTTGAAATATGATGCCGCTTCAATGGCTCTTGAGGGCTCTGCGCCAGATGCTATGGCGAGGCCGATAGCGCACAAAGTATTCTCTGCTTGAAAGTCCCCCAGAAAGGGTAGCTCCATTCTATAACTGGATCCGAACACTCCAATTTCAAGTGACTGCCCCTTGGCGCTGCGCACCCGCCTAAGGAGTTTGAGGTCGGCGGCGGCGGCGCCACATGAATAGCTGATTACAGATCTCGACGGTTTTAGCTTGTCGTAAAACGCCCTTCCGGTCACATCATTAACATTGAGAACTGCTGTTCCTGATTGTCTCATCCTTTCCGTAAACAGCCGCAGTTTCGACTCAGCATACTCCGCCATAGAGTTGTGATAGTCCAAGTGTTCGTGGCTTAGGTTCGTAAATCCTGCGATGTCGAAGTCAAGCGCAGCTAGGCGTTGTTGATGAAGGGCATGACTTGAAGCTTCCATCACTAAATGGGAGACGCTGTGATGTGTAACAAGCTGATTTAATAGGCTACTCGTGGTCTTCGCATCATACGTCGTTGCCGTGGCTGTAAGATTCGTATGAGTCACTCCGGCGCCCCGTAAACCTAATGTGCCGAGTGAAAGAGCGTTCTCGCCCAGGTGGCTCCACAACTCCGATAGAAAGGACGCGGTTGACGTTTTGCCGTTAGTGCCGGTGACAGCGGCGAGCATCTTCGGCCGCTTCGGGTAGAGGATCCGCAGCAGCGATGAAAAAAACACGTTAACGTCGTCAACAGCAATCACGACAACCTTACTAAGGTCATATTCACTGATTGCGAGATCTTCGGCGCGGGCAGTCGACGGAACAACTATGGCCTGCGCGCCACCCGCGATTGCTGCAGAACAATAATTCACGCCATCTCGATGCGCCCCTTGGTATGAGGGCTTCGCGCAAAAGATGTCTCCAGGGCGAACCTCCCGAGAATCCTCGGTCGCGCCGAAAACCCACAGATCGCCCGGAGCTCCATGGACCTTCACAACTCCGGGAAATTTGCACAGTTCGGCGAGCCTCATTAAATCCCTCATAGAAAAGTTACTGAGCGGGAGCGGTGATCCTGCCCTAACAGGGCCGCATTATCTTAACCCCGGTGAAGCCGCAGTTGCGGCAGTAATCGGTCAAGCTCCGAATTCTGGTATCATCGTACCCGTAGAGGTTCTGACCCTCGGCCATTGCGACGACATCAGGTTCGGTAGGCCAATAAGAGAGGGATACGCCAAGTTGCTCAATCCGAGCGTCTCCTTGGTAAAATAAGCCCGTATGCCGTCCGGCAAAGTTGACTGGGACGTCCCGCCTGCAACTCGCATTCCGGCTTGCATGAATGAAGGTTAAAATGTCGTCCATAACCACCGCGATTGCGCAATGGCTTACGAGATTTCCGCATTGATCGTCTTTTGAACGTGTGAAGAGGAGTATATCTCCGCTTTTGACATTATCAGATTCCACTTGGTCGAGGTGCTCGGTTGGAATGAATGTGGAAGCGATCATTTCTGAGCCAATCTTCCTTCGCACAACTCGCTTCTCAGGGTCGAATTGCTCCGGCCGTTGAATCGGGCGCTCGAATGCTGAATAGGATCGTACCAGACTCCAATGGACGCACTCACACGTAACATCCCTCAGATAGCCCAGGTGAACCCCCTGTACGATTAGAGATTCTGAGCAAAAATCTAGGATAGTGCCCTGATCGGGGTTGCTGTCTAACGAGTTCTCATCTCTATACCGTAAGCAGGCTAGGTTCTGTGCGAAATCAATCAGAGACTTCGATCTCGCCAACGCGATCACAGTGTAAACGAGCGTAACACAATCAAGCGTCTCCAATCTCAGTCGGAGTACGCCCCTTCGCGGAATAGGCAGCGCCGACTCCGGATAAAAAGGAGTTCCTAGTAGAAATTTTGCTGCTTGGTCGGTCTTGGCGTGTGGAGCTAGATCTCGCTCCGAGAGCCTGATGATGAATTCCTCGACTGCCTGTGTTGAGTGCGGACCGAACTCAATTAGACACGGGATGTGACCGAGCTCCCTTTCCACGCTTATATATTGCTCGCGCTCAAAGAAAGCCATGCTTCATCTTTCACGATTTTTTCGCTACGAAAATGGTTCTGCCCGAGTGAACCTTCGAATGGCGGTGGGTGACGTCCAGCCTATTGACCACCGTGCCGAGCCTACCAACGTACTCCTCAATCCAGCTATACTCAGAGATACATTCAAAGATCATCGTCCCGGATTCATTCAGAAACTCGGCGATCTTCTGAAAGATGTCTTCGAAACTGCCGCTCGATTTGTGAGAGTAGCCGAACCCTATGCCGGCCCAGACAACGCAATCAAAGTTTGTTGCCTCAATCCCCGAGATATCTCGAATATCGCCGCATATAAAGGTAGCGTTTGGGTCCTCTTGGAACCTCTGCTTCGCCGCGGCAATGACTGTGGGAGATATATCGACACCCACGTATCGCCTAAACGCGCTGAAACAGCTGCGGAGCTCGCCCGTCGTGCATCCAATGTCTAGGATTCTGGAGCAATCTCGTTGTTCAATCAAGCCGCCGATGATCGCGTAGCGCGCGGAGAGGGTATCTTCAAGTAGATAGTCGTAGGCTCCTCGTACGTGAGCCTCCTCTTGTCGTTGAGGATCAGACGTAAGCTCCTCGCGCTCCGCGGCGGTAAGGCTCGACTTGACCATTGGTTCATCCAAGATTATCTGCCCCCCTGCTGCCTTCAACTCGACTGCCCGCAGAAAGACCCGCGACTGTCAGAAGGTTGCCTCGTGGTCCGTGCCCAAGCTTACTGCTTTGATGAGAGAAAAATTTGCGGCCGTCGGTGTAATAAGAGGGGCGGGCAATATTCTGCCGCCGCACACCTCCATTGGTCGCCTGATCACAAAAAGCTGCGACCAAATCAAAACATAATTCGTCATCCCCATTGTTACGGATAAAGTTCTCCGCTCTGGGGTGCTTCACCAAGAGTTGACTAGATATAGCATTCCACAAGCCCGACTGGCTGACGATGTAATCATCACCCGAGATCGATGGCCCAAGAAGCACACGAAGATCACGGGAACGGGCGCCGTGTTCTTCCATACTGCGGAGAACGTTGAAGACGATGCCATTAGCCAGCCCTAAAAGCCCAACATGAGCCAAGCAAGCGAGACCCGTCGAAACAGATACGAAGAATGCTGGAATGCAGTCGGCTGAAATAACACCAGCAGACCTTTCCCCTAGATCAAACAGAACCGCGTCGTAAAAACTGGCAGATTCCTTTCCTTCCACCCATACAGGATGAGGGAAGTTCCGTATTCTGAAATCTGCGCCCAGGGCAACCGCAACGTTCGAGGTATGCCGCGGATCAACGATTATGGTTTCGTATAGAAGTTCGAGGCGCTGCAAAAAAGTGGCTCGATTACGGTGAACCTTTTCAGCTGCCTCAAGGTGAGTGGACATGTTGCCATCGGCTATACACGACGCACAGAACAGGAGCTGCGGAGGCAGCAATTTCCCCTCTTCCGAGTAGAACGAACCGGATGCAAAAACCATGATGGTCTTCCTGAATACTTCATGCGTCGGTGTTTCGCTTACAACTGCGATTTGGGCGTGGAGCTTTTCATATGCACGGAATGCGTGTCAACCCACTTCGATTTAGGGTTGTCAAAAGACGAGGTTCGGATAAGTTTGAGCAGTTGCATATTGGATTTTGGTATATTGCTGGTTGCTCAACACCTTCGATCGGCAAAAGACCTGGGAGCTTGTATGTCGGGAGCGATAACCGGTATCGTCCTAGCGGGTGGCTACGGCGGTAGATTTTACCCATTTACGAAAACCGTTCCAAAGGAGCTGCTACCGGTTAGCGGGGTACCCACAATACATTGGGTCTTGCGGGAGTGTGTCGCTGCAGGAGTGGCCAGAATAAAGGTTGTGCGGCGCGCAGACACCGATCTGACAGAGGCGCATTTTGCCGCGAGCACACAGGTCGATGATTATCTTCGATCTATTCACAACATCGAGGCTGGTACGTCCACGTTTAGCGACATTGTGTCGAGGGTGGAATTCCTTCCAGAGAGGCCTTGCAAGTACGGGACGCTAGGCCCCTTTCTCCAGGCTGCGCAAGCAGAAGATGCCGCTGATCGTTATCTGGTTTGTTTCGGTGACGAAGTTTTTATCCCAGCCCCTGCTGAACGCACTACATGCCAGCGTCTTCTGGATGGTAGCTCTCAAGCGGTAATAGCCGTCTTGGACGAGCTAGTTGCTCCTGGCGGAATATTCGGCATCGCCGAACTGGAAGCAGATCAGGATGAGTTCAGTTCTGTTCTAGAGCTTTGGCAGAAGCCTCATACTCCAGCTACCCCCCACGGCTTTCCTATTGTAAGTCGGCTCGTTATTGATGCAGATTTACTCACACCACTGCGTCGTCTTTTTGATGAAGGCGAGTCTGATCTACTTACTGCTCTCACTAAAATCCCCGGAGTAAGTATTACTGCAGTGAAAACTCGTGAGGTCTGGGGCACTGTTGGTGATCCAGCATCTTACCTCGCGCTCCTTAGCAAAGCCCATGCGGCACATCGGCCAGTCGACATAGTTGATTTCTATCGCGATTTGCTGCGTGTCCCGGTCATGCCCGACGGTGATTCCGATCTGAAGCTGAACACCCACTCCAAAGTGAGCCGTCTGGTTCGAATGGGGCAGACATAACGGCCTTTTCCGTTGCGCCAGGTGGCACGCTGAAGCAGGATTTGATCACCTCTTTGATCTTGGCGCCCCGCCCTCGACTGCCCATCACCGTTGCGAGTATTCCCGCTGCGCCAGAACCGTCTCGTCATCATATCTCGCTTACTCGCCTGGGGATCGAGAGAAAAAGCCGACCTAAGACGGCTCCTTTTTTAGTCGATTGTGGCGATCCACTCGCCTGATGCTGACTTAGCGAAGCCGACGATTCGATCAATAGGTCGCGCTTCGGGTCCCATCTTGACTGAGGTCATGCAAGCAACGCCTGGCCCTGCCCCGGCCTTGTCACATTGGCCGAGTGCCAGAGAGATTTCCGGCAGGTTCTTCCGATCCCAAACGAGAGGAGACGCCGCATGTGCTTTGCGGTAGGCGGCCAATGCGTCGGCTTCTGTCGGCGCTTCAACAGTCGGAACAGGGCAAAGAGATGGATCAGCGGAGATAGCCGCAACCAGTTCGGCTTTCGAGATGGCCTGAGCTTCGACTTTCGGCTCGGACGCGGCAATGTAGGTGCCGCCGGCGCCAGCCGCTAAACCGAGGGTAGCTGCGATCGCGATTATGGCATTCTGGTGCATTGAATGTTTCCTCTGATGCTTAGGTCCTGAGATTGAACCAGAAGCGCTCCTTGACGCCCTTGTCATTCGGGATGTCGAAATACCAGCCGTTAGCACGGCGCGGCCGGGGGGACGTTACCTGCACCTTGCAACCGTTGTAGCGGTTGTTGCGATTCAAGAAATTGTCGTTGTGGCTGCCGCTGGTGAGAACGTTGACTGTAATTCTATTCCGCTTGTTGGCTTCTTCGTCGCCATAAAGGCGGCTGAATTCGTTTCGGTTCTCGCATCTGTCGACGATCTGGACGCATTGGTCCTGCTCGTTGCGTCGTAAGCCGTTATCGTCTCCATCATTGCTCGAGGTGGGGTGCGACCCTGCAGGGCAGTCCTCGAACTCTTCCCGGCCTGGCTCGCCGGCCTTCGCTTCGTGACAAATGGGCCAATCAAATCCCGGCTTCGACATTGCGGCGATCAGCCTCTTCATCGGGGGCACGCAATAGGGAACGCGCTGCCAGGACGGGTTTTGCGAGGCAGCGCAAAGGAGAACCTGGCAGCCCCAGGAAGCATCTTCTGCCTTTGCTCCTGTGGGGGCGAAGGTAAGCGCAGCAAGACCGGCTGCGGCATAAATCAGGTGTTTCATTCAGTTGGCCCTCATGATGTTGCGGCTGGGGACGCCCGATCGACGAATAGCTTGTCGAGCGGTGTGACGTGCTGCACTCGGTCGCCCGCTGATGACGGCGGCAATGAGCCGCCAGCGGGTCGTTGCGAATGAGCTCGCAATATGTGCGAAGTCTGGCAACTATCGGTCTGTCCTCTTCGGCTTTTTCCGCGCGTCGATGAAGGGAGGCGATATTTCGCTTTCCCGTTCGACAAGCAGGTTGAAATCAGCGATCGGCTGGCGGCCTAGCGTCTTGTCGACGGCCTTCCGACGCCACTCGTTCATGTCGAGAACGTAAGTGGCCCATATGCCATAGCGGGCCGCCATCGCGTGCTGCTGATAGGCCAGGTATTGGCTGTTGTATGAATAGGGCGACGCGACACGCGCCCATCCGACACGAAGCATCTCCACCGCAATATCGCGGCCGGCTGACGTGCAGCGGGCCTGGGGGATACCGTCACCGCCATAGCCGAAGACGGTACATTCTACCGGTTTGCTGCCTATGGTCCTCTTGAGCCAAGCCTTTGCAAGTGGGCCGCACGGAACGGGTGAAGGCGCCTTTTGCCGCTCGCGATCCACCCACTTGGGATCAATCGCCCACTGTGGCAGCTCGCACGCGTCGATCTCGACGAGGCGAACGTGCTGCGCATATTGCGGATACCACAGGGTGCGGCCGTCCATGACGGCGACTCGGCCTTTGTAGACCGAATTTTGGTAGATCGGAGCTACGCTCATTCTCTGCGGTGGCCGAGCCGCCGCGGCCGGAGTCTTGATGAGATCCGCGGCTGTCGCTGCGTGGGGGATCGTAGCGAGCGCGGCGGCTGCAAGTAGGTATCGCTTCATTGCTCTGCCTTCTTGGTTCGCGCATTCACCTCGCGGCTCAAGAGAATGGCCGGATGCTGGACGTCTTCGAACTGCCAGAGGCCGGCATGCTTATCGCGCGCAAGTTTCTCAGCCACGGCATAGGGGACGTGATAGGGCATGCCCTCACCGTTGAGGGCCGCGAAGGCGTATCCGCTCGTGATCAGGACGTTTGCCAGATCGAGCCGCTCCTTCCCAACTGTGGCGTAGCAGACGACGTAAGCGATGCCGTCTTTCTTCACCACCGGGGCGCAAACGGGTTTGGTGTCTTTGATATAGGCCGCCAGCACGGCAAGGGACGCGTCGCCGCAGTCGCGTTTCTGCCCGTGCTTGTCCGTATAGGCCGTGCCGCGCAAACAGGACTGGACGCCGTAGAGGCGGAATCTTTCACCATTGGAAACCCACGTGTCGCCAGTTTCCAGGGTGACGCCAGGAAGAAGATCGAAATAGCCTGCCGGCGCTGCGGATACGGATGTCGGCAAGAGAGCCACCAAAAGCGAAAGAGCCTTTCTCATTGACCCTTCACCCTCGGATCGGCCCACATCCCGAATGACCCCTTCTGGCCGATCTCCTCAGCATTGGAGAGATCCGGGCGAACGGGAGTTCCGTCTGGCTTTTTTGCGAGGCGGAGCGCGCCGAGCGACAAAAGCTGCTCCTCGAACATGTCGACGGAGTCGAGGCTACCGGGGAAATGATAGTAACCGTAGCAGGTGGCGTTCTGGACGGGCGAACCTTGCTCGCTCACGAAGGCACGGCAAAACACGACCTTCGGGTTTTGTAACAGGATCTGAAGTTGCTGCTGCGCATAATCGGTGCAGCTCCCGGCGAAGTCTTCACTGCGATTGACCATTTCGCCCTTGCATGGCTCCAGGCCAAAAAGGTGCAGTGTTGTCTTGTCATCCACGCGAAAGTCGGTCGGTGAAACGGCCTTAAATCCGGCCGTTGTTGCATAGCCCTTCCGATCGGCGACCTTCCCGCTTCCGTCGTAATATTCGAGCACGAGAACCGTCTTACCCGGAGCTGCGAGCGATTTGATGTAATCCTTGTTGATGTCCGAGAGGGACAAAGCAGGTGTTGCGATAGCGCCACTTGCGAGTGCGGCGATGATGGTCCGTTTCATTTTCTAGCCCTTACCCAAATTGCTTCAGCTCGTTCCCCTGCAATAGGGGGTTTAAGTCTGCCTCGAAAAGTTGTATCGCTGAACCAAATCGATGCGACACCTTCACCAGCTTAATCGGTTTTCATTTCGATCACAACACCGCAAGTGAGGCGCGGGGCGATGGAAAAAAGGGCTAGATTTTCAGGCGTTTTGGGCTGGGCCGCTTTGACGGGTAGCGCCCTTTTGTGCACGAGCTGGGTTCCGATTTCTTACGCCCAAGATGGGCGTAAATCCGCAAATATCATAACAAATAAAAGAACTTGGCCGATTGACAGGAAGGCGGAGCTTGCAACGAACTTCGATGAGCGCTGGCGCGGCTCAGAGAAGGAGTTCGTGCTAGGCGCTGATGGCGTAGTAAAGCAGCAAGATGCGGTTCAGAACAAAGCTGACAACAGCCCCCATGATTTTGGGGGTTTGCATCATATTGATGCAGATTTGAGCAATTTCGCTCCCTCCAACAACGTGCCGAACAGGGTTGATGAACCGCAGGTTCCCACGGGCTCGATACAGCACATTGGTGCATTTCGGCAGATCAATGACAACACCAAAGACGTGTATGAGTGCGGTCCGTCTCCGCTCAGCCCGGAAGAGGTTAAGTCTCTGGTTGTGCAGACGGCGCGCAAATATCGCGTCGATGAAGTCTTCGCGGCGGCCATCGCCTGGGCCGAGAGCGGCTTTGACCAAAGCCGCAACTCCCCAAAGGGCGCGCGCGGACCGATGCAGCTCATGCCTGCTACGGCTGCGCGGTTCGGAGTTACGGACATCTGTGATCCCGCTCAGAATATCGAGGGCGGGATGAAGTACCTGCGCTTTCTGCTTGATGAGTTTCAGAACCCGCTCCTGGTCGCGGCTGCTTACAACAGCGGCGAACAGCGGATCTACCAACACGGCGGGATCCCGCCTTTCCAGGAAACAGTCGGATACGTCGCGAAGGTGGTGAACTACCAACTCGGGCTGCCAATGCCGTCGGCAAAGGGCAAGGCGAGGCCGGCCGCCGCTCCGCAGGCGGTCTCGGATGCGAGTGACAGCCGCGACGCCGGTGTCATCGCCGTGAAGAAGACCGGCAAGTTTGTCGGCGGTGTCATGCACTTTTGAAGGAGAGAAACATGCAATTTGAAATGCAAACGAGGAAGTCTCAGGCGGTGAAGCTCGCAGCCACGCTCGGCATTGTGGCCGCATTCCAAGTCGCGGGCGCTGATGTTGCGCTCGCGCAGAGTGCAGGCGGCGCCTTCGGGCCGCTGCAGACGGCGGTACAGATGATCGTCGATTTCATCACAGGCCCGTTCGGTCGGCTGCTCGCGATCATTGCCGTTATCGGCCTTGGCTTTCTGGCATTCGCCGGTCGCTTGTCGTGGTTCACGGCCGGCGCGGTCGTGATGGGAATCGGTCTGGTATTTGGCGCACCGGCGATCGTCGACGAGATGATCTCGGCGGTCGGTCAGTGACCGATGAGTGAGTTTCAGGACGAAAAACCGGCTCTGACACCGTTGGTGATCGGGTTAACCCGGTCCCCAACCCTTTGGGGCGTGCCCTACATGGCGGTGGTGCTGATCGTTGGCGTCACCATCATCGGCTGGCTTGCAACGAACGACCTCCTGGCGTTGCTCATCGCGCCGGTTGCTTACCTTGTCCTGTTCTCGCTCTGCACCTGGGACAACAGGATCCTCGATGTGATGCAGGTGACGTCCCGCAAGACGCCCCGCACGCCCAACAAGCGCTTTTGGGGCACCAACTCTTACGGACCGTGACCATGCTGAAAGTCGTCAAAGAAGAGCTTGGATTCGGCCCGGTCGCCAGCAATGAGCGGCCCATGTCGACTCACATTCCGTATCTCCGACATGTCTCCGATACAGTGATCCGGCTGGAAAACGGATCGCTTCTAAGCGTCATCAAACTCAATGGACTGTTCTTCCAGACGGAGGACCAGGCTGAGCTCAACATGCGGTCGGTCGTCCAGAACACGATGATCCGTGCCTTGGGGTCGAGCCGCTATTCTCTTTGGTCGACCGTGATCCGGAGAGAGGTCGAAACGCAGATCGGTGGCGCGTTCGACGAACCATTCTGCGACCTGTTGAACAAGCGCTACATGGGGCAACTGCGCCACAAGCGCATGTTTACGAATGAAATATACTTGACGGTCGTGCGGTCTGGGATGCGGGGCGCCCTCGGCATTGGCGACTCGTTAAAGAGGCTCTTTGACAAGGCAAACAGGGACGCGCGGGTCCAGCAAACGCGCGAAGATGTTACGGAGCTCGAGGAGCTGATCGGCAACATCGTCCGCGATCTGCACAAGTATGGAGCCCGGGCGCTCGGAATTACCTATCGTCGCAGGAATGACGACCAGGCCAAGATTGAAGGGCGTGATGAGAAGGGGAAAGGCGAGCCCTACTCCGAACCCTGCGAGTTCTTCAACGCGATCCTGAGCTGCGGTGTGCCGCGCAAGATGCGCCTGCCGCGCATGGGCATTCGCAATTATGTCGGAACGTCGCGACTGCATTTCAGCAAGCGGACGATGCAGGCTCAAGCGGCTGTCGATGAAGACACCCGCTTCGGGGCGCTGCTTTCCATCAAGGAATATCCGCCCTTCACCGGGCCAGGAATGCTGGACGGCCTGCTGCAGGTGAACCACGAATTCATTCTGACGCAATCCTTCACCATCGCCGACAAGCCGATCGCTCAAGAACGTATTAGTCGATTGCAGAGGCAGATCAGAGCCTCGGACGAGTCCGGTAGCTCAGTCGAACAGGATATCGACTATGCGCTCAATAGCCTGATGAACCAGGAGGCCGTCTTCGGCTTCCACCATCTTTCGCTCCTATGCCTCTCCCGCGATCTCCCGGGCCTTAGCCGCACCATTTCCGAACTCGGTGCTCGCCTCACCGACATGAATCTCACCTGGCTTCGCGAGGATCTGAACCTCGAAGCGGGATTTTGGGCGCAACTGCCCGGCAATCACAGCTACATTGCTCGCAAAGCGATGTTGTCGAGCGCGAATTTTTCCGGCCTGTCCTCCATGCACAATTTCGCGACGGGCCAGGCCGATCGCACTCATTGGGGACTGCCGATCACGATCCTCGAAACCACGTCGCAGACGCCGTACTGGTTCAATTTCCATCGCCGCGACATCGGGCACTTCCTCGTCACGGGACCAACCGGCTCCGGTAAAACGGTCGCTTTGACTTTCCTGCTCGCACAGGCGATGCGCGTTTCACCGACACCGAAAGCCGTGTTCTTCGACAAGGATCGCGGCGCGGAAATCTTCGTAAGGGCGATTGGCGGTTCATATGAGGTGCTGTCACCGGGAACGCCGACCGGCTTTAACCCGCTGCAGCTCGAAAATACCGGCCCAAACCGCGAATTCCTCCTTCGTCTCCTGAAGGCAATGCTGCGCTCCGGTGATCGCAGTGACTTCACTCAGGAAGACGAGGATACGCTTGAGCGGGCGATCGTCCGCCTGATGCAGGAACCTGCGGCGGAACGAAACCTAGCGAACCTGGCCGCCCTGCTTGTGGGTCGGTCGCGGGCGGATGCCAATGACCTTCACTCTCGCCTTCGTCCTTGGATCGAAGGTGAAAAGGCGTGGCTCTTCAACGCTCAGCACGACGTCCTCTCTTTCTCGGGTCGCAGCGTCTTCGGGTTCGACATGACGAACATCCTCGGCAACGAGGATCTCCGCACGCCGGCGCTGATGTACCTCTATCATCGCCTCAACGAGCTGCTCGACGGAAACCCCGTCATGTTCTTCATGGACGAGGGCTGGCAGCTTCTTATGGACGAGACCTTTTCGGCGTTCATCGTCGACAAGATGAAAACCATCCGCAAGCTCAACGGCATTGTTGGCTTCGGCACCCAGTCCGCGGCGGATATCGCCAAGGCAAAAGCCTCGCATACGCTGATCGAGCAGTCGGCGACGAACATTCACTTTCCGAACCCGCGGGCCGACGAAGAGAGCTACATCAAGCGCTTTGGCCTGACGGTGAAGGAATTCAACTTCATCAAGAACACTCCGCCCGAAAAGCGAACTTTCCTGATCAAGCACGGCAATGACTCGGTCATCGGTAGGCTCGATCTCTCCGCCATGCCCGATCTCGTGAAGGTGCTTTCCGGCCGCAAGGAGACCGTCGAGGAGTGCGCGGCGCTTCGGGAACAATATGGCGACGAACCTGAAAATTGGCTGGCTGAATTTTGCGGATGGGAGAAGGCCGAATGAGGACGAGTCCTGCTTTGTGGGTGATTTCTGCGCTGTGGCTTGGTGCCTTCGGAACGGCGCACTCTGAGGTGCCGGTGCTTGACGGTAAGGTGCTCGAGACCGACACCAAACGCGACCAGACGACGACGGAAATCGAGAAGACGGATAGTGACCGTCATACGGTCAGCAAGAGCGTGACCTGCTCGATGTATCGTCCGGGTCGCAGCGGTGATGCCGCTTCCGCTGCAACGGCCAACCCGGAAATCACGGGCCTCGTGAAGCGAGTGGCCCAGGAAGAAGGCATCGACGAAAGCCTCTTCATGGCGCTCGTCTACCAGGAAAGCCGGTTCAACCCGTGTGCGAAATCGCCGGTCGGCGCCATTGGGCTTTCTCAGCTCATGCCGGGTACGGCAAAGGATCTCGGGGTCAATCCTTATGACATGGAAGACAATCTTCGTGGCGGCGCGCGCTATCTGAAGCAGCAGCTTCGCCGTTTCAACGGCAACACCAATCTGGCACTGGCCGCCTATAACGCGGGTCCTGGTAACGTCCAGAAGTGGGGCGGAATCCCGCCTTTCAAGGAAACGCAGGGGTATGTGGCGAACATCACCCAAAAGTGGCTTCCTGCTTTTGGCGGCTCCGACGTTGCGAATATTCCGGCGAATTATGGCGGCGGTTCTACCACCTTCACCGGGATGCGGGACTCCACGATGAATTCGATGGCGACATCCCAGGCGATCGGGGAAAGCAGCGGAAACGTTGCCTCTTGGCTGCAGCAGTTGGGCGCAATGTCCAGCGGGACGATCCAGGACAGTTGGGACCACAATTCCGGCGCGCGAAATGCCAACCTCGAAATGATGAACCAGGTCATCCGCCTCGGCACGACGATGGCGGACCTCATGAATTCTCGTAGTGCGGTCGATGTCGGCAATCTTTCCGGCGCATCACGTACGAGCGACTTCAAGAAGGATGACGACGAGGACGATCGCGAAACGACCGGCGTTTGCGATCCTCGCGCGGGGCTTGAATGGAACCCGACAGAAAAGGCTTGCGTCCAGAAGCGGGAGCGCGAAGCCAACGTAGATCTGATGTTGACCGCTCAATGAGGAGAACTGCCATGAAACGTTTGATTTTAACGGCGTGCTCGGTGGCCCTTGCGTCCGCAGCAACCGCTCAAGTCCCGGTCATCGACGCTGCTAATCTTGAGATCGCCCAAAGGACGTGGACGACGACCGATCAAATTCTTGGGACGAATAAGGAAGTCCTGAAATCGGTCCAGGAGACCCTTCAGGCGGTGACCGGCGATCGCGGTAGCGATGCTAACCAGATGCAGAACCTTGCCGTTGGTAATGGATTCAGCGTCTCCCAAATGCCGTCCTTCGACAGCCTCATGTCGGGCGGCGTTCCGAATTTCGGAAGCATGGGCGGCGATGTTGCCAAGGTCGCAACGACCTTCATCAACGGGCTGCAACTGGTGAAGAACCTGTCCGGTCAGGCAGGCAGCTCGTTTTCGGGCGACAAGTCGTATGAAGAGATGGTTAACACCGTTCTCGGTGTAGCGGCACTCGTGACTGGCTCGCAGCAAGCCGTCCAGACTCGCCGCACCTCTTTCGAGCAGGCGGGCGCAAATATCGGCCAGGCCAAAGACATCAAAGGCTCGATCGATCAGAACACGCAGCTTCAGGTGCAAGCTGGCCTGACGATCAACGAATTGATCGGCGTCATGAACGGCGCCGTGTCGTCGCTCCAGGCTGATAACCAACGGCGCCTGACGGATATTTCCAACTCAAAGAAGGCGCTCTCCTACAGTGACCAGTAAAATCACCATGACTGCAAAGGTTCTGTTTTCAGTCCTGATCGCGGCCGGCCTCGCCGGCTGCGGTACGGCGGCCAAGGAGAAGACCGCGCCCTGTAAGAGACCTGCCAACCTGACGTCTTACGCGCCGGATCCCCGCCAGGAATGCGGGCCGATGATGAGCGTCAATGGTGATGCAGCGGCCGCCCTGGCGGCAATCGAGGCAATGGCGGCTGAATAAGGACAATTTGCAACGATGCACGATTTTCTGGGCGATCTGCTGGACAGAATTGAACAGACCGGCGCGAATTTTTCCTCCCGGGCCTACGGGATTGTCGGCGATGAGATCGTGGCGCTGCTCACCATCATGTTCATTGCATATGTTGGCTACTACGGGCTCCAGCTCTTCATGGGAACGGCTCGCGTCAGCGTCAGCGAGATCATTGGCCGCGTAGCCCGTATGCTGATCATTCTGGCGCTGGTCAGGGAGTGGGACTATTTCAACACGCTTTTCTATTCCTGGCTGAACAACACGCCAGAGGACGTCGGCCGGGCGATCCTGACCGCCACAGGCACCGGAAACACAGAGCCGACAAACGGCCTTTCGATGATCTGGAAGACGGCGAACGAGGCCGCTTCTGCCTTTGCGGAACAGTCCGGCTATTTTGCGGTGCTCCCGTCCATGATCGGTTTTCTGATCATGCTTGCAGTGGCGGTTTTCATTGCTGTGGCTTTGGCGATCCTACTCCTTGCCAAGGTGATGATGTGGGTGCTGATCGGGACCGCACCTATCTTCATCGGCTGCATGCTCTTCGAGCAGACAAGAGGCATGGGCGTCGCGTGGTTCCAGCAGGTGCTGATGTATGCGCTGATCCCACTATTCGTCTACGTCGTGGCTGCATTCCTGATCGCAGCGATGGACCCCGAACTGACAAAGGTCACGAGCGCTGCAAACCAGCGCGAACTTCAGCTTAGCGACATTTCCGCTTTCCTGCTGCTCTGCGCCGCAGGCGCATTTGTCCTCTTCAACATTCAGGTTCTCGCGCAGGGCATCACCGGTGGCGTGGCCGCCGGGCTCGGCAACGTAGCGCGCGCCGTTGGCCGATGGGCAGGCGTATCGGCACCAATATCCGCCCTGTCGGGAGGACAACGTCTGGCGAGGTCAATTGGCAACGCCGGGATGCAAGCCAGGGCACGCACCCAGGAAGGCATGAGAACCAACATTCGCAACGCCGCTGCTGAGGCGATGCAGAACCGCATTAGCAGCAACAGCATGCCGCGCTGAGGCGCGAACTTAAGGGCTAGATGTAAGGGCTAGAACGAATGGCAGAAACGAATGACGCAGCTCTTCGGAGCTACTTTCAGGACGGTGATCGCTGGGAACAGGAGATCGTCAAAAAAGCCAAGCGATCGCGCTCGCTCGCATGGTTCGTCACAACGATTTTCGGCGCGATTACCCTGCTGTCGCTAACGGCATTGGTGATGCTCGTTCCGCTGAAGAGCTTTGAGCCGTACATCGTCGAGGTCGATAAGAACACCGGCTATATGGAGGTGAAGACCGGCCTCACCAGGTCTGCAAAACTGACCGACCAACAGGCGGTGACCCAAGCGAACGTCGTGCGCTATATCCGTTCTCGCGAAGGCTACGACCCCTTCGCGATCGAGCAGAATTTCGGCATCGCCGCCCTCCTCTCCACTGATGATGCGGCCCGCGAGCTGCAGGAGCTTTACAGCGCGGCCAATCCCAACAATCCCGCAAAGGTCCTCGGCAAGAACAAGAAGGTGACGGTCGACATCAAGTCCGTCACCTTCTCCAATGCAAGCACGGCCTTGGTCCGGTTTTCGACCACCGAAAAATCGGACACGGATTCCATCGTCCGTCACTACATTTCGGTCGTTCGCTATCGCTATACGGACACGCCGGCGACCAACGAATGGCGCTTTGAGAACCCCTTGGGCTTCCAGGTCTACAACTACCGTCGCGATCAAGAAACGGTTACGCCCGGAGGTGAGGAATGATCAAACGCCTCCTGCTTTCCGCGGCCTGCGCGGCCGCGGTGATGACTCACGCCCATGCTGCGCAGGCACCTCGCCCGGGAAGCCTCGATTCGCGCGTAACCAGCGTCGTCTATCAGTCCAATAACGTGGTGAAGGTCTCTGCCACCTACGGCATCTCCACCATGATCATCTTTGACGAGGACGAAAAGTTCGAAACGATCTCGCTAGGCGACACCGACAGTTGGCAGGTTGCCCCTTCCGAGAAGGGCAACATTCTGTTCGTGAAGCCGATCGCAAAGAACGTCGCCACCAACATGAATGTTGTGACCAGCAAGAGGATCTATTTCCTCGAGCTCAACGACCATGCTCCGTCCGATGGCAAGCAGGTGTTCGGGATCCGTTTCGTGTATCCGGAGAAGGAACTAAATACCGCGCTCCGAAAGGAAGCTGAGTACCGGGCGGCAAACCCGAACATGTCGAATCTCGATAAGGCCAACGTCAACATCGACTATTCGTTTTCCGGTGATCCGGCGTTGAAGCCCTTGGTGATCTTCGACGACGGGAAAAAGACCTTCTTCAAGTTCGGCAGCCGGGTCCCGGCGATTTTTGCCGTCCAGGCCGACTTTTCCGAGACGCTGCGCAATTTCCGGAAGGAGGGCGAATACATCGTCGTCGATGGTGTCGCGACGCAATACACGCTGCGCGAGGGCAATCAATGGACCTGCCTCTTTAACGTTCGCAAGCCCGACTTCGGCGCTCCGGATCCTGCCATTCTCGGTCCGGCTCCTGACACCAAGGCGACGAAACGTAGGAGGAGCGGCAACTAATGAAGCGCAGCCCTGAACTTGAGGCCATGACGGCGGCCGATGAAACGGCCGTCAGCAACAGACACGCTGGACGGAATCAAACCATCGGCATGGCTGCCCTACTCCTAGGGGGCGCTGTCGCCGCCTATTTCGTGCTTGCCACGGCCGGAGAAAAGCCGCGTGACGTCGCCGATAGCGATGAAGAGTTCCAGACGACCACCTTCCGGCCGCCGTCATTCGTACGTGAGCAAGAAGAGCCGAAGCCGGAAATAGAGCCTGCAGTCATCAATCTGCCCCCTCCTCCGGAGCCAGTTGAAGAAGAGCCCGCCGATACCACGGAGTTCAAGGTTCCACCGCCACCAGAGGTCGTTGAAGCCACACCCGAGATTGCGCCTCTCGAAGAGTTTCCCGAACGCTATAAGTCGGGGCTGATCTCGCTTGATCAGAAAGGCAATGGCAACGGCCACGGAGGCTTTCCAGGCGAAGACGAGTCCGGGCTCAGCGTTGCCGGCGAAGACCGTAACAGCAAGTACCTCGCTGCGGCCTCGAGTCTCGCCGATCGGAGCGCAAAGGCGCGGCAGATCGAACGCATCGACGCCATGATCCCAGAAGGAACGTTAATCCCCGGCATCCTCGAGACCGCAATCAACAGCGATCTTCCCGGCCAGATTCGTGCGATCACGTCGCAGGACGTCTATTCCTTCGACGGGAGGCGCGTCCTCATCCCGACTGGAACGCGCCTCATTGGCGAATATCAGTCCGAGATTACCCGCGGACAAAAGCGCATTTTCGTCATCTGGACCCGGCTCATTCGCGATGATGGCGTGTCGGTGCGCCTCAATTCCATCGGCACGGATAGCTTGGGACGCTCGGGCTTGACCGGTCATGTCGACAACAAATGGCGCGAGCGGTTCGGCTCCGCGATCATGCTTTCGGTCGTCGGCGCCGGCGCCAGCTTCCTGACCGGCTACGGAAGCGACGAGGCGTTCGGCGACAACCACAGCGAGGCACAACGTGGCGAGGAGCTCGCCCGCGAAACCATCGCCGAGACGTTCTCGGATATGGCGAACCAAGCCTTCAGCGAAAACCTTCGTATTCCTCCCACCATCAGCGTCAGCCAGGGCGAGCGGATCTTTGTCTACGTGCGCCAGGACCTCGATTTTAGCGCCATGTATGACGACCCGGTCACCGAAGCGATGAAGGAGATTCAACGTGAACGTCGCCGCAGGTAACACCACTACGATCCGACGCGATCCCCATTACTTCCTCAACCGCGCTCTTGAACCGATCAGGGAATTTCTTGACGATCCGAGGGTGGTGGAAATCGCCGTCAACAAACCGGGCCATGTCTATGTGGAACGGTTTGGCGCCGATTACATGGAGCATCATCGAAGCGACGCCCTGACGGGTGATGAAATCCAGAACATCGGCGAGCGTGTTGCGGCTGCCACGAACCAGTTCATCAGCCGCTCGAGGCCGATCCTCAGCGCCGCGCTTCCGACCGGCGAGCGTATCCAGATCGTCTTGCCGCCGGCGGCACCCGAAGGTGGCTCGATCTCGATCCGCAAGCAGGTGGTCAATAACTTCACGCTCGAGGAGTATCGCGACAACGGTTCGCTCGATAAGGTCTCTGTGGCCGTCGGCGGCCTCAGCGACATTGATCGCGAGCTGATAGGGCATCTGCGCGCCAATCGGATCTACGATTTCATCCATACCGCCATCACCAAGCGGGTTTCTATCCTGATCAGTGGCGGCACTTCCTCTGGCAAAACGACCTTCCTCAATGCCTGCCTGAAGAGCGTCGATCCGCATGAGCGGATCATCACGCTCGAGGACACGCGAGAGCTCTTCCCACCGCAAGCAAATGCCGTTCACCTGATCGCGTCGAAGGGCGACCAGGGCACAGCGGACGTGACCATTCAAAGCCTGCTCGAGTCATCCCTACGCATGCGGCCGGATCGCCTGTTCGTCGGTGAAATTCGGGGTGCAGAGGCCTTTTCCTTCCTCCGGGCAATCAACACCGGCCATCCCGGCAGCATGTCGACGGTTCACGCCGATACGCCGATGGGTGCTTATGAACAGCTCGCCATGATGATGCAGCAAGCCGGTATGTCGGCGGGTTTTTCGAAGCAGGATCTGATGTCCTATATCCAGATGGTCATCCCGATCGTCATCCAGCTCCGCCGTGACGGCGGCAAGCGCGGGGTCTCTGAGATCTTCTTCGCCCGGGATGAGTCATGATGAAGCAGCTCCAGGCTTTCTACCTGCTCTTTTGCGTCGGGATAGCGTTCGTTGTCTGGATGCTCGGGTATGGCCTTGGGCTTCAGCTCTTCTACAAGGACGGTCGGATCCTCGAAACGACGATCACGAGCAATCCCTTCGCTCCGATTCAACAGTTCTGGCAGCACAAAACGAGCCCTGCCCTGCAGAAGGTCGCGCTTGGTTCGATGGTGCCGGCGCTGCTGGTGGCGGGCCTTGTCGCATACATCGGCCTGAAGCCGACGAGCAGCCCATTGGGTGATGCCGCCTTTCAGGACATAACTTCGCTTCGGCGCGGGAAATGGTTCCGCAAACAGGGCCATATCTTCGGGCGGATCGGACGGAACATTCTCCGCTCCAAGGACGATCGGCATCATCTGATCATAGGCCCGACGCGCTCCGGTAAAGGTGCGGGCTATGTGATCCCCAATGCGCTGATGCATCAAGGCTCGATGATCGTTACCGATCTCAAGGGCGAAGTGTTCAAGGCGACGGCGGGTTATCGCCGGCAGAACGGCAGCCAGGTTTTCCTATTTGCGCCGGGCTCCGAAAAGACCAACAGCTATAACCCGCTGGACTTTATCCGGCCGGAGCGCGGCAATCGTACGACCGACATTCAAAACATCGCCAGCATTCTTGTGCCCGAGAACACGGAATCGGAAAATTCGGTCTGGCAAGCGACCGCGCAACAGGTCCTTGCCGGCGCGATCAGCTACATCACGGAAAGCCACTTCTACAAAGACCGGCGCAACCTCGCAGAGGTCAATTCCTTTTTTAACAGCGGCGTCGATCTCCAGGCGCTCATGAAATACATCAAGGAAAAAGAGCCCTACCTTTCGAAGTTCACCGTCGAGAGCTTCAATTCCTACATCGCCCTATCGGAACGCGCCGCCGCCTCTGCTCTCTTGGACATTCAAAAGGCGATGCGGCCTTTCAAGAACGAGCGGATCGTTGCCGCGACCAATGTCACTGACATGGATCTTCGCGCAATGAAGCGTCGGCCGATCTCGATCTACCTGGCGCCGAACATCACCGACATCACCCTGCTGCGCCCCCTCCTGACCCTGTTCGTGCAGCAGGTAATGGATATTCTCACGCTCGAGCACGATCCTAATTCCCTCCCCGTCTACTTTTTGCTCGACGAGTTCCGGCAGTTAAAGCGGATGGACGAGATCATGACCAAGCTACCTTATGTAGCTGGCTATAACATCAAACTCGCATTCATAATCCAGGATCTGAAGAACCTCGACGAGATCTACGGAGAAACGTCCCGCCATTCCCTGCTCGGCAATTGTGGCTATCAGCTCGTCCTCGGCGCCAACGACCAGGCCACAGCCGAGTACGCATCCCGCGCGCTCGGAAAGCGCACGATCCGCTACCAATCGGAATCCCGCACGATCGAACTGATGGGCCTGCCTCGCCGCACGAAGGTAGAGCAGATTCGCGAACGCGATCTGATGATGCCGCAGGAGGTCCGGCAAATGCCGGAGAACAAGATGATCCTGCTCATCGAAGGACAACGGCCGATCTTTGGGGAAAAGCTTCGCTTCTTCCAAACACAGCCCTTCAAATCAGCCGAGGCGTTTTCTCAGGCTAACATTCCGCAAGTGCCGGAAGTCGATTATCTGTCACCGAAGCCCGTTCCGGCGACAACTCCAGAATATGCCAAGGGGGGATATCCTTCCGTCGAAATACCCTCTGCGCAGGCGAAAGAGGAGAAGCCTTTGACGACGGCCGCGGCGGAGGCAGCTCCGATCAACGCAGAACCTGCGGCAGACGAGAAAGCTGCAGCACCTGCCAAACGCACCGTCAATAAAAAGGCGCTGCGCCCGAAGCCTAAGGCGACTGCTGCAAACACGGGTGGTGCGGAAGCATCTGCAAGCCTCGATGCAATGGAAGCCCGGATAAAGGCCATCGAGGAAGGCCTCAAACCAAAGGCCGCGCAGCTCAAAGAAGTGGTCGAGACGAAAGCTGAGAAGCTTGGCGACAAGTCCCCGACCAAGCGCCGCAACATCATGGACATCTTCAGCGCGACGATACCTGATCCAGTCGACGTTGGAATGCCGGCCGAATAGCTGTGAGGAGACCGCTTCCGGACCCGTTCCGGTCATTCGCAACAGACCCGCGAACGGCTCGACTGAGCCCGAAAACAACCTTCCGGCCACGGTTCACGAACGACCGCTTTGCGCCCCCAAATCGGACCTCTGGCAAGCCGGCGCTAAACCCCAAAAGCGGGCACTGTGCCAATCACGACAGCATCAATACGTTGGAATGGAGCAGAGGCGCGTCCTCGAGCTAGTGAATGGCCTCCCCGTGCCCGCATTGCCTCTAAAGGCCGGACCGGGGGGTAATCTTCAAGGCTGTGTTTGTTGAATAGCGACCTCCTACCCGCCCCAACTGTCGGAGGTCACTTCGAGCAGAATATCTTCAGTTGCACTCCTACGGATTGGCATGCCGAGTACGCCGACACAACCAAGTGGTAAAACTGGAGGACATGAGCACGCGGCGGCTTCTCCTTGAATGCTGCCTGCAACTTCGAGCGTGATAGCATTCCGCCGGCGCAGACTAGCCAGATCGATCTTTCCGCTCCCGGGCTGCGTTTTGCCCTGGAGAGCATTGACCTGAACCCTTGCGACCCAGGACCGGCGCGTCTGCGTGGTACGTGATCCGTGAGCTTGTCCGCGGTAAGAATCCAATCGCTGTCGAACTTTCTGGGGCTACCCGGCAGATCCGCGCCGTCACTCTTTAGGTACGCTAGGTTTTTCAGCCCTTGCCCCGAGACATCATAGAATGCGGACGTAGAAACACCTGCCTCGCCGCCCTTGTGTTTGCAGACCAGAAAGGCGACTCGCTGACGTTCATGGGTGTCGTCAACACCGATGAAGTCCCCGGCTTCCGTTCCCAGATCGTCGCAGACCACTGCAGGAAAAGTTGTCCCAAACGAATTGTCTCCTCGCCCTTCCACTACTTGGTCGTCGACGAAACGGAACAGCGAGCCCTCCCTCCAAGTATCCAGATGCTCACCCGCAGGCGTGCCCTTCTCGGAAGTTATTGCCCCCAATTCATCAACTGCCGTCACGAGATCGAGCACCAGTCGCGCAGCCCCGTTCGGATCAGCCAGATCAAGGTCCAGCGAGTAGAAATCTCCGTCGACGTAGGCGTGGCGATGATCGGCGGTTATGACCCTGAACGCCTGGAGCTGGTTAAGACGCTTGGTCAGTGAGGCCTTCGCGTCCGTGTTGGCCTTTACCTGGCTCAAGGTCGACGACGTGAGCCAGTACTTCTTCTTCTTCCTGTCCCAGCGAATCCAGACGGTGTGAACCTTACCGTCGAGGTGGACCTCAAATCGATATGGCCCCGGCGCTTTGGGCGCCGGGTCGGGGACGACATCGACGCAGAGGCCATCCGGGTCGATCGTCACCTCCTTGCCTCCGACTGAGAACTGCTCGGCCAATTCCTGCATGTCGATGAGAATGTTCACCGGGGTGGTGTCCGCGGGAATCGCCGCCGGAAGCGCGAAGCGCTTGAACAACGACGCCGCGGCTGGTTGAAGCTCCAATTCCTGATCGATCTGGTCGCACCACTCCGCGAACTCGCTGGCGGTCACCTCATATCCGTCACCGTCTCGCACTCGCCCGAGAGAGAATCCCACCGCACGTCGAGTCCGCTGCACCCAACCGGCAGCCCTGGTGATCACGTTCATGTGCTCGCCCATGAAAGCTCCCGATCGCCCAAGTGACCGGGCGGACAAGGTCCGGCCGCGAAGAGCCAAGGGTCCGAGGTCGGTGTTCTTGACTGCAAGGAACGATATTGCGTTGGCGCTCTCCTCCGGAAGCAATGACTGAAGGTTGAGGGGGCTGACGCGCGCGCCTACGTGCTCCAATTCGTCAATCCAAAGACCAGCGCTATCGTAGAAATACAGCCGCCTGCCGGAGACCGCATAGATCGTTACGTCGAGCGATGCGGTCTGGAACAAGGACTCGGCCAGGAATGGCGTCTGAGTAAGTCCGAGCGACACATGATAGCGGCAGGCCTTCCCAGGTACGGCGCCAAGTTGATGCTGGTACCGATCCTCCTCCTCCAAACGCGCGCTGACATCGGATGCGAAATCATTGAGGTCGAACCCGGGATCAATTTCATAGACGAGTGCCGACCTAGGAAAGCGTAGGTCCGGGGAAAGATCCGTGTTCTCAAGGTCGAGCCGCTCACGAAACTTGCCTCCAATGTAGTCGAATTCCGGTAACACCTCCACGATCTTCCCAAGTACTTCCTGCCCGTTGCGTATAGGCGGTTTGCCGCCGTTCTTGATGCAAGCCTGATCGTAGCGGAGAAAGCTCTTCCATTGAGCATCGACGCCGTCGCCGGTCCTAGCGAGTACCCTTGCCCGCTCTGCCTGACGCCCCAGTTCGCCAGCGGGCTGGCGGGTAAGCCTTCCGATCTGTTGCACCAGCATTCTAGTGCTTGTGAACGGCTCGAATACCGCGAGTATCGTGCAGTCAGGATCATCGATGCCTTCCACTAGCATGAACTGGTGGATCAAAAAGTGTTCGTTCCGCCCCTTCAGCGATGGCACTGAGCTTCTGCGCAGGGCCCCCACTTCGCCGCTGTCGGAGAAGTTGTTGTGCATCGCGAGGACGCCATCGTCGCGGCCATCGAGGGCTAGGACAAAGGCATCGAACAGGTCGCTTACAGTGGACTCGCTGGCTGCGCGAACGATCACCTTGCAGCCATGGTCGAAAACGCCGTCGCGGATCAATCGATCACGCTCTTCGACGACCTGCTTAGCGAACAGGTGGGTGTCCACCGCCAACGGTCGCTCTTCGATCTTGACTCCTCGAATAAGGGCCTCGTCCACTGCGGCGTCGAACGACAGGAAATGCATGTGATCGTCATCGACGTTGAACACCTTCAGATCGCCGCGAAACGGAGTGGCACTGAACAGCACGGTCGGAACACCGAAGCCACGAACAACCTTTGCCCAGATCGGCGCTGGCTCTCGATGCCCTTCGTCAAAAAGGACAGTGCCGACACTACCAGCCAGTTTGTGGATCGCATCTTCGGCGTAGATCTGCTGGATCGCCTGGATTGTTGCGACGATGACCACTCGACCTTAACCCGCTGCGGTGAGGTTAGCAGCGAGAGCGTCGATCGATCCTGGCAGCGCTTGATACACATGTTCGGGAGCCCACTTCCCAGAAGCATCTATGCGCGCCCAGAAGTCGTTGCGCAGCTCTTCGATTAGCTGTTCGACCAAGGCAGCAGAGGGGCAGACCACCAACACGGCCGAACTGGCTGCGCGGCGTGATGCCAATACCGCCATCACCCCCGTCTTGCCCGTGCCGGTCGGCATGTGCACCAGACAACTTTTCCGGCTCTTGGAGTCGAAGTACTGTTCGCAGCGATCGATTGCAGCGCGCTGGTGCGGCCACAGCTTCAACGTTGAAGGATCAAGATCCAATGGCCCCCCGTGCCTCGAATGCGCAACGAGAGCTCGCTCTTGGTTTCCTTCCGTGAAGGAAGCTCGTGACCTCTCATTCATGCTTTAGACGCGCCCACTCGTCGATCAAAAACCTGTAATTTTCAAGGAAAACCGCCTCTTCGTTACCTTGCAGCGGCGTCGTTCGCGTAGAGAAAAATGTCCGACGAAGAGCGTCGATAATACGCATGTCATCTGTATCAAGTTCTGTCAGGGCTTGTTGCATCACCCATAAGCCCAACCTTCCGCCCTCTTCCGGAAGCGCCGGTTCTTCGCTGAAGTATGGGTACACGACGCGGGTATATTCTCCTCTGACGCGCGCGTGGAGTGCATCCCTTATACGAATTGTGCCACCGAGGTCCTCAACTCGCAGGCTCCCGTGCACGCTTGTGGGGACTATCTCGATTATTTCATTTGACCAACGCAATTTTGCACTGAGCAATTCAAGGACGCCGTCTTTCAGTAGCGGGTATAGTCGCTTGAAATTCCTGTTTGACTTAACGCGGTCATCAGTCAGTTGTGTTAGATCACCGTCGCCAGATATGTGCTTTTTGACATCTGACCAGAAAGGCAAATAAAAATCGCCGCCTCGACTTCTAGTGCCGCCGGCCTCTTTTCTGCGGTCAAGCCGAATATCCTCCTTCAAAATTGACCGCCGCAACGAGTGTGGCGCATAGAACAATTGCAGCGCCTTTCGGAGAGGAATATCCAGAACAGACATGCATACCCCGCTTGCTATAGATTAAAGCACAACCATCACTTTAAATTTTTTGTCGCCACAAGGGGCAAGGCTGTTTCTTCACGCAATAATTGGGGTTGTTCGCACAGAAATTGCTGAAACCAATATTTTTGACCGTTTCTCGCCCAATTTGGACCCTGCACCACTGCGTCCCACTCCAGTAGCTAACGCGGCCCTCGCGATCGGCCCCGGAGATGACATTGCGCGGCCGGGTGAATGGCGGCTTTCGCGTTCACATCGTTCAGGAGCTGACATTCCGCAAACGGCCCCAGATTTGCCGGTCAGCAATGCGCCCAAAGGTTGGCGTAGCTGGCCACGGAACACTCCTTTTCGCGACACGCAATTGGTGCAAATATTACAAAGACACCCTTTTGGTTACGCAAAGTAAATGCTATTACTTAGCTAAATGACCGAAAGTCGTCAGCCGGGGGGCGTCTATGGGGACAGATCGAAGTCAGAGCTTCTATTTCTTCGATATTGACGACAATCTACTGTTCCTTCCGACAAAAATCTATCTCTGGAATGCGGAAGCGAAGACAGAGAAGGCGGTGACCTCCGGCGAATTCGCCGCGGTCCAGACTTCGCTCGGGCGGCCTGGTCCGTGGGGGGCCTGGTCGATCTATGATCGCACGTTCCGAGATTTCCGGGACGATCCAGATCTCCCGGCCCACGAACAGAGCTTTTTTAAGGATCTCGCCAGCGCCGTGGGAAGCGGCGGATCTTGGCGAGGACCTGCCTGGCCACTGCTGGAACATGCGGCCCGAAACGGCCGGGGCATAGCGCTGGTCACAGCGCGCGGCCATGCACCGGCAACGATCGAGGCAGGCCTCCAGGAGCTAGTAAACCGCGGCCTGCTGGAGGCCTTTCCGACGATTCTAGGCATCTACGCGGTGTCGAATCCGGACGTTCGCGAAGCCCTTGGGGTGAGCGACGCCGCGATGACTGTTCCTTCGGTGAAAAAGCTCGCGATCAAGAACGCGGTTGAACGTGCGTTGAAAAAACATGGTCCGGAGCATCCGCATCGCTTCGGTATGTCCGACGACGATCCCAACAATGTGGTCCTCGCAATCTCCGCGATGCGTGATTGCAAGGCTCTCTATCCCGACAAGCGCTTCTTCGTGATCAACACCAATCATGCCGAATATGTGAAGCTCGAGATATTCGCAATGGATCACCCGGTGACGGCGCAGCAGAAAAACCAGCCTTTGCTCGCCGATGCACCGCCTGCCGCTACCTCGGCGGTGAGCCATGGCGGCAATAGCTCGATCTATGTGACCGACATGGAACGAGCGATCTGCTTTTATACCGAGCAACTCGGCCTGCCGCTGAAAGGGCAGCCTACCGAGGAATGGGCAGAGCTCGATGCCGGTAGGGGGATGGTCCTTGGCCTTCACCGCGCCCGTCCGCCCGCGACTGTAGCGGCGGGCACACGCGGTGCAATCAACATCGAGCTGGCGGCGTCGCGACCGCTTGACGAAGCAGTTGCGGAGCTGACTAACAGGGGCGTCAAATTTCCGGCAGCGATAGAGAATTATCCGGCGGTGCGGATCGCGACCCTGGTCGATCCCGACGAGAACGTGATTCTGCTCGCCCAAGTTCTCGACGGCAACGCGGCGGAGTGACCTGTGCATCATAGCGACGTAGACTATTGGCGTTATTTGCAGTCGCTCCCGCCCGGCCACAGGGACCTTCCCTCGCCTCGTGTGTGCAAGCTGCTGCTTCGTATGTTCGAACGATGGAAGGGCAGACCGGGCTGGCTGTCCGAGAAGCAGGTCGGCCATCTTTTTCGTGGGCGTCGCGACCTCAGTGAACAGGCCAAGGCCGAGCTGGCGAACAAGCCAGTCGTCATTCGCAAGGCGCTTGCGGTCAACCGGATGCTGGAAATCATCGTCGATCCGACGGTTGCTGCCTTGGCGGGCACTAGCGAAATTTTCGCCGACGAGCTGATCGTCGGCACGCTTCCGCCGTTTGCGGTTGGCCAGGGCAAGGAGTTCGTCCGCTACCTGACCGAGGAAGAAGAGCTGAGAGGCGCGCTGTCTTTCCTCAACGAATTGTCACCCATGGGGCATATCGTGCCCAATCACGGGCTCTTGCTCCAATACGGCCTGGAAGGGTTAGCCAATCAGGCTCGCACTGCGGCCGCGAAAACGAAGGCCGATCAGAAGCAGCGCGAGTTTTACGAGGCCGTCGCGCTCTGCCTCGACGGAGTGATCGCCTATGCCCAGCGCCATGCCGCACTAGCACGCGAAGTGGCGAACAAACTTGCCACCGACGACCCGCGACGCGAGAGCCTCGAGACGGTGTCGCAGCGACTCGAACACGCCCCACGACATCCGGCAAGAAGCTTTCACGAAGCCCTCCAGGCGATCTATATCGTCCATTGTGCGCTGCACTGGACCGTTGAGATCGTCCCTATCGGACGTCTCGATCAGCTCTTGCATCCTTATTATGAGCGGGACGTCGCGGCAGGCGACCTCACCCAGCAGCAGGCGCAGGAACTGATCGACTGTTTCTGGATCAAGCTCGACGAGCGCGTGATCCTTGACAATCGCCATGCCGAAAACCGGTTCACCGCGTCGGACGGCGTGCTAACCGGCTTTTTCGGATCGTCCAACTACGACCAGGGGTGCTTGCTCAACCAGTGGATGCAGCAGGTGACGATTGGTGGCGTCCTCGCGAACGACGAACCTGATCCCTCGGACGCTTGCAACCCGGTGACCGAGCTGTGCCTAGAAGCCGCTCGGCGGCTGCCGCTCAATAGTCCGACACTCGACTTGCGGGTCTTTTCGGGAACGCCACGAAAGATTCTCGATCTAGCGGCGGAAGCGCTGATGAGCGGCGGGGCGCATCCCGTACTGCTCAACGATGACGTCATCGTTCCGGCCCTGGCCTACAACAGCGGTCCTCCAATCCCTCTGGCGGCGGCACGCAACTATGCCTGCGATGGCTGCTACGAGACGATGGTTGCAGGGGAAAGCGAGTTCAGCTTCGGCTTTGTCTCGGCGCTCGACCTGATCGAGAAGACCCTCAACCGGGGTGCCGGGCTGGCGGACTCAGGCCCGGTCTTATTACGCGGGACCAAGGATAGCTGGCGTAGCAAGCCCGCCGCAGAGATCGCCGACATGGACGAGTTCAGAACGATCCTACGGCAGCATATGCAGTTGGGATGCCACCGCTATCTCAACAGCCTTGCCACTTTCTATGGCAACAAGGTCGACTATGCCCCTTCTCCGCTGCTGTCGGCGCTAATCAGCGGCTGCCTCGACAAGGGGCGCGACCTTTCGGACGGTGGCGCCCGGTATCACATCTTCTCGCCGCTGCTCGTCGGCGTCAGCAATGCCGCCGACTCGCTCCAGGTAATCGAGCAACTCGTGTTTATCGAAAGGCGCTTCACGCTTGAGGAACTCACGACCTGCCTAGCCTCGGACTGGGGGCACAGGTTGATCGAGCAGGGTGGGCGAACAGTCCCCGCCTTTGGTCCTTCACTAGAAAAAACCCGCATTGATCAAATCCGCGCGATTTGCGTGGAGCAGCCCAAGTTCGGCAGCGGTGCGGAGGGCGTCGATCGCCAAGCCTGGTGGCTGATGGAGACCTTCGTTGAGTGCGTGAGAGAGGCGCAGATCGACCGGGATAGGAGGCAACAATTAGACCGGCTGGCCGAATACGGCTCGGAAGACTATCCCTTCGTCCTCAACATCGCACCGGGCGTGGGGACGTTCGAGCAATATGTTTTCAGCGGCAGCTTCAACGGGGCCTCGGCCGACGGTAGGCGATCGAGAGCGCCGATCGCATCCGATCTATCGCCGGCGCCCATCCCCAACGACATGAATGTGTTGAACGACAAGTGCGAACATGCGCGGCAGTTCTCGCTCACGGACAGCCTGCGCAGCTATCGCCATAAGGTTATGACCCAGTACGGAGACGGCGCACCGGTCGACTATAATCTGCCGGAGAATTATCCGCCGCAAAGGCTAGCTGATACGCTCGCGGCGTTCGCGGCCGGTGAGGGCGGCTCGATCTGCACATTCACGGTGGCCGACCCAGGCACCTTCGCTGAGGCCCAAAAGAACCCCGAGCGCTACAATCTCGTGCGCGTGCGCATGGGCGGTTGGACCGAATTCTTCGTCACGCTGTTCCCTGATCATCAAGAGCAACACAAGAGGCGGCCACTTTATGGATGAGATTAAGCTGGCCCTGCCCCTCCCCGACTATCGGGGGCTCCATCAGCCGGGCATAACCGATCCTGCTTGGGCTACCGAGCCGCCGCCTGGCGTAGAGGGCGAGATATATGGTCGCCTCTATGCCGGCCAGCTCGAACGCCAGCGGCACCTGCACATTGTGACCGCCGATGTGCGTGTGCACAGCAGGGAGGAACTTGGCCGGCTGCTGACCCGGCTTTCGGACGTTGCGCGGCACCAGATGGAGCGGCCGCCTCCTGCGGGCCGCCCCTATGACTCGATGGCGGCGACGAGTCGTGTCACGGTGACGATCGGCTTCGGGGCTACCCTGTTCACCACCGTCGCCGGAGACGATCGCTTCGGTCTTGCCGCGCAGCGCCCCGCTTCACTCAAAATTATGCCGCAGATGCATGGAGACGATGAAGGTTTTCACCCGCGCGATCATGCGAGCGATCTGATCGTCTTGATCGCGAGCGACGACTATTATGTAAACGAATACATTTTTGGTCTGCTCCATTATGGCAACGTCCATCCAGGCATCCGGGTGCGCTCGGCGGAACGTGGCTATGCCCGGCCGGACAGCCGGGAGCCCTCCGGTTTCGAAGACGGCATCAGCAATCCCAAGGGAAGTGAGCTACATCGCCTTGTCTATGTGCGGGATGGGGACGGCGAGCCCGACTGGTGCACCGGGGGTACCTATCTAGCTTATCGCAAGATTCGCCGTCGGCTGCGCAACTTCTTCGGACTGAAGGAAGAAGGGCAACAGGAAGCGGTGTTTGGTGTCGATAAGCAGACGGGGGAACGCTTTCCGCCGTCGGTCCTGAAGACAATTCGCGACGCGCACGCCGCCAAGATGAATCCCCGGCGGCCCAACCATACCGACCTGTTCGGAATAGGTGATCTCGAGCGCCAGATTCTCCGGCGTCCCTATTTTTTCGACGACGGCTTGGATGAGGACGGCGAGGACCTTCGCGGGATCCATCATTTGAGCTTCGCGCGCAATCTCGGCGTTCAATATGAATGGCCTGTGCTGATGTGGCAAACCAATCCCGATTTCCCAAAGAAGGGCGCGGGCTTCGATGCGCTTTATGGTGCCGGCGCCGCCGCCAACATCGGCGGAGGTTACTATTTCATGCCGCGAGTGGCGAAAGCCGGCGAACATATCGGCGGGGGACTGCGTCTTTAGAGGTAGGGCGGGGAGGGATTGTCATGCGCGTACAGGACACCAGCGGATCATTGCGTCTCAACGCCATTGCCGGAACCCACGTCGTTGTGGACATGGATCAAGCCGATTGCCGCAGTCTGCTGGGCTTCTCCGTCAACCGAACATCGCATGATGAGGGCGAGAGCGGCTACCTTACACCGGCATGAAAGGCTTCGCAGCGACGGAACCGGCTTTGCGCGCGGCGCACAATACTCGACCCATCAGCACCCAGTACAAAGCTTCCAATGCCGATTACTCGACCAACTCATCAAGGCGTTCCGCGGCAAGGAGGGCTTCGAGAAAGCCCCCCATGAATGGCAGGACGTCCTCTATTAGGAAACCGCGTAAAAAGGAAGGGCCAAGATGGCTACGCTTAGGATCGCCACGTATAACATCGAATGGATGAACAATCTCTTCGTGAAGGGTGAAGCGAAGATTAGAACTAAACCCGGAAAGGGCATGGGTCGCTTCCCGATAAATCCGCACGGTGTCGCCGAACGAATCGCTGGAGTGATTACTGGGCTCGACGCACACATCATCGGTGTTCAAGAAGGCCCTTCCAGTCTCGATCAGATGCAATTCTTCGCTGATGAGTTCCTAGGCGGTCGCTACAAGGCGTCAGGTATCGAGTCTGGCTCACAGAGCATCTACGCGCTGGTGCGCGACGATTGCCCGGTGAAGGCAACGCCTTACGATTCGAGTAGTGTTTACTACAAGCGTTTAGGGAAGCCGGTTCATTTCCAACCTTGGGGCGAGGTCAATAGAGCCAAGAAGTATTCGATGGCGCGCTTTCCTGCGCTTCTTCGGTTAGCGCGATCAGACGACAAAGAACCGATTCACGTTGTTGTTGCACATACTAAGAGCCAGTTCACAAAGGGCTTCACAAAGGCGAAATTTGAGGCGCGGGAACCAGAGGCAATGCGCGAAGCAATCTTTGCGCGGCAGAAACTGAGTGCTGATGTCGCTGCAATCCGAAGACACATTACGAATGTCATCCTAGAGCGCCAGAATGCAAGTGGTACGATCGTTATGGGCGATCTGAACGATGGCTTCACGCGAAACGTATTCGAGACGGAGTTCCTCTTGCAGAGCCTTGTGGACGAACTTCGCGGCAGCTTTCGCCGGCAGAGCGCCTTACTTGATCACGTCCTAGATGAGGCGCAGCTTCGCAATAAGAACGCCTTCACAGTCGAGTTCCGCAGCGCTGAGAAGCGGGGCGTTACGCGAGAGTTGATTGACCACATTCTCGTAACTCCGGCGCTGCTAGACTCTGATTTTTGGTTACAGTTGAAACGTGGCGGAGCTCGCATTGAGCATGAAATCTCAAAAGCTCACACCTCGGGTACAGGCGCTAAGGCTGACGATCGGCCAAGCGATCACATTCCTGTGGTAGCGGATTTCGTCGTGAAGTAGAGTTCACCGCATCCAATCGTGTTCGAGCAGGTCTACAAGACCTCGAAAGCAGGCCTGCGCTACGCGCTTATGGAACAGAAGACGAGGGGTCGCTTCCTGGCGGGACGACGACTACCGGCCGAGATATCTGCGGGCCGAGGAGTGGTGGCGTGATAGCTTTGGAGCGAAGGGCGCGGCGCGAATATTTCGCGCCATTCTCAGGCTACCTTCCCGCTGGAGAGCGTGCTTGAATCTTGAATCCTTAGTAGGAAAAGAGCAATCGGCGCCAAAAACTCGTGGAAGACGTCCAGCGTCGGTGAGGGATGAGAGTCCGCTTATCAAGAGACCGCATCCGTTAGCGGACCGACGACTTCCGGCCGCAAACACGTCATTCGGCCATCGGCTTGGCGACGACCGCTTAGTCCGCATGTCGGCCGTTCGTGCTGGCCGCAGCGAGCGACTGCCTACCACCGACACGTAAAATAATACTGCGGCCGCGACCGGGGCGGCTCTCCGATTGCACGGCCTGCGAAAGAGCAGCCTCAAAAGCAGGTCAGGTCCGGCCACGAAGACGGGCGCAATTTACGCCGATCCCGAAAAAAACAACTGAGCTTTAGAAGGGCCAGAAGCCGGCAAGATAGCTTGCCGTGTCGTTTAGCCAAACCATCGTGTCACGATACCAGGCCATCACTGAGTCATAGACATATTGGACGAAGCCTAGAAACATCACAAAAACGATGACCACACCCAAGAACTTCCCGAATCCCTCGTCACCTTTGGGATCGTTGCTCTGAATGACGTATTGTTGACGGTTATCGTTGAGCATTGCCTCTTAACGGTCCCGGTCGTCGCGGTCGCGTTCCCTCTGTTGCATCTGTTCGCGCTCCAGCTCCTCGAGACGAGGAATATGCTGCTGGGCGGGGTCTGTCCGTGTCGTTTCTCTGCTGCGCTGAGCGGCTTCCTTATCCTTATTTAGACGATCTTCTAGGCGATTTGTAGCATCGGCTGCGGACGCCAACTCGTGAGCTTCGCGCGTGTCGTCGAGGTCGGGCTCTGCTTCGGCAAACTCTTTCGCCAGCTCGTCCATATAGGCGTCGAAATCCCTTTGAGACGGCGGCGCTGCAATCTTAAAGTCCGCGTCGATCGTGACGCCATGAGCTCTCAGTTGCTCCAACTGCGGAGCAACACTGTCGATATGACTTTCGTGCTCTTGCCCATCCCTCTCGATCGATGGAACATAATCGACGCCACTCTCCCGAGCGGATGCGGCTTCCTCTTCATCATAACCGTAGTCGGTTTCCGTCCGCGAGAGATCGAGAACATCCCCCGGTCCAAGCTTGTCGAGTTGCCCGTTCATATCCGCGAGGAATTGCCGTTCGGCGGATACCTCGTTTCGGGTCACATAGCTGTCCTCTGCAAGGTCGCTCAAACGGTCAATCCGCTCGGCTATGACCGTCTGCACTGCCTTTATGACGTCTGCGCGCCCGTCATCCTGTTGGTCAACTTCGGCTTGTTTTTCTGCGCGATCGATGGCCTGTCGCAAATCCTGATCCTGCTCGGCAACGTCTCTGAGGTAGCTGTTTCCTTCGACAGCCAACTGCGCGGCCCTTTCCATCGCCTGCTGAAGGCCGGCTTGCATCCCATCTTTGCGGTCGGCCGAAAACTCGCCGGCCTCGATCCGATCAAGTCCCTCTCGATAGTGCTCGATTTCGATCATGGCCTCCTTGCCGGCCTCAACAACAGCCTCGCCGTGCTTGGCGACCGCAGCCTCCCACTCGTTGGCCGGATCACGCGGCTCGCTGCGAAGCGATTCGCCACCTTGCTCCGCCAATGCCTCTTTGCGCTGCTCGTAAAGGTCCACCAGCTCACGCTTCTGATTGACGAAATCTCGGGCCAGGCCGGCTATCTCGTCAAAGTCCGCCCGATCGTCTGCCGAGACCGACCGCTCCAACTTGAACAAGGCCGTCTCGACCTTCTTCTCGTAGGTCTCAAACTCTGCTCGTGACATTTCGCGCAATTCGTGACCCTCCAAAACCATCTCCTGCAACGTAGCCAAATTGATGCGGAAGGTCGATCCAAAAACCGCGCGTATGACAGTGCCGCTCGTTTCCGTCTGCGCTATCGAAACGCCTGATTCTAAATAGTTTTGCTGCTGCGTGGCATAGGCCACGGTCTGACGATCACCACCCGCCAGGGCGACCTTCTGCCAGGTTTCCTGCGCCTTTATGATGTACTGCCGGCTCCGGTCGCTTTTCGCGACCATGCGTCGCCCGCCGCGCTTGGCGTCGTATCTCGCCTGCGCCGCCTCGCTCGTCCCGACATGCTCTGTGCGGCCTTCGCGGCTCACCGGCCGGACCTGGGTCCGCGTGAATGCCGGCGGGCTGGCAAACTCGCGCCGGTCGGTCATTTCCATCTGAATGCCGTGATCCCGCGCCTTCTCTGCCATCGCAGATCGCCATTCCCGAAACACGGCAGGCGTCGTCTCGATGCGATCACCGGCATCCGATTTCATCGCCACGATAGCATGGGCATGCACATGCGGACGCTTTCCTCCCTCCTCCGCCTGTTTCGGATCGCTAGCCGGATCATGCATGGCGAAGACATACCGGTGACTAGCAAACTGATGCGCCAGGAAGTCGCGAACCGCGCCTTCGAATGCGGTGACATCGGTTCCGGCCCTAGCCGACATGATGACGTGCATCACGTCGCGGCTCCTGCGGCTATGGAGCTCGCCGCGCCATTCCTTTTGCACCAGGTCGCCCGCGACCTTCTCATTCGCTATCGACTGGCCGCGATCGTCGCGAACGTCGTCATGCCGATCGACCAGCCCGCGCAAGCGGCTGGCGCCGAACTCGACGCCATTTCCGTGAGCATGAAAGGAGAACTTCGCCGCAGCCTCGCCCGCGGCCGCGCTGGCGTCGTATCGGCCCTGGATGATGCCGGCCGCCTTCGCGTCGCCCGTTAGCCGCTCCCCCTGCCCACTTCGCAACACGACAAGCCCCTGAACGGTCACGGAACCGCCCTCATGCTTCGCGATCGCATAGGCATAGCGCCGGTCGCCAAAGCCGCTCGTCAGAGTGCTCCTCACCTGCTCGTGCAATGCCTTGTCCGAAGCAAAGCCGGACGCCGCAATTTCGACGGAAAAACTCCCAATGTCGCGGCTTTCCGCGCGGTTCTGAAAAAGGTGGTCCCAATCGCCACGGATGCGCGCCAGTTCCTCCCGCCCCTCGAGGATCCTGCCGCTTTCATTCTCCACCTTCAGCTCGCCGCCACGGGACACATAATTCAGCATCGCACCGACCCGAGCACCGCCGCCATAAGACGCCATTTTGACGACTGCCGGCTGGCTTCCCTTTGCGACGGCTGCAAGCCGTGTCTCCATCGGCCGGCTTGCAGCCGTCGCTGGCTTCGCCTGCGGTCGAGGAGCCCCCCTGACCTTCGATGCTGATCCACCACCGGAAGCGCCGCCTGAGCCGCCGCCACCTGCAGCGCCGAGCTGAGCCAACTGCTTCAGGCGCCTCCGCATCTCTTCTTCGGCCGAAGCGCCGCGCCCGCCAGACGTCATTTCGTGCAGCAGGGCCGCGCGCCGCTGCTCCCATTCGCTGGTGAATGCGCCGAAGAAGATTTCCAAAGGCTACATCTCCCCTCGACGCTGATAACCAGCTCGCCGCGTTAGAGCACGCAGCTCGCTCATCACGGCCGCTTGAACCCGCTGCACGTTCTCCAGGTTGATGTCCAATTCGCTTGGGTGGACACCACGGCCGCTGTTGAGCGCCCTCGCAACCTGGTTCAGGTTGATCCCGATCATCCGCATGTCTTCGAGCAAAGCCGCCATGACCAGGCGGTCATCGCCGGTAAACATCGGCCGAACCCCTGCCCCCTCCAGAAGCAGCGACCGGAAAAAGCTGGATACCGTCATGTCGGCATCCTCAGCGGCCTTCTCGATCGCCGCATGTTCGTCACCCGTGACGCGGACATGCACAGTGCGATCTGTCTTCGCTGGCTCGAGAAGAGCGTTGAATTTCCCGTCATCCATTTGGCCGTTGGCCCCCTACTGGCGCTTGCGTCAGATGATCGAGGGCTCGTCCCTCGATTGCAGGAAAAGGGCGTAGCACATTTTTCCGTATCCTGCCTCTCCCAATTGTAAGGGGAATTCAACTAGACAACTCCGAGCTGCCCTCGCTACACTCTCCTTTTGTCCTTCCGGACCGGGCCTCTGCCCGGTCCTTTAAACGAGGGAACGCTCACCAGGGTTCACCTCCGAAATCCGCTTTTGAAGGCCTTTGTCTGCCCCTCGTACTCAGCCGCAAGGGACGCTCCGCTCTTCGCCCTTGCGGCTTCCGTGCGAGCGTCAAAGCCGGCCTTTACGCGGCTCCGGGGTTCACTGATCAAGCAGAGCGCTTAGGTGGACCGGACCGAACGCCGTCGAATGAAGCAGCCAGCGGTCACATACCAACGTCGTGTCGATATTTCACACGAGTTAGGAGCACGATCTTTCCACATCATGTGTTTATGGGGCGATTGCGAAAATGGTTTCACATCGTGGGGAGAATTGTTCACACCCTATAGCGGTGGTTTAGTTGGTTCGATTGACTACACGGGGCGGTAGTGCGATGATTCCACATCGTACGGGCAATTGTTCGCATCGTGTGCAAGTGCGACGCGGAAACTCCGTGCAAGTCCACGACGAACTGCCGGAATGACTTTGAGCCAGCAAAGGGAGTTGTGACGCTTGCCACAGTTTATTTCTGCCGTGAGTGGCAAAGGTGGGGCTGGGAAGACAACAGCAGTAATCTTGATCGCCGGGGAGTATGCGCTTCAGGGGAAGCGTGTGCTTCTCATCGATGCAGACGGCCGCCAAAATCTTCAGGAATGGTGGAAGCGCTGTGAGGCAAAGGACAACCTGCCTGCCAACATCGAGCTCATAACCGCCGCGCGCCAGACCACAGTTCAGCAGCTCCTGGAGAACGAGGCGAACAAGTTCGACGTCGTTTTGATGGACTCGCCCGGCCAGGACACGGTTCTAAGGGACACGATCATTGCCGGCTCCGATATTGTGCTGACGCCGATCCAGCCGAACCAGGACGAGATCAAGGCGGCAGGACAGGCCGCGGCCGACACGGCCGATATTTCCGACAAGGTGGGGCGGTTAATCCCCCACGCCAACTTCGTCACCAGGATCACCATGCCGGCGAAACTGCTGGAAGCCTACCGCCTGATCAGGCCGTTCGTGCAGAACCTGCAGGAAGGGGGCTACGACTCCCATCTCCTCAAGACCGAGCTAATGGAGCGAAATTGCTATCGCGAAATTCGAAACGGCTATGGCACTGTGCAAATGCTCGAGCTCACAGAATCGGTGAAAAAAGCGAGAGCGGAAGTGATGAACCTGGTTCGAGACATCGAAGCGATTTTGGCTGGCGAGAATGAGGTAGCAGCGAATGGCTAAGGGTCAAACGACCGTTTCTGACTTTGCAGTCGCGCCGCGTCGCAGCCGCTCAGCGGAGCAAGCTGCGACACCGGCGGCCTCAGCAATGAAAGCCGCTGAGCTGTCGACAGAAACCAGGAATGCAGATCAGCCTCAGGAGCCTTCACCGCTCGGCACTGACGCTGATCAGCCCGCTAATCGTCTGATCGCCCCGACACAAGAAGCTCGGCGCGAACGGGCCACCACGAGAGCATTGCAGCGAGAGGATTCGAGAGTTCGCTTGCGCGACCTGAAGAGGGCGCGCGATCGGGAATCCAAGCACTACGTCAACTGCCCGCTCGATTACGACACGAAGACGCGGCTGCAAAAGGCCGCTATTGAGAACGACGTGAAGATGACGGTCATCATGAAGGCCGCGATCGACCAGTTCCTCAAAGATAACGGTTATTGATCGATGTTGGGCCGCGGCTTTCTTCTTGGCGTGGCCGTTGGCTGCGTCCTCGGCGTGTATGTTGCTCCCCATCTCGGCCGACCGACGGTCGGGATGGGGAACTTTTCAGAAAGCAATTTGCCTCAATTGAATATTCTGAGAGCCGTACCCGAAAAGGTTACGTGGCCGACCGACGATCAGGCCAAAGTCCAGCTCTTCGGACTATCCAAATGGGATATAAGTAAGCATGGCAACGGATCAAAAGTGACCATCAGTCGTTGCATCCGAATTGCCGGTACCGAGATCGCTTGCGAGCTTGCCGCGCACCTCAAGTGGATCGAAGGCGAAACGCGAATTGAGGCGGTTTTTCAAGGGAAAGACGGCGACTGGACGATGATAGCGGCAAAGAATCGGTGATTGCTTTTCTCGTCTGCTTCACCATTTTAGGCGCCAAGTTTGTTGCCCAAATGCTCGGGCGCGTGCTGAAGCATTTTGATCCATCACCTCAATGAACTCGCGACCGCGATTTCCCCAAAAAAATAGGGAAAATTGCCGTGATTCTTCGGAGAGCGTACTCCAAAATACTTCAATGTGGTGCATAGTGGGCGCTGAGGGCGGCACATACAAAAAGGGTAGGGTCGGTGACGGATGCAGTCAGCTTGATGGGCGCACGAGGTTTGGTTGAAGTAGCCGATCCGGAATTTGATAGGCCGGTCTTCCGCCAGTCGGGTTTCGACGGCATCCTTAGCGCAAAGGAGATGGATGAAAAGATCTCCGCCTGGCTCAAGAAAACGCGCGAGGCGAAAGGCATCTCCCGCGCCGATTTAGCGCATTTGCTAGGACTCTCGGTGTCTGTTTACAGCAGGTACGAGCGAGGCTCAGAAGCTCGGATGTCGGTCCCGCGGCTGATTCATCTCTGTGAGATCATGGGCTTTATGCCTCTCGACGTAATTTTTGACACGGCGCCGCACTTATGGGGCAAGACGCCGGAGGAAGCACAGGATCGCCTGACATTGATGAAGCTCATCGAACGATTGCCGCCTGACACCATGCGCGATCTGATCCGGCTTCTGAAACGCATGATGCCAGGAGAACCAGCGGCCGATGCCGTGGCGAACAGTTGAGCGAAGGCCAGCGGAGCTGATCGATATCGACACCGCTGAATAGGAGCGGCTCACGACCCCAGCGCGAATGCCTCGGGTCACCACACGGCTGGTGGCCATCCGACGCTTTGCTTTCTCTGTACCCGCGGGAGCCTGACGCCTGGTGCCGCCCCGACCGGCGGAAACCGGGACGGACCGCCCGTCCCGGAGCAGCATGCCTACCACCAGGATGTGTAGAAAACAGCAAGACCTGTTGCCAGCGCCTCGCGAGCCTTTGCGACAAAGGTGAGATCATCGTTGCATTCGCTGCCGTCGGACACGCCGAAGAAGAAGCCTTCGGTGGACGGCAGGGTACGATCGCGTATCGCCGTTTCCAGGCGATCGAGATCGTCGGCGGTTAGCTGAAGGTTCACGCAATTGAACTTCGCGTCGTTGCCGCCCTTCTCGTGGTAGAGCCGCTCCATCCAGCCGTGAAGGTTCGGATGCTTGCGCCAGTAGTGGAGCGCCGTGGCCTCTTCGACCTCAAAGTCGACCGGCGCGGCGGGCGGTTCGCGAAGAGTGCAGGCGTACATGTCGAGTCCCATGATTTTCTCCTTTCGTTGCTCTGTCCCGAAGGACGCGGCGTGAAAGGCCGGACGGCATCAGCCGCCGCCGTCATGGCCAACACGGGCCTTCCACGAAGGCTGGCGCGGGCAGGCCATTGACGGCAAGGCGCCGTCCGGCAGAAGCGCGAGAAACCGGAGGGGGTGCAACGCAAAGGAGCCTGGGACCGGCCTCGTCCTGCATCCACGGGTCGCATCCCCCGCATGGACGCGGAGGAGAATGAGGGGCGCATAAAGCAACGGCGCCGCTCCCGTGTGGCGGCGCGGTTGAAATGCCCCCGTTGCAAAGAGGTTGCGAAACGGCAGCCGCCCCACTGCCGTTTACCACAGGCTTCGGCCTTCTCTTCGGCGCAAGGAAAGCGCGTTCAGGCCTCCGCCTGCTTCGCTCCGCCAAAGGCGGAGTGGAAAACGGGAGCAGCGCGGAACTCCTTCTCGGTCGCCGCCGATTGGCTGCGCCCGACGACATCCGGCTTGGTGCTCGAGCCAGGCGCTGAGCACGCCGACGAGTCTGCTCCGGTGCGGCGTTTTTCGGCTTCTTCGCCTGGGCAGGCCACCGTCGCATCAACTTCTTGAATCGATCAGCGTTGATCGATTCATAAATGTCGTTGGACGCCTGAGCGTTGTCCGGCCAATTTGGAGCCATGGCCCAGCATCGGTACCGCCTTTATGTTCAGCGCGTCGAACCGACCAGGAACATGGCACGCTTTTATGCAATGTCGATCGAGCCGGATCTCTTCGGCGGCTCGGCGCTCGTCCGTCGTTGGGGTCGTATCGGTACTCGCGGCCAAGAGCGCGTCCATCTGTTCGAGGATGACCGTCAAGCGATAAGTCGCTTCCTTTTCATAGTTCGCCAGAAGCGAGCGCGCGGCTACAGGCCACAATCGCACGCTTGAGCTTCAAAGCTTCGATGCGGCGGAAAACTAGCTGCCACCGGCATTCTGCATAGTCCGGCGCACAGTTCCATTCGATACATTATGCGATCCCTATAAGCACAAAATAAGAACACGGCTGCGCGACGAAACCGTATTTTGCCCTTTGCCGTCGGTCCCACGGCGGTCCGCTTTCTAAACGCACAATCCGAGGAGAAGACGACGATCTTTGTCCCGGGACCAAGATTGACTTCGCGACCACAAATCTTCGAGTTGCAGCTTCTATTACCAACTAATTTCTTGGTGAATCTCTCAGGTTGGGTGTGGACCTAGTGTAATTTCAATGCTTTTTGTCGTCTGGGTTGCATTCGATCGATATGCGGGGCTTAGCGCATGGCCGTTTCATTCATACACCTGTCGGATATTCACTTCGGGCAAGAAAAAGGCGGCGAGCTGGAGACACATGACGACGTGAAGGAACGCCTCTTGGTCGACGCTGCCTCTGAAGTGAAGAAGCACGGCCTTTCAATCGATGGCATCATCGTGACCGGAGACGTTGCATTCGCCGGCAAGGCCTCGGAGTTTAGAGAGGCAGGCTACTGGCTTGATCGTCTTGCGAAAGCAGTAGGATGCGCCGATACCGCAGTGCAGGTGGTGCCTGGCAACCATGACATTGATCGGGAGGAAATCTCCGCGGGATGCAAGCTTATGCTCGACAGCATCCTGCAACATGGCGAACCGACATTTGATAAGTTTCTCAACAACCCCGTCGATTGCGAAACATTGTATCGGAAACTTAGCGCCTACCTAGATTTCGCCGAGGGCTACAACTGCTTCTTGGACAAAAAGGGCGGTATCGCCAGCAACAAGTCCTTCGAGCTTGCGCATGGTCGGTCGATCCGGATTATGGGCCTGAACTCGTCGCTGATGTGTTGGGCTGACGAGAAGGAAGGAGACCTCTTCCTCGGAGCGAGGCAGCGCGTATTGCCCATCACATCGGGCGAAGAGTTAGTGATCCTTTGTCACCATCCCCTCCATTGGTTTAATGACGAAAAAACGGCGCGAAGCTACATCAGGAATCGAGCGCGCGTGTTGATGACCGGCCATGAACACAAACCGTCCGTCACTCTGGACAAGAGCAAGCCAGGCCGCGACTTACTTACGATCGCCTCGGGAGCGGCAATACCTCCGCATGCCGCGGAGGATTACGGCTACACCTACAATATTCTGACTTTTGACTGGGACAGGGAGAAAAACGCCCTGAAGGTGTCGATCATCCCGAGGACCTGGACGGACGAGGAGATGGACTTCGTCGCCGACGATGACCTACTGAAGGAAACCGGGTCCGCTCTAATTTTGGCTTCAGCGAACTTCCGGGCCGCTGAGGAACACGCCCAGGCAAAGGTGCCGGAAGACACAGACGAGGTAGACTATCCTGAAACGGAAGCCGACCGAATCGTGATTGTCGAGGAAACGACCGTGCCAGAGAGATTTGCGGTAGTCCTTCTCAGATTCTTCAGAGATCTGTCGCCGTCACAGCGAATGCGAATCCTCGTCCGAATGGAGGCTTTGCCGCCGACCTGGAAAGGCGTCATGACCCACGGAATGGAGCGGAACGTCGTAGACAAGCTGATGCGCGAGGGCCGCCTGGCACATCTCGAAGCTGAGATCGATCGGGAACAATCCGGCGACTTACAATAAGGGCGAATGGGGTGATTATGGTCGATATTGCACTGCACGTCAGAATTTTTGAGGGGAATCCGAGTGATGAACTTGTTAAGAAGCGGCAGGCCGCAATCAAGGAGATCGCGGGGAAGTTTATAAAACCCAACAATGTATCTCGCCTGTTGTCGGTGGCCAATGGTGTGGCGCTGGCTAGCAGAGACGATGGCAAGCTACCGCCCAGACTGGCAGCCGAAGTGGGCGAATCGCTCGCGAAGGTGTCTCCGTCGTTTGTCAGCGAGGGGCATGATCTCGAGCTTGCAACGTGTGCAATGCTCGCCACCATGATCGCGATCGAAACAGGCGCTAAGGCGGGCACGCTCACAACCTCAGATTATCTGGCGGTGGGCATTTGGTCTGGAATGTCGTGGCAGCCGGGAAGTAAAAATACGAGGTTTGAACGTCTGAGGCAGGAGTTGCTTGAGCTGTCCCGAAATCACGTGCTGAAGGCGGGGGTCGCCGGGCGCGTTCGCTCACAACCACCTAAGGCAATCGAACTTTCTGACGACAACGGCAACCTTGGAAAGGTCGTCGAGAATCTTCGAGCGGCGGCCGCGACTCTAGCTCTCAACGCAGCCGTCGATCGCGAGGAGATCGATTTGCTGTGGTGGTCCATTACCGGATGGAGCGATGTCCTCGGTACGAAGTATGCCGAGGCAAAGCCGCATTCTGCAGCCGTGGCTTTGGGGTTGGATGCAGCTAAGCGCCTGCGGCGCATGCCCATAGAACTGCACAAGGGACTGGTACTTCGTCGCGTGCCTGATGGTGACAGCGTGTCCCTAGCGCAGCTCTTGGAGCGGCTCGGTGACGACCGTGCTCGCTTGGGCGCGCGCTATGGATCCGACCCCGACGTAACCTCCAATGCCGAGGTCTTTCCTCTTCTTAACGCACTGGCGACAGGTTCCGTTAATGGCGCAGGGAACACCATTCTCTCTATATCCGACCTTGCTCTAAGGGCTCTCTTGGAAGGGGCCACCTTCGATGTGGTCTACAGGCGCGAGGTATGAGATGCTCGCCGAATGTCCTCAGGAAAACTGCACCGTTAGTACGACGGGCCAATGCCTGCTCAACAATGAGCCGGCGACGAGGTGTCCACATTACAAAGTGTTGAGCGAGGCGCTTGATAGCTCCAGTGACGAGGAGCTGCTGTCGGAACCGGAACAGAATCCGACGTTCGGATCAAGCAATACGCTGACTGAAGATCGCCTCAGCCAAATTATGGGAAGTCGATACTGCACGTTGGTCGCTATCATCGGACCGCCCGATTCCGGTAAAACGGCGGCTCTGGTGAGTATCTACTTGCTGCTTTCACATGGGCGACTGCATGGATTCGAATACGCTGACAGCAGAAGCTTGATGGCATTCGATGAGATTAGTCGAGGCGCTCGTCGTTGGACGGGCGGAACACCGCCTCAACAGATGACTGCGCATACCGAACTGTCCGACGAAAGGGCCGCCGGTTTTCTGCATCTAAGGATTCGAGGTTCGCACGACAATGTCCCAGTCGACTTCCTTTTGCCGGACTTGCCCGGCGAGTGGTCGACTGCGATGGTCGAAGAAAGCCGACACGACCGACTGGCCTTTATCGAGCGAGCGGACGTGATCTGGCTGATGGTCGATGGAGGCCGATTGAGCAATTTGTCTCAACGCCAAGGGGCTATTCATCGCACGAAGCTGTACTTGCAGAGATTAAAGCAGTTCTTTCCAACCCTGCCGCGCATCATCTTAGTCGTCACACGAGCCGATATGGGCGTTGTGAGTGAAAAGACCTTGGGCGCTATTTTGAACGAGGGGGCAGCACTCGGAATTGACATTACGGTGCAGGCAATCTCTTCGTTTTCCATGAACCCCGACGTGCCCGCAGGTACCGGTATCGCCGAGCTCATAAAGGCCTCGATAGGAAAACACTCGGAGGCACCTGAATTCTGGCCATCCTTAGAGGGCGAGGGAATTGGCCGGGCCATCGAGAACGTAGTGCGCGGGAGCGTTGAAGTATGATCGGGCATTCAATCGTTCTTTTGGGTGGGCCGGATTCCGGTAAAACCAATTACATTTCGCGCCTTTGGCTAGCCCTGAATTCCAAGAAATTGACACTTGTTGCACCCCGGAATCCGGTCGATATACAGTACGTTGAAGGTGGGGCGGCGCACATATTGAGTGGGGTCTTCGCCCCGCGATCGGACACGAACTCGCGACCTGATGATCTTACGCTGGAAATTCCTGTGCGCCTCGCGAGCGATCGTGATGGCGAAGAGGTTCTCATTTCCGTTCCCGACGTTTCTGGCGAACTTTGGAAGGAGGCCATCCAACGAGGTGACGTGTCGCATGAATGGATGGAGACCCTTAAACAAGCATCAGGAGCGCTGTTGTTCGTGCGGGTGCTGTCCAACAGCAACGTCACGCCCTTGGACTGGGTCAACGCAGCGGAGTATCTGAGCTGGGCCGGCGAAGGCGCGCCGACGGATGAGAACGGGGACGAAATCCTCATTCCCACTCAGGTTGCGTTGTGCGAAATGCTGCGTTTCCTCGACGAGACCCTCGAACGTGTTAACGGGACGCCACCCAAGGTAGCAGTGTTGATCACCGCGTGGGACCTTGTTGATAAGGATCGCAGTCTAGGTGGACCGACCGCCTACCTGAAAGAAGAATTTCCGCTTTTTGCGGGGAGGCTGTTAGATTGTAGTACCTTGGACGTGCGCACATTTGGCGTCAGTATTGTAGGCGGTGATTTCGAAGACCCGGCTTTTACCGCGGAGTTTCACGAAGGGGTCATGGACGAGATGGGGTATGTGGTCGTGGAAGATCCCGAGAGCGGAGTGCAAATAATTCACGATGTCACTCTGCCGGTCGCTTGGGTAGTTGAGCCCCTTTTCGAACATGCGTGAGTTCACGTTGCATCAGCAGAAGCATGGCTATCGAAACGGCCACCAGCTTCTCGAAAGCACTGTCCGATTGGAAAGATCCGATCAGGACACGATTGATAGATTGTCCGATCTTTCTGGCCAAATCCGACCAGGAGAAGTCATCCCCTCTTATCTCACAATCTACCCGCTACCGAGCCGAGTCTATCACGTGGTGGCGAGAACGTGGCCGGATTTGGCGGCACCTCGCGCGGGCTGCGTACTGACGAAGAGTCTGCTAATCCCGCGAGAGCTTTGGAGCGAGAACGCAGATCTTCCAGAACTACTGAGGCGGCTTGCAGAGCCGGAGCTTACAGAGCTTGCCCCCCTCGCCCGCGGGACAGCGACCAAACCGCTTCCTCCCGCCAGCGACGCACGGGCGCCGGAACTCGTCGAAGCATTGTTCCTGGAGGCACGCAAACCAATCGTGGTTTTTGAGGCCAGAGACGCTGATCTGATCGCAACTAGGCTGGTAACCGCCTTCTGGCCGGCGTTCCGCAGTGAATTTTCACTTTGCACGTACGCGCTGGGACCACGGAAGATCAGCGGCCGAGACTTCGATCTGGTCTTTGCACCGAAGAATGCCCGCTCAAAATTCTCGGATTGGTCCGGACGCAAGATCGAAGGGGGCGTGCCAAAGAATGCTCGCCACCGTTGGTCGTCGGCTGTCGCAAACGCAATTTTCCAATCATCCCATCCAACACTCGCCTCAGGCGATGCGCTCGGACTTTTGGGAGCTGAGGGACCAGGTGACGAGGCAGCGTTCCGAAAATCTCTCCTGTGGAACGAGTTGGCCGAAAAAGCGCCTACCAGCGCGAGCGCTGTTTTGGGAATGCTTGACATAATCAATTCCCAGCCGAGTCTCGCATCGAACGCGATGCGAGGCTCGTTGCCCTCGCTCAACGCAGCGATAAGCTCAGCGGTAGCTACAATGTCCTCGGCGGAAGCGTGGAGCTTCCTGCAGACGCTTTCGGGCAAGGTCCATGGGCGAGATGCGCTAGACATTCTTAGCATCCAGGCGACCAACGATGCGAAAAGGCTGGCGACGTCCAATCCGGAGGCCGCGATCGAGTTCTCGCAGCGCTTTCGGGAAAACCAGGACGTCTTTCCCATCGACATCATGCGGGGACTGGCGGATGGACTGGGCGCCGCTAAAGAGCCCGCCATCGATTACCAGAGCATTCCTCCGCGGGTCGGAACTTTCTTGATTGCCAGCAGCTCCGCGTTTACTGAGTTGCTGGCCCGCCACATCAGGACGGGTGAGACGCCGGCCTCCGCCGTCGTTCCGTATCTACAGACGGACGATCGCGGTTGGCGGGACGCGGCTGCCAAGCGTCTCGTGAACGTGATGGACAGCGCCGAGTTCGCGCCGCTTCTGCCGAGTATCTTGAACCACAGCTCCGGAAAAGAACTCTCCGATAAGATCATTGCAATAGTTGCTCGTTCAGGTCTGGCGTTCTCTGAGTTCGATGAGGCCCTTGTAGACGCTATTCGGGACGACACCACCATGCAGGCTGTCCGTAATATCGTTGCGAGGGATTTACCGGCACAGAATGCGGACCGTTTCCTCTCGAAAACCATCCATCCCGTACCGAGCGATGTCGAGTGGCTATTCGATGGCCCGATCGAGGGTCCACGATCGGCGACCCTATTGGCAGCAGCGATATCGAGCCAGAACGACCGGTCGGTGATCGAAGCACAACGAGATTCGATCATTCGGCGCAAGATGTTGGACATCCTCGCAAGGGATGTCGGTGTGTCCGCCACCGAGATGGCAAGGATCTTACTGCTAGGATCAGCATCTGCGGATGATCTTATCCAGTTCGGCCAAATTGCCCTCGATGCATTACCAAACGGACGCCTACACTCGGACCTTGTCAAAGTAATCCTGGAACGCGCACTCTCGCAGGCGCAACCAACCGATTCGCGTGTCGAGAGATTGGTTATCAGTCACTTCGACGAAGTAGGAGCACGTCAAATAGTAAGGTGGAGCACCGGCGATGGTATTGGGACGCCGAGGCTCGCTCAGAACCTGTTGATACTCACGCGATTGCCAGAAAATCAGCGCAGACCACTCGCCACCTTCGTCGACAATCTCGCCTACCGCCTCTCCAGACGTGAACCAAAAGGACTTGATAGGGAAGTGTGCGCCTCGTGGGCCCGTTTGCTTCTGGAGGCTAGAACCTTTTCCCCAAGGAACCATCTAAGAGCCGCGACGACCAGCCTATCGGCCACGATCGACCTCACTCGATCACCCGTAGCAGAGGTGCTCGCTGCGGCCTTTCCCGCCGTCTACCATGAACTCGTCTCCCGCGACGATGACGATCGCAGCGGGATGCTAGGTATGCTTTATGCTATTCCTCGGATGTTGGTTTACGACTGGGACCGCGCAAAGCCTGCCCGCCACCGTCTCGTGGACGCTTTTATGAATTCGGACTGGCCGCCATCGTACTTGCTTCTTACAGCAGCTAGAGCAGGGATTACCGATCGGATATGCCTTCGCGTCTTGAGACAACGTGGCGGGAAAAAGTTCCTCAACCGTGCAATTGCCGACCTTCCGCGGTTGCCACAAGAAGACGTCGAAATGATCCGAAAAGACCTCAACGATTTCGACGACGTGGCGATGAAGGATGAATGGGACTAGCACCCGAGCTCGGCGCGTAACATTTGTCGCTCACAAAGTGGCTGCGTTTTCGGGGTTAGAATTCACCGAAATCGAGGGATGACGAACTCCTTCGACCTAACTGTCAATAGCGACGAGATCGTCAAGAATTTGTCCGGCAGTGCCTGAGGTGATCACCGTCGTTGTCCTTACGCGTCAAATCCGAATGCGAGATAGTCGTACATGCAGGCCAGCTTTCGGAAGAAAGATCGGTAAGAGCCTTCCTTCAGCTTATCGGCATTATCTCTCAGGAATTGACCCAGTGACGCGACATCGATTTCACTTCGAGGCTGGAACGGAAGGATGACCGATGCTTTTTCAGGAGTAGTACGGTCAATGATTTCTTGGGTAGTCAGACCTTTGAAGTCGCGATCGTACTGACTGCGATAGGAATTGGTGGTGAAGCCGCGCTCGACTGTCCTAGCTGCAACCCTCTTGGCATCAACATATGGACATTCGGCAAACGTCTGCTTGTCGACAACACCTGCCTCTCTTAGGTACCGAAACGAAGGAATGTTAGCATTCGATAGCTTCTTGAAGAGAGGATAGGTCGATTTGAGGATGTTCTCAGCGTTATACGCGCTCTTTTCGAGAAGAATGTCACTGAAAACATCATCAACGCTGATACCGGTGTAGCCGCGAGCAGTGAGAATTTCCTTCTGCTTTTCTGTGACCTTTTCCTCTCGCTCCTTGAACTCTTTTGCGACGCCCACGCCGACGACAAACTCGATATCGTCTTTCTCACCGATGTCGTCCAAGTCTCGAACGGCAAGCTTGACCTCTGGATTCGTCGACTTCACCAACTCGTACATCTGCTCCTTGCAGTAGCGTAGGACGCGAGCTGGAATCTTTCGCTTGGTTGCCTCGACTGCCGCATAGATCTTGGAGAAATCATTCGTGCGGACCAGCGTTACACGGACCTTGCTCGCCCCTATTGTGATCGTCGCTCCTTCAAATGCGTCGCCCTGCCCCTCGTCTGGGCGCTCGACAAAGATCAAGTTCTCTTCAAACTGCTTAAGCTTGTCGCCGCCTACACATTCCGCTATTGATCCGATGATGGCCTGAATATGTGGGTCGTTTATCGAGTACCCGAGAAAGATGACGGGGTGCTCAACAAAGATGGTGATCAGCTTGGCTGCCAGATAAGGGTTCTTCTTCTGGAAATCCCCGTAGTCTTCTTCAGTCAGGACGAGAGAGGACGGGCGGGACGAGCAGCCGTGAATCTTGTATATTTCGGCGATGCTCTGAGGGTTTGAGAAAATTAGCTCTTCCTGACCGATGAATACTTTGTAATCAGGGAAAAGATCTTCTAGCAGTAGATCCCAATTCGTGGTGATAATGCCATCGACGTTCATCTGCGACAGAGCTTTGATCTCGTCCGCAACCTCGGCGTCCTTATATTCCAGGGAGAGACCCCGAAGGTACTTTGCGATCTCGTATTTTAGAGAAGCCGACTGCTCCGTGGCTTCTTTACCGTAGTCCGACTTGCTCGCCTCATAGTCAGAATGTTCCCACCACATGGGGTTGAAGTCTTTTGCGATGTGGGACGCGGTACGAGGGAGGTCACCGTTGGCATTCGACAGATATAGCCCATAGTCCTTGATGTTTTTGCAGAACCTGGCCAGCAAATCCGACCACGTCTCCAGACCTATGTACCGCCTCGAAAAGCCAGACCCGACAAATAAGAAAGGGGCCGAGCCACTGCTTTGAAGCGACTTAGTCAGGCATTCTGTTACATCGACCACGGGGACTACTCACGGAAGCAAAAGGAGGCTGCCTGAATTATCACAAAACGCTGATTCGCCTCTAGAAACTTACGATCCTACCGGTCCGGATGTTGAACACCGGTCAACCCACCCAGTGAACCTATTTTCCGCACCGAAGTACGCTTGCGGCCAAAAACGCTGAACAATTGGGGCAACGCTGCCAAAAAACTAAAAACTAGCAATCTCGTAAGGACTTCCAGTTGCGGTTCCTCGAGTGTCAGTCGCGTGCGGACTGTTGGAAATCTCATGTTACCCTACGCTGAACCCTCCCCTCTCCGTCATCTCGCTGAGGCCGAGTTCCAGAACAATTCGCCGCGCCGCCTGCGGCATCACTTCGAGCGTCTTCACCATGCCGCGCGACACGAGCGGTCTTGCTATGTCGAGCTCGATCAGCTCCGTCAGTTGGGACGAGGTCCGGCGGCCGGTCAGCTTTCACCGGTTCATCCGTGAAAAACCGAGTCGGCGCCAGCGTCCGTGTCGGTGGCGGCAGCCGCGCCGCGGGAGTCGGCGGTTATGAACTGGCTCTGGGTGCGCAGGCTGCGAAGACCTTCCAGGTTCAGCGCCCAAGCTGGCGGCGACAAACGATCCGCCGGCGGGTGCTCAACAGGTCGCGGGCAATGGTCAGTTCATTCTCAGTGTGCATGTCGTGCCCCAGGCCCCCGTGCAGCACCAGATCGTCGATGTGGACGACCGCGCCAGCGGTCCACAGCGATGCACAGGCGTCGGACAAAAGGGGATCTTTCGATCCACCCGCTCCCTTACCGGCATGCGGGCGATGCACCCGTCGGGCCAAGCTCATGCTAGCTGGCCCGCCTGCGGTCGTTGGGACACTCGGTGCGAATTTCACGAACAATTAACCATATGAATTAACGTCCATATTTCGCATGAACGGAAGCTAAATTCATACTTTTTTCCGTCATCTGGACGCTGCTTTCCTCGTCCTCTCACTATCGATAGGTTTCAAGTATCGATAGTGATGTGTACATACAGGTTGTACGCTGCGTTGTGCAATGATATGGTGGCCATACGCGTCGAACGACGGAGGCCCTGATGCCCCAGACCAGCTACAAGATCAGTGAAGCCCGCAAGCATTTCGCCGAGGTGCTCGAACGCGCCAGCCAGGGCGAGGAAATCATCATCATGCGCGGCAACGAAGTCTATGCCCGCATCGGGCCGGCCGATGGCGGAAAACGCCCCTTCGGCCTCCTTCGCCAGCGCGGTCTGCCTGATGACCTGTTCGACGAGGTCGACGCTGAGCAGGCTGCAATCGACGCCGGCGACTGGAATGACGATGTCGGCATCTGGCGGGGCGGACCCGACGACCGCGAGACCTCCACATGAAGGTGCTGCTCGACAGCCACGCGGTCTATTGGTGGACAATCGGCAGTGACCGCCTTTCCTTGACGGCACGATCGCTGATCGAGGACAAGGCAAACACCATCCTTGTCAGCGCCGTCTCCTTCTACGAGCTGGACAACAAGATGCGCCTGAAAAAGCTTGATCTCAAACCACAGGAGTTGCGTGCCGCAGTCTCCGAAAGCGGTTTGCAGACCCTTGCCATCACCGATCTGCATGCCGAACTGGCCGCCGCTTTCGAATGGGATCACCGCGATCCATGGGACCGCATACTCGCCGCACAGGCCCGGCTCGAACATTGCGCGATTGTTTCAGTCGACGGCGCCTTCGATGCGGTGCTGCATGAACGGGTTTGGTAGCGATGCCGATGAAGATATTCATAGACGTTGAGGAGGCGGCAGAACGGCTGGAAGAGCTGATCGATTTGGCGTGCCGGCAGGACGAAGTCTATGTGTGCCGGGCCGGATGGCCTGTAGCTCAGCTCAGCTCCTTCTCGGGAGGGGATGATTCCCCCTCAGACGAAATCGCAGGGACTCTTCCTGACACGGCCCACCGCCCGGGCAGCAAACTGGTTGAGGGTGGAAAAGTCTCTTCGGTCGACGCGGTTTGGATGCTCGCTGCGGAAGGAAAGCCGAGGCGGGAACATGATATGACGTCGGCGCACGATGACCTCTATGACGAAGACAGGCTGCCGCGATGACGATCGTGCCATCGACACCCATTGCCAGCCGCGCCGAAGAACTCGACGCGCTCGACGCCATCCTGCCCTTCGACCGC
>NZ_JADYVD010000024.1 GCF_020193575.1 Ensifer sp. IC4062
CTGTTGCGTGGCAATCTCCGGATCCTGCGCGACAACCTTCGCCGGCTCGATCCCTGCCTTGCCGGCAGGGAAACCAATAGGGAAAAAGGGGCGGCCGAATGACGCTCAGGATGAGCGAGCGACGCACGAGCATCATCGGCGCGTTCCTGGTGGCGCTCGGCCCGGTTTCGATGGCGCTTTATACGCCGGCGATGCCGGAACTCGTTCGCGCCTTCGCCACCAGCGAAGCGGCGATCAAGATGACGCTGTCCCTCTATTTCGGCGGCTTCGCCTTCGCCCAGCTCGTTTCGGGCACGCTCTCCGATGTTATCGGCCGCCGCTCGTCGACGCTGATCTTCATGGCGATCTATCTTGCCGGCAGCCTGATGGCGGCCTTCGCTCCGTCGATCGGCGTCTTGCTGGCCGGACGTTTGGTGCAGGGGGTCGGCGCCTCCGTCGGCATGACGGTGGCTCGCGCCATCGTGCGCGACCAATTCACCGGCACCCCCGCCGCCCGCATCATGAACATGATCGGCATGATGCTCGCGCTCGGTCCTGCGGTTTCGCCGACGCTCGGCGGCATCGCGCTCGGCCTCTTCGGCTGGCAGTCGATCTTTTTTCTGATGGTGGGCTTCGCCCTGATGGCGTGCTTCACCGTGCAGTTCTTCATGCTGGAAACGGTGACGCCAGACCGCAGTAAGGGCCGCCTCAGGCCCATCCTCTCGGCCTATGGCGAATTATTGGCGGATAGCCGTTTTGTATCCTCGACATTGGTGATCGCCGGTGCGGTCGGCGCTCTCTACGCATGGGCGACCATGCTGCCTTTCGTGCTGATTGGGCAAGTGGGCCTGACGCCGACCGAATTCGGTGTCGGCATGCTCATGCAATCCGGCCTCTTCTTCTCCGGCACCGTCACGGTGCGGCTCCTGATGCGGCGCTTCACGCCGCAGGCGCTCGTGCCCGCTGGCCTCGCCTTCATTGGTATCGCCAGCCTCGTCCTCTCCTTCACCATGCATGCGTTCGAACCGACCTTCCTCTCGGTGATGGCGCCGGTCGGCATCTACGCCTTCGGCATAGCTTTTGTGATGCCCTACATGATGACAGCCTGCATGGTGCCCTTCCCGCATATCGCGGGCACGGCATCGGCCATGATGGGCTTCATCCAGATGAGCTCGGGGCTCATCGGCGGAGCGCTCGCCGCTCTCGTCGGCGCTCCGGCGCTGGCGCTCGGCACGATCATTCCCGGTTTCGGACTCATCTCGATAGCGAGCTATTTCTGGTATCGAAGGACGGTGCGATTGAGGCCCCTCATCGCGCCGACGGCCGCTGAGACGCCGTTTCGCAAAGCGGCGGAATAGCGCAGGATCAAACGCGCAGCGCTGTGGCCACGAAAAACCCGCGGCAGATCGCTCCGCCGCGGGTGTCGTCTGAGCTGCCGGTTCTTAGCGGTTGCGCGCGGCCAGCGTGCGTAGGCGCAGCGCATTGAGCTTGATGAAGCCGGCGGCGTCCTTCTGGTCGTAGGCGCCCTGGTCATCCTCGAAGGTGACGAGCTTGTCGGAATAGAGCGACTTCGCGCTCTCGCGCCCGGTGACCATGACGTTGCCCTTATAGAGCTTCAGCGTCACTTCGCCTTCGACGTGCTCCTGGCTCTTGTCGATCGCCGCCTGCAGCATCTCGCGCTCCGGCGAGAACCAGAAGCCGTAATAGATGAGCTCGGCATAGCGTGGCATCAGCTCGTCCTTCAAATGCGCCGCGCCGCGATCAAGCGTGATGCTCTCGATTGCGCGATGCGCCGCAAGCAGGATGGTGCCGCCGGGGGTCTCGTAGACGCCGCGCGACTTCATGCCGACGAAGCGGTTTTCGACGAGGTCGATGCGGCCGATGCCGTTGTCGCGGCCATATTCATTGAGCTTGGCGAGCAGCGTCGCCGGCGACATGCGCACGCCGTTGATCGAAACCGCGTCACCGCGCTCGAAGCCGATCTTGATGACGGTAGCCTTGTCCGGTGCGGCTTCCGGCGAGATCGTGCGCATGTGCACGTATTCCGGCGCTTCCTGTGCCGGGTCTTCCAGCACCTTGCCCTCGGAGGAGGAGTGCAGGAGGTTGGCGTCGACGGAGAAGGGCGCTTCGCCCTTCTTGTCCTTGGCGACCGGGATCTGGTGCTTTTCGGCGAATTCGAGCAGTTCGGTGCGGCTCTTGAACGACCAGTCGCGCCAGGGCGCGATGATCTTGATGTCCGGGTTCAAGGCATAGGCCGAAAGCTCGAAACGGACCTGGTCGTTGCCCTTGCCGGTCGCGCCATGGGCGATCGCGTCGGCGCCGGTCTTTTTGGCGATGTCGATCAGGTGCTTGGAGATCAGGGGGCGAGCGATCGAGGTGCCGAGCAGGTAGACGCCTTCATAGACGGCATTGGCGCGGAACATCGGGAAGACGAAATCACGCACGAACTCCTCGCGCACGTCCTCGATGTAGATTTCCTTGATGCCGAGCATTTCGGCCTTCTTGCGCGCCGGCTCCAGTTCCTCGCCCTGGCCGAGATCGGCGGTGAAGGTCACCACTTCGGCGCCGAGTTCCGTCTGCAGCCACTTGAGGATGATCGAGGTGTCGAGACCGCCGGAATAGGCGAGAACGACCTTCTTCACGTCTTTATGCGATGCCATGGTTTCTGTCCGTCTGCTTGCTCTGGGGAGGGCGGTAATGCCGCGTGCAAAATCTGCGGCACTTTAGCCAGAACTTGAAGGGATACAAGCATTACAGCGGCGCCCGGCGAAAATTGCCGCGCCAGGAGACGCCGCAACAGCCGGTAACGCGAGTGGATACGCGAATCCGCTGGAAAAAAAGCGTGTCCGGCGGTATCACCGGCAATCATCTCGTTGAGGAATTCGCCATGGACTTCGTGCCCAGCCTGCCGACGCTGCTCGCCTTTGCTGCCGCCAGCCTGCTTCTGGCGGCAACGCCCGGACCGGACATGACGCTTTCGATCAGCCGATCCCTGGCTCAAGGGAGGAAGGCCGCGCTCTTCGTCGTTCTCGGCACCGGCCTCGGTATCGTCGTTCACACGATGCTCGTCGCCTTCGGCATTTCGGCGCTCATCACCGCGTCACCAACCGCCTTCCTGGTGCTGAAGACGGGTGGTGCTGCCTATCTTTTCTGGCTCGCCGTCCAGGCAATCCGCCACGGCTCGACGCTCTCAGTGAGGAAGATCGAGGGGGCGAAGGGGACGGCCTTTTCGAATGTTGCGACCGGCTTCTGGGTGAACATCCTCAACCCGAAGGTCGTGATCTTCTTCATGACCTTCCTGCCGCAGTTCGTCAGCGCAAACGATCCATCGGTGACGGGTAAGCTCCTGTTTCTCGGCTTCTTCTTTATCGTCATCGGCATGCCGGTGAACGCGATGGTGGTGCTTGCCGCCGATTGGCTTGCCGCCTGGCTGCAGAAGAACAAGCGCTTCATGCGCGCCCTCGACTTCAGCTTCGCCGGCGTCTTCTCGGTCTTTGCGGTCAAGATCTTCCTGACGCAGGCGCGCTGAGCTTTAGGTCTGACGCTTTTGGCCCTCATCTGCCTGCAGGCAGATGAGGGCCAATGGCGGCGGAAAGGGTCGATGTGTCGTCAGCCGATCAGCAGCGCGTCGTCGTCGAGCGTCTGGCCGCGGATGCGGCGGAACATGGCGATGAGATCCTCGACCTGCAGCGTCTTGCGACTGTCCCCGGCAACATCCAGCACGATCTCGCCGCCGTGAAGCATGATTGTCCGGTGGCCGTAGTCGAGCGCCTGCCGCATCGAATGGGTGACCATCATCGTCGTCAGCTTGCGCTCGGTGACGATCTTTTGGGTGAGATTCATCACGAATTCCGCCATGCCCGGATCGAGCGCGGCGGTGTGCTCATCGAGGAGCAAAACTTCCGATCCAGCAAGTGTCGCCATCACCAGCGACACGGCCTGCCTCTGACCACCTGACAGAAGGTCCATGCGGTCGCCCAGGCGGCTCTCGAGGCCGAGATTAAGCTCGGCGATCCGCTCGCGGAAATGTTCGCGACGTTTGGCGCCAAGCGCCGGCGTCAGGCCGCGGCTTTCACCACGCCTGGCGGCAAGCGCCAGGTTCTCCTCGATCGAAAGCGTGCCGCAACTGCCGGTGAGCGGATCCTGGAACACGCGCGCAACGAGGCCGGCACGCGCCGCCGTTCCCTTGCGGGTGACGTCCGTGTGCCCGATCGTCACCTCGCCCTCGCTCGGCAGGACGTCTCCGGCGAGCACGCCGAGCAGCGTCGATTTGCCGGCTCCGTTCGAGCCGATCACGGTGACGAACGAACCCTGCTCGATCGTCAGGCTTACGCCGTTCAGCGCCTGCTTCTGCAAGGGTGTACCCTTGCCGAAAAGGACCTTGATGTTCTTGACGCTGATCATGCGGCACCTCCGCGACGCAGGCGAGGAAGGATGAGCGCCACGGTGACGAGAGCCGCGGTCACGAAGTTGAGGTCGGAGGCCTGCAGACCGAGCATGTCCGTCGAAAGCGCGAGCTGAATGGCGATGCGGTAGAGGATCGAGCCAAGCACGCAGCCGGCGAGCGCGATCAGGATGCCGCGGGCGCCGAACAGCGTTTCGCCGATGATGACGGCCGCAAGCCCGACGACGATCGTGCCGACGCCCGAAGTCACGTCGGCAAAGCCGTTGGTCTGGGCGAAGAGCGCGCCGCCGAAGGCAACAAGCGCGTTGGAGATCGCCATGCCGAGATAGATCTGACGGCTGGTATCGACCCCCTGGGCACGGGCCATGCGGGCATTGGCGCCGGTCGCCCGCATGGCGAGGCCAGCATCGCTCTCAAGAAAGCGCCAAACAATGAGGACGGCCACCAGCACAAGAATGCCGACGAAGAGCGGGCGAACGTAGAAGTCCCTGAGGCCCAGCCCGTAGAATGGCGAAAGCATTGTGTCGGCATTGATCAGCGCGACGTTCGGCTTGCCCATGACGCGCAGGTTCACCGAGAAGAGCGCGATCATCGTCAGGATTGAGGCGAGCAGGTTGAGGATGCGGAAGCGCACGTTGAGGAGCGCCGTGACGATGCCGGCCGCCGCACCGGCGACCATCGCGACAGCTGCGGCCAGCCACGGATTGACGCCCGCGATGATCAGGACCGCGGTGACCGCAGCACCAAGCGGAAACGATCCGTCGACCGTCAGGTCAGGAAAGTCGAGCACGCGGAAGGCAAGGAAGACGCCGACGGCGACAAAGGCATAGACGAGCCCCAGTTCCACGGCTCCCCAAAAAGCGATTTGACTCAACGCTCGGCCCTTCTTCAATCGTGTTTCGCGCAAAGCTACTGCATGTTTCCTTGGATCGTAGCCGACTTAAGGATAAAGACATGCAGCACTTCAAAGTGCTACAGCGTCCTTTGCGCGTCTGATAAGACGCGCTGCGCTGTAGGTGCGCGCAACGTGTTTGTTGATAGCGAACCGCCCCCGTATGGAACGGGGGCGGCAAAAAGGCAATAAACTTGCGTCCTCAGCGCAGTCGCTACTCGACGACGCGGGTCGCGCGCTTGACCACGCTTTCCGGCAGGGTCACGCCCATTTTGGCGGCAGCAGCCTTGTTGATGACGAGGTCGGTGCCGGCGGCGACCTTGACCGCGATGTCGCCCGGGTTTTCACCCTTCAGAATACGAACGACGACGTCCCCGGTCTGTTTGCCGACGTCGTAGTAGTTGAAGCCGAGGGCCGCGACCGAGCCGCGGGAAACGGAATCGGTATCGGCAGTGAAGAGCGGCAGCTTGCTTTCCTCGGCCACGGCGACAGCGCCCTCTAGCGCGGAGATGATCGTGTTGTCTGTCGGAACGTAGATCGCGTCAGCGCGCCCAACGAGGGCGCGGGCCGCACCCTGGACTTCAGCCGATTTCGTTGCGGCGGACTCGACCACGTTCAGGCCTGCCCTTTCGGCTTCGGCCTTGAGGGCAGCAAGCAACGAGACGGAGTTCGCCTCACCGGAATTGTAGAGATAGCCGATCGACTTGACGTTCGGCAGGATCTCCTTGATCAGCGCCACGTGCTCGGCAACCGGCGACATGTCGGAAAGGCCGGTTACGTTGCCGCCGGGCTTCTCCATGTCTCTGACGAGCTGGGCGCCGAGCGGATCGGAGACGGCGGTGAAGACCACCGGGATGTCGCGCGTCGAGGAAACCACCGCCTGGGCCGAGGGGGTGGAGATCGGTACGATGACGCTCGGCGCTTCGCCGGCGAACTGGCGGGCGATCTGGGCCGCGGTCGCCGGGTTGCCCTGCGCCGACTCGTAGATGAACTTGAGGTTTTCGCCTTCCTTGTACCCGGCGGCAGCGAGCGCGTCCTTGACGCCGTCGCGGGCTGCATCGAGCGCCGGGTGTTCCACGATTGCCGTCACGGCAACGGTAACCTCGTCGGCGCGCGCCGGGAGGGAGAGTGCCACGGTGGCGGCAAGGGCTATCAGAAGTGAGCGCATAGATGTCCTCCGTTTGGCGACCGGGATGCCCGCGGCTGAACCGCTTCGCAGATTTCTCATCCCGCTCCAGATGAATTCGCCGCCTTATTAGGAAAGCGAAGCAATGAAATCAATCGATGGAAAGAGCTTCATCCATCAAACTTCTTCATCGATCGAAGGCGCCGCGGCATCGTCCCTTCTCCCCAGCCGCAGAGAGAAGGTGCCGACAGGCGCATGAGGGGCTAATGAGCCGCCTCAGTCCTCGCCGTGATTGGCGATCATCATCGCCTCGAAGGCAAGGCGGTCGACCTTGCGCATGCGCTCCGATTCCGACTTGAGCTGGCCGCAGGCGGCGAGAATGTCGCGGCCGCGCGGCGTGCGGATCGGCGAGGCGTAGCCAGCCTGGTTGATGAAATCGGCGAAAGCCTCGATCTGCTCCCAGTCCGAGCACTGATAGTTGGTGCCCGGCCAGGGATTGAAGGGGATGAGGTTGATCTTTGCCGGAATGCCCTTCAACAGCTTCACCAGTTCCTTGGCGTCCTCGAGGCTGTCGTTGACATCCTTCAGCATCACATATTCGAAGGTGATGCGTCGCGCGTTCGACAGGCCCGGATAGGCGCGGCACGCCTCCATCAGCTCCTTCAGCGGATATTTCTTGTTGATCGGCACCAGCATGTCGCGCAGGTCGTCGCGCACGGCATGCAGCGAGATTGCCAGCATGACGCCGATCTCCTCGCCGGTACGGTAGATCTCCGGCACGATGCCGGAAGTCGAGAGCGTGATGCGGCGCTTCGAGAGCGAAAGACCGTCGCCGTCGGACGCGATCAGGAGCGCGGTCTTGACGTTCTCGAAATTGTAGAGCGGCTCGCCCATGCCCATCATCACGATATTGGTGATCTTGCGGCCTTCGGCAGGCACGATGGCGCCTTGTGGCGTATCGCGTTCGGGGAAGTCGCCGAGCCGGTCGCGGGCGAGAAGCAACTGGGCGAGGATTTCCTCCGCCGTCAGGTTGCGCACCAGCTTTTGGGTGCCGGTGTGACAGAAGGAACAGGTCAGTGTGCAGCCGACCTGGCTCGAGATGCAGAGCGTGCCGCGGCCTTCTTCCGGGATGTAGACGGTCTCGATCTCGACCGGCCGGCCGGCGCCGCGCGGCGGGAAGCGCAAGAGCCACTTGCGCGTGCCGTCGTTGGAAATCTGTTCCTCGACGATCTCGGGCCGGGCGACGGTGAAATGCTCCTTGAGCATTTCGCGCATGTCCTTGGAGACGTTGGACATCTGATCGAAATCGGAAACGCCGCGGACATAAAGCCAGTGCCAGAGCTGGCTCACCCGCATCTTGACTTGGCGCTCGGGAACGCCTCGCTCGACGAGCAGCTTGGCCATGTCTTCGCGCACAAGGCCAATCAGCGATGGCTTCTCGGTCTGGGGCATCAGGCGCACCTGTGGCGCCTTGACGATGTCCACCCTGTTCAAGATCTCAGTGGCTGCCATGCTTGCGATGTCCTGTCATACAGCGAAGGCCTGTCCGGAGAAGGTTCCGGATCATGTTCCGATGCTCGAATTGAAAACTGGCGAGCCTTCGAGCGCGGCAATGGGGCGCGGGGCTCTGAATTTGCAGGCCCTTTAGCATTCTTTTCGCGGCGAGTCACCATGACCTTTTTTCTGCCCCTTATCTCGCTGCCGCGCCCCTTCTCTCCGCAGGCGGGGAGAAGGGCAAGCCGCGCCGCCTTGAGTCCCCCCGCGTGCGAGGAGAGGGCTGAGGTGAGGGGCATCATCGTGATGCGAGGAGCCAGCGTCAGGCCGAACGCAAAAAGGCCAGCCCTGCGGCCGGCCCTTGCGATAGACGAAGCCCTCTTGCGCTTACTGGCAGGCTTCGATCTGCTTCAGGGCGGCGGAAATGCCGGAAAGAGAATAGGAGTACGAAGTCGCGGTTCCCTTGCGGGACTTCGCGCTGACCGACATGTCCTTGCCCGACTTCATCGCTGCCACCAGCGCCGGTTCTTCTGCAGCGTTTTCGACCCAGGCGGAATTGCCCTTCGTGAACATCACGAAAGTCTTGCCGTCGATGACTACATTGACCTTGGAATTGTCCTGCAGCGGATAACCCATCATCGCCTGAGGTTCGTAGCTGATATTCTGCCCCGGGCGCTGCGACACAAGGAAGAAGATATCGCCATGGTCGACACCGGCAGGGGTCTTCTCCTTCGGAACGGACAGGACGTAGCAGACCTTGCCCGCGCCGGCCTGGTAGGAATAGGCGCCCCAAGCATTGAACTGCTGGATACGTGTCGGAGATTGAGCGGAAGCAACGCTGGCCGCTGCCAGTACGAGTGCGATTGCAGTTGCGATCTTTCTTACAAACATGAGGTCCTGCCGCTTGTCTTGCTTGCGATCGCCCGAAACAGGTGGGACGGGCAACGCATAGTCACGATTTGATTTATTTTGACTTAATTCAGGTTACTAAACCGTCAACGATCACTGAAATTCACTCGTTTCCGCCCCGAAACAGGCCGGCGACACACCCGGTAGCCCAAGCCCGCGCGCGTGTCCGGCGTGCCGTTTCCTCGTGTCTGCGGATTTGCCGGTTCATTCGATCGTCAATTCTGGAGGGCCGTGGCCGGTGGGAGTCCCCTGTCTCAAATCTCGCGCAACGCACTGTCCTCAAGCCTTTTCGCCCACAGCCGCCACGTTTGCGGAATCTATGTCACAAAGAATCAGGCAAGAGTTTGTCTTTCCGGCAGAAATGCGGCGGTCCCGCATTCTGTCGATCATTCCTCATCCGGCCGATCGCGCAGGGCTTCATCGGCCTTGTCGTAGTGCGCTTTCTTGATCTGGCCGCTGATCGCCGCGAAGGCAGCCGTCAATACGGCGATGTCGTCGGAAAAGCCGACCACAGCCAGCATGTCCGGCACGAAATCGAGTGGCAGGACGAAGTAGGCAAGGGCCGCGAGCAGAATGCCGCGCGTACGTGTCGGAGTCTTCGGATCCACCGCGCAATAATAGGCAGCGACGAGATCGCGACTGAAAGGAATCTGGCGGGCAGCGCGACGAAAGGTCGGCCAGAACCGGCGGCGTACCTTGCGCTCCCGGCGTTCCTGTTCCGATTCCTCGCCCGGTAGAAGAATTTCACCGATCTTGATATCGTCCATCGCGTCCAATCCGATTTGCGGCCGGCAGCTGCGCGTCTTTTCAAACGCGCAAAGATCGCTGTAGCACTTTGTCCTGCTGCATACTCAAATCGCTGCGATTTAAGGAAGCATGCAGGAGCCTGATATGGGAAGGGTGTCCGCTATTTTAAATGGTCGGGCATTCGGCCGGCAGCCGCGCGATCCATTTTCGCCGCCAGCTTGAAGTCGAGCTCCGTCAGCCCGTTCGCATCATGCGTCGAAAGCGTGACGTCGACCCTGTTGAAGACATTGAACCATTCGGGGTGGTGGTCGAGTTTTTCTGCGGCAAGCGCGCATTGCGTCATGAAGCTGAACGCCTCCGCAAAATTCTTGAAGCGAAACGCTTTCCAGATCGATGCGCCGTCCTCGGCGAGAACCCAACCTTCCATTTTGTGCAAGTGCTCGGCGACAGCCTCGGCGTCCAGTTTTTCCGGCCTCATGCTGTTTCTCCCTGTGATCTTTCGCGCTTACAGCGCCGCGCGTCTAGTTAGACGCGCATAGGTCGCTGTAGCACTTTGAATCGCTGCATGATTCCTATCCGTTCCGATTGAGGGAATCATGCAGTAGAACAAGTTTCTATCCCTAATTCGGTTCCCATTTAAGAATAACGCATGTTGCAATTCAAAGTGCTACAGCGGTCTTTGAGCGTCTGAAAAGGCGCACGGCGCCGTCGCCGCGGGTAAACTCCGCCCATGCCATGACGCGCAACTCCCGATGCCAACTGGATCAGATGAAACCGGTCAGAATTCTCTTCGTTTGTCTTGGCAATATTTGCCGCTCGCCGCTGGCCGAGGGCGTCATGCGGGATCTCGCGCACAAGGCCGGCTGCGGTCACGCGGTCTTGGCCGATTCCGCGGGCATTGGCGCATGGCATGTCGGCGCTCCCCCGGATCAGCGGTCGATTTCGGTGGCGAAGGCGCACGGCATCGACATTGCGGCTCTGCGCGGGCGCCAGATCAGTGCGGCGGATTTTGCAGTCTTCGACCTGATCCTCGGCATGGACATGAGCAATGTGCGTGACTTAAGCGCGCTCGCGCCGCCCACAATGGCGGGCAAGGTGCATCTTTTCATGCGTTTTGCCACCGGTCAGGCGGGAGACATTCCGGATCCCTACTACGAAGGGCCGGAGGTCTTCGAAGCGCTCTACCAGATGCTGGAAGCGGGATGCTTGTCTCTGCTCGCAAGGCTCGAGGAGCGGGCCTCGTGAAGCGGAAAAACCTCTTCGGTCAGGTACGGACCACCGCCGACGGAATCGCGCGACGACAGGAGAACGAAACGGGAGACCGTGAAGGGTGAAGTGAGGAAATTGCCGCGCCCGGAGAGATAGTTCACCACATCCCCGACGCGCGAGGAACGCAGTCTCGCGAGCGTCACGTGCGGCGTGAATTTACGCGGATCCGGCGGCAGGCCGAGGCGCTGGCAGATGCGTTCGATTTCCGCCTGGAGCGCGAACATTTCCGGCTCGTTGCTGACACCGGCCCAGACCGAATGCGGTTTTTTCGAGCCGAAGGCGCCGGTGCCCGTCAATTGCAGCTGGAATTCGGGGCGTTCGATCCGGTCGAGCCTTTCGACGATCTCGTCGGCGGTCCGCCCGTCGACATCGCCGATGAAACGCAGAGTGATGTGATAGTTCTCCACATCAATCCATCGAGCTCCGGGAAGACCTCCGCGCAGCAAAGAAAGGCTCATTGCTGCATTGCGCGGAATTTCGAGGGCGGTAAATAGTCTCGGCATGGCGAGCTCCCCGAATCTCTTGCAGATGTCTTAGCGAATCACGCATCGAACCTGCACGCAACTGTTATTTAGCGCGACAGAGTGTTAAGTTTCTCTTAACTGTGGACCGATTGATCAGTCTCCTTTCGCAAGCCTGGCAATAAATCGTTCGGCGACGGGCAGGAAACGTTCGACCATCTCCCCGACGCCCTGGCTGTTCGGATGCATTCCGTCCTCTAGCTTCAGCGCGCCGTCAATCGCCACGCCGTCGAGGAAAAACGGATAAAACTCGAGGTCGTATTTCGCCGCCAGTTCCGGGTAGATCGGGTTGAAACGGGCGGCATAGTCGGCTCCCATGTTGGGCGGCGCCATCATGCCGGCGAGCAGCACGGGGATGCCGCGCTGCTTCAAGCGGGCAATCATCGCCTCGAGATTTTTCCGCGACTGTTCCGGCGGAATACCGCGCAATGCGTCGTTCGCACCTAACTCGAGGATGACGCCTTTCGTTCCATCCGGCACCGACCAGTCGATGCGGGAAAGGCCGCCGGAAGTCGTGTCGCCGGAAACGCCGGCATTGGCGATCGTGACGTCGAAGCCCTTGTCCTTCAGAGCCTTTTCGAGGCGAACGGGAAAGGCGTCCTCAGGCGGGAGCTGATAGCCTGCCATCAGGCTGTCGCCGAAGCCGACGAGGCTCACACTCTCGGCGCGCACCGCTGACGATAACGCAATTGTCATTGCCAGGCTCAAGAAAAAGCGGAAAAAATCTTTTAATGCCATAGGCTCGTTCCTAAATCCCCGAGGGCAATCATTTCGTCATCCGATCTCTTTTCATATAGGGCTGTTTCCGCGTGGCAAGAACCATCATCGAGCTGAAAAATGCCGACCTGACGCTGGGCGAGGCCGCGGCCGCAGTCCATGTGCTGAAGGCTGTGAGCCTCACGGTCGACGCTGGCGAATCCGTCGGGATCGTCGGCCCTTCCGGATCGGGGAAATCGACGCTGCTGATGGTACTCGCCGGCCTGGAGCGGCTCGACAGCGGCGAGATCGTCATCGACGGGACGCCGTTGCATGGGCTGAACGAGGATAGGCTTGCGGATTTCCGTGGTCGCAACGTCGGTATCGTCTTCCAGTCCTTCCACCTTATCCCCAATATGACCGCACTTGAGAACGTCGCGGTGCCGCTTGAGCTTGCGAACGTCCGCAACGCCTTCGACGTCGCGCGTCAGGAACTCGTCGCGGTCGGTCTGGGCGACCGGCTGACGCATTATCCGGGGCAGCTTTCAGGGGGCGAGCAGCAGCGCGTCGCAATCGCCCGTGCGCTGGCGCCGTCACCGAAGCTGCTGATCGCCGACGAACCCACCGGCAATCTGGATGCGGAGACCGGCCGCCAGATCGCCGATCTTCTCTTTGCGGAACAGCGCGAGCGCGGCATGACGCTGGTCCTCGTTACGCATGATGCCGCGCTTGCCGGACGCTGCGCACGGCAGGTGCAGGTGCGCTCTGGCGAGATCGTGTCGGGTGGGCATCCCGACTCGAGGGCCGCTTCCGTTCACCACGAGGCGGCATCGGCATGAACGAGACGGGCGCCATCAACCGCTACCGCCCGTTTCTTGCCCTTAGATTGGCGCTGCGCGAAATGCGCGGCGGACTCAAGGGCTTCTACATCTTTCTTGCCTGCATCGCGCTCGGCACGGCGGCGATCGCCGGCGTCAATTCGCTTTCGCAATCGATCAGCGCGACAATCGCGTCGCAGGGGCAAGAGCTCCTTGCCGGCGATATCCGCTTCGAACTCAACAATCGCGTGGCGACAGCCGAGGAGCGCGCCTTCCTCGACAGTCTGGGAAAGGTCTCCGTTTCCTCGGGCCTGCGCTCCATGGCGCGCCTCCCCGATGGTTCCAACCAGGCGCTCGTCGAATTGAAGGCCGTCGACCGTGCCTACCCGCTCTATGGCACTTTTGAAAGCGAGCCAGCCAGGCCGCTCGCCGAACTCCTGTCCAAACAGGAGGGGGCGTTTGGTGCGGTGGCCGCGCCGCTGCTGCTCGAGCGTCTGGGCATCAGCCCCGGCGAAGAAATCCTGCTCGGCAATGCGCGGGTTCGCATCAACGCCACGATCGTCCGGGAGCCGGACGCGCTTTCCGACGGGTTCGGTTTTGCGCCGCGGCTGATGATTGCGGCCGACACGCTTGCTGCTTCGGGGCTCGTGCAGACCGGCAGCCTCGTCGAGCACGGTTACAAGATCAAGCTTGCCGATCCACGGCGTGTCGCATCAGTTCGCTCCGAGGCGGAGAAGCGATTCCCGTCGGCCGGCTGGTCGATCCGAACAAGCGGCAATGCCGCCCCGTCGCTCAACGCCAACATCACCCGTTTCTCGCAGTTCCTGACGCTCGTTGGCCTGACGGCGCTGATCGTCGGTGGCGTGGGCGTCGCCAATGCCGTGCGCGCCTATCTCGATGGAAAGCGCAGCGTCATCGCAACCTTCAAATGCCTCGGCGCCCCGGCGTCACTGGTCGCCATGATCTACCTCGCGCAGATCCTCATGATCGCGCTGATCGGCATCGGCATCGGCCTCGTTTTCGGTGCTCTGATCCCCTTTGTCGCGGCTCAGTTCCTCGCCGATGTGCTGCCTGTTCCGACATCGTTCCAGCTCTACCCGTCGGCGCTCGGCCTCGCGGCGCTTTTCGGCCTGCTGACGGCGCTCGCCTTCGCCATCCTGCCACTCGGCCGCGCGCGCCGGGTGCCGGCAACGGCGCTTTTCCGGCAACAGGGTTTCGAACCGTCCGGCTTTCCGGCCTGGCCCTATCTCGCAGGAGCGCTTGCGTGCCTTGCGGCGCTCGCCGGACTCGCCGTCTGGACGGCGTATGATCGCAGCATTTCTCTGATCTTCCTCGGCGCAATCGCCTTCGCCTTCATCCTGCTGCGCGGCGTGTCGTGGCTCATTTCGTGGCTGGCGCGGCGCAGCCCGCGGGTGAATTCGCCGGCGCTGAGATTGGCGATCGGCAACATCCATCGCCCCGGCGCCCTGACGCCGTCAGTGGTGCTGTCGCTTGGCCTCGGTCTCGCCTTGCTGGTGACACTGGCGCTCATCGACGGCAATCTTCGGCGCGAACTCACCGGCGACATGGCCGAACGGGCGCCCAATTTCTTCTTCGTCGACATCCAGGGCAGCGAGATCCAAGGCTTCCGGTCGCTGCTTGCTCAGGCGATGCCGCAGGGCAAGGTTGTCGAAGTGCCGATGTTGCGCGGGCGCATCGTGGCATTCAACGGCGAGGACGTGAACAGCCGCAACGTGCCGCCCGGCGGGCAATGGGTGCTGCGCGGCGACCGCGGCATCACCTATGCCAAAAATCGGCCGGAGAACTCGACGCTCACCGAAGGCTCCTGGTGGCCCGAGGACTACCAGGGTGAACCGCTGGTTTCGTTCTCGGCGGAGGAAGCCCGCGAGCTAGGCCTGAAACTCGGCGACACGGTAACTGTCAACGTGCTCGGCCGCAACGTTACCGCGAAGATCGTCAATTTCCGCAATGTCGAATGGGAATCGCTGTCGATTAACTTCGTCATGGTCTTCTCGCCGAACACCTTTGCCGGCGCACCGCATGCCTGGCTCGCAACCGTCATCGATCCGGATGCCACGGCCAAGGAGGAAGCGGCGGTCTTGAAGTCGGTCACCAATACCTATCCGACGATCACCAGCGTGCGCGTCAAGGATGCGCTCGATATCGTCAATACGCTTCTTGGGCAGCTTGCCACGGCCATCCGCGCCGCCGCCGCGGTCGCGCTTATCGCGTCGGTTCTCGTTCTTGCGGGGGCGCTCGCCGCCGGCAACCGTGCGCGCATTCACGATGCGGTGGTGTTGAAGACGTTGGGTGCTACGCGCGGCACACTGATCCGCGCCTTCAGCTACGAATACATCATTCTCGGCTTCGCAACCGCCGTGTTCGCTCTGTTCGCCGGGGGCGTTTCCGCCTGGTTCGTCGTCAGCCGCGTGATGACGCTACCGTCAGATTTCCTGCCGGATGTCGCGGTCGCCACCATCGTCGTCGCGCTTGTCATGACCGTCGGCATCGGTCTTGCCGGAACCTGGCGCATTCTCGGTCAGAAGGCAGCTCCGGTGCTGCGCGAATTGTGACCGCGGCAATTAACCGTAAATCACCCTTGTTTGATGGTTCGAGGCCTGGCTTTGCGCGATTCCGGTCCTTCCGGGTCTTGTGCGGGATCGCATTCAACATCATATTTGTCCACAGGCATGCTGGAGCCCCGCAGCGGCGCCTGGGCGCTTGAAGACACTTATCGCCCGACACCGTCATTCCAACCGGGGCTTAAATGAGGAAACAATGGCTGATCTGAGAAACTACCAAACCCGAATGTCGCCCGCCGGCGCTCAGGCGGGTGCCGTGATCGACGAAGGCCTTCGCGCTTACATGCTGAAGGTCTACAACCTGATGGCTCTCGGGCTGGCGATCACAGGTGTAGCAGCTTATGGAACCTATGCGCTTGCCGTCTCCAATCCGGCATTCGCCCAGCTCATCTACGCTTCGCCCTTGAAGTGGGTCGTGATGCTGGCGCCGTTGGCGCTGGTTTTCTTCATGAGCTTCCGCATCAATTCGATGAGCGTCTCCGCAGCGCAGACGACGTTCTGGATCTACGCCGCCTTGATGGGGCTTTCGCTGTCCTCGATCTTCCTGGTCTTCACCGGCCAGAGCATCGTGCAGACGTTCTTCGTCACGGCCGCCTCCTTCGGCGCCCTGTCGCTTTACGGTTACACGACGAAGAAAGATCTGTCGGGCTTCGGCACGTTCCTGATCATGGGCCTCTTCGGCCTGATCATCGCATCGATCGTCAACATCTTCCTGGCGTCTTCGGCGCTCGGGTTCGCGATCTCGGTCATTGGCGTGCTGGTCTTCGCCGGCCTGACCGCCTACGACACGCAGAAGATCAAGGAAATGTATTACGAGGCAGATGACGTCGCGGTTGCTGGCCGCAAGGCCATCATGGGCGCGCTGACGCTCTATCTCGACTTCATCAACCTGTTCATGTTCCTGCTGCAGTTCTTGGGCAACAAGAACGAGTAGTGAGACGCGCATTCACAGAAAGGCGGCTTCGGCCGCCTTTTTTGTTGCCGCGTCCTTGTGCGTCCGATTGGGCGCGCGGCGCTGTGAAGTAGAACGGTCTTGATCGCGCCGTCCGATCCATGCGATTTGATCGGGGTAACCCAACATCACGAAGTCCCATGTCTGTCACTCTCCGCGACGCCGTCGCTGCCGATCTTCCCGCAATTACCGAGATCTACCGCGAGTCCGTTCTAAACGGCGTGGCGACCTACGAGATAACGCCGCCCTCCGAGGCGGAGATGGCGCTCCGCTTTTCAACGATAACCGGCAACGGCTATCCCTATATCGTCGCACAGGAGGATCATGGCAGGGCGATCATCGGCTACGCCTACGCTTCCGCATTCCGGACGCGGACGGCCTATCGCTTCCTGGTGGAGGACTCCATCTATCTCGCGCCAGAGGCCCGGGGCAAAGGCGTCGGCAGGGCATTGCTCGCGGAACTGATCAGGCGATGCACGGTACTTGGCTTCCGCCAGATGGTCGCGGTAATCGGCGGCGCGCACCCGTCATCGATCGCGCTGCATAGGGCACTCGGCTTCGAACATCAGGGATTGATGAAAGCGACCGGCTTCAAGCACGGCCGCTGGCTCGACACGGCGATCATGCAGCTCGCGCTTGGAGACGGGACGGCCAGCGATCCCGCCGAAGGCGTCTATCCGGATACGCTCTACCGGACCTAGGTCCTCTCGCCCTAACCCCTCCTGTTCGCCGGGCGAGCAAACCTGAGGCGCGACATAGCCCCTCGGCCCGCCTAACGGGGTGCCGGTAGGCCGATGAGGGATAAATTCCAAGGGAGTTATCGCGTCAGGTCTCGACGAGCTTCAGGACCTTGTCGAAAATCTTGAGCACCAGGGCAAGCTCATGGCCGCGCTTCAATATCGTGCCGTGGGCGTTGAGTACGCTATAGGCACCCTGCTTTGCCGCAAGCTTCGGATTTTTCTCGATCCGGTAGAGCGGCGTTTCCCCCGATCGCTTGAACACGGAGAATACGGCTCGATCCTTCGTGTGGTCGATCGCATAGTCGCGCCATTCGCCTTCGCCGACCATACGGCCATAGACCCGCAAAATCTGGTCGAGTTCGCGGCGATGAAATGTAACGGGAGGGGGATTCCTGGCGTTTTTGTATTCGTGAAAGTCGACCACTTGCGATGTGGCCTGGCCCTGGCGACGCGTCTCGCCTTCCGGTAAATCCGGTTGATCGGTCATCAGCATTTTGGCCTTCTGATGTGACAGGACCACGACAGTGTGCCTGACACGAGCGGAAAAGCAAGTCGGAAGCCGGTGAACAATGCCGGCAATTCTTTCCGTTGCCGCAATTCAGTCAAACCGCCGCCCCAATTCACGGCAAGACTTCGCCTGCTGCCGGACAGAGTCGTTGCCACCGTATGTCCGGACAGGTCGTCATGCTGCGGGAGATATTACGAACGCAGACATGACCGGTTCGGTCCGGTAACTTCGAACCCTCAGCCCCAGCCCCTCGATGCTGCCGGGCCGAACCACCCCCGTCTTAGAAAATCCCGCCGTCTCAGACATCACTGAGTTCAAAGCTTGCCCTGCGGGCCGGCCAGAACGGCTGCCGCTCCAACGATGGCCCCCGGCGTTTCCGCATCTTTCATCGATTGCAGCAGGACGGCGCAGCCACTGTTGCCATTTCCCTCGATCAGGACTGAGGCGGGCAAGGTGAATTCGGCCGGCTTGCCATCCCATATGCCGATTGTCTGTATGTCGCGCACGGCATGCCAATAGGCGATCTGCTTGCCGCTGTTTTCGCCTTTCTGGACATCGACCACCTTGGCCCGGTCGAAATAGACGACGACGACATTTGCCTTGCCCTCGCCGGCCCCGACCTTGATCGAGATTCCATCGTCGCCAATCGCCGCCTGGACCGGCACGGGCAGCCCCCGGCCCTCGGCATTCATCGCGTCGAGCCGGCTCCTGATCGCCTGCAGATTGGCGCCGTTGAGATGATCGCGCCCGTTTAGGATCGCCTGGGGCGTATAGACGCCGTTGCGGCCGAGCATGCGCGCGTAGGCATATTGCCGTTCGGTATTTTCCTTGGAAGCGAGCGTGTCTGCCCAGCCGAGATAGTTCCAATAGTCGACGTGGTAGGCGAGCGCGACGACGTCGCCCTCATCGACGAGCTTTTTTAGCGCCGCATCTGCCGGCGGACAGGAGGAGCAGCCCTGGCTGGTGAAGAGTTCGACGACGCCTTTGATTGCCTTCCCGTCGTCCGCCGCAACCGCTCCGCAACCTGCTCCCAGAAGCCCTATCGTCAGGGCGAGACGCCGGATGGTTGTCTTATAGGCAAATGTCATGGCGTCACTTTATTGTAGGCAGGCTCGAATGCTGGAATTCATACATACGACGGCCGTTCTTCAACGGAAAGTCACGTTGGAGTGAGCATTTCGCCACCTGCCGCTACTAAGATGTGAAAAAGCCGGGGCATCATTCGATGCCCCGGCTTCAAGCCGTAAGATGGTTAGCAGACTCAGGCTGCGAGGTCGCGTAGAACCGTCTGCAGAATGCCGCCATTGTTGACGTAGGTGACCTCGTCAAGCGTGTCGATGCGGCAGATCAGCGGAACTTCCTTGACCGAGCCATCGCCATAGGCGATCCGGGCCACGCGCTTCTCGCGCGGCTGTACGTTGGCAAGATTGTCGATCGTCACGACCTCGTCACCCTTCAAGCCCAGCGATTCCCAGGTCATGCCTTCCTCGAAGACAAAGGGAATGACGCCCATGCCGACGAGGTTCGAGCGGTGGATGCGCTCGAAGGACTGGGCGATCACGGCCTTGACGCCAAGCAGGTTGGTGCCCTTTGCCGCCCAGTCGCGCGAAGAACCGTTGCCGTATTCAACGCCGGCGAAGATGACGAGCGGAACGCCCTCTTCCTTGTACATCATGGCGGCGTCGTAGATCGACATCTCCTCCTTCGACGGATAGTGGATGGTGTAGCCACCTTCCTTGCCGTTCGGGCCGAGCATGTGGTTACGGATGCGGATATTGGCGAAGGTCCCGCGCATCATCACCTCGTGGTTGCCGCGACGCGTGCCGTACTGGTTGAAGTCGGCGACGCCGACGCCATGGCCAAGCAGGTAAGAGCCCGCAGGCGACTGGGCCTTGATCGAACCGGCCGGAGAAATGTGGTCGGTGGTGATCTTGTCGCCGAAGAGGCCGAGGACGCGGGCGCCCTTGATGTCGGAGATGCCGGCGCCCCTCTTGCCCATGCCGACGAAGTAGGGCGGGTTCTGGACATAGGTGGAAGCCTCGTCCCAGGCATAGGTCTGCCCGGCCGGGACCTGAACCGCCTGCCAGTTGGCATCGCCCTTGAACACGTCCGCATATTTCGTCGCATAGAGTTCGCGGGTGACGTACTTGAAGATGAAGTCCTGGATCTCCTGCGAGGTCGGCCAGATGTCCTTCAAGTAGACCGGCTTGCCATCATTGTCCTCTCCGATCGGCTCCTTGGTCAGGTCCTTCTGGACCGTGCCGGCCAGCGCATAGGCGACGACGAGCGGCGGCGAGGCGAGGTAATTCGCCTGGACGTCCGGCGAGATGCGGCCCTCGAAGTTGCGGTTACCGGAAAGGACGCCGGCGGCGATCAGGCCCTTGTCGTTGATCGTCTTCGAGATCGGACCTGGCAGCGGTCCGGAGTTGCCGATGCAGGTGGTGCAGCCGAAGCCGACCAGGTTGAAGCCGAGCTTGTCGAGGTCGGCCTGCAGGCCGGACTTCGCCAGATATTCGCCGACGACCTGCGATCCGGGCGCGAGCGAAGTCTTGACCCACGGCTTCGTCTTCAGGCCCTTGGCGACCGCGTTGCGGGCGAGCAGGCCGGCCGCGATCAGCACCGACGGGTTCGAGGTGTTGGTGCAGGAGGTGATGGCTGCGATCGCAACGTCGCCGTGGCCAAGATCGAAGTCCGTGCCTTCGACGGCATAACGGTTCGAAAGCTGGCCGGGCTTCCTGTAGTCGCCTTCGAGCGCGGTAGCGAAGCCGGAAGCGATGTTTTCCAGGGCAATGCGGCCTTCCGGACGCTTGGGGCCGGCCATCGACGGCACGACGTCGCCGAGGTCGAGTTCCAGCGTGTCGGTGAAGACGAGTTCGGCGCCATCGCCTTCGCGCCACATGCCCTGCGCCTTCGAATAGGCTTCGACCAGCGCGATGCGCTGCTCTTCACGACCGGACATGGTGAGATAGTTGATCGTTTCGGCGTCGACCGGGAAGAAGCCGCAGGTCGCGCCGTATTCCGGACCCATGTTGCCGATCGTCGCGCGGTCGGCGAGCGTCATGTTGTCGAGGCCGGGGCCGAAGAATTCGACGAACTTCGAAACTACGCCCTTCTTACGCAGCATCTGGACGACCGTCAGAACCAGATCGGTCGCGGTCACGCCTTCCTTGAGCTTGCCAGTCAGCTTGAAGCCGATGACTTCCGGCAGAAGCATGGAGACCGGCTGGCCGAGCATCGCGGCTTCCGCTTCGATGCCACCGACGCCCCAGCCGAGCACGCCGAGGCCGTTGATCATGGTCGTGTGGCTGTCGGTGCCGACGCAGGTGTCCGGGTAGGCGGTGACTTCGCCGTTCTCTTCGCGGGTCCAGACCGTCTGGCCGAGATACTCCAGATTGACCTGGTGACAGATGCCGGTGCCGGGCGGCACGACGCGGAAGTTCTTGAAGGCCTGCTGGCCCCACTTCAGGAAGCGGTAGCGCTCACCGTTGCGCTGATATTCCAGCTCGACGTTGCGGGCAAAGGCCTGAGGCGTGCCGAATTCGTCGACGATGACCGAGTGGTCGATGACGAGGTCGACGGGTACGAGCGGGTTGATCTTCTCCGGGTCGCCGCCAAGCGAGACCATGGCGTCACGCATGGCCGCGAGGTCGACGACGGCCGGGACGCCGGTGAAGTCCTGCATCAGCACGCGAGCAGGACGGTAGGCGATTTCGTTTTCCGCGGTGCCCTTGTCGCTGAGCCATGCGGCGACGTTCTCGATGTCCTTCTTGGTGACCGAGCGGCCATCCTCATTACGCAGCAGGTTCTCCAGCAGCACCTTCATCGAATAGGGAAGCTTCGAAACGCCGGCGAGGCCGTTCGCTTCCGCCTGCGGAAGGCTGTAATAGACATAATCCACGCCATTGACGGTGAGCGTGGAGCGACAATTGAAACTGTCTAGGGATTTGGACACTGGATAATACCCCGTTCCGTCTGATCGCCAAAAACTGACGTACGAACGCCCGAGCGCTTGTGAAGCGCGAAATGGGATGCGGGTGCGGCCATTTCCGCTGTCCGTACGTGGAATGTCATTCCATGTTCGGCGCTTGGATGAAATTCACGCCGACCGCTGGCGTGTTGGCGGCGTTATAGATAATTTCTCCAGATGGTGCCAGACCAACCAAGGTTCAATCGGAACTTTTTTTGCTGTGCGGCAAAGAGCGTCAAGGGAAGCTGAAAATACATGCGCCTGCTGGCTGAAGGTTTGAGTGCGAGGCGCGGCGAGGACCTGATTTTTAACGATATTTCCTTTGCGCTTGGAGCAGGAGAGGCCCTTGTGGTCACGGGTCCGAACGGCTCCGGCAAGTCGACCCTGCTGAGGGTTCTGGCGGGCCTTTTGCGGGCCGAATCGGGGAGGCTCAGAATCGAGGGAGGGCCGGCCGAAATCGCCCATCCCTACGAGCTCAGCCACTATCTCGGCCATCGCAATGCAATGAAGCAGGAACTGACCGTCCGGGAAAATCTTTCCTTCTGGCAGCGGTTCATGGGTGATTCGCCCGGAGGCTCCGGCATCGACGTCGCGGCGGCGGCCGAAGCCGTCGGGCTTGCCGGCATCACGCACCTGCCCTTCGGCTATCTTTCTGCCGGCCAGCAGCGGCGCATGGCCATGGCCAAGCTTCTCGCCGCCTACAGGCCGATCTGGTTGCTCGACGAGCCGACCGCCGCTCTCGATGCGGGGGCGGACAAGTTGTTCGCGGCGCTTGTGACGGCTCATCTCGAACGTGGCGGCATCCTCATTGCCGCCACGCATCAGCCTCTCGGGCTCGGATCGACGCAGAGCTTGCAGATGAAGGGGTTCACGCATTGATCGCCCTCTTCTTCCGCGACCTTAAGCTTTCGGTGCGCGCCGGTGGCGGCACCATGATCGGCGTGCTGTTCTTCATGACCGTCGTTGCCGTCGTCCCTTTCGGGGTCGGACCGGACCTCAATCTTCTGTCGCGCATCGGCCCGGCGATGCTCTGGATCGGTGCGCTGCTGGCCTCGTTGCTCGGTCTCGACCGTCTTTTCCAGGCGGAGCGCGAGGACGGCTCGCTCGATCTCCTGCTGATGCAGGAAACGCCGCTGCTCATGACTGTTTTCGTGAAGTGCGCGGCACATTGGGCCGCGACCGGCCTGCCGCTCGTCATCGCCTCGCCGCTGCTCGGCCTCTTCATGAACATGAACGAGCTGGCGATCGGCGCCACTATGCTGACGCTTCTCGCCGGAACGCCCGCGATCACCTTTATCGGTGCGGTCGGCGCCGCGGTCGCGGTCGCCTTGCCGCGCGGCGGGCTGCTCGTCTCGATTCTCGTTCTGCCGCTTGCCATCCCCGTGCTGATCTTCGGCGTCAGCGCGGTTTATGCGGCGATCGAAGATCCCGCCCCGTTTCTGCCGCCTTTCATGATATTGATGGCGATAACCCTGTTCTTCGCGGTGATCGGTCCGGTCGCGGCGGCCGCCGCGCTCCGGCATTCAGCCGATTGAGAGCCGGTAAGGGTTCAAGCGCATTAATGCGACGCGCGGCAGTTTGTCGATACAGGTCGTTGAGCCGAACCGCTGCGCCGGTTTGGACGACATGCGTTGACGTAGTCGTGATTGATCCGTGCGTAATTCCTTAGACCGAATTCGATCTAAGGCTAAAATTATGCAGTAGTTCAAAGTGCTACAGCGACCTTTGCGCGTCTAAAGGACGCGCGGCGCTGTAGGTCAATTGCGGAAGGCATGCTTCCGCGTTAAAGAGCCGTCATGAGCGAAAACAGCCTGGCTATCCGCAAATTCAGCGATCTCGCCAACCCGACCCGGTTTCTGGCTTTGGCTGACCGTGTCCTGCCCTGGTTTGCCGTCGCTACCGCCCTGTTGTTCGCCGCCGGCCTCTGGCTGTCCTTCACCACTGAAGGCGACTACCAGCAGGGCGAGACGGTGCGCATCATGTATGTGCATGTGCCGGCCGCCTGGCTGGCGATGATGTGCTACACGGTGATGGCGATCTCCGCGCTCGGCACGCTCGTGTGGCGCCATCCGCTGGCCGACGTTTCCGCCAAGGCGGCCGCACCCATCGGCGCCTGTTTCACCTTTCTCGCGCTCGTCACCGGTTCGCTCTGGGGCAAGCCGATGTGGGGCGCCTGGTGGGTCTGGGATGCGCGGCTGACCTCAGTTTTCGTGCTCTTCCTCATGTACCTCGGCCTGATTGCGCTCAACCGCGCAATGGACGATCCGGCCCGGTCGGCGAGAGTGTCCGCCGTCCTCGTCCTGGTCGGCTTCGTCAACATTCCGATCATCAAGTTCTCGGTCGAATGGTGGAATACACTGCATCAGCCCGCGAGCGTTTTGCGCCTCGACGGTCCGACGATCGATCCCGAGTTTTTGTGGCCGCTTTTCAGTATGGCGGTCGCCTTCACGCTGTTGTTCTTTACACTGCACATCGCCGCCATGCGCAACGAGATCTGGCGCCGCCGGGTCACGTCGCTCCGCCGTCAAGCTGTTCGCAGCGCCGGCCGGGAGGCGCAGGCACTATGATGAGCCACGCCGCCTTTGTCTTTGCCAGCTATGCCGTCGCCGCCGTTACGGTGGCGGGACTCGTGTTCTGGGTCATCGGCGATGGCCGCGCTCGTCAGCGTGAGTTGAAGGAGTTCGAAGCGGCAGGCATTCGACGGCGCTCGGCGGAGGCTTCTGGCGGGGCCGGTCGATGAGCAGCACCCACGCACCTCCGCCGGACGAGCGCAGGCCGGGCGCTTTGCGGTTCGTGTTCGCGGCGCTGCCGCTGATCATCTTCGCGGCACTGGCGCTGATCTTCTGGACCCAGTTGAATTCCGGCAAGGATGTGAGCGAAATCCCGTCGGCGTTGATCGGCACAAAGGCGCCGAAGCTCAATCTGCCGCCGCTTGAAGGCGCAACGCTTGCGGGCCAGCCGATGCCGGCGCTCAACGATGCGGCGATCAAGGGCAAGCTGACGCTCGTCAATGTCTGGGCCTCCTGGTGCGTGCCTTGCCGGCAGGAGCACCCCATCATCCTGCAACTCTCCAAGGATCCCCGCCTCACCGTTGTCGGTATCAACTACAAGGACCAAAACGAAAACGCCTTGCGTTTCCTGGGCGAGCTCGGCAACCCGTTTTCGGCGATCGGTGTCGATCCGCGCGGCAAGGCCGCGATCGACTGGGGCGTCTACGGCATCCCCGAGTCCTACCTCGTCGGAGCCGACGGCACGATCCTCTACAAGCGCGTCGGTCCGTTCGACGAACGTAGCCTCAAGGAAGGGCTGATGCCGGCGATCGAAAAGGCGCTTGCGGCTTCGTGAGCGGTGATCAAAAGTTAGGCTGAAATTCAAATAGTGAAGCGCGGGCGTAATTGCCCCTCACCCTAACCCTCCCCGCAAGCGGGGCGAGGGATGACGGTGAAGGGCCGAGCGGGCGCCGCGAGTCTCCCGCATGCGGGGAGAAGGTGGCCGGGAGGTCGGATGAGAGGCGAATGCGGACGAATTAAAGCCCCGCCTGCCATGCCTTCACCGCATCGAGCGGCCAGACGAGCATCAGAACGTTCAAGGTCAGATTGTCGCGCACCGTCCAGGCGGTGAAGAGTTCCAGCACGACTGCGATTGCGACCGTGACGGCGACCGGTAGCCGTGATGCGAGCAGGAAGCCTGTGGCCATAGCGAGCGTGTCCATCGTGGAGTTTAGGATGCTGTCGCCGAAATAGTCGAGCGAGATCGTCGCCGAACGGTAGCGGTTGATCACCATCGGGGTGTTTTCGGCGATTTCCCAGGCGGATTCGATCACGGTCGCAAGGAGGAGGCGCGCGCTCAGCGGCTTGCCGCGCAGGAGCAGATGTCCGAGACCATAGAAGAGGAAGCCGTGAATGATGTGGGACGGCGTGTACCAGTCGGTGAGGTGCTGCGAGTTGCCGCTGGACTTGACCACGCCTTCCCAGAGTTTGACGTAGCCGCACTCGCAGATCCAAAGCCGGCCCATGAGATACTGCGTCAGTATCTGGATCGCGACCACGCCGAGGCAGGCGATCAGCCAGAACCAGGCCCAGCGTTGTCGGTTGTCGTCGGTCCCCGCCGCGATCGTCACTCGGCGCTATCCTGTTCGAGCGAATGTTTCATGATTAATGGCATCTGGGCGAGGGTGAAAACAATGGTGATCGGCATCGTTCCCCAGACTTTGAAGGCCACCCAGAAATCCGTCGAGAAGGTACGCCAGACGGTCTCGTTCAGCACCGCGAGGAACAGGAAGAACAGACCCCAGCGGATCGTCAGCTTCCGCCAACCATTCTCATCCAGCTTGAAGGCGGAATGGAAGACGTAACCGAGCAGGGACTTGCCGAACAGGAGCCCGCCGAGCAGGATCGCGCCGAAGAGCGCGTTGACGATCGTCGGTTTCATCTTGATGAAAGTGTCGTTCTGCAGCCAGAGCGTCAGCGCGCCGAAGACGAATACGACGATCCCGGAAACGAGCGGCATCATCGGCAGCGTTCGGGTCAGCATCCAGGAAGCGACAAGCGCGATCGCCGTTGCCGCCATGAAGAGCCCGGTGGCGATGAAGATCGGTCCGCCGAGCTCGGCGAGCATGGGAAAGCGGCTCGCCAGCCAGTCGCCGCGGGAATTGGCGAAGAAGAAGACCATGAGTGGCCCGAGCTCCAGCACGAGCTTCAGCAGCGGGCTCACTTCTGTCCGCGGTTTGGCGGCTTCGATTGTCGACATATGCGGATCCTGTTCTTGCATATCGCGCCTTCTACCGCGCCACGCGTCCCACGAGACACGCAAAGGTCGCTGTAGCATTTTAGTTCCTGCATTCTCCTTAAATCGGTTCCGACTGAAGGAGAATGCAGCGGAGCGGGACCCGGGCGGAAAAGCGGTTCACACGTTTCCTCGCCCCCCTTCGGCTGCTCATAACACCAGCATTGCGGCAAAACCATATCAACGAGGCGGGCCGATCGTTCTTCTAAGCATCGTCGGCCCTCGCTGTCAGGCGGCAACACCGGCGATCGCCTCGGCGAAATCCTTCGCCTCGAAGGGCTCGAGATCGTCGATACCCTCGCCGACGCCGATGAAATAGACCGGCAGCTTATGCTTGGCGGAGATCGCCACGAGAATGCCGCCGCGCGCGGTGCCGTCGAGCTTGGTCATGATCAGGCCACTGACGCCCGCGACGTTGCGGAAAATCTCGACCTGCTGCAGGGCATTCTGCCCAGTCGTCGCGTCGAGCGTCTGCAAGACGGTGTGCGGCGCGTCGGGATCGAGCTTGCCGAGGACGCGGACGATCTTTTCGAGTTCCGCCATCAGTTCGGTCTTGTTCTGCAGCCGCCCGGCCGTGTCGATGATCAGCACGTCCGACTTCTTCTCGCGTGCGAGCTGGAATGCTTCATAGGCAAGGCCGGCCGCGTCGGCGCCGAGCTTCGAGGAGACGATGTCGGATTTCGTGCGTTCGGCCCAGATCTTCAATTGTTCGATCGCTGCGGCGCGGAAGGTGTCACCGGCCGCGAGCATCACTTTCAGGCCCGCGCCGGAAAGCTTGGCGGCAAGCTTGCCGATCGTCGTGGTCTTGCCGGTGCCGTTGACGCCGACGACGAGGATCACGTGCGGCTTATGGCTGAGATCGAGCTCCAGGGGCTTTGCGACTGGTGCCAGCACCTTGGTGATCTCGCCGGCCATGATGCGGGACACGTCTTCGCCGGAAACATCCTTGCCATAGCGCTCGGAGGCGAGCGTATCGGTGATGCGCATTGCCGTCTCGACACCGAGGTCGGCCTGGATCAGCAGGTCTTCGAGATCCTGCAGCGTCGCCTCGTCGAGCTTCCTCTTGGTGAAGAGGCTGGTGATCTGGCCCTTCAGGTGCGACGAGGAGCGGGCAAGGCCGCGGCGCAGGCGCTGGTACCAATTGAGTTTCGCCTGCGGCGCTGCGGCTTCTTCCTTCGGGCGTTTTTCCGCGCTGGCAAAGCCCTTGGGCAGGCTGGGGGCGGCTGCGATTTGATCTCCCTCCATGTCGGAGAGACGTCCCGAAGGGACGGAGGGGGGCGTCGCGGCGTTGGCCTTATCATCGAGCGCAACGGTGGGCTCGGAAACGGTGCCAGCCCCCTCTGCCCTGCCGGGCATCTCCCCCACAAGGGGGGAGATTGGAGGAGGCACGCTCTCGTCGCTCACCGGGACCGGTTCGTACGTGGCAGTGTCTTCATGCTGCGCGAAGTCGCGGCTTGCCTTGGCATTCTCGCCTTTCGTATCGGTCTCTTCTGCGCTTGTGTCGGACGATGCGGGGACGCCGTCCACATCAGCTGCTTTCTCCGCAGCGCGGGCCTGTTCGGCCTCTGCAGTTGCCTCAGTCTCGCTCTGATCTCGCCCCTTGTGGGGGAGATGTCCCGAAGGAACAGAGGGGGGTGTCTCGGCCTTGGCTTTGTGTTCTTCAGGTCCCGCGGCGTGGTCGGGAGAGAGCTCACCCCCCTCCGCCCTGCCGGGCATCTCCCCCAAAGGGGGGGAGATTGGGGGAGGCGCGCTCTCGTCTTCTATTGCAACGCTTTCGTCGGCAGCGGCCTCGGCGTTTGCCTCGACCTCTTCGCCACTGGCATCGATCTCATCTGCGGCGCTCCCGGTCGAGGGTGCAATTTCTCCTGCGCCGGCTTCGGCCTCCGCGATCGCGCCACGGTCGCCCTCCTCGGTGACCTCGACTGCCCTCGGCGCGTCGGGGAGATCTTCCGACGGGGCAGCGGGGGTTATCGTCACCGCGTCCGGTGCCGCCTCCAGCGCCTCCTCCGGTACCACGGGTTTCTCCTCGACGGCGCCCTTGCCGAAGGAGAAGATCTTCTTGATGAAACCAATCGCCATGGGAATGTCCGGATTTCAGGCCGCAGCCATCTGTTTTTGTTGCATCGTCAGATGCTTGCCATTGTGGCCGGTAATTGTGACCGCAACGAGCGATCGCGGCTCGAGGCCGGCCGCATCGACGAGCGTGAAGTTTTCGGTGTGCGCCAGCCCGTTCATCTCGACAAGAATCGTCTGCTCGCTGCCGACCATTCGGTCGAGATGGGCGGCGTAGAGTTCCGCGCCCTTCGCACGCAGGCGCGCTGCGCGCTCCTTGACGAGGGGGCGATCAAGCTGCGGCATGCGCGCGGCCGGCGTGCCTGGGCGCGGGCTATAGGGAAAGACGTGGAGATGCGCGATGCCGCAATCCTCCGCGAGACGCACCGCATTCTCCCACATCTCTTCGGTTTCGGTTGGAAAGCCGGCGATCATGTCGGCGCCGAAGCTGATGTCCGGCCTTAAACCGCGGACCTGGTTGCAGAAGGCGCTGGCATCAGCGCTCGTATGCCGCCGCTTCATCCGCTTCAGTATCAGGTCGTCGCCGTGCTGGAGCGAAAGATGCAGATGCGGCATGAAGCGCGGCTCATCGGCGATCAGGTCGAGAAGGTGCTTGTCCGCCTCGATGCTGTCGATCGACGAAAGGCGCAGGCGCAGGATGTCCGGCACCTGCTTCAACAGCGTCTTCGCGAGCAGCCCGAGTGTCGGCGTTCCCGGAAGGTCGGCGCCATAGCTCGTCGCGTCGACGCCAGTCAGCACGATCTCGCGGTAGCCACTTTCTAAGAGCCGGCGCGCCTGATCCACGACGGCGCCCATCGGCACGGAGCGGGAATTGCCGCGGCCATAGGGGATGATACAGAAGGTGCAGCGGTGGTCGCAACCGTTCTGCACCTGAATAAAGGCGCGGACATGCCCGTCAATGTGTTTGATCATCTGCGGCGCGGTCGCGCGGACGCTCATGATGTCGTTGACGCGCAGCTTTTCCTCTGCCGAAACGCCGAAATCCGGCAGGGAGCGATAGGAGGCGCTCTTAAGCTTCTCTTCGTTGCCGAGGACCGCATCCACCTCCGCCATTCCTGCGAAGGTCTCCTTCTCGGTCTGGGCGGCGCAGCCGGTGACGATGATACGGGCGTGCGGGTTGTCGCGGCGCGCGCGACGGATCGCCTGACGCGCCTGGCGTACGGCCTCGCCGGTCACCGCGCAGGTGTTGACGAGAATGGCGTTGTTAAGCCCCGCCTTCTCGGCTTCGGCCCGCATCACTTCCGATTCATAGGTATTGAGACGGCAGCCGAAGGTTATGACCTCGACGCCGCTCAAAGCGCCCGCGCTCCGCTATTGCCAGCCACAGCGCCGTCGCGCTGAAACGCGCCCGTTGCGGGATCGAGCGTGCCCGACCATTCCCATTCGGCCGGCCCGGTCATGATGACGTGGTCGTCCTTCTCGCGCCATTCGATAAGGAGCGGCCCGCCCGGCACGTTCACGGTTACCGTCCGCTCCGTCCGACCAGTTCTTGCGCCGCTGACGGCAGCGGCACAGGCGGCCGAGCCGCAGGCAAGCGTCAGGCCCGCGCCGCGCTCCCAGGTCCTCAGGTCCATCTCGTCGCGCGAACGGACCCGCGCGATCGAGATATTGGCGCGCTCCGGGAAGATCGGATGATTTTCGAGGAGCGGTCCGAAGCGATCGAGCTCGTAGGACCAGAGGTCGTTGTCAACCCAGAAGATCGCATGCGGGTTGCCCATTGAGGCGACGGAAGGCGAATGCAGCACCGGATCGTCGATCGGACCGATCTGCAGTTCGATCCGGCTCGTGTCGTGGAATTCTTCGGCCAGGGGGATCTCGCTCCACCCGAAACGTGGGCTTCCCATGTCAACGGAGATCGTGCCGTCGTCGTGCTCCTTGGCTTCGAGGAGTCCAGCAACAGTGTGGAAGAGGAAAGCCTTCTTGCCGGTCTCGGCGGCAAGTGCCTGTACGACGCAGCGGGTGCCATTGCCGCAGGCCTGCGCCATTGATCCGTCGGAATTGATGATGTCGATCCAGGCATCGGTGCCGACGGCCTTCGGATCGTGGATCGCCATGATCTGGTCAAACTCAGTTGCCGGATCGGCATTAAGCGCGACCGCAGCATGAGGCGTGACGCGGTCCTTGCGGCCGCGCATGTCGACGACCAGGATCTTGTTTCCAAGCCCGTTCATCCTGGCAAATTGCACGCTGTCGGCCATGTCGCGATTATCCAAACTCGCCTCCACTTCGGGAGGCATCCTTCGTTTGCGCTGTATATGGCGGAAAAGCCCGGAAATTACCAGTGCCGGCTTCATTCGGCCTTCGATGCGGTGGCAGGGACGTCGAAGATCTCGCCGGGGCGCATCGCCCTGAAGCGCGCCCGTTCAATGCCGGCACTGTCGAGTGCCGCCTCCAGCGCTCTCAGCGGCTCTTCGATCCCTTCATTGGTCAATCGGAACGTACCCCAGTGGTGCCCGGCGACGTGTTCGGCGCCGCAGGCGATCATGCCCTTGACCGCCTCCTCCGGATTCTGGTGCTGCGACGCCATGAACCAGCGCGGCTCATAGCAGCCGAACGGCAGGTTGGCGAGGCGGAACGGGCCATGCTTGGCGCGGGCGGCTCGATAGTTGATACCTTCGTGAAAGCCGGTATCGCCGACATGATAGATCTTGCTGGCCGGCGTCTCGATGACGAAGGCGGCCCATAGCGCCATGCGCCGGTCGCCGGACCGACGGGCTGACCAGTGGTGGCAAGGCTCGGCATGGATCGTGATACCATCTTCCACATCGACCCGGTCGCCCCAATCGACAACGGAAATGTCGGCATTCGGAACCGAACGCCGGATAATCGTGTCGTTGCCGAGCGGGGTCACGACGCGCGGCGCGTGCTCCTCGTTCAATGCGGTGAGCGTGGCGAGATCGAGGTGATCGTAATGATTGTGCGTGACGAGGACGATGTCGATCGGCGGCAGGTCGTCCATGAGAATGCCAGGTGCATTGCGCCGATGCGGACCGGCGAAGGTGAAGGGGCTTGCGCGGTGCGACCAGACCGGGTCGGTCAGGATGTTCACGCCGGCGACCTGGATCAGGAGTGTGGCATGTCCGACCATGGTCACCCGGAGACCGTCACCGTCGACGTTGAGCGCTGGTCTCGCCTGCAGGAACGGACTGGCATGATGCGCCGGCCATCTCGTCCGACCGCCGCCGAGTTGCCAGCGCAGGAGGGCGCCGAAACCGCCCGGCGCGGTGCCGCCGGGATTGAAGAAGCGAATGCCGTCGAAATGATCCGAAACGGGGCCGGTATAATAGGGATTGCCGCGTTTCTTCATTGCCGTCTCTCGGCTGCCGTTGCCATGCAACAAGATAGGCGCACTGGACGCCTCATCACAGGGTTCAGGCAATAATCCTTAACAAATTCTTGAAGATGACAACTTGATTGCTACTATGCGCCGATGCTCGTCCGCTTCGACAAACAGGAACGGCTCTACAGGGCCATCAAACTTGTCCGCCCAATTCAGCTCAACGTCAACAGGACGGTGGAGAAGATGCTCGATCGGGCGGGGATCACGGTCGTCGAGAGAGCCGTTCTGGAAGTGCTTTGCGACGAGCCGCTGACCGTGCCGGAGGCGGCAAAGCGGCTGTCGATGAAGCGACAGTTCGTTCAGCGCATCGCCGCGGGGCTCTTCGCAAAGGCTCTGATCGAGAAAAAGCCCAATCCCGAGCACCGCAAAGCCTATTTCTGCGTCCCGAGCGCCGCCGGCCGTGAGTTGTTCAACGCCATTCACCAGCGCGAACTCGAACTGCTGCATGCGATTCTCGGCGATATCAACCAGACCGAGGTGGTGGTGGCTCTTCGGGTCATGGCGCGCGTCGACTCGGCCTTCGAGGAACTGGCGCGTCAATTCGGCAGGGAGGAAGGCGGGTGATTGCAGTTCTCGCTGTGGTCGGGGCGATCGTCGTCGCTGTCGCCCTTTTCGTCCTTCGCCTGAAGCACGAATTGCGGAGGGCGAATACGCCCACCACTGGCGAGCGCATCGACATTTCGATGCGGCCGAACCTGGCGCTGCTTGTCATCGACATACAGAAGGACTTCACCTCCATCGGCGGAAAATACGGATGGGACGAGGCCTATTTGAAGAAGCGTCTTGCCATGATCAGCACGGCTGCCGTCAAGGCGAGCGAAGCCGAGATACCGGTGATTGCCGTCCGCCATGTCTATCGCGCGCCGCTCATCAGGCTGATGATCTGGCTTTTTGGCGAGGGGCGGGGAATCCCGGGATCGAAAGGGCTCGGCCTCGCACTGCCGCTGTCGCCGGATTTCGAGGTCGTGAAATCGCTCAGCGACGGCTTCTCCTCGCCGGCGCTCGAAGGTTATCTGGCTGCAAACAGGGTTGGCACCTTGCTGCTGACGGGGCTTGACGGTTGCCATTGCGTCCAGAATACCGCCAACGGAGCGCTCAACCGCGGCTATCGGGTCGAAATCCTCGAAAACGCTGTATTGAGCCGCGACAAGGACGGATGGCGCAAGCATGCAGAGGCGCTCGAAGGGCGAGGCGCCGTGCTGACCTGAAGTGGTTCAGGAGGGAATTTGGCGCCAATCCTTGACTTTTCACCGGCTTTGCTGTTTATCGCGGCCAATTCCTTCGCAAGTGATGACTTCGAAGCCGCCGACCGGGCCCCGCAAAGGTATAAAGAGAGCCCGGAGGTCAACATCCGACAGCGCGTTGCGCCCTCGGGTGGTTTTTGGCTTTGCGCCTTGTTTTCCGCGCGAGGGAACCCACGTTTCCGGCTGAGCCATTGGTGAATCCGGAAACCAGAAGGAAGAGAGAATGTTCGAGAGCCTCCAGGACCGACTTGGTTCCATATTGAATGGACTGACCGGCCGCGGCGCCCTGTCGGAAGCTGATGTTTCCGCGGCGCTTCGGGAGGTTCGCCGTGCGCTGCTCGAAGCGGACGTCGCGCTCGATGTCGTGCGGTCCTTCACCGAAAAGGTTCGCGAGAAGGCGGTCGGCGCCGAAATCCTGAAATCGATCAAGCCGGGCCAGATGGTCGTCAAGATCGTCCATGACGAGCTCGTCGCGATGCTCGGCTCGGAGGGCGTGCCGATCGACCTCAATGCGCCGGCCCCGGTCGTCATAATGATGGTCGGCCTCCAGGGCTCGGGTAAGACGACGACGACCGGCAAGATCGCCAAGCGCCTGACGAGCAGGGACAAGAGGAAGGTCCTGATGGCCTCGCTCGACACCCGCCGTCCGGCCGCGCAGGAGCAGTTGCGCCAGCTCGGCGTCCAGACGGGCGTCGATACGCTGCCGATCATTGCCGGCCAGTCGCCGACCGACATTGCCGCGCGTGCCGTCCAGGCGGCCAGGCTCGGCGGCCATGACATCGTCATTCTCGATACCGCCGGCCGCACCCATATCGACGAGCCGCTGATGATCGAGATGGCGGAGATCAAGCGGAAGTCCAGTCCGCATGAGATCCTGCTCGTCGCCGATGCGCTGACCGGTCAGGACGCAGTCAATCTCGCGCGCAATTTCGACGACCGTGTCGGCATCACCGGCCTCGTGCTGACCCGCATGGACGGCGATGGCCGCGGCGGTGCTGCGCTGTCGATGCGCGCCGTCACTGGCAAGCCGATCAAGCTCATCGGCGTCGGCGAGAAGATGGATGAGCTCGAGGAGTTCCATCCCCGCCGCGTGGCCGACCGCATCCTCGGCATGGGCGACATCGTTTCGCTGGTCGAAAAGGCGGCGGAAAACATCGACGCCGAGAAGGCGGCTGCCATGGCCGCCAAGATGGCCAAGGGCAAGTTCGACCTGAACGACCTCGCTGACCAGCTCCGCCAGATGCAGAAGATGGGCGGCATGGGCGGCATCATGGGGCTGATGCCCGGCATGGCCGGCATGAAGGACAAGATGGCCGCTGCCGGCCTCGACGATGGGCTCTTCAAGCGCCAGCTCGCCATCATCTCGTCGATGACGAAGGCCGAGCGCGCCAATCCGGATATCCTCAAGCATTCGCGCAAGAAGCGCATCGCCGCCGGCTCCGGCACTGATGCAGCCGACATCAACAAGCTTCTGAAGATGCACCGCCAGATGGCGGACATGATGAAGATGATGGGCGGCAAGGGCAAAGGCGGCATGATGAAGCAGATGATGGGCGGCCTTGCCAACAAGATGGGTCTTGGCGGATTGGGCGGCGGCATGCCGGATCTGTCGAAGATGGACCCGAAACAGCTCGAAGCGCTGCAGAAGCAGGCGGAAGCTGCCGGCCTCGGAAAGCCGGGCGGCGGCCTCCCAGGTCTCGGCGGAAATGGTTTGCCCGGTTTGGGCGGCGCCAAGCTGCCAGGTCTCGGCGGCTTTCCGGGCCTTCCCGGTCTCCCCAAGAAGAAGTGAGGATCGCGAGACATGCTTGATCCCGAGATCAAAGAGGAATTGGCGAGCTACCGGCAGTCGATCGACAATATCGACGCCGCGCTCGTTCACATGCTGGCTGAACGCTTCCGCTGCACCAAGGCGGTGGGCGTGCTGAAGGCCAAGCACAAGCTGCCGCCGGCCGACCCGGCGCGCGAAGAATACCAGATCGAACGCCTTCGCCATCTGGCCAAGGACGCCAATCTGGACCCGGATTTCGCCGAGAAGTTCCTGAACTTCATCATCAAGGAAGTCATCCGGCATCATGAAGCCATCGCCGCCGATCGCTCGCAGCCTGCGGGCAACGCCGGCGCCACACATTCCGCTTGAACGAAGCGGTCAAGAAAGCCTGCAAGGAGTAACTGAAATGGCACTGAAAATTCGTCTCGCCCGTGGCGGTTCCAAGAAGCGCCCCTACTACCAGATCGTCGTTGCCGATGCGCGCAGCCCGCGTGACGGCCGTTTCCTCGAAAAGCTCGGTTCCTGGAACCCGATGCTCGGCAAGGACGATGAAAAGCGCGTTGAGCTCAACGCAGAGCGCGTGAGCCACTGGATCGCCCAAGGTGCACAGCCGACCGACCGCGTCCTGCGCTTCCTCGACCAGGCTGGTCTTGCCAAGCGCCCGGCCCGCAACAACCCGAACAAGGCACAGCCCGGCAAGAAGGCACAGGAGCGTGCCGCCGAAGCCAAGCAGCGCGCTGAAGAAGCAGCAGCTGCCGCCGCCGAAGCTGCCGCGGAATAATATCCGTTAAACAGACGTGACAAACGGGTGGCATTTCCATGCCGCCCGTTTTGTTTTATGTGCACACGGAATCCTCGCGCCCGAAGTCTGGAAATGGATCGAGACCATGAGCAAGCTTGAAAACCCAGTCCTGATGGCGACCATCGGCGCGGCCCAGGGCCTGCGCGGCGAGGTGCGGGTGAAATCCTTTACGGCCGACCCGACGGCGCTCGGCGATTACGGCAACCTGCACAGCGCCGACGGGCGCGTCTTCGAGGTACTCGAAATCCGCGAGGCGAAGAACGTGGTCGTGGTGCGCTTTCGCGGCATCAACGACCGCAATGCGGCGGAAGCACTCAACGGGCTCGAGCTCTTCATCGAGCGCGACAATCTTCCCGATGACGATCTCGACGAGGACGAGTTTTTCTATGCCGATCTCGAAGGGCTGGAGGCGGTGGACGGTTCCGGCAAGAGCTATGGCTCGGTGACCGGTGTGTTCGATTTCGGCGCCGGTGATCTCCTGGAACTGAAAGGACCGGGCAGGCGGCCTGTATTGATCCCCTTCACCGAATGGTCGGTGCTCGAAATCGATCTCAAGGCGGGCAAGCTGCTGGTCGACCCGGTCGCCGCGGGTCTTGTCGACGGCAAGGACGAAAGTCCGTTCTCGAAAAAGAGCAAGTGAGCGGTTCGGCAATGTCCTTTCGCGCCACGGTTCTGACGCTCTATCCGGAGATGTTTCCTGGACATCTAGGCGTCTCGCTCGCCGGCAAGGCGCTGGAGCGCGGGCAATGGTCGATCGAGACCGTGCAGATTCGCGATTTCGCCGAGGACAAGCACCGCACCGTCGACGACACGCCAGCCGGCGGTGGCGCCGGCATGGTGCTGAAGCCCGACGTGCTGGCGCGCGCGATCGACCGGGTTTCCATCAACGATGATCGTCCGCGGCTGCTGATGAGCCCGCGCGGCCGGCCTTTGACCCAGGAGCGCGTGCGGGATCTTGCCGCCGGCCCCGGCGTCGTCATCGTCTGCGGCCGCTTCGAGGGCGTCGACCAGCGGGTCATCGATGCGCGCAATCTCGAGGAAGTATCGATCGGCGACTATATTCTTTCCGGCGGCGAGCCTGCGGCTCTTGTCCTTCTCGATGCCGTCGTGCGCATCCTGCCAGGCGTGATGGGCAACGAATTGTCCGGCGTGCACGAAAGTTTCGAGGGAGGTCTTCTGGAGCATCCGCATTACACGCGGCCGCAGGTCTTCGAGGGCCAGGAAATCCCGTCCGTGCTCACTTCCGGAAATCATAGCGCCATCGCCAAATGGCGCGAAGCCGAGGCCCGAAAATTGACGGCGGAGCGCCGGCCGGATCTGCTGGAGCGTGATCCGAAAAGTGGGAAGCGGTTTTCGGAATAATCACGCGTGCATCGAAACTTGCCGTGCTGCGCTCAGCCGGTGAAGAAATAATAAGCGGCAAGTAGCAGGCCGACCGCAACGACGAGTGCGCGAATGATCGCCTGCGGAACGCGCCGTGCCGCCCAGACTCCCGCATAGCCGCCAAGGGCTGCACCCGGAACCATGATGGCCGCGTGCAGCCAGGAGACGACCCCGCCTGCGGCAAAGACCGCGATGGCGATCGCGGCAATGACGATCGAGATGAAATTTTTAAGCGCGTTCAGCCGGTGGTAGCTGCCGCCGGTTGCAAGGCCGAGAACAGCCAGCATCATGATGCCCATGCCGGCACCGAAGAAGCCACCATAGACGGAGGTCGCTAGCTGGCTGGCAACCCCGAGCGGACCGATTCGGTGTTCGTCGCTGCGTGCCTTGGGTTTCAGCAGCGGACCGGCCGCGAAGATCGCGGTCGCGGCGCTCAGTAGCCAGGGCACCATCGCGCGGAAGGACGGGTTGGAGAGGGAGAGCAGGAGCAACGCGCCCGCCAGCCCGCCGATCGCCGAAATTGCACCGAGCAAGATTGCGTTCCGCCGGTCTGCCCGTATTTCCTTGGCGTAGGCGAGCGCCGAGGTGACGTAGCCTGGCAGTTGGATGATCGACGAGGTGGCGTTGGCAACGATCGGCGACAGGCCGCCAAGGGTCATGGCGCCGAAGGTCAGAAAGGTGCCGCCGCCGGCAATGGCATTAACGACACCGGAGAGGAATCCCGAAACAAAAAGCAGAAAAGCTTGAACGATTGTCATGGCCATCCCCCGAACGCGTGGACACCGGGATAGCCGTTGGCGATATCGACCGCAAGCCCGGGGCCCCTTGTGCCTCCGATGTCTGCAATTTCAGACAATTCTGATAAAATGCCGCTCGCGAGACTGGCGACGCCGAAAAATCGGCTTTCGGGGATGACAAGGCGGATTGTTTGGTGTATGTGCCGCCCCGGTTCGGGTTCTTTGCCCGTCGACCATCAACAAAGAATGGCGAATCCGCTCCTGCCATAAATACGGCAAGGCTTGAAGGGAAATCCAACAGGCTGATCGAGAGCGCTCTGGCTGTTTCAGAAGAACGCAAAGGTTAGACCGATGAACATCATCCAGCAGTTGGAAGCCGAACAGGCCGCCAAGATCGCCGCAAAGCGCACCCTTCCCGATTTCTCCGCCGGCGACACCGTCCGCGTCAATGTCCGCGTTGTCGAAGGCAACCGTACCCGCGTTCAGGCCTATGAAGGCGTCTGCATCGCCCGTTCCGGCGGCGGCCTCAACGAAAGCTTTACCGTCCGCAAGATCTCCTATGGCGAAGGCGTCGAGCGCGTATTCCCGGTTTACTCTCCGCTCGTCGAGAGCGTCGAAGTGGTTCGCCGCGGTAAGGTCCGCCGCGCCAAGCTCTACTATCTGCGCGATCGTCGCGGCAAATCGGCCCGTATCGTGGAAAACACCGGCACGCGCGCCCGCAAGCTGAACGAAGCCGAGCGCCAGGCCGTTGCCGACGAGAAGGCACGCATCGAGGCTGAAAAGGTTGCCGCCGCCCAGGCTCTCGCAGCCGAGAAGGCCGCAGCCGAAGCCGCCGAAGCAAAGGCAGCGGAAGAGGCAAAGGCAGCAGAGAACGCTGCGGAATAAGTTTTCAATTCCTCGGAATTGTCAGAAAGGCGGCCTCGAGCCGCCTTTCTTTTTGCCGGTTCTGCCCGGCGCCCTGCTCAAGTGAACAGGATTTCGCATCGATCCTGAATCCAGCGATCTATCTTCTTGTCTTTCCGGTAAAATTCGTGACATTTTCTGTCGCCACAATTTTCGGGAGCTTCTCCAATGACATGCCGTCGCCATGTGCTTGCGGGCATAGCCGCAGCCCTCGCCGTTCCATTCGTATTCTCTGCGCCCGCTTACGCGAGCGACCTGCCGGACCTCGGCGGCAAGACGGTCGTCGTCGTGACCGAAAATGCCTATCCGCCGCTGCAGTTCGTCGATCCCAAGACCGGCCAGGCGGTCGGCTGGGAATATGATGCGATGAACGAGATTGCCAAGCGGCTCAACTTCAACGTCGAGTACCAGAACACGAGCTGGGATGCGATGATCCAGGCCGTCTCCGACGGCCAGTACCAGATCGGCATGACCGGGATCACCATCAAGGACGACCGCAAGGAGAAGGTCGACTTCTCCGACCCCTATATGCGCTCGCAGCAGTTCATGCTGGTGCGCGGCGACGAAGCCCGCTTCAAGGACGCCAAGAGCTTCGCTGCGGTGGAGGATGCGCTGATCGGCGCCCAGCCCGGCACGTCGCCGTTCTACACCGCGGTCTATGAAATTCTCGACGGCAACGAGCAGAACCCGCGCATCAAACTGTTCGAGACCTTCGGCGCGACCGTGCAGGCGCTCAAGGCCGGCGATGTCGACCTCGTGCTGACCGACAGCGTGGCGGCGCAAGGCTATGTCGATTCGTCCGAAGGCAAGCTCAAGGTTGTCGGCGAGCCGCTCGGCACGGAGGATTTCGGCTTCATCTTCCCGAAAGGCTCCGACCTCGTCGCCCCGATCAATGCCGCCATCAAGGCGCTGAAGGAGGACGGCACCTTCGATGCGCTCAACAAGAAATGGTTCCTCGACTACAAAATGGGCGGCTGATCGCCGGGGCGGGATGAGGAATGTGCGGCTTTTCCGCCCGCATCCCGCTCCAACTTATCGGAATCATGATGGCGCCAGTTAAATCCGACACTTCCGAAAAGGGCGACTATCCCTGGTGGCTGGTCGCCCTTCTCTTGATCGCCGCGGCACTTGCCGCGGTCATCATCACCAACGACGTCTTTTCCCAGGTCTTCGGCGTTGTCCTCAAGGGCATCGGCGTCACCATTTTCGTGACCCTGGTCGGTTTTGCGCTGGCGACCGTGCTTGGCCTCGGCGTGGCGTTGATGGCGCTTTCCGAGCACGTTGCGCTGCGCCAGACTGCGCGCTTCTACACCGAGGTAATCCGTGGCGTCCCGATCCTCGTCCTGCTCTTCTACATCGCCTTCGTCGGAGCGCCGGCGGTGGTGGTCGTATTGAATTTCGCGGCCGCGCCGGTCATTTCTACAGGCTGGATGGAGCCGCTCGTCGTTCGCGACATCTCGCTGATGTGGCGGGCGATCATCGCCCTGATGATCGGCTATTCGGCCTTCATCGCCGAGGTCTTTCGCGCTGGCATCCAGTCGGTCGACAAGGGGCAGGTGGAGGCGGCCAAGGCGCTCGGGCTCTCGCGCTACCAGCGCTTTCGCCTCGTCGTCTTCCCGCAGGCGATCCGCGTCATCCTGCCGCCGCTCGGCAACGACTTCGTGGCGATGGTCAAGGATTCTTCGCTGGTCTCGGTGCTAGGCGTCGCCGACATCACCCAGATGGGCAAGATCTACGCCTCGGGCTCATTCCGCTTCTTCGAAACCTATTCCATTGTCGCCTATGTCTATCTCATCCTGACGATCGGCCTGTCGCTGGCGCTCCGGGCGCTCGAGCGGCGGCTGAGACGGGCGGAGGCGCGGTAGCTTCGCTTCATCTCCCAACCCCGCGACCTTGTGGGGAGGGGGAAGCTGAAGAGGAGTAGGGATGGAATGTTAGCGGCGTCGCTTCCATCTCGCCAATTGCCGAACAGTCGAAAAATTGATATGAGCACGGCCATGGAACCCAAATTCGGATGTCGCGAACAGAAAATCGTCGTGCTGCAGGACCACAAGCGTCTGCCGGCACGGTTTTTCGCGCGGGTTTCCGGCGCGCTCACCAGCCGCCTATCCTGATCGTTCGATCAGTTTTTCCGGCCGCTCTGCTGCCGACCCTTCCCATATTCTGAAAATTCGAATGGACATATCGCCATGAGCGCACCGCGTACCCTCTATGACAAGATCTGGGACGATCATCTGGTCAACAGCCAGGACGACGGCACCTGTCTTCTCTACATCGATCGTCACCTCGTCCACGAGGTGACGAGCCCGCAGGCCTTCGAGGGCCTGCGCATGGCCGGCCGCAAGGTCCGCGCGCCGGAAAAGACGCTCGCCGTCGTCGACCATAACGTCCCGACGTCGCCGGATCGCCACCTCGGCATCAAGAACGAGGAGAGCCGCATCCAGGTCGAGGCGCTCGCCAAGAATGCTGCCGACTTCGGCGTCGAATATTACTCCGAGAACGACAAGCGCCAGGGCATCGTCCATATCGTCGGCCCCGAACAGGGCTTCACTCTGCCTGGCATGACGATCGTCTGCGGCGACAGCCACACCTCGACGCACGGTGCTTTCGGCGCGCTCGCGCATGGCATCGGCACCTCGGAAGTGGAGCATGTTCTGGCGACGCAGACGCTGATCCAGAAAAAGGCGAAGAACATGCTGGTGCGCGTCGACGGCCAATTGCCGCCGGGCGTCACTGCCAAGGACATCATCCTCGCGATCATCGGCGAAATCGGCACCGCCGGCGGAACCGGCCATGTCATCGAATTCGCCGGCGAAGCCATCCGGTCGCTCTCGATGGAAGGCCGCATGACGATCTGCAACATGACGATCGAAGGCGGCGCCCGCGCCGGTCTGATCGCGCCGGACGAGACGACCTTCGCCTATATCAAGGACCGGCCGCGCGCGCCGAAGGGCAAGGCCTGGGACATGGCGCTCGAATACTGGAAGACGCTCAACACGGACGAGGGCGCTCATTACGACCGCGTCATCGTGCTCGACGCGGCCAATCTGCCTCCCATCGTTTCCTGGGGCTCCTCGCCGGAAGACGTGGTGTCGGTGCAGGGCATCGTTCCGAATCCGGATGAGATCCAGAATGAGACCAAGCGTGCTTCGAAATGGCGTGCGCTCGACTATATGGGCCTGAAGCCCGGCACGAAGATCACCGACATCGCCATCGACCGGGTCTTCATCGGCTCTTGCACCAATGGCCGCATCGAGGACCTGCGTGCCGTCGCCAAAGTTGTCGAGGGCCGCAAGGTCGCCCCGACCGTTTCGGCCATGATCGTGCCCGGCTCCGGCCTCGTCAAGGAACAGGCGGAAGCGGAGGGGCTCGACAAGATCTTCAGGGAAGCGGGCTTCGACTGGCGCGAACCCGGCTGCTCCATGTGCCTGGCGATGAACGACGACCGGTTGAAGCCGGGCGAGCGCTGCGCTTCGACGTCAAACCGCAACTTCGAAGGCCGCCAAGGCTTCAAGGGGCGCACCCATCTCGTCTCGCCGGCAATGGCCGCCGCCGCGGCGGTTTCCGGGCACTTCGTCGATATCCGCGAGTGGAAATAAGCCGGTTCGAGCTTTTCCGGCATCTCAGGCCGCCCTCCGGGGCGGCCTTTTTTAATGCGCGCGACGGTGCGAGAATGGAACGGCCAGCCGACAGATGAGGAAGGCCTATGCCTGACGACGCCAGACTCCCGACCCGCCGCCTCATGTTGCTGCGCCATGGCAAATCCGCCTGGCCGGAGGGGGTTGCCGACCATCGCCGGCCGCTTGCCGGCCGCGGTCGGAAAGCGGCGCCGGCCATCGGCGCCTTCATGGCGCGACAGGAACTCATTCCGGATCTCGCGCTCGTTTCGACCGCACGGCGCGCCCACGAGACCTGGGAGCTTGTTGCCGCGGCGTTGCCGCGCAAGGTTGACGCCCGCGATGCCGTCGGCATCTACGAGGTCGCCGCCAAGGCCATGATCGATGTGATCCGCAAAGTGGACCCCTCGGTCGAGAAGCTCATGCTCGTCGGGCACAATCCGGGCATGGTGGAGCTTGCACTCCTGCTTGCCGGCGGCGGAGACGAGGTGGCGTTGGCGCGCCTGCGCGAGAAGTTTCCGACGGCCGGGCTGGCTGTGATGGATTTCGCCATCGAGCAGTGGTCGGAGATCGCGCCCGGCACGGGCCGGCTCGTTCAGTTCGTGACACCGCGCATGCTGGACAACGGGACGTGATGCAGCAACCAAATGCTGCAGCGATGTTAGCGCGTTTGATTGGACGCGCGGCGCTGTTGTTCCTACACCACCTTCACGATCGTCCCCTGGCGCATGTGCCGGATCAGGCGCTTCATTGCCGGCAGGCTGACGGCGACGCAGCCCTGCGTCGGCTCGTAGCCGGGGCGGATCAGGTGGAAGAAGATAGCCGAGCCGGCGTTGCGCCGTCTGCAGAAAACGTTCCAATCCATGACGAGGCACACGTCATAGAGGCCGTCATCGCGCATCATCGTCTCGTGGCTTGCCGCAAGCGGGGCCTTGGCCGGGCGATTGTATGAGGCGTGCCTGGGATCGTCGCACCACAGCAAGTCGCGGCGGATAGCGCGCATCGGCAGGCAAGTCGGCGGCAACGAGATGCGGTCGCGGCGCATGTAGCCGCCGATCAGCTTCATCGACGCTCGCGGCGTCGCGCCGTCGCCCTCGCGCTTGATTGCCGTTACGCCGCTTCGGCCGATCGCTGCCTGCTCCGTTCTGCCGTCGAAACTGACAAGCGCGCGCCGGCGGTCGCGCGGCGCCATTCTCACGACGATCGTTGATTTCGGTGATCTTACTCCCGACGTTTTCTTGCGCATTATTCTCACAAAATTTTGCCTTGTCCGTGACTTGATGACGACCATAGGCATGGTTGCATTTATGACGGAGTTCAACGGCGGCCGGCTTGCCAAGTGCGGCATTTGAGCTAGTTTGATTCAGGAAGCAAACAGGAATTGTCCCTATGGCGACACGCACCATTCTCCTTGTCGATGACGACAATGACCTGCGCGAGACACTGGTAGACCAGCTTTCTCTCTATGAAGAGTTCGACCTTCTCCAAGAAGCAACCGCCGGCAAGGGGATCCAGGCGGCTCGTGCGCATCAGGTTGACCTCCTGATCATGGATGTCGGCCTGCCCGACATGGATGGCCGCGAGGCCGTCAAGCTCCTGCGCAAGGGTGGCTTCAAAGCGCCGATCGTCATGCTGACCGGGCACGACACCGATTCGGACACCATCCTGGGGCTCGAAGCGGGCGCCAACGACTACGTCACCAAGCCCTTCCGCTTTGCCGTGCTGCTCGCCCGCATCCGCGCCCAGCTTCGTCAGCACGAGCAGAGCGAGGACGCCACATTCAGCGTCGGCCCCTACACCTTCAAGCCGAGCCAGAAGCTGCTGACGATGGAGAATGGCCAGAAGATTCGCCTGACCGAGAAGGAAGCGGCGATCATCCGCTATCTCTATCGCGCCGATCAGAAAGTGGTCACGCGCGATGTCCTGCTCGAGGAGGTCTGGGGCTACAATTCCGGCGTCACCACGCATACGCTGGAGACGCACGTGTACCGGCTCCGTCAGAAAATCGAGCGCGACCCTTCCAATGCGGAGATTTTGGTGACAGAGAACGGCGGCTACAAGATCGTTCCTTAAGCGGGATCGCGGAAGGGTGTGAAGCGCACTTCCGTTCGCATTCCGCTTCTACTGCCTGTCCCTAAATCGTATCGATTTATGGATAAAGACATGCAGCAATTCAAAGTGCTACAGCGTCCTGTGCGCGTCTGAAAAGACGCCCGGCGCTGTAAAATGTGAGCTGGGAGAATTGCCGCCTTGGCACTCAACGACGACATCGCGCTTTTGTCCAATGTGGCGCTCTTTGCCGATATCAGCGAAGACAAGCTGAGGCTGATTGCCTTCGGTGCCGAGCGTCGCCGCGTGCTGAAGGGCCAGGAGCTTTTTCGCGAGGGGGCGCCGGCCGACTGCGCCTTTGCCGTTGCTGCTGGCAGTTTCACGCTCTCAAAGGCGGACGGCGAGGGGCGACAGCAGCATGTGGCCACCGTCGAGCATGGCGCGCTTCTTTCTGAACTGGCATTGATCTCGATGGTCGAACGCAAGTTCACGGCGACCGCCGACGAAGACAGCGAAGTCATCCGCATCAATCGCCCGCTATTTCGCCGGATGCTGGAAGAGTATCCGGAGGTGACGGCGCTTGTGGAAGCTCGCATTCGCGAGAACCTGCAGGCGATGATCCGGCGCGCCGAGGCGCTCGCGGGGCGGTTTGCCTGACGGGATCATCGAGGTCGGTACCGTCTCAAAAGACCGCTCGCCAAAGGGGGAGGGGCTCAGGTAGCGCTCGTGTCACTACGGTTCAATACGCGAAAACGCTACTGCATGGTTCCTTAAATCGGAGCCGATTTAAGGGCAAACATGCAGTAATTCAAAGTGCCACAGGATCCTTGCGCCTCAGATAAGACGCGGTGCTCGTAGTGGGGTGCTTTAGTATTGTGCACGCCATCGGGCGTGAGCGCATACCCCCTCCCCTTTGTGGGAAGAGGTTGGGGAGGAGTAACCGCGAATCAAAGGTCGAAATGCGCGATAACCGGCACGTGGTCGGAAGGGCGATCCCAGCCGCGGGCCTCGCGCAGGATGTCGACGCGGCTCAGTTTCGGCGCGATGTCGGCTGAGGACCAGATATGATCGAGGCGGCGGCCGCGGTCGGCCAGTTGCCAATCCTTCGCGCGATAGCTCCACCAGGTGTAGAGCTTTTCCGGCGGGGGCACGTGCTGGCGCATCAGGTCGACCCAGGCGCCGCCGGTCAATACGGCTGTCAGGCCTTCGGTCTCGATCGGAGTGTGACTGACGATCTTCAGGAGCTGCTTGTGCGACCAGACGTCGTCCTCGAGCGGCGCGATGTTGAGGTCGCCGACGAGGATGGACGAGATACCCGCCTCGGCTTCGGCGTGCAGGAGCTTCATTTCGTCGACAAAGTCGAGTTTGTGGCCGAACTTTGGATTGATCGTCCGGTCCGGCTCGTCGCCGCCCGCCGGCACATAGAAATTATGCAGGCGTATCGTCTTGCCGCCGGCCTCGAACACCACGGAGAGATGACGTGCATCGCCGACGCCGCAATAGTCACGGCGATCGGAAAGCTCATGCAGTGGCAGGCGCGAAACGGTGGCCACGCCGTGATAACCCTTCTGGCCGTGCATCTCGATATATTTGTAGCCGAGGCTTTTCAGCGGCGACGACGGAAACTGGTCGTTCGGGCATTTGGTTTCCTGCAGGCACAGGATATCGGGCTGCCATGTCTTCAGAAGGTGTTCGATCAGCGGCATGCGCAGGCGAATGGAGTTGATGTTCCACGTGGCGATGGAAAGGTTCATTCCGCGTTCCCTTGGAAGGATGAGCGCCGGCAACCGAGCAGGACGCTCGCGGCAATGTGCGCGTTCTTAAGAGTTCGAGCGGCAATCGACAAGGCATGAAAAAGCCGCTGTCCAGCGTCAGGGCTTTTTCAGGCGCGGACGAGTTGCGTCGCGGCCCCATTCCTCGATCGATTCAACGGGTTGCGAGGACGGCGGTTTTGGCGTCAGCCGCCTCTTCTGTTGCGCACTTCGTCATAAGGAATGCGGAAAACCTTGTCGTCCAGTGCCATTCCGGTCCGGACGTTGAAGATCATCACCGACGTATCCTTCTTCTGGGGATCGGTGATCGTCCACTGCCTAAGATCGTAGGTCTTCGGATCGAACATCATGGTGATGGTCGAATCGCCGAAGATCGAGCGGTCGCCGAGTACGATGGTGATGAGGTCGGACTCTTCCCGAACGGCGCGCACCATCCTGCTGCTCAGGTCGATCCTTTCGCTCAGCAGCAGATTGAGCGGCGTCTTCGAAAGCGGATAGATATCCCAGGTCTTCAGCTTCATATTGCCGATGACGACCGACCTGCCGTCGGCGATCACCCGCATCGGCGAGGGGGCTTCGTAATTGAAGCGGATGCGCCCGGGGCGGCGGATGTAGAATTTGCCGCCTGTCTGTTCGCCGCGCGGTCCGAATTGCACGAACTCGCCCGCCATAGTCTTCACCGACGAAAAGTGATCGGCGATCCTCTGGGCGACGCCAGTTGCCTGTGCAGAGGCGTCTCGCGCATCGAGCGTCGTTCCGGCCATGCCCGCGAGAGCCGCCAGGCCGCAAACGAAGACACGCCGCGAGATTGCTCGATTGCTGCCCTGGCCGGTTTTTGTCTCTGTCATCGCAGTCTCCTTCATGTCAGGATCATTTGAATAGCAAGTGGGGCGCCTTCAAGGCGCTCACCGATGCCGCAAGAGGCGTCGTTTCAAATGACCGTTACCGGCCGCGCGTCATGGCGGCCGGCGATGAGGGCCGGATTACCGGCCGGTGATTTCCGCCTCGGTCGGCACCAGGATCTCGCGCTTGCCGGCATGGTTCGCCGGTCCGATGATGCCTTCCTGCTCCATCCGCTCGATCAGCGAGGCGGCCCGATTATAGCCGATACCGAGGCGTCGCTGCACGTAGGAGGTCGAGGCCTTGCCGTCGCGCAGAACGATCGCCACCGCCTGGTCGTAGGGATCGTCGGAATCGGCGAGGTTGGACGTGCCGGCCGGTCCGCCGCCGTCCTCGTCCTCGCCATCGTCCTCGGTGATCGCATCGAGATATTGCGGCACGCCCTGGGTCTTCAGATAAGCGACCACCTCCTCGACTTCCGTGTCGGAAACGAAGGGGCCGTGCACACGCTGGATGCGCCCGCCGCCGGCCATGTAGAGCATGTCGCCCATGCCGAGCAGTTGTTCGGCACCCTGTTCGCCGAGGATCGTGCGGCTGTCGATCTTGGAGGTGACCTGGAAGGAAATGCGCGTCGGGAAGTTGGCTTTGATCGTGCCGGTGATGACGTCGACCGAAGGACGCTGTGTTGCCATGATGACGTGGATGCCGGCCGCACGCGCCATCTGGGCGAGGCGCTGGACGGCGCCCTCGATGTCCTTGCCCGCGACCATCATCAGGTCCGCCATTTCGTCGATGATCACGACGATATAGGGCAGCGGCGTGAGATCGAATTCCTCCGTCTCGTACATCGCTTCGCCCGTCTGGCGATCGAACCCGGTCTGAACCGTACGGGTGATCGCTTCGCCCTTGGCAAGCGCCTGCTCGACGCGGGTGTTGAAGCCGTCGATGTTGCGCACACCGATCTTCGACATCTTCTTGTAGCGCTCTTCCATCTCGCGCACGGTCCATTTCAGCGCCACGACGGCCTTTTTCGGGTCGGTGACGACCGGCGAGAGCAGGTGCGGAATGCCGTCATAGACGGAGAGTTCCAGCATCTTCGGGTCGATCATGATCAGGCGGCACTGGTCGGGTCTGAGCCGATAGAGCAGCGACAGGATCATGGTGTTGATCGCCACCGACTTGCCCGAACCGGTGGTACCGGCGACAAGCAGATGCGGCATCTTTGCGAGATCAGCGATGACCGGCTCGCCGCCGATCGTCTTGCCGAGTGCCATGGCGAGCCTGGTCTTGGTCGTTTCGAAGTCGCGCGAGCCGATAAGCTCGCGCAGGTAGACCGTTTCGCGCCGCTGATTCGGCAACTCAATGCCGATGGCGTTGCGGCCTGGCACGACCGCGACACGGGCGGCGATCGCGCTCATCGAACGGGCGATATCGTCGGCAAGGCCGATGACGCGTGAGGATTTGATCCCTGGTGCCGGTTCCAGTTCGTAAAGCGTAACCACGGGGCCGGGGCGGACATGGATGATCTCGCCCTTGACGCCGAAGTCCTCGAGCACACCCTCGAGCATGCGGGCGTTCTGTTCGAGCGCATCGGACGAGAGCGACGGATCGCGGGCAATGTTCTTCGGTTCGGCAAGGAATTGCATCGGCGGCAGTGTGAACTCACCGTCGTCTTCCACAAACGAGCGCTGCGCCTCCCGTTCGATGCGCTGGCCCGATCTGGGGCGCGGGGCCGGCGACGCGACGCGGGATCCGGCCTTGGCGAGTTCTGTCTTCGGGGCAGCTTTTGGCGCCCAATCGGCAGCGATATCGTCTTCGTCGTCATCTGGCAGGATACCCGCGGGGCGCCGCTCGTCGAGATCGAAGGGCGGATCGTCATCACCGTCGGCCATGATCGGCGGCGGCGTGACGACGCGGCGTTCCGCGCGATCGAGGGAAGGCTCGACACGGTTGGCCAGTGGTTTCGGCCGCACGGGCTCGTTCAGCGTGCCGAACTCGTCATTGTTGAAGTCATAGGGCTCGTCATACTGACGCTTGGTGCTTCGCGTGCCGCTCATGCCGAAGGCGCGGCGCAGGCGGGCCTCCAGCGTAAAGCGCATATGGGCAAGCGAGCCCATGAGCAGCGTAAAGGGGCCGCCCGCATCCTCGTCGTCGAGTTCCTCGCCGATGGTACGGGCCTTGCTCGGCACGACCTCCTCCGCCGGCTCTTCCTCTTGCTCCTCGCTAACGCCGATGAGGCCGGCGCTGTAGATCAGGCACCAGGCAGCCGGGGCGGCGAAAAGGCAGGCGAGAGCGGTCGCGAAGGTGCCGCTCGGGAAGGCGCCGGTGAAAAGGGCGGGGAAGCGCAGGATCATGTCGCCGAAAACACCGCCGAGGCCGTTCGGAAGCGGCCAGGTAATCGGCGCCGGAACACAGCTCAGCGCAGCGCCCGCAAGTGCGGAGCCGACGAACCAGAAGCCGAGGCGTTTGAAGACCTTGTCGAACGGCTTGCCGCCGATGAGGACAAGAGCCCAGGCGACCGCAGGAAGCAATGCGACGACGCTCGCCAGCCCGAAGAACTGCATGAAGATGTCGGCGAAGGCGGCGCCTGCGTAGCCGAGCACGTTGGTCGGTTTCTCAGAGGTCGCGTAGGAGAAGCTCGGATCGGACACGTTCCATGTCGACAGCGCGGCCACGGCGAGCGCCAGCGCCCCGAACAGGGCAAAACCTGCTAGCGAGGCGATCTGACGCCAAACGAAGGTGGCTAGCACGAACCGGTTGGAACGGCTGTCAAGCGTTGCGGGATTGCTTCTGCTCATGTTGCCTGTTGCCCGTGTCGATCCTGCGGAGCGTCGCGCGTTCATGGGTGGACCATGGGGACGTTCCAGTAATTTTGATGCCGGAGCATCTCGCCCACGTTCGAGAGCGTGCGTGCGAGCGGGATGCTTCGGGCACATTGCGTGCCATGGAATCAACCTACGCGGAGTAGGGTTAATGCGACATTAACCATGAGCGTGTGCCGCAAATTTAGCGGATTTGCGTATGCGGGGACAATGGGATCGCTGGGGGATCGCTGGACAAAAAAGGCCCGGATCTTTGGGATCCGGGCCAGTGGCGGTCCGCAATAACCGGACGGACCGCGACGGGACTGTGGGCGGCGCCGCTTTTCGGCGCCGCAATCGCTTAGCTCGCGTGGTAGGCGGCTTCGCCGTGCGAGGAGAGGTCGAGACCCTCACGCTCGGCTTCGACCGAGACGCGCAGACCGACGATCGCGTCGACCACCTTGTAGAGGATGGCAGAGCCGATGCCGGACCAGACGACGGTGACGAGAACGCCCTTGAGCTGCGCCCAGACCTGGGTTGCCGTGCCGGCATAGCCAGCGGCGAAGTCGGCGGTCGAATAATCGACGATGCCTGCGCCGCCCAGCGCCGGGTTGACGAGGATGCCGGTTCCGATCGCGCCGAGGATGCCGCCGACGCCGTGGATGCCGAAGACGTCGAGGCTGTCGTCATAGTTGAACTTGTTCTTCACGACGTCGACGAAGAAATAGCAAACCGGGGAGACGGCGAGGCCGAGAACGATCGCGCCCATCGGGCCGGCGAAACCGGCAGCCGGTGTGACGGCGACGAGGCCGGCAACAGCGCCCGATGCAGCGCCGAGCATCGAGGCCTTGCCGCGGACGAGCGTTTCAACCACGGCCCAGGAGATGATTGCAGCGGCCGTTGCGAGGAAGGTGTTGATCATGGCGAGCGCCGCATAGGCGTTCGCTTCGAGGTTGGAGCCGGCATTGAAGCCGAACCAGCCGACCCACAGCAGCGAGGCACCGACCATGGTGAGCGTCATCGAATGCGGTGCCATGATTTCCTTCTTGTAGCCCGTGCGCTTGCCAAGCAGGATCGCACCGACGAGGCCCGCGATGCCGGCATTGATGTGGACGACGGTGCCGCCGGCAAAGTCGATCGCGCCGAAGGAGAAGATCAGGCCGGTCGGAGCCGTATAGGCGCTCGGACCGCCCCAGAACCAGACCATGTGGGCGATCGGGAAGTAGACGAAGGTGACCCAGAGGACGACGAACAGCACGACGGCCGAGAAGCGGATGCGCTCGGCGAAAGCACCGACGATCAGCGCCGGCGTGATGCAGGCGAAGGTCATTTGGAACACGACGAAGACGTATTCGGGAATGAAGACGCCTTTCGAGAAGCTTTCCGCGAGCGTCGTCGTGTCGACGCCGGCGAGGAACATCTTGGAGAAGCCGCCGATGAAGGAGTTGAGCGAGCCGCCATCGGTGAAGGCCAGCGAATAGCCGTAGGTCACCCAGATGATCATGACGATGGCGGTGATCATCAGAACCTGCATCAGCACCGACAGCATGTTCTTGGCGCGCACGAGACCGCCGTAAAAGAGCGCCAGCCCCGGAACGGTCATGAGCAGCACGAGAATGGTCGACAGCAGCATCCAGGTGGTGTCGCCCTTGTCCGGAACGGGCGTTGCCGCAACGGCCTCGGCGGCAGCAGGGGCCGCCTCCTGGGCGAAGGCGACGACCGGCGCAAGCAGGGCGGCAGCGGTTGCGCCCAGGCGTCCGAGAGAGGTGGAAAGTTTGAACGATGACATGTGAGAAATGCTCCCTGAACGGCGTGGTTTACAACGCTTCTGAATCGGTTTCGCCGGTGCGGATGCGCACGGCATGGTCGATCGCATAGACAAAGATCTTGCCGTCGCCGATCTGGCCGGTCTTGGCGGCAGAGGCGATTGCGTCGACGGCCTTGTCGACAATCTCCGACGGCACGGCGATCTCGACCTTGAGCTTCGGCAGGAAGCTCACGGCGTATTCGGTGCCGCGGTAAATTTCGGTGTGCCCCTTCTGGCGGCCGTAGCCTTTCACTTCGGTTACGGTCAGCCCCTGGATGCCAACTTGAGTGAGGGCTTCACGAACCTCATCGAGCTTGAACGGCTTGATAATGGCCATCACAATTTTCATCTGGTTTCCCATCCTTTTCCGCCTCCGCCGGAGGCCGTTCTCCTTGCTGCTTAAGCGCGTGAAGCGCCGGGCAACTGAAAAGACACATTCAAGGGGCGTGCCAGATTCGATGGAGGGGCTAAGTCTTTGAAAATAGGTGAAAAAATCACATTCCGCGGAGATTGCTCCACGAAATGCTAAAAAATCATCACGTCTTCAGCGTAAAAAATGGGCAGAAAATAAAAATTGCTCAATTATTATTCAGTTGCCTTTTTGCGGATCAATCCTTCCTGCGCCACGGAGGCAATCAGCATCCCTGAGCGGTCGAACAGGCTGCCGCGCGTCATACCGCGTGCGCCATGCGCACTCGGGCTGTCCTGGGTATAAAGCAGCCAATCATCCATCTTCGAGGGGCGGTGGAACCACATGGCATGGTCGAGACTGGCGACCTGAAGGTTGCGGTCGAAGACCGAGGTGCCGTGGGCATAGAGGGAGGTATCGAGCAGGGTCATGTCCGAGAGATAAGCGAGGACGGCCGCCTGCAGATGGCGCTCGTCCGGCACGGCGCCGACGACCTTGACCCACACGTCCTGCATCGGCTGCAGCTTGTCGCGCGAGAAATAATGGTCGAGCGCGACCGGGCGGATCTCGATCGGCCGCGGCCGTTCCCAGTATCTGCGGATTGCCTCCGGCGCGTGCCCGAGGAACTTCTCCTTGAGTTCCTGCTCGCCGGGCAATGATTCGGGCATCGCCACCTTCGGCATCTCGAACTGATGCTCGAAACCGTCCTCGTCGTACTGGAAGGAAGCCGACATCGAGAAGATCGCCTTGCCGTGCTGGATCGCCACCACTCGCCGGGTGGCAAAGCTCGAACCGTCGCGGATACGATCGACCTCGTAGATGATCGGCACCGATGGATCGCCCGGCCGCATGAAATAGGCGTGCAGGGAGTGCACATAACGGCCCTCGTCGACGGTGCGTTGCGCCGCCACCAGCGCCTGGCCGATCACCTGCCCGCCGAAGACGCGCTGCCAGCCGACCTGGGGGCTCAGACCGCGGAACAGGTTTTCCTCCAGTTTCTCGAGGTCGAGTATCGCAAGGAGCGCATCCATGGGCGTGGCGGTTTCGGCAAGGCGCGACATTTCGGCGGTCTCCGGTGTAGGAACGGCGATGGCATTGATCTATATACCCATAGGACAATGCTCAAGTGGAATGGGGCTCAAGTGCGACCGGCTCAAGTGCGACGGGAGAAGCGGATGATCGATGTATTGATTGCCGGAGGCGGCTATGTCGGTCTGTCGCTTGCCGTGTCGCTGAAGAAAGCGGCGCCCCATCTCGACATTACCGTCGTCGACGGCGCGCCGGAAGGCGCCTGGAAGAAGGACGAGCGGGCGTCCGCCGTCGCCTCGGCTGCCGAGCGTATGCTGGACGTTCTCGGTGTCTGGGATGCGATTGCGCCCGAAGCCGAACCGATCCTCAGAATGGTGATCACCGATTCGAAGGCGGCCGATCCCGTGCGCCCGGTCTTTCTTACCTTCGAGGGCGACGGCGGCGAGGGGCGTCCCTTCGCCCATATGGTGCCGAACACGGCGCTGGTCGGGGCGCTACGCGCCGTCTGTAAGGACCTTGGCGTTGTCATCCGCCAATCGACGATGGTCGAGAGCTTCAAGAGCGGCGAGCACGCGGTTGCGATTACGCTTGCCGGTGGCGAAATGATTGAGGCGCGCCTCCTCGTCGCCTGCGACGGCGTTCGCTCCAAGCTGCGCGAGGCAGCAGGAATCAAGGTAGTCGAGTTCGACTACGGCCAGTCGGGGATCGTCACGACGGTCGAGCACGAACGCCCGCACGAGGGCACGGCCGAGGAGCATTTCCTGCCTGCCGGACCCTTTGCCACGCTGCCACTCAGACACAATCGTTCCTCCCTCGTCTGGACCGAGAGCACCTTCGATGCCGAACGCCTCGTCAAGGCGGACGATTTCCTCTTCGAGGAAGAGCTCGAACGCCGCTTCGGCCACAAGCTCGGCCATCTCAAGGTCGTCGGCGGCCGCCGGGCGTTTCCGCTTGGCCTGACGCTAGCCCGCGACTTCGTGGCATCTCGCTTCGCGCTTGCCGGCGATGCCGCCCACGGCATTCACCCGATCTCGGGCCAGGGGCTTAATCTCGGCTTCAAGGACGTGGCGGCGCTCGCGGAGACGATCGTCGAGGCGGACCGCCTCGGGCTCGACATCGGGTCGCTCGCGGTCCTCGAGCGCTACCAGACCTGGCGGCGTTTCGACACCTTCCGGATGGGGGTGACGACCGATGTCCTGAACCGGCTGTTTTCCAATGACGTCACGCCGATCAGGATCGCCCGCGACGTCGGCCTCGGCATCGTCGACCGCCTGCCGCCGCTCAAGAACTTCTTCATCCGTCAGGCGGCCGGGGTGGCCGGTGAGAGGGACCCACGCCTGCTGGCGGGCCAGCCGATCTGAGGGTGGAGAAAGCTTTCGCCTGCTGCGCCTCTCATCCGCCTGCCGGCACCGTCTCCCCGCAGGCGGGGCGAAGGAGACTCGCCCCTTCTGCCTGCCTGCCTGCGACCATGAAGGGAAGAGGGCAACCGGCAAGTTCCCATCCCCTCGCCCGCCCGCGGGAAGAGGGCTAGGCGAAGGACAAACTTACTTAGTTGCCAATGATGGCTTACTGCTCCGACAGCTTCATGTCCGGATGATAGTCCTTGCCTGCCACCTCTTTCACCACCGCCTGCCCGCACTGCATGTGCTGGGTGTCGGCATTGAAAGCATAGGTCGGCGGGCCGTGCAGGGTCCATCCTTGGTTCAATGCCGCCGTCACCTTGTGGCAGAAGGAGGCATCGTCAGGGCCGGTGAGGAAGCGGTAGAGTTTCAAGGTCTTGCCTTTCGTCTTTCGATCATGTCCGCCTTGGCGGCCAGTTTCATTGCCTGGTCGAGATGCAGCCGTTCGACCATGCGGCCATGGAGATTGATCACGCCCTTGTCGGCGTTTTCCGGAAGCTCGAAGGCCGCGATGATCGCGCGTGCCTTGTCGACCGCCGCCTGTTCGACACTGAAATGCTCGTTCGCCGGGCCGATCTGCGCCGGGTGAATGAGCATCTTGCCGTCGTAGCCCATGTTGCGCCCCTGGCGGCACTCGGCCTCAAATCCCTCCGCGTCGCGGAAATCGTTGTAGACCGCGTCGATGACATCAAGCCCGCTGCCGCGCGCGGCGAGCAGGATTTGCATCAGCCAGGGCACCAGGTAGGCACGGCCGGGATGCGCGGGAACGCCTGTGTCCTTCTCGAGATCGTTCAGCCCGACCACGAAGCAATCGAGCCTGCCGCCGAAGGTGCGGCCGGTCTCGGCGATTGCTGCAACATTGAGCAGGCCGCGCGGCGTTTCGATCATCGCCCAGAGCCTGAGGCTTTCAGGCGCATCGTTTTCGCCAAGCCAGTCGACAGCTGTCTGGATATCCGAGGGACTCTCGACCTTCGGCAGAAGGATAGCGTCGGGAGCGGCGGCAACCGCGGCGGTGAGATCCATCTGACCGAAGCCTGACCCCAGCGCATTAACGCGAATGACCACCTCACAATTGGGCCTGTGCTTCGAAAGATGCCGGATGAGCGCTTCGCGCGCTTCGCCCTTGTGTTCGGGAGCGACAGCATCCTCCAGGTCGAAGATCACCGTGTCGGCGGCAAGCTGCCGCACCTTCGCCAAGGCGCGGGCATTATCGGCCGGAACGCAAAGCACGGAGCGGCGCAGGCGAGTGGGATGATGATGGGCGATCACAGTTGTCATGGAACCGTTGTGCCCGCCTTTCGATTGTTACGCAAGACGACCGATCGATGGACCATCCTCTTGCAAGAGGCGCATTGAACTCCCACATCGCATCTTAGAAAGGTTGACGATCATGCAAAGCATCCGCTCTGTTCTCCTGACGGCCGCCGCCATTACCATCACCTTGGCAGCTCTCGTCTTCACCGCATCGCTTGCCGTGGCTCTGGCCGGCATCGCCGCCGTCGTTGCGATCGGCAGCGCCATCGCTGCAAGGCTCAATGGCAAGCAAGCACCTGCGCACGCCCGGGTGAACCCGACCGGAGAACGGCGCGAAATGCGAATCTGGAACGACGGGCGCGGCACGATCATCGATCTGTGACAGGCCTACGGCATGTCTCCTTGATCGATCTCGATTCAAGGACAAGGACATGCGGCAATTCGAACCGCCACAGCGATCTTTGCGCGTCTGATATGACGTGCGGCGCTGCAGAAGCGCAGATTTTCCTTCATTTCGGCGTGAAACTGCTCTAAACGCTCTTTCACCGTTTCCGCTGAAATCGAAGGCCAAAGTCATGGAAAAGTTCGTCAAGCTCACCGGCGTCGCTGCCCCCCTTCCCGTCGTCAACATCGACACGGACATGATCATTCCGAAGGACTACCTGAAGACGATCAAGCGCACCGGCCTTGGCAAGGGACTTTTCGCCGAAGCCCGCTACAACGAGGACGGCACGCCGAACCCGGATTTCGTGCTTAACAAGCCGGCCTACCAGAACGCCAGGATTCTCGTTGCCGGTGACAATTTCGGCTGCGGCTCCTCGCGCGAGCATGCGCCCTGGGCGCTCCTCGATTTCGGCATCCGCTGCGTCATTTCGACCTCGTTCGCCGACATCTTCTACAACAACTGTTTCAAGAACGGCATTCTGCCGATCGTGGTCAGCCAAGCCGACCTCGACAAGCTGATGGACGACGCCAACCGCGGTTCGAACGCCGTGCTTTCGATCGATCTGGAAGCACAGGAAATCACCGGTCCCGATGGCGGTTCGATCAAGTTCGAGATCGATGCCTTCAAACGCCATTGCCTTCTGAACGGCCTCGACGATATCGGTCTGACGCTGGAGAAGGCGAGCGCCATCGACAGCTTCGAGCAGAAAAACGCCGTATCGCGTCCCTGGGCCTGAGAGCAGGCGCAGATGACGCGCAAGCTCATCTCTTCCGGTTCCCCTTTCGAAAAGGCGGCGGGCTATTCGCGTGCCGTCGTTAAAGGGGACTGGTGCTTCGTCGCCGGAACCACCGGCTATGACTACGCCACCATGACCATGCCGGAGACGGTGGAGGAACAGGCGCGTAACTGCCTGGAGACGATCGAGGGCGCCTTGAAGGACGCCGGGTTCTCGCTTTCGGATGTCGTGCGCAACCACTATTACGTCACCGACGCAAGCTTTGCCGACCGCGTCTTTCCCATTTTCGGCGAGATGTTCGGCGACATCCGCCCGGCGGCGACGATGATCGTCTGCGAGCTCATCCGCCCGGAAATGCTGATCGAGATCGAGGTTACGGCATTTCGCGGGTGACGCCTGTCCTCTCCAGCTCAGCGTAGAGAGATCGAAGAGAAGCCCATGCAGTTCGAAGGCACGGCCGACTATATTGCCGACAAGGACCTGATGATCGCCATCAACGCGGCAATCCGGCTGGAGCGTCCGCTTCTCGTCAAGGGCGAGCCCGGCACCGGCAAGACGGAGCTTGCACGCCAGATCGCGGCCGCCCTCGGTCTCGAGCTCATCGAGTGGAGCGTCAAGTCGACAACCAAGGCGCAGCAGGGGCTCTACGAATATGACGCCGTCTCGCGGCTGCGCGACAGCCAGCTCGGCGACGCCCGCGTCAATGACGTGAAGAACTACATTCGCAAAGGCAAGCTCTGGCTGGCTTTCGAGGCGCCGCGGAAAACCGTGCTGCTCATCGACGAGATCGACAAGGCAGATATCGAGTTCCCGAACGACCTCCTGCAGGAGCTCGACCGGATGGAATTCCACGTGTACGAGACCGGCGAAACGATCCAAGCGCGGCACCGGCCGATCGTCGTCATCACCTCCAACAACGAGAAGGAACTGCCGGACGCCGTTTTGCGCCGCTGCTTCTTCCACTATATCCGCTTGCCCGATGCCGAGACGCTCGCGCGCATCGTCGAAGTGCACTATCCGGGCATCCGCAAGACGCTGCTTTCGGCGGCACTCACCGCCTTCTACGGCATCCGCGAAGTGCCGGGGCTGAAGAAGAAACCCTCGACCTCCGAGGCGCTCGACTGGATCCGGCTGCTGGTCGCCGACGAGATCGATCCGGCGGATCTGCGCGCCGACCCGAAGTCGATGCTGCCGAAGTTGCACGGGGCGCTGTTGAAGAACGAGCAGGATGTGCATCTCTTCGAGCGCCTCGCTTTCATGGCGCGCCGCGACGGATGAGGCCGGACGCCCAAAAGGTGCTGATCTACGCCACTTGGCGCGACCGCCTGCTGGTCTTCGATGAGCCGGACTTTCCCGACGTGGAACTGCAGGTGCCGGGCGGTACCATGGAACCGGGCGAGAGCCCGGATGCTGCAGCACGCCGGGAGTTTGTGGAAGAAACGGGGCTGGTTCCGCCACGACCACTCGTTCATCTCGCCACACAGGACTACTGGTTCGTGAAAAATGACAGGGAAATCTGCCATCGCCGTCACTATTTTCATGCGGCACTTGCCGGCGAGCAGCGGCAAACTTGGCTTCACCATGAAATGACGCCAGACAGCGGTGGGCCGCCGATCCGTTTTCGTTTCGTTTGGCTTGGCATGGTCGAGGCGCGGAGACGTCTCGGTTACGGAATGCAGGACGCTCTGGGCCTGCTGTGGAATGTGGCCGGCTAACGAGCTTGATAGAGGAATCTGGGACAGGCCACCCGCACCTTCGGAGGAGCCGAATCGTTTTTCATTGACCGCCAGCCACTTGGCGCGCTATCAAACGATCTGTGGTGATTTGGCCGGCCGGCTTGCAGCCACGTTAAAGAAATCGCTAAAGGGCCGAGGAAAGACGGATTTCCAAGGACCGGTCGCGATCATCTCGCCGCCGGTTTTTTTGTATTGATCGAGTGGACCCCATGCCCATCAAGATTCCCGATACGCTGCCCGCCTTCGAAACCCTCGTGCATGAGGGCGTGCGGGTGATGACCGAGACCGTGGCGATCCGTCAGGACATTCGCCCGCTTCAGATCGGGCTCCTGAACCTCATGCCGAACAAGATCAAGACCGAGATCCAGATGGCGCGGCTGATCGGGGCAACGCCGCTGCAGGTCGAACTGACGCTGGTCCGCGTCAACGGCCACCGGCCGAAGAACACCTCCGAGGATCACCTGCTTGCCTTCTACGAGACCTGGGAGGAGGTGAAGGGCCGCAAGTTCGACGGCTTCATCATCACCGGCGCGCCGGTCGAGACGCTCGAGTACGAGGACGTCACGTATTGGAAGGAACTGCAGCGCATCTTCAACTGGACGGCGACGAACGTGCATTCGACGATGAACGTCTGCTGGGGCGCGATGGCGGCGATCTACCATTTCCACGGCGTTCCGAAACACCCGCTCAAGGAAAAGGCCTTCGGCGTCTATCGGCACCAGAACCTGAAACCCTCCTCGGTCTATCTGAACGGATTTTCCGACGATTTCGCTGTGCCGGTTTCACGGTGGACCGAGGTGCGCCGCGCCGACATCGACCGCGTGCCGGAGCTCGAAATCCTGATGGAATCGAAGGAAATGGGCGTCTGCCTCGTGCACGAGAAGAAGGGCAACCGGCTCTATATGTTCAATCACGTAGAGTATGATTCAACCTCCCTGTCGGACGAATATTTCCGCGACGTGGATGCCGGCGTGCCGATCAAGCTGCCGCACGACTATTTCCCGCACAATGATGCGGATCTGCCGCCGCAGAACCGCTGGCGTAGCCACGCGCATCTCTTCTTCGGCAACTGGATCAACGAGATATACCAGACGACGCCCTACGAGCTCGAAAAGATCGGCATTGGAGATCATTGAGCCTCGATGTTCATCCCCTTCTTCCTCGAATTGAAGGCCGCGAAAGTCCCGGTGACACTCCGGGAATTCCTGTCGCTGATCGAGGGAATGGAGGCGGGGATCGCGACCTTTGACGTCGAGGCTTTCTATTTCCTCGCCCGCACGGCGCTGGTGAAGGACGAGCGTCACATCGATCGTTTCGACCGCGTCTTCCGGCATTGTTTTGCCGGGCTAGAGGCAGTTTCCCCGTCGGAGGTCTTTGGTGAGGCGACCATTCCCGAGGAGTGGCTGAAGAAACTAGCCGAGAAATACCTGACCGAGGACGAGAAGAAGCTCGTTGAGGCGCTCGGCGGCTTCGACAAGCTGATGGAAACGCTGCGCCAGCGGCTTGCGGAGCAGACCGGCCGCCACCAGGGCGGTTCGAAATGGATCGGCACCGCCGGCACCTCACCCTTCGGCGCCTACGGCTACAATCCGGAAGGGGTGAGGATCGGCCAGGAGGACTCGCGTCATCGGCGCGCGGCCAAGGTTTGGGACCGGCGCGAGTTCAGGGACTACGACGACACGGTCGAGCTCGGCACGCGCAACATCAAGGTGGCGCTGAAGCGGCTCCGGCGCTGGGTGCGCGAGGGTGCCGCCGAGGAGCTCGACCTTTCCGGCACGATCCGCTCCACCGCCGAGCATGGCTATCTCGACGTCGTGACGCGGCCGGAGCGGCGCAACGCGGTCAAACTCCTGATGTTTTTCGACGTCGGCGGCTCGATGGACGACCATATCCGGATCGTGGAAGAACTCTTCTCGGCTGTGCGCAGCGAATTCCGGCACATGGATTATTTCTACTTCCACAATTGCATTTATGAGGGTCTCTGGAAGGACAATCGCCGCCGGCGCGTCGATGTGACCCGCACGGCCGAACTCCTGCGCACCTTCGGCGGCGACTATCGCGTCATCTTCGTCGGCGATGCCTCGATGAGCCCCTATGAAATCAGCCATCCGGGCGGATCGGTCGAACACTGGAACGACGAGGCTGGCGCGCTCTGGCTCACGCGCATCACGGCGCATTTCCCGCGCTCGATCTGGCTCAATCCGGTGCCGGAAGATCACTGGCGCCACACCCAGTCGATCGGCATGATCCGCACACTCTTCGGCGGCCGGATGTTCCCGTTGACGCTCGCCGGCCTGCAGGCCGCGACAAAGGAATTGTCGCGCTGAATCGGGTGATGGCTGCGCCTTTCAAAGCACGCGATTGGGCCTCTCCCTAACTTTCTCCCCGCCTGCAGGGAAGGGACTTGGGGCAGAGCGTCGCCGCTTGTCCCTTCGCCCTGCTTGCAGGGGAGAAGGTCTTGGCAGCGGGATGAGGGGCGGCCCGGACGTACGCAGAGGAAAAGTATGACTTTCCGGTTGCCGCGCCGTCGGAAATACCGCAGGTTGACGCCGACTCGCAGAAGGAAGGAGACATGATGAGCATGGATATGGAAATCTTCGGTCGCCTGCCTTCCGGTGAACCGGTTCATCGCGTGACGCTCAATGGCGGCGGCCTGACGGCGAAGGTGATCACCTGGGGGGCAGTCATCCAGGATCTGCGGCTCGAAGGGCACCAGCCGCCCCTGGTTCTGGGTTTCGAGGATTTCGATAGCTATCCTGCGCATTCGGCCTATTTCGGCGCCACCCCCGGCCGCAACGCCAACCGCATCGGCAGCGGACGCTTCACGCTCGACGGCAAGGCCTATCAACTCGACCTCAATGAAAAGGGCGTGACCCATCTTCACGGCGGCAGCGACAATATCGCCAAGCGCAACTGGACGATCGTCGACCGGGCAGAGGATCGCGTGACGCTCAGGATTACCGATCCCGACGGACGCGCCGGCTATCCCGGCAACTGCACGATCATCTGCACCTATACGCTGAAACCCGGCGGCGTGCTGAACGTCACTTACCAATCGGAAACCGACGCGCCGACGCTCGCCAATGTCTGCCAGCACAGCTACTTCAATCTCGACGGCAGCGATGACGTGTTTGGCCATGACATCATGATCGCCGCCGACCACTATCTGCCAACCGACGAGCGGCAGATCCCGACCGGCGAAATCCGCGCTGTCGCCGGCACGGCCTTCGATCTCAGGGAAATGACCTCGCTGCGGCGGCAGACGGAAGGCGAAAAGATCGCCTACGACCACAATTTCTGCCTCTCGCCGGAGCGGATGGACAAACACTCGGTGGCGCTGGCGCGCAGCATCAATTCCGGGATTTCGCTGGAAGTGCTCACGACCGAGCCCGGCATCCAGCTCTATACCGGCTTCAAGCTCGATGTGCCGGTGCCGGGCCTGGAGGGCCGCCGCTACGCCCCCTTCGCCGGCTTCTGCCTCGAAACGCAAATCTGGCCCGACGCAATCAACCACGAGGGTTTCCCGAAAGCGGTACTCAGGCCGGGCGAGACGCTGCGCCAAGAGACGGACTACGTGTTTATGAAGAGCTGAGGTGAGTGGCCGAATCGGTGAGAACTGCACGGTCGGCCGACTGCTACTGCATGATTTCTTAAATCGGAATCGAGCTCAGGAAATTATGAAAATGCTACAGCGACCTTTGCGCGTCCGATTGGAGGCGCTGCGCTGTAAACAGCGTGGCCCAACAACAGAGCCAAGAACAACAATAAAACGAAGGGGTTGGGAAACTGGAGCGGGTGAGGCGATTCGAACGCCCGACCCCAACCTTGGCAAGGTTGTGCTCTACCCCTGAGCTACACCCGCTCATCATCCGCGGCCCGGGGGTAGTCGGTGGACCGTGGCGCCGCCCCGTCTTGCGGCGACGGGCGCTATATGGCCTAAGCCTTTTTCAAATGCAACAGGGAAATGACGCAATTGCGAAGAATTTTTTCGGGGCCATCCAAAAAGCCCGGAAATGCCCGTGTTTTCCACTGACGCATGTCGGCCATGAGTGTGCAGCGGCATGGGAAGTGTGTGCGGCTTCCGCCCACATGCCGCACCAGTGCCTGAGAATCGCCGCGCCTGAGATTGCGGAGCGCGCCTGTTCTCCGTAAAGCAGGCGAAATCGCCACGACAGGAAGGATTTTGATGATGAGCGAGGCGCAGCCGAAGACCGCGGAGGACCTTTTCCGTTTTCTCGACGACCTTGGGATTGAACACACGACGAAGCGCCATGCGCCGGTCTTCACGGTCGCCGAATCGGTGGCGCTGCGCGATGAAATTCCTGGCGGACATACAAAGAACCTGTTCGTGAAGGATAAGAAGGACAACTATTTCCTGCTGACCGTCGAGGAGCATGCGACGGTGGACCTGAAGACCGTCCATCAGGTCATCGGCGCGGCGAGCAAGGTTTCGTTCGGCAAGCCGGAAAAGCTGATGGAATATCTGGGCGTCATCCCCGGTGCGGTGACCGCTTTCGGCGCGATCAACGACACCGGCGGCAACGTGAAGTTCATTCTCGACGAGGCGTTGATGGAATTTGACACAATCAACGGTCATCCGCTCTCGAACGACCAGACAACCTCGATCGCGTCGAAAGACATGCTGCGTTTCATGGAAGCGACAGGGCATGAGCCGCTTGTCTTGAAAGTCACGACCTGACATACGATCTTTGGCGCGGATGCATGAAGTCGGACGGCAAGTCCGCGAGGAGAGAAGAATGAGCGGTAGCGACAATCCCTATGCAGGTTCTTTCGGCAACCAGATGTCGGCTTCGGCTTCGTTCGGCGGCCAGCCGGCGCCGAAAGCTGCAGGCGATCTGATCAAGGAGACCACCACCGCTACCTTCTCCCGCGACGTGCTGGAAGCCTCGCGCCAGCAGCCGGTTCTCGTCGATTTCTGGGCTCCCTGGTGCGGACCCTGCAAGCAATTGACCCCGGTTATCGAAAAGGTCGTGACGGAAGCCGCCGGCCGGGTGAAGCTCGTCAAGATGAATATCGACGACCACCCTTCGATCGCCGGCCAACTCGGCATCCAGTCGATCCCCGCCGTCATCGCCTTCGTCGGCGGGCGCCCGGTCGACGGCTTCATGGGTGCGGTTCCCGAAAGCCAGATCAAGCAGTTCATCGACCGCATCGCGGGACCCGCCGTGAGCGATGGCAAGGCCGAGATCGAAGCCGCGCTGAACGATGCCAAGGCATTGCTCGATGCCGGTGAGGCGGAAAATGCCGCCGGCCTCTACGGTGCGGTCCTGCAGGCGGAACCTGAAAATGCGACCGCCATTGCCGGCATGGTCGAATGCATGGTCGCGCTCGGACAGATTGCCGAGGCACGCCAGGCGCTTTCGGAGTTGCCGGAAGAGCTTGTGAAGGATGCGGCCATCGGCGCGGTCTCGAAGAAACTCGACCAGATCGAAGAGGCGCGCAAACTTGGCGATCCGACGGCGCTCGAGCATCAGCTTGCGCTCAATCCGGACGACCACGCGGCGCGGCTGAAGCTTGCCAAGATCCGCAATGTCGAAGGTGATCGGAACGCGGCCGCCGAACACCTGCTTTTGATCATGAAGCGCGATCGCAGCTTCGAGGACGACGGCGCCCGGCGCGAGCTTCTGGGCTTCTTTGAGGTCTGGGGACCGAAGGATCCGGCGACGGTCGCCGCGCGGCGCAAGCTTTCGTCGATTCTTTTCTCTTAAAGCGCGTAGGATTCAATAGGAGCGAGGCGACGCACCTAAAGTCGTTTCTTGCATGCATGTCGTTGTCCCGAAACCGCTGCATACTTTCGGGCGGCATGCACTACAGCGCCGCGCGTCCAATCAGACGGGCAAAGGTTCGCTGTCGCGTGCTTTGAAGCGCTGCAGGGATTTGTCCTTAAATCGATTCCGATTTCAGGAATCATGCACTAAGCGGCAAGACTGCAGCAGGATCCGCGTCTTTTTCCCTTGAGATTTTCGAGGGACGCACCATTTCTTGATCGGGGTGTCGTGCTCGGCGATAAGGCGCGGCAAGCCGGTATCTGCAAGGTCTACCAGAATGCATGTCGGAAATGCGCGCTACCTCGGTCCTCAGGACTTGCCGGAGATTCTTCCGGTATTTCCGCTGACGGGCGCACTCCTGCTTCCCGGCGCCCAACTTCCGCTCAACATCTTCGAACCGCGCTATCTTGCGATGTTCGATGACGCGCTTGCCGGCAACCGGCTGATCGGCATCGTCCAACCCTCATTCTCCGAGGGACGCAACGACATCGATTCGGGGCCCGTGCCGGCGCTTTGCCAAGTCGGCTGCATCGGCCGCATCACCTCCTTTGCGGAGACCGGCGACGGGCGCTACATCACCTCGCTCACCGGTGTGTGCCGCTATCGCCTCTTCGCCGAGGTGGCCGGCTGCCGCGGCTATCGCCGCTTCCGCATCGGCCCCTTCGCCACCGACCTCGAAAATCCCGACGATGAGAGCCTCGTCGATCGTGAAGCGCTTCTAGCGGCCTTCCGCGCCTATCTCGACGCCAATAAGCTGGAGGCGGACTGGGAGAGCGTGGAGCGGGCGAGCAATCGCACGCTCGTCAATTCCATGGCGATGATGTCGCCCTATGGCCCGGCGGAAAAGCAGGCGCTGCTGGAAGCGCCTGACCTGAAAACCCGCGCCGAAACGCTGATCGCGATTACAGAGATCGTGCTTGCCCGCAATTTCGGCGACCTCGACAACATCCTGCAGTAGGGCAAAGCCGTGGATATCAATGCCATCAAGGTCGACCCGAAACTCCTCGAACTGCTCGTTTGCCCGCTGACAAAGGGGCGGCTGAGCTATGACGCCGAAGCGCAGGAGCTGATTTCCGAAAAGGCCCGTCTCGCTTATCCGATCCGCGATGGCGTGCCGATCATGCTCGTGTCGGAAGCGCGCAAGATCGAAGACTGAGACGCGCAGTGAGGCTCAGGCGAGGAACGGAAAACCCCCCGCTACTGGACTAGCCGCCCACGTGTTCGACGCTTGCCTCGATCCGCTCCATGTCGTCGTCGGAAAGGCCGAAATGGTGGCCGATCTCATGGATCAGCACATGGGTGATGATGTCACCCAGCGTTTCCTCGTTTTCCGCCCAATAGTCGAGGATCGGGCGGCGATAGAGCGTAATGCGGTTCGGGAACTGGCCGGTCTCCATGGTGAAGCGTTCGCCGATGCCGCGGCCTTCGAAGAGGCCAAGCAGGTCGAAAGGCGTTTCAAGCGCCATGTCTTCGAAAACGTCGTCGCTCGGAAAATCGGCGACTTCGATAATGAGGTCGGTCGTCAGCTGGCGGAATTCCTGCGGCAGATGGCTGTAGGCTTCAAACGCAAGCTGTTCGAATGTGTTGAGCGTCGGTGCGTGGCGTTCCCGCCAATCATCGGTCTGGTCAATGCGGGCCATGGGCACTCCTTATTGCCCCCTCATATAGCGATTTCTCCTTTGTTTTTCGAGTGTTGAATTGTGATCGGGCAGAGTGAGGAATAAATTCTCAAACATGGTTGTTGACTCTTGCGGCAGGCTCTGGAATCCATATGTGAACATAACGTGAACATCTGGTGGAGCCGACCGTCATGGCCGAGAAAGCCGTGCAGCGGGAAACCGTTCTTTCCCTCCGCGAAACCATAGCGCAGATTGAAAATCGCCGGCTGCCCGGGGTCGTGCGTGCAGCCAAGACGGCTGATCCTGCCGGTTTCCGGCGCCAAGGGGAGGAGGCATCCCGCAACAAGATCCTGCCCCTTGGCGTCCCGCCGCTTGATGACGTGCTCGAGGGCGGGTTGCCGCTTGCGGGCATGACGGAAATCCGCAATGCCGAAACGCGTGATGCGGGTGCTGCCGCCGGCTTCGTGACGGCGCTTGCGGTGCTCTGTCAATGGAGGAAGAAGGAGAAAGGTCACCTGGCGCCGGTCCTATGGATCAGCCAGGGTCTTGCCTCTCGCGAGGCTGGGCTTCCATATGCGCCGGGGCTCAAATCCTATGGGCTCGACATCGAGCGCTTCCTGTTCGTTTCGATACGCACGGTCAAGGAGGCGCTCTGGGTTGCCGAAACGGCTCTTTCGGTACCGGTCTTTGCGGCCGTCGTTCTGGAAATCCGCGGCAATCCCGCCTGTCTCGCCTTGAGCGAGAGCAGGCGCCTGCATGTAAGAGCCCGAGCGGGCGGAGTGCCCCTTCTTGTCTTCCGGCAGGCGGGCGAGGAGGAAGCAAGCAGCGCCTTCTTCCGGCTTCAGATCAAACCGGCATCTGCCGGCGAGCGACCTCTTCCCGATGGCTCGATGCTTTGCGGCAGCATCGGTCATCCAGCCTTTCACGTCCTTGTCGAAAAAAGCAGGGCTTACGCCTCTGCCGATATCTTTCTGGAATGGAATGCCCATGACCGCCGCTTCTACCCCATCGAGCAACATCAGTCCGTCGCTCCTCAGGTCGACGAGCAATCAGCGAATTCTGTCGATCCATTTTCCGCACCTGTCGACCGATCGAGTGGCGCGGATCAGGTGGGGCGCCTCCTGGCTTTCGCGCGGGCGTCCTGATCATCCGCCCGTCGTTTTTGCCGCCAAGATCGACAATGCCATGCGGCTCGTCGCGCTCGACACACTTGCCGAACGGGTGGGTCTGAAGCGCGGCCAGGGGGCGGCGGAAGCCCGCGCCATGTGCCCGTCGCTCGACGTGATCATCGAAGATTCGGCGGCGGACCTGGCCTTCCTGGAAGGGCTTGCCGACTGGTGCGATCGCTATACGCCGCTGGTCGCGCTCGACGGAAAGGATGGCTTGTTCCTCGACATCACCGGTTGCGCTCATCTTCACGGTGGCGAGAAGGCGCTGGTCGACGACGTGCTTTCGCGCCTTTTCCTGCTCGGCGTCGAGGCGCGGGCGGTGATTTCCTCCTCTGCGGGTCTCTCCTGGGCGGTTGCCCGCTATGGCGAAGCTGCCGTCATCGCGCCCGAGGATGCCGAACGGGTTCTCGCGCCCTTGCCGGTCGCCGCGCTGCGCCTGCCGGCGGAAACCGCCGCCCTGCTCGAGCGGGTCGGGCTGAAAGAGATCGGTGATCTTCTTTACGCACCGCGCGCGCCTCTCACCCGCCGCTTCGGTTCCTTGCTTCTCCTGCGGCTCGATCAGGCGAGGGGCCACGCGGACGAGCCTCTCTCGCCCCGTCTCCCCGTTCCGAGCTTTTCCGCCGAACGTCGCCTTGCCGAGCCACTTCAGGAAGAAGAGCACATTCTTGAACTGGCGCGGCATCTTTCCGGCGATGTCCGCCTCTCGCTGGAGCGGCATGGGGAAGGCGGGCGTCTGTTCGAGCTTCTCCTCATCCGCGTCGATGGCCGAGTGTTTCGCATTCAGGCGCATGCGGCCGTCCCCTTGAACGACGCCGATCGGATCGCGGCTCTCTTTCGCGAGCGGTTGCAGGCGGTTCACGATGACCTCGATGCCGGGTACGGTTACGAGATCCTCCGGCTATCCGTCCTTAGAAGCGAAAGGCTCGATCCTGCCCAGGAGGATTTTTCCGGTGTTCCCGATGAAAGCCAGCCGCTCGCCACCTTCGCGGATAAGCTATGTGCCCGCTTCGGGCCGGATTGCCTGAGCTTTGCGACCGTTGCCGAGAGCCATCTGCCGGAACGGGCAGGCGGGTTTGCACCCTTGACGGATGTCGCGGCGATCATGGAATCTCGTCCGGTCGATGAAAAAGCCTGTCCCGAAAACCGCCCGCTCCGGATTTTCACGCATCCTGAACTTGTCGAAGCGACGGCCGAAGTGCCCGATGGCGCGCCGCGCAGCTTCAATTGGCGCAAGACCCAGTATCGCGTCGCCCGCGCCGAGGGACCGGAACGTATCGCCGCCGAATGGTGGATCGATGGCGAGGACCATCCGACCCGCGATTACTTCCGGGTCGAGGATCAGGAAGGCCGCCGTTTCTGGCTGTTCCGTGAGAGTCTTTACGGACGGGAGACATCCTCGCCCCGCTGGTTCGTGCATGGAGTTTTCGCATGAGTGCGGATCCTGCCTTCTACGAGCTTGGCGCGCGCACGAATTTCTCCTTTCTGGAGGGAGCAGCGCCCGCCGAAGAAATGATCGTCTTTGCCAAGAAGGTTGGGCTTGCCGGCCTCGGCATTGCCGATCGCAACAGCGTCGCGGGCGTCGTCCGGGCTCATGCCAAAGCAAAAGTGGAGGGCTATCCTTTCCGGCCGGGCGCCCGCCTGGTTTTTGCCGACGGCACGCCGGATATCCTCGCCTATCCAAGGAACAGGAAAGGGTGGGGGCATCTGTGCCGCCTGCTCAGCGCCGGAAACCTGCGCTCGAAGAAAGGGGAGTGCACCCTTTATCTCGCGGATCTTTTCGAATGGCAGGAGGATCTCCTCCTTATCGTCATGCAAGGCGAGGGACGGCCGGATGCAGGTTTTCTTGGAAATCTCCTGGAGAAGCTGCAGCAACAGGCAGGCAGCAGGCTCTATCTCGGAATGACGCCGCGCTACGACGGATTCGACCGGCATGATTTCGCCGTTCTTGCCGCTCTCGCCCGGAAGGCCGGTGTGCGGCTTCTGGCCACCAATGACGCGCTCTACCACCATCCGCAATACAGACCGCTCGCGGATGTCGTGACCGCCATTCGGGAGCATGTGACGGTCGCCAGCGCCGGTTTCCTCGCTCAGAAGAATGCCGAGAGGCACCTGAAGGGCCCGAAGGAAATGGCGCGGCTTTTCAGCGACTACCCCGAGGCGATCGTCAATGCGCGCAAGTTTTTCAAGCGGCTCGCCTTCAACCTGGACGAACTCAGCCACCAGTATCCGGACGAAAACACTAAAGGTGAGACTCCGGCGGAAACCCTGAGGCGACTTGTCGACGAAGGCGCGGCGGAACGTTATCCCGCCGGCGTGCCGGAAAAGGTGAAGCAGCAGATCGAATACGAGCTGGAACTCATAAACGACAAGAAATACGAACCTTATTTTCTGACCGTCCATAAGCTGGTGAAGTTTGCCCGCAGTGAGAAAATTCTTTGCCAGGGGCGGGGGTCCGCGGCCAATTCCTCGGTCTGTTTCTGTCTCGGCATCACCGAGGTCGACCCGCAGAAGTTCACGCTCCTATTCGATCGGTTCCTGTCACGCGATCGCGACGAGCCGCCCGATATCGATGTCGACTTCGAGCACGAGCGTCGGGAAGAGGTCATCCAATATATCTACAGAACCTACGGCAGAGAGCATGCCGGTCTGACTGCCGCGGTCATCAGCTATCGGTCGCGCTCTGCCGGGCGCGAAGTCGCCAAGGCGTTTGGCCTTTCGGAGGATGTCCAGTCCGCTCTCGTCAGTTCGATCTGGGGCTGGGGAACCTCGCCCTTCACGGAGGAGCAGGCGAAGGGTGCGGGTCTCGATGCGTCGGAACCGCTCACCAAGCGCGTTCTTGGCTATGCTAGCCTGCTCATGAACTTTCCGCGGCACCTGTCGCAGCATGTCGGTGGCTTCGTGATCACCCGCGACAGGCTCGATGAGGTGGTGCCGATCATGAACACGGCCATGCCCGATCGTTACATGATCGAATGGGACAAGGACGATCTCGACCAGTTGAAGATCCTCAAGGTCGATGTGTTGGCACTCGGCATGCTGACCTGCCTCGCCAAGGCCTTCAAGCTATTAAAAACCCATTATAAGGAGCCGAAAACACTCGCGCAAATCTATGAGGATCATCAGGACCGCGTTTACGACATGATCTGCCGGGCCGATACGATCGGCGTTTTCCAGATCGAAAGCCGCGCGCAGATGAGCATGCTGCCCCGCCTCCAGCCGCGAGAAATGTATGATCTGGTGATCGAGGTCGCAATCGTTCGCCCAGGCCCTATCCAGGGCAACATGGTGCATCCCTATCTGAAGCGGCGCGAAGCGCAGCGCAGGGGCGAAAAGGCGGTCGAATATCCGAAACCGGAATTGAAGAAGGTTCTGGAAAGGACGCTTGGGGTGCCCTTGTTTCAGGAACAGGCGATGCAGATCGCGATCACCGCCGCGGGCTTTTCACCCAGCGAAGCCGATCTCCTGCGCCGCGCCATGGCGACCTTCAAGCGGACCGGCACCATCCATACCTTCAAACAGAAAATGATCGATGGCATGGTCAGGAATGGTTACGAGAGAGATTTTGCCGAGCGCTGCTTCAAACAGATCGAAGGCTTCGGCGAATACGGCTTTCCCGAAAGCCATGCCGCCTCCTTCGCCTCCCTCGTCTATGCCTCGTCCTGGTTCAAGGCCTATTATCCGGACATCTTCTGCGCGGCACTCCTGAATTCGCAGCCGATGGGCTTTTATGCACCCGCACAACTCGTGCGCGATGCCCGCGAACACGGAGTTAAGGTGTTGCCGGTTGATATCAATCACTCGAGCTGGGACGCTCTGCTCGAAGGTGGCGGCCCATTGGACAAGAAGGCGATCCATCCGCGTCATGCCGAAATGGAGAATGTGATCAAGACGCAAAAGGCGGTTCGACTCGGTTTCAGGCTGGTCAAGGGACTAAGACAAAAGGATATGGATGCGCTTGTCGCGCAAAGGGGGAAGGGATATCGCTCCATCCACGATCTCTGGATACGCTCTGGACTTACCCGCTCCATTCTGGAACGCCTTGCGGACGCAGATGCCTTCCGTTCCATCGGCCTCGATCGGCGGGCGGCCCTCTGGGCGGTGAAGGCGCTGGACGAGGCGTCGGCGATCGAGCGCCTGCCGCTTTTCGATGGCGCGGGTTCCGTGGATCTGCAGGCAGAACCGGCGGTCACCCTGCCCGACATGTTCCCCGGAGAACATGTCATCAACGACTACCGTTACCTGACGCTTTCCCTGAAGGCTCACCCTGGTTCCTTCATGCGGGAGGATTTTTCGCGAATGGGCATAGTTGCCAATCGCGATCTGGCGCAGACCGCCGCAGGAAGAAGGGTCACGGTCGCCGGGCTTGTGCTCGTTCGCCAGCGCCCGGGTTCGGCCAAGGGCGTCATCTTCATGACGATCGAGGACGAGACCGGCGTCGCCAACATCATCGTCTGGGAAAAAATGTTCAAGAAATATCGGGCGGAAGTCATGGGCTCGCGCCTTGTGAAGGTCCGTGGCCGCTTACAGAGCGAAAGCGGTGTCATCCATGTGGTTGCCGAGCATGTCGAGGACATAACGCCCATGCTTGGCCTCCTGCGCAGGGAGGCACGGCGTTTTGCAGCCAACGACCGTATAGACGAGGCCTTGCGGCCAACGGCGGACGCCCGCGAAAAGAAGGCGCTCAAGCAATTGCGGCTAGCCCTGCCTGCCCGCGCAGGCCAGCATGGGGAAACGCCAACCGACGTGGCCGATATCATGCCGAAAGGGCGCAATTTCCACTAGATCACGATGATTTCGGTCGAACCATAAACGTGATCGATTCTAATGAGCTGAGACACGGGATCCGGGCAGAAAACCGCGCACACTTTTCCTCATCCCATTCCAACTTTCGGTGAGACCACACCGTTCACCTGGTGAATTCCACAAGGTTTGCGGCGCCTGGGTTCGTGCCTGTGTAAAAATGTCGCAGGCCGTTCGGCGAAAATTGCAAGTTCTGGAAGAAAAACCGTCTCCTTAGAATCGGCTAATATTATGAAAATGCGATGGTTTTCGTCAAGATTAGAACCGATCTAACATACCCCTCAACTTTACGGGGAGGAGTTTTTTGTTGACGGCAAATATCCTCTTTTGCTTTATGCGAGAAATCAGGGCGTTGCGTTTGATAGGCAAGACGAGATGCTGGTTTGCAGCTGCAATTTCATCACTGAAAAAGAGATCGAAGATACGATCATCGGCCTCCTCGACGAGGACTGTTGGCAGTTGATCGTGCCGGCGAAAGTCTATCACGCGATGGAGAAACGCGGCCGTTGCTGCGGCTGCTTCCCCAACGTCGTCGACATCATCATCCGCACCACCGAAGAATATCACGCCCGTCGCGACTCGACGGAAGCCGAGATATTTGATTTCATGATCCGCCTAAAACAATTCCACGAGGAAAACCGGAGGGCGGATTTTGAAAGGCGACAAAAAGGTCATCGAGCAGCTTAACGAAGCGCTCTTTCTCGAACTCGGTGCCGTCAACCAGTACTGGCTGCATTATCGCCTCCTCGAAGACTGGGGTTACACGCTGCTCGCAAAAAAAGAGCGTGAGGAGTCCATCGAGGAAATGCACCATGCCGACAAGCTCATCGACCGCATTATCTTCCTCGAAGGCCATCCGAACCTGCAGACGGTCGCGCCGCTGCGGATCGGGCAGAACGTCAAGGAAGTGCTGAAGGCCGACCTCGCCGGTGAGTATGATGCCCGCAAGGCCTACAAGAATTCCCGCGATGTCTGTCATGCGGCCGGCGACTATGTCTCGATGAAGCTTTTCGAGGAGCTGCTTGCAGACGAGGAAGGCCATATAAACTTCCTCGAGTCGCAGCTTCAGCTGCTCGAGACGATCGGCGAGCAGAAATACGGGCAGCTCAACGCCGCCCCCGCCAACGAAGCCGAATAAGCGTTGATCTTTCCCTGACGCGAGCGCCGCCGCCTACTGCATGTTTCCTTAAATCGTACTCGATTTAAGGACAAAAACATGCAGCAATTCAAAGTGCTACAGCGTCCTTTGCGCGTCTGATAAGACGCGCGGCGCTGTAGAAAGGCGCGGCGCTCTTTCTTTACCAGTCGAACTGGCCCTGACTTGGCCCGCCGCTCGCAGGCGGGGAGAAAGTTCCGGCAGCCGGATGAGAAACGCGGGCGGAAACCCGTTTCGTTAACGTACCAGATGGGAGAAGGCGGCAACGACCTCTTCGTAGACTTTGCGTTTGAAGGCTACGACCAGATGTGGCAATTCGTGCATCGGCTTCCACGCCCAGGCGTCGAACTCGGGATCATGCCCACCGGGCGGTGGATTGATGGCGACTTCGCTTTCCTCGCCTTCGAAGCGGAAGGCATACCAGCGCTGCGTCTGCCCGCGGTACTTGCCTTTGAGACCGATCCCAATCAAGTGCGGCGGCAGATCGTAATTGATCCAGTCCGGAGCCTCGGCAAGCAGCGAAACCGAGCGAATACCGGTCTCCTCGTAGAGTTCGCGGTAAGCTGCCCTGAGCGGATCCTCGCCCTTGTCGATCCCTCCCTGCGGCATCTGCCAGAGTTGCGGCGAGCCGTCATATTCGGAATTGCCGACGGCGAGCCGATGTCCGGCCCAGACAAGGCCTTCGCGGTTCAGGACCATGACCCCGACGCAGGGCCGGTAGGGCAGATCTTCCGCCTTTACGACCTTGCTTTTGTCCTTGCTCATACTGACTTCCTTCTTTCGCCCCTGACAGCGCCTCAGACGCGCAAAGGACGCTGACTTTGTATTACTGCATAATCCTCAAATCGATTCCGATTTGAGGATTATGCAGTAGCGATAAAGCGGCCCGATCGGGAGAGCTTTCTCTTTCGCCCGCTTATCTCATTTTTGTTGCGGATCGTTGACGAGCGCGGAAACGCCAACGAATTCGATGCCGCGCCCGCCGGCCTCCTGCATCCATTCGGAGATCGCCGCTACGCTTTCCTCGAAGGCGGAGGCGACGCCGATCGCCGTACCGTTGCGCCTTGCGACGCGCTCAAGCTCGTCGAGCTTACGTAGGATTGCGCCGCGGTTGAGCTCACCGTCGACGATGATATCGGCAAAACCATGCGGCACGTCGAAGGCGCCGGCGAGCGTGCCCGAGAGCGACTGTGCCGACGTGCCGTCGTCGAGAAAGAGCAATCCGCGCTTGCCGAGATCACGCATCACCGGCTCGAGAGCATCGGCGTCGGAAAGGAAGCGTCCGCCGAGATAGTTCATGATCCCCGTATAGTTAGTGATCTGGCCCATGCTCCGGTGCAGTTCGGCGAGGTTCTTCGTGGCGCTCAATGAAACGCGGAGCGCCTGTGGCCCTGGATCATTGTCCGGATAGTCGAACGGCTCCATCGGAACCTGCAGCAGGATCTCATGGCCGTCGCGTCGCGCGTCCTGCATCCAGCGCTGAAGGCTGTTGCCGGCGGCGGCAAAGGCAAGCGTCACCTCTGGCGGAAGGTCGCGGATCGCCCGCTGCGTTCCGGTCTGGCTGAGGCCGAGTCCCCCGACGACGAGCGCAATGCGGGTGCCGCGCGCGCCGGACCACGGGCGCGCATACTGGTCCATCGGCCTTAGTCCATCCCGACCGGTAATCGGCAGCCGGCCCTGCGGGCTGTCCTCCAAAAGGTCCTCATTCGGCAGCGCCGCCATGCGTGGATCCTGGCCGCGAACGGGCCCGACATTGATGAATGCCGGGCCACCGTCTTCGCGTGACCGCGGCGTGTACTTCGTCACCGTCGCCCCGTCGTTGGTCAGCATCTCTTCGACATGAGCGCCGGATAGTGCACCGTCCGGGCGAAGCGGATTTTTCCGCCGTCCTGCGGCATCACTTCTCCCGGACGTCGCGGAAGTCTCTCCAATGGATGCTCCCTGTGAGGCAAGTTCCGGGGCTTCGGTCGCATGGATAAGCCCGTCGGGAGACAAAGCGCTCCAGGCGGAAAGGCCGGCAACGGTGGCTGCACAGAGGCTTACGAGCGCATAGCCGAGGAAGCTGCGGAAGTCGCTCCGACGCGCACGCCTCGCCTTGCGGTTCTGGCCAAGTGGGGCATTGAGATCGGTTCCCAAACGGAGCCTCGGTCGACCTGAAGGAAGTTGCCGGTGAAGAATGCCGCTCACGAAGAATCATCAGATTCTCGCTGGCTATTACCGTTGCATAATATAAAGGCGCCGGGTTGAACAGCCCGGCGCCCCCGTTGAGAATTTCTCGATCTTTCTTGGCTTACTTCTTGAGCTCTGCCTGCTCCGGATTGGCTGGGAAGGACGGATCCGTCTTCTTGCCGCGCAGGAGATCGAGCGCGTAGTTGAGCTGGATGTCGTCCTTGGCCTCCGGCGGGACATAGGCCACCGAGCCCGAACCTTCGTCCGTTTCGTTCTGTCCCTGGATATGGCCGCGCAGACTGGATTCGCCCTGTGCCTCTACTTTACCCAGAAGCTCCGGCGGCAACGGCTGCTCGACCTTGATGTCCGGCGAGATGCCGGTGCCCTGGATCGACTTGCCGGAGGGCGTGTAGTAGAGCGCCGTTGTCAGGCGCAATGCACCGGCATCGCCCAGCGGAATGATCGTCTGGACAGAGCCCTTGCCGAAGGACCGCGTGCCAAGCACTGTGGCGCGCTTCAGATCCTGGAGCGCACCGGCTACGATCTCCGACGCCGATGCCGAGCCACCGTTGACGAGCACGACGACCGGCTTGCCGTCGGCGAGATCACCCGGCGTCGCATTGAAGCGACGGGTCTCGTCCGGGTTGCGGCCGCGGGTCGAAACCACCTCGCCGCGCTCGAGGAAGGCGTCCGAAACATTGATCGCTTGGTCGAGCAGACCGCCCGGATTGAGGCGAAGGTCAAGCACGTAGCCCTTCAGTTTGTCCGCCGGAACGTCTGTCTTGATCTTCTCGATGCCCTTCTTCAGGTCATCGAAGGTCTTCTCGGTAAAGGAGATGACGCGCAGGTAGCCGACGTCGCCTTCGGTGCGGTATTTCACGGCACGGACGGCGATCACGTCGCGAACGATCGTGAGCTCGATCGGCTTTTCGGCGCCCTTGCGCAAAATCGTGAGCTTGATTGGCGTGCCTACGGCGCCACGCATCTTGTCGACAGCTTCCTCAAGCTTCAGGCCGCGAACGTCCTGGCCGTCGATCTTCGAGATGAAGTCGCCGGCAAGCACGCCAGCGCGCGCAGCAGGCGTATCGTCGATCGGGCTCGTGACCTTGACGAGATCGTCTTCCATGGTCACTTCGATGCCGAGACCGCCGAATTCGCCACGCGTCTGGGTGCGCATGTCCTCGGCATCCGTCGAGTTCATGTAGCTCGAATGCGGGTCGAGAGAGGAGAGCATGCCGTTAATGGCATTCTCGATCAGCTTATCATCCTGTGGGGGCGTTACATACTGCGCCCGCACGCGCTCGAAAACGTCGCCGAAAATCGCCAGTTCGCGGTACGTCGACGAATTGGCTGCCACGGCCGGAATGGTCGCCGAATAGACGACGCCCATCGCCGTCGCACCCATCAGCGCCCCGACCAGAACAAGTGAAGCTCTACGTATCATTTCGCGCCTTTCCAACCTCTGCTGCGGACCACCACGGTCGGGAATCGACCGGTTTTCCGTCTTTTCGGAATTCAATGTAAAGCGTTGGCCTGTCTGTTTCCAGCGCCAAGGCCGCCGCACTCGCCACTCTTTTTGCACCCATCGTCGCCAAGGGCTCCCCAGCCACGACGAACTGTCCCGGCCGGACACTGACATTTTCCATTCCCGACAGAACGATATGATACCCATCGCCGGGATTGAGAATGATCATCTGCCCGTAGCTGCGGAAACTTCCCGCGTAGACGATCCACCCGTCCGCCGGCGTTGTCACCAGCGCGCCTGCATTGGTTTCCAGCATGATGCCCTGCAGCGAATGCCCGGTGCCGTCTGCATCGCCAAACTGCCGCAGGAGTGACCCCGCGACGGGAAAGGCAAGCCTCTCCCGCAACTCCGAAAACACATATGCGGGCGCAATGCGGTTTTTGTCGGGCACCGCATTGCGGGCAATCTCTCGGGCCTCTTCGCGCTCGGCCTCGCTCATCCGCCGGCGCTCCTCCTCTTGCGCGCGAGCGGCCGCGGCCGCATCCCGCACCGAGGAGATCTCAGTCTCGAGCGACGAGATCAATCCTTCGAGATTGGTCGCCTGCGAGGCCAGTTCCTGGGCCTTGCGCTGTTCGACCGCAAGTTCGTTCGCATTCTGCTGCCGCAGCTTTTGCTTCTCGGTCACCAGCATTGACATGCGGCGCTCTTCCTCGAGATTGGCCGTCATCGCCGCCGTCAATTCCTCGCGCTGCGTTCCAATGCCGCTGCGAATGTCCGCGAGCGCCTTCAGATCGGCGACGAGACTGTCGGTCTGCTCGCGCATCTCCGGCACAACGGCGCCAAGGAGAATTGCACTGCGGACGGAGGCTAGTGCGTCCTCCGGCGTGACGAGGATGGCCGGCGGCGGATTTCGCCCCATACGCTGCAGGGCGGCAAGTACTTCGGCAAGTATGCCGCGCCGGGCACGGAGCGACCGCCGCACCACGTCCTCTTTCACGCGCAGATCGTTGAGCTTCCTTTCGCCCTCGGCGATCTGCTGCTCGAGTTCACGTCGCTTGCTTGCCGACGCGACGATCGCGGCGCGGAGCGCCTCGTTGCTCTTGTCGATCTCGGCGATTGTCTGCTCGAGCGCTTCGGCGCGCTCGCGCGACAGCGTAATGGTCTTGGAAAGCGCGTCCAGCTCGCTGCGTGTGCTGTCGCGCCTAAGCGCCAGATCCGCTGCGGGGTCCGGCGGTGTCTGTTCGTTCGTCGGTGCACCGGCGGGGCCCCCGACCGTTGCGTCCTGGGCAACAGCCGGCGCGATGACACCCAAGGCAATCACGCCTAAGAGAACAGCCAATGCCGGGGCACTGCGTCCGACCCGACGCGCCGCCCAACTCAAATCGGCATTTTTCTGTCGGCGCGTCATCCGGGCCCGATGCTTCCCTGCAAGATAGGTCACAAACCCTAATCTGATTTGGCTAGGCCAACCAACACATAATCGTGTTATCGCTCCCATGAATAAACAAGCGTCTCATCAGGCGCGATGATAGGGATGACCCGACAGGATCGTCACGGCACGGTAAAGCTGCTCGGCAATCAGGATGCGGACGAGCTGGTGCGGCCAAGTCATCTTGCCAAGGCAGAGTATCGCGTCAGCGCGCGCGTGCAGCGCCGGATCCAGGCCGTCGGCTCCGCCGATCGCGATCATCAGATCGCGCTTTCCGCTGTCCCGGAAGGTGCCGATGAGCGAAGCGAAGGCTTCCGAGTTGATCGCCTTTCCACGTTCGTCGAGCAACACGAGCAGGCTGCCGTCCGCGAGCGCCTTTTCAAGCTGGGCGGCTTCCTCGCGCTTGCGCGTCTCCGCGTTGCCGGCGCGACTCTCGTTCACCTCCACGACCCGAGCGAACTCCAGGCCCACCGCGGGCCCTGCCTTGGCGAAGCGGTCGAGATAACGGCCCGCGAGATCCTTTTCCGGCCCCGCCTTCAGGCGGCCGACTGCGAAAAGTCCGATACGCACGACCCGATCATCCCTACCGGTGCCAGACCGATCTGCGACACGACTGGCAAAACCACTCTTGCTGCCATCGCCCCGGTTGGCGATGACAGCCGCATTTTCATTCGACACCGGCGCTGTCGCTCCGTCCTGAGGCTTGGGGTCAGGCTCGGGCGGCGCGTCTCAGTGCAGGGTACCGTCCTCGATTTCCGGGGCCGCCCACATCTTTTCGATGTTGTAGAACTCCCGGATCTCCGGCCGGAAAATGTGAACGATCACATCGCCGGTGTCGATCAGCACCCAGTCGCCACCTTCCAGGCCTTCGACGCGGGAATTGCCAAACCCTTCGTCCTTCAGGTCCGTGATCAGGTGGTCGGCAATCGCCATCACATGCCTGTTCGACCGCCCGGAGACGACGACCATGAAGTCTCCCAGCGCCGACTTTCCGGCAATGTTGATGGTGACGATATCTTCTGCTTTCGAGTCCTCTAGGCTTTCGAGGACCAGGTTAAGCGCACGGACAGCGGCTTCGTCGCTTGATCCCGTGCTGCGCGGGTATGCGGTTGCCGCATAACCCTTGGCGTGTACTGTTGTCAGGGTCTTTCCTTTCCAAAAGAACAGAACAGGCACTTCCGATTCGACGATCAGGATCGAACCGTCCGTAAATGTAGGCATCAAACCATGAGGGTTTCAAGACGCGAGAAATGAATCATGGGAATTCACGCAGATTTCACTGCTGCACGTTCCCTTAAATCGAAGCCGATTTAAGGATAACAACAGCAGCAACTCAAAGAGCTACAGGAAACTTTGAACGTCTGATGAGACATCCGGCGCTGTAGAGCGAAGCGCCGTGGAACTGAGCGGCGAGCGTGGCCCGTGAATGAATGTCCAGGCGGGCGCGGGGTGGAACGCGAGCGCCAGAGCATCGTCCTCATCGATACGTGCATAATCGAAGGTCCGCGCCATGCGCGAGGAAAGATAGGCAAGCGTCGAGCCCGGCCTGTCGATGACTGCGATCGGAAAGGTCGAGACAATCTTGCGCCAGTTCTGCCAGCGGTGGAAATTCTTGAGATTGTCCGCCCCCATCACCCAGACAAAGCGTACGTCGCGGTTGCGTGCGCGCACGGTTTCGAGCGTACGAGCCGTGTAGCTCTGGCCGAGCGCCTGCTCGAAGGCCGTGACCTTGATGCGGGGGTTGGAGGCGATTTTCTCGCTGAGTGCGATGCGGTCTGCCAGCGGCGCGAGATCATTGTGGTTCTTCAGCGGGTTGCCGGGCGTCACCATCCACCAGAGCTGGTCAAGACCGAGTTTGCGCAGCGCCGTTTCGGCCACGAGGACATGGCCCTCATGAGGCGGGTTGAACGACCCGCCGAAGAGGCCAACGGTCATACCGCCTTCGACATGCGGCATGCGCAGGTAGCGCGCGTTCACTCGAGGTGGGAGCACGTCAGGACCGCACCTGTCCCGTGCCGCGCACGCGGTATTTGAACGACGTCAGCTGTTCGACGCCGACGGGCCCGCGCGCATGCATCTTGCCGGTGGCGATGCCGATCTCTCCGCCCATGCCGAACTCGCCACCGTCGGCAAATTGCGTCGAGGCATTGTGCAGCAGGATGGCGGAGTCGATCTCCGAGAAGAAGCGCTCCACGACGGCCGGATCTTCTGCGATGACCGCTTCGGTATGAGCCGACGACCAGGTGTTGACATGATCGATGGCGCCGGAAATGCCGTCGACGAGCTTCGCCGAAATAATCGCGTCGAGATATTCTGTCGCCCAATCCTCGTCGGTCGCCGGTTTCAGGCCCGGCAGCAGCGCATCCAGATCTTTCGCAACCCTGACTTCGCACCCGGCGTCAACGAGCGCCTGAAGCAGCGGCTTCGCCAACTGATCCGCGGCATTGCGATCGATGAGCAGCGTTTCGGCGGCCCCGCAGATGCCGGTACGGCGCATCTTGGCGTTGACGACGATCTTCTTCGCCATGTCGAGATCGGCCGAAGCGTCGACATAGATATGGCAGAGGCCTTCGAGATGCGCGAAAACCGGCACCCGCGCCTCGCTTTGAACGCGGGCGACGAGGCTCTTTCCGCCGCGCGGCACGATCACGTCGATCGCTCCGTTGAGGCCGGCGAGCATGGCGCCGACGGCGGCGCGGTCGGCGACCGGCACCATCTGGATCGCGTGCTCCGGAAGACCGGCGGCCTTCAGCCCCTCGACCAGGCAGGCCTGGATCGCCCGCGACGAATGCAAACTGTCGGAGCCGCCGCGCAGGATCACTGCATTGCCGGCCTTGAGGCAAAGTGCGCCGGCATCAGCCGTAACGTTGGGTCGGCTTTCGTAAATCACGCCGATCACACCGAGCGGCGTGCGCACGCGCTCGATATGCAGCCCGTTCGGCCGGTCCCATTCGGCAATCACGTCGCCGATCGGATCCTTGAAGGCTGCGATCGCGCGGATGCCGTCGGCCATGGCACGAATGCGGTCCCGGTTGAGCGTGAGGCGATCGATGAAGGCCTTGGCGACACCGGTTTTCTCGGCGTTTTCAAGATCGACCGCATTGGCCGCGAGGATTTCGTCCGTCCTGGCGACGATAGCATCTGCCATGGCGATCAGGGCCGCGTGCTTGCGTTCGGCACTCGCAACAGCGAGCGGCCGGCTTGCGGCTTTGGCCCGGCGGCCGATTTCCAGCATGACGTTGTTGACGTCGTCGCTGTTATTGACCGCATCAAGCATGAACCTCACCCTTCCTCTCGTCTTTTCCATCGTCCACGCGCGTCCCGGCGGGACCCGTCATCACCAGATCGTCGCGGTGCACCATCGCCGTGCGGCCCGCATAGCCGAGGATCGGGGCAATCTCGGCCGATTTCTTGCCGGCGATCTGGCGCGCCTCGTCGGCGTCGTAGCCGGCAAGGCCGCGGGCGATTTCGCGGCCAGACGAGCCGACGATCGCGATGGTGTCGCCGCGGCTGAAGCTGCCCGTCACCTGCCGGACACCGGCCGGCAGAAGGCTCTTGCCAGAGCGAAGTGCCGTTTCGGCGCCGGCGTCGATTGTAAGCGTGCCGGCGGGCAGGAGTTGCCCGGCAATCCAGGTCTTGCGCGCGGTCACCGGCGAGCCGGCCGGCGCGAACCAGGAGGAGCGGGCGCCGGATTCGATCGCGTTCAGCGGATGGTCCGGCTTGCCCGACGCGATGATCATCGCGCAGCCTGCGGTGGTTGCGATCTTGCCGGCGTCGATCTTGGTGCGCATGCCGCCGCGCGAAAGCTCGGAGGCCGCACCCCCGGCCATCGCCTCGATTTCCGGCGTGATTTCGGCAATCGTGTCAAGGAAGCGCGCGTCGGGGTCGAGATGAGGCGGCGCGGTATAAAGGCCATCGATATCGGAGAGCAGCACGAGCAGGTCGGCGCCGACCATCGTCGCCACCCGGGCAGCGAGCCGGTCGTTGTCGCCGTAGCGGATCTCGGTGGTCGCCACCGTGTCGTTCTCATTGATGATCGGCACGGCGCCGAGCTTCAGCAATTGGCTGATCGTTGCCCGGGCATTGAGATAACGGCGGCGCTCTTCCGTGTCGCCAAGCGTCAAGAGGACCTGGCCCGCAATGATCTGATCGGTCGAGAGGCTTTCCGACCAGGCGCGCGCCAAGGCGATCTGACCGACCGCGGCCGCCGCCTGACTTTCCTCGAGCTTGAGCGCCCCGGCCGGAAGATCGAGCACCGTGCGCCCGAGCGCAATAGCGCCCGAAGAGACAACGAGCACCTCCACGCCTTTTGCTTTCAATCCAGCAATGTCGGCGCACATGGCATCAAGCCAGGCCTTTTTCAGGCCCGATTTGCGATCGACCAACAGTGCCGACCCGATCTTGATGACGACCCGGCGGTATTTTTGCAGCGGCTTGCGGGTCCTTGTCATTCTACGCGCTCTCTTCTCCGGCCTTGGCGGCGGAAATGACGCTGCGGAGCGCCCGGAGCGCTTCGGTCATGCCCTTGCCGGTAACCGCCGAAATCGTGAGCGGCGGCGATCCGCAGGCTTTGGCGAGCGCCTTGGCCTTGACCTTCAGTTCGTCCTCATCCAGCACGTCGATCTGCGCCAGCGCAACGATCTCCGGCTTTTCCTCCAGCCCGCCGCCATAGGCCTCGAGCTCGTGCTTCACGGTCTTGTAGGCCTTGGCGACGTCCTCTTCCTGCGCCGAGACGAGATGCAAGAGCACGCGGGTGCGCTCGACATGGCCGAGGAAGCGGTCGCCGATGCCGACACCTTCATGGGCCCCCTCGATCAGCCCCGGGATGTCGGCGAGGATGAACTCCTGACCATCGACGGTCGCGACGCCGAGATTCGGGTGGAGCGTCGTAAATGGATAGTTGGCGATCTTCGGCCGGGCGCGGGTGCAGGCGGCAAGAAAGGTCGACTTGCCCGCATTCGGCAGGCCGACGAGACCGGCATCCGCGATCAGCTTCAGCCGGAGCCAGATCGTCTTTTCCTCGCCTTCCAGACCCGGATTGGCCCAGTTTGGTGCCTGGTTGGTGGAGGATTTGAAATGGGCGTTGCCGAAGCCGCCATTGCCGCCGGCGGCAAGCCGATAGCGCTGGCCTTCCGCCACCATGTCGACGATCAGCGTCTCGTTGTCTTCCTCGAAGATCTGCGTGCCGACCGGCACTTTCAGCGTCACGTCGGCGCCGCCGGCGCCGGTGCGGTTGCGGCCCATGCCGTGCATGCCGGTCTTGGCCTTGAAGTGCTGCTGGTAGCGGAAGTCGATCAGCGTGTTGAGGCCATTGACGGCCTCGACCCACACATCGCCGCCGCGACCGCCATCGCCGCCGTCCGGTCCGCCGAACTCGATGAATTTCTCCCGGCGGAAGGAGACGGCGCCTGCGCCGCCGTCCCCGGACCTGATATAGACCTTTGCTTCGTCGAGAAATTTCATCTGGCTGCCATCTGTTCAGTATATTTGCCGCCATCGATATAGGCGGTTATCCTGGAGGTCAAAGACTATCGTGCGGTTCACGAGCTACAATATTCAATACGGCATCGGTCTCGACGGGCGTTTCGACCCCGAGCGCATCGCCGCTTCTCTCCGCGAGGCGGACATCATCGCCCTGCAGGAAGTGACGCGCAACTTTCATCGCAACGGCAATGCCGATCTCGTTTCGATTTTCGAAGACCTGCTGCCGAACTATTTTTCCGTGTTTCATGCGCCCTGCGAGATCGACGTCGGCTCGGCGATCGAGAACGGTCGCGCGGTCAACCGCCGTTTCCATTTCGGCAACATGATCCTGTCGCGCTGGCCGATCCTTTCGACGCGGCTGATCGTCTTGCCGCGGACGCGCACTGTCAGCCCCATGAACCTGCAGCGCGGCGCGACGGAAGCGCTGATCGCGACGCCGACCGGCCCGTTGCGGGTCTATTCCGTTCACCTCGACCATGTGCTTCCCGGCGAACGCATCAGCCAGATCGAGTTTCTGAAGCAAAGGCTTGTCAATTATCCGCTCGAAGGCGGAGCGATTTCTGGTGCCTCCGATTTCGGCTTTCCCGAGCCGCCGCATCCGGAGGATTTCGTCGTGATGGGCGACTTCAACATGGTACCGGAATCGCCCGAATACAATTCGATGGTCGGGACGCGCGACGCCTTTTACGGGCGTTCGCTGCGCATCGGCAATCCAGTCGACGCGCTCGCTCATCTCGGCCGGCTGACGCCGGAGAGCTATAGCTGGATTCATCCGGACGATCGTCAGCGACGCATGCATCTCGACTATTGCTTTCTTAGTGCCGGGCTGGTGCCCCGCCTGAAGGACGCCTGGACCGACTATGAGGCGACGGGCTCCGATCACCTGCCTGTCGGAATTGAGCTCCATTGAGCGGAAGACCCGCGAAGGCTGGCCTTCGCGGGTCGGGTTTTTAGTTCGGCCAGCGCAGATCCGCCGCCGTCAGCCGCGTCTCGATATGCGCGACCATTGTGTTGCGGGCGAGCGCGTAGATCTGGCTGCAGCCGGTGATCTTGAAGCCGAGCTTCTCCTGGATCCTGAGCGAACCGGGATTGTCGGCAAAGACGCCCGAATGGAGCACGGCTTCCGGCATGCGCCGGAAGAAGCGCTCAACCGCCGCGTGGACCCCCTCGCTCGCAAGGCCCTTGCCCCAGTAGAACCGGTTCAGCCAGTAGCCGACATGCCACTGACCGTGGCGGAGCTCGATGCCGACGCAGCCGATATGGACATCGTCGCCGGTGGTGACGGCGAGCGTCCAGTCGGGCAGGAGGTTGGCCGCCTGGCGGTTCAGCCAGTCGAGCGCATCCTGTTGGTCATAAGGGGCGGGGACGCGCGCCAGCATGCGCGCGACCTGAAAGTCGCCGAGCGACTGGGCGATCGCCTCGGCATCGGCAAGCCGGTGCGGCCTGAGCCTGAGCCGCTCGGTTTCGATAACCGGTGAGGGGCCGGGATCGGGACGGATGATGACCCGCGACCGTTCGGAAACGAGCGCGTTCATCGCATGCCTCCCCAGCTTCTCAGCGAAACCCAGGTCTTGCGGTCGAGCCGGTACCATTCGACCGACATCATGCCGCCGAGCGCCAGGCTTTCGACCATGCCGGATCCCTGGAACTGGAAGCCGCACTTCTGGATGACCCGCCGCGAGGCGACGTTCATGACCCGGCAGCGCGCATCGATCTGGTCGATGTCGCGGGTGCGGAAGGCCATGTCGGTCAGTGCTTGCGCAGCTTCCGTGGCGTAACCCTGGTTCCAATAGGGTTCGCCCAGCCAATAGCCAAGCTCGGCCGTCTTGCCGTCGGGATGCGGCTCGATACCGCAGCAACCCAGGAATGCGCCATTGTCCGCCTTCGTAATCGCGTAGACGCACTTGCCAATCGTGCCGGCTTTTGCGCGTCGCACGAAATCGGCCGCATCCGCCGTGGTGTAGGGGTGCGGCATGCGCGAGACCATGGTGGCGATATTGGCGTTGTTGGCAAGATGGGCAAGGGCGTCGATATCGTCTTCATGGGGCGCGCGCAAAACGAGCCGGGGCGATAACAATATCGGGCAATCGGTCCTTGACCGCTGAGGCCTCAGCCTTTGTTCGGGAGACCGGGATTGGTCTTCCCTCAAGAGCTCGGTTTGCATGGTTCTTCCTCCAGACATGCGAAAAGGGGAGTTGGGTACCGTCCCATCTCCCCTTTGAAGTCTGGCTTTTGAACCTTGCAGGTGCATCAGCCGGGTCGATGAGACGCCGGCTGTTTTAGAGCGCTACCGGCTTATTCCGCTGCTTCCGCTTTCGGCATTACAGACACGTAGACTCGGCCGTTGGCCTTCGTGCGGAAGTCCACGTTACCTGCCGTAAGCGCAAAAATCGTATGGTCCTTGCCGAGGCCGACATTGGCGCCCGCATGCCACTTCGTGCCGCGCTGGCGCACGATGATATTGCCCGCGACGACGGCTTCGCCGCCGAACTTCTTCACGCCAAGGCGCTTGGACTCAGAATCGCGACCGTTGCGCGACGAACCGCCAGCTTTTTTGTGTGCCATTGGTGTTCTCCTTTAAACCTTCGATCCCGGAACTCAGTTTGCAGCTTCTTCAGCGGCGGCTTCGGTCTTCTTCGAAGCCTTCTTCGCCTTGCCGCCGGCAGCAGCGATGTCCAGGATGCGGACGGTCGTCTGATGCTGGCGATGGCCGCGCGAACGCTTGGAGTTCTGACGGCGGCGCTTCTTGAAGGCGATGACCTTCTTGGCGCGGCCCTGTTCCACAACTTCGGCGCTGACAACGGCACCTTCGACAAACGGAGCACCGATGGTGGCATCGGCGCCGGCGCCGACCATCAGGATCTCGGTGAATTCAATCTTGTCGCCTTGAACGCCTTCCAGCTTTTCGATGGTGATGACGTCGTTGGCCGCCACGCGGTACTGCTTACCGCCGGTCTTGATGACTGCGAACATATTTTATCCTTTCATGTTCGGTCCGGCTCTTTACCTTAAAGGCAAGGCCGTCTTTTTATCAGTCGTTGCATTGAGCGGAGCGCCTCGGAAACCCTTGACCTCCACCGGTGGGCACAAACTCTTACCCTTCGCGGTGCGGACAGACCACACCACTTCATTGCGCGGATTACGGGAATCGCTCCTCCCTGTCAAGGCGAAAGCCGCGGCGAGGCAAGATATTCTTTTCACGGCCCCTTGTCAGCGTGCAAATCTGCCGCTATGAACCCGACCGCGCAGACCAAGCGCCAACCAGACCTGCGGAGAGGTGGCAGAGTGGTTGAATGCACCGCACTCGAAATGCGGCATGGGTGCAAGCCCATCGGGGGTTCGAATCCCCCCCTCTCCGCCAGTAAATCACGTTCTCGCTAAACTCGTGCCGGACTTTGCGCTTGCGCACTCGCCGAGGTCGCAGCGCTGTTCTGCGCCAAAGCCTGTCTCGCCCACCCCGCCCAAAGCTCCGTAGGCGGTAGCCAGAACCAGCCTCCAGCCTCGTCTCCGACGACTTCGGACTTGCCTGCGGCGGCGGTTGCTGCTGTCAGCAGGCAGATCCACGCCGCCCGTTTTTCATGGTCTCGTTCGGTCGTGACCTTCTGAAGCAGGGTCTCGTTGTTCCAGCCGATGGTGCGTAGAAGTCTGTCGAAGACGCCGCTTTCGACCGCACGGTCGTAAAGCCAGTCGAACTTTCTGCGCTTCGCTGCCCTGGACATGGCATAGCGCTCATCCTCGAGAAGAACGCCCAGAAAGGCGTTGGGGAAAGCTTCGATGATTGCGGCACCGGGGATGACGGACTTGCCGATCATCGAGGCGGCCGCAAGATGCCTGACCTGCGCTGCGGTCTCGGCGGCGGCCTTTTTCAGGGCGAGGCCATGGCCGTGGTGGCTGAGTCCCGGCTTGCAGCGCGCATGGAATGCCCCGCGGATGAAGAGGCGCTCGCAGACGCGGTCGAGGTCGTCGGGCGCGTCAGAGGGCATCAAAGGGCCGTCGATGGCGATAACCGAATATGTCGCCGACGCCGGAATGTGCAGCCGGCGGCGGTCCCAGTCGGTATGTGTCCTTGCGGCGCCGCAGACGTCGCCGATGCTCCAGGCGATACCGGTGGTGGGACGTGAGGGCGAGTAGCCGACATCGATGCCGAGCAGTGCTAGGTCACGAAAGGGCATTTCTTCTCCCATCGTCCGCGGTATCAGGGCTCCACCGAAGCGTTAACCATTGTATCTGGTGCAAAATATCCCCGTTTCAGGATCGTTATCCCGTAATGGGTAACGCCAGGCTCACGGACTGGCGCCGCATCAATCCTTCGCATTCCTGTGTAGCCACTCTCTTAGCGCAGCAATCACTGCCAACCTGAGGCTTGCGCCGCGGACAAGCGCGTGGGCGAGGGAGCGGTCGTCGGGAGGAAACCCGATTTCCTGCATGATGTCGCCCGGCTTCAACCGGCGTTGGGCCATGATCGCTTTGATCTCCGCGATCGCGGAGGGCAGCAGATAGCGGCCGCTTGCGATCGGAGCCTCCACGGCGGGCGCAGACGGCAAGGCGGCGGAGGAAGGCGCGGCTGCAGTCGATAGCGCGCCCCTAGCCGTAAGCCAGCTCAAAAAGGCGTCACGCTCGCTGTCGGTCGCTTTCGTCCAGGAATTCTTGAGCTTATCCAGCCGGGTGCGTTCCGGCTTTATGCCGGCGATGACGAGGGCCTTGCGCAAGGACGGGATCTTGCCGGCAAGAAACGCGCTATGGACATCGGGGAATTCGGATCTCAGCCGCTGCAGATCGTGTATATTGTCGAGTTTCTTCTTCGCCATCCCCACATCCGCCGTCGAAGTTCCGTGATCCTCTATCGTGCTTGCAAGGCAAGGGCGAGCAAAAAGGTACGGCGGGGGCGCGGCCGGACGAATGGCCTGCTGTATCGTTGGCGGCATAAGGATATGCAACAATTCAAGTGCTACCGCCTTGGGCGCCCGCCGTGCTGGAGTGGACGATGATTGCGCCGCCCCTCAAGCCCCGCACAAGTCGGCCTTTCTATCACCGCCTCAACTGCCGGAATGTGACGCGGCGAAAAGGACTATGCGATGTCTAACGATGTTCAGCACTACAGCGACCCGCAGGATGCGGCCCTGGCCCTGCTTCTCGCGAACAACCGCGGCGACGAACTCACGGACATTCTGGTTGCCGCGCTCGAGGATGCGTTTCGGATCCTCGACGAGGATTGGGCGTCCGAGGCGCTGCATTGAGGCCTATGCGGCTGCATTCAGCCGACTTGCAGCAACTCTCAACGGACGCGGCGGCGGCCAGCAGCATCCCGTCCGTTCCGCTGCGTCCCACGAGCATTAAGCCTGCCGGTAGGCTTGTGCCTGCCAGCGGCAGCGTGATCGCCGTCAGGTCGAATTGATTGGCGACCTGCGTGTTGCGCAAGAGCAGGTTTTCGACGCGGCGATATTCCTGTTTGTTGTGCTCCACGGAGGCGATGCCGACGGCGGGGATCGGCGTGGTCGGCAGGAGGATGAGGTCATGGGGCGCCAGCCGCTCGTCCATGGCGCGAACGAGCTCCTGCCGCGTCCGCAGCAGCTTTTCCAATGCGGCATCGGGCACGGTCAGGCGCCGGCGGAGCGTCGATGTTACCCTGGTATCGACGGGTGCGTCCCCGTCCTCAAGCCAGTTGCGGTGGATTCGGCTGCCTTCGATTGCGGCGATCGAGCCGATCGACGTTGCTTGGGCGAAGCGGGCGAGGAGGTCGTCGATGCCGCATTCGGCGATTTCCGCGCCGGCGCGGGAGAGCGTTTGCAGGCTTGCCTCAAAGGCGTCAGCGATCTCTGGCGCGAGCTCTTCGAGAAAAAGGCCTTTCGGAATGCCGAGCTTCAACCCGTCGAGCGCCAGCGGCGTCAGCGGTCGTGGCGTATCGCCCGCCATGATGGCGTCGGCCAGCGCGCAGTCGGCGACGGTGCGGGCGAGCGGCCCGATTGAATCGAGGCTTGGGGAGAGCGGGAAGGCGCCCTCGAGAGGCACGCGACGGGCGGTCGGCTTGAAGCCGACGAGGCCGTTCAACGCCGCCGGAATGCGCACCGATCCGCCGGTGTCGGAGCCGATGGCGATCTCGCTTGTGCCCTCCGCGACGGAAACGGCCGCACCGGACGATGAGCCGCCGGGAACGAGGTTCGCGTCGATCGCATTGCCGGGCACCGGATAGTGCGGGTTGAGACCGACGGCGGTGAAGGCGAATTCGGTCATGTGCGTCTTGCCGATGATGACGGCACCTGCCGCGCGCAGCCGCTGGACGATTGTCGCGTCTGCCGCGGCCGGAGGCGCAGCGCGGCGAATGATGGAGCCGGCGAGCGTCGGCTCTCCGGCGACGTCGAAGAGGTCCTTGATCGAGACGATCCGGCCGTCGAGCGGGCCGAGGCTATTTCCATCGCTCAGCCTTCGGTCGGCAGCATCGGCTTCCGTGCGGGCGGTGTCGGAATAGAGTTTCACGAAGACGCGTTCTTCGGCCCGGCGCCGGTCGAGCCGAGCGAGAAGGGCTTCGAGCCGGTCGCGAGAAGGAGTGTTCGATAGGGTCAAGGCGAAGATCTCTCGAATGGGATGGCCGCTATTCCAATGATTCAGTAATTCGCGACCCGAGTTATGGACAATTCATGCAGCAATTCAAAGTACTGCGCCCTTTGCATTGCCCGCGGCCGGTCCGCGTGGAGCGTCGGCGCCGGGCGTCCTGTCATCGTTTATAAATTCCGGCCATTGATGTATGATGTTGGGTATCAGCGACTTCTGGAAGCCAACCGGGAAGACGCCAATGTCAATGGTGCAATCGTCCGCGATCCTCGACTCTTCCGCGATCCAACGCGTCAATTACGACGCGCGCCATCGGACGCTCAGCATTTGGTTCGTCGGCAATCGCAGACCTTACCATTATCTCGATGTTCCGGAGAGCATCTACGAGGAACTCGTGCATGCGGAGTCCGCCGGCGGCTATTTCAACCATCACGTCCGAGATCACTACGATTTCACGCACTGATGCGGGGATGAGAAAAGTCTTCGTTCGTTTTGCCCATCCGGCCTGCCGGCCACCTTCTCCCCCGCATGCAGGCCGAAGGGACCTGTTGCGCCCGCTCGCCTCCTTTTGACCCGCATGCGAGGAGAGGGCCGGGATAAAGAGATCTCGGCCGTGGCAGGCGTTCCCGGGCGATGCTTTCACAGAACTGTCGCCAAACCGTTCAAATAGTTTCATCCCGCTGTAAAGCCGCTGACATGCGGCTCGCCAATGGTCCGATCGCGAAATCGATGATTCGCGAACGTTTTGCGCATGCCGTGACCGGAGGCAGAATTTGGCTGATATTCGAAGCACGCTGACCAGGCGCTCTTTTCTCTTCTCTGCCGGCGCCGCCGGTCTCGTCGCTTCTTCCGGTCTCGCGACACCCTTTTATGCCCGCGGCTTTGGGCGGCCGGAATACCTGCATGGCGTGCAGTCCGGCGACGTCGATACGCAATCGGGCATGATCTGGACACGGGTCGATCGGCCAGCGCGAGTGGCAGTCGAATATTCGACCACGGAAAGCTTCTCGAACGCGGTTCGGCTTCCCGACATCGATGCGACGCCGCAGACCGACTGCGCGATCAAGTGCCGGCTCGACAACCTGCTGCCGGACCAGGACATCTTTTACCGCTTCATCGCGACCGATCTTTATGACGGCAATCGCGTGTCGGAGCCGATCGTCGGACGTTTCCGTACGGCACCCTTGCGCCGGCGGTCACTGCGCTTCGTCTGGTCCGGCGATACCGCCGGCCAGGGATGGGGCATCGACGAGGTCGGGATGAAGACCTATTCGACCATGCAGCGTCACGAACCGGATTTCTTCATCCATTCCGGGGATACCATCTACGCCGACAATCCCATCCCCGACGAGATCAAGCTCCGGGACGGGGGCATGTGGAAGAATCGGATCGTGACGCCCGAAAAGCGCGACGTCGCTCGTACGATCGAAGAATATCGCGGCCAGTGGAAGTACAATCTGCTCGACGAGCACGTGCGCGGGCTGAATGCCGTCTGTCCTACCTTCTATCAATGGGACGACCACGAGGTACTGAACAACTGGTCGGCCTCGACCGATCTCAGAGACGATCCGCGCTATCCGGAGAAGGACGTGGCGGTCTACGCATCGCGTGCTGCTCGTGCCTTCCACGAGATGACGCCGATCCGCACCTTGCCGACGCAGCCCGGACGCATCTTCCGCAAGGTTGCCTACGGGCCGCTCCTTGACGTCTTCTTCGTCGACCTGCGCTCCTATCGTGGCCCGAACCAGGGGGAGGGCGACGGCGGTCTCTTCGGCTGGCGGCAGGCGGACTGGCTGAAACGGGAGCTGGCTGCGTCGCGCGCCACCTGGAAGGTGATCGCCTGCGACATGCCGATTGGCCTTGTCGTCTGGGACGACTATTCGGCGCGACGCGGGTCCGATGCAATCGCCAACGGTGACAACGGCGCGCCGAAGGGAAGGGAGACGGAATTCGCCGACCTGCTGCGGTTCATCCGTGACAACGCAGTCGAAAACATCGTCTGGCTGACGGCGGACGTGCACTATACGGCCGCGCATCATTACGACCCGTCGCGCGCCGCCTTCAAGGAGTTCCTTCCCTTCTGGGAATTCGTGTCCGGTCCCTTACATTCCGGCACATACGGTCCGAAGGAACTCGACATGACCTTTGGCCCCGAGGTACGCTTCATCAAGGCGTCCGGCGGCGGAATCGACAGCAACCTGCCGCCGTCCGCCGGCCTGCAATTCTTCGGCATCGTAGACATCAACGGCCGGACACAGCAGATGACCGTGCGGCTGATGGATCGTCAGGATAAGGAACTCTGGCGCGTGACGCTCGATCCGGCGGCCGGTGCGTGAGCGATTTAGAAAGTTGGAGCGGGATGCGGCGGAAAACCGCGCACACTTTCCTCATCCCTCTCAAAACATTCTGCAGAGCTGGTCTGCGCGCCGGCCCCCTTTCGCTCATGCAAAAAAACCTGTATGAGCGCGGCAACTGAAAAGCGGTACCGCCCTGTCGCGCGTGCCCAGAACTTCCGAGATAAGATATGAGCATTCGTAACATCGCGATTATCGCGCACGTCGACCATGGGAAAACGACGCTCGTCGACGAGCTGCTGAAGCAGTCCGGCGCGTTTCGTGACAATCAGCGCGTCGCAGAGCGCGTCATGGATTCCAACGACCTGGAAAAGGAGCGGGGCATCACCATCCTCGCCAAGGCGACGTCGGTTGTCTGGAAGGGCGTGCGCATCAACATCGTCGACACCCCCGGCCACGCCGATTTCGGCGGCGAGGTCGAGCGCATCCTCAACATGGTGGACGGCGCCATAGTGCTCGTCGACGCCTCCGAAGGCCCGATGCCGCAGACGAAGTTCGTCGTCGGCAAGGCGCTGAAGGTCGGCCTGAAGCCGATCGTCGCGATCAACAAGATCGACCGCCCGGATGGCCGCCACGAGGAAGTCATCAACGAAGTCTTCGACCTCTTCGCCAATCTCGACGCCACCGACGAGCAGCTCGACTTCCCGATCCTTTACGGTTCCGGCCGCGACGGCTGGATGAACGTCAATCCGGAAGGCCCGAAGGACCAGGGCATGGCGCCGCTCTTCGACCTCGTATTGAAGCACGTGCCGGAGCCGACGGTTGCCGAAGGTCCGTTCCGGATGATCGGCACCATCCTTGAGGCGAACCCGTTCCTCGGCCGTATCATCACCGGCCGCATCCATTCCGGTTCGGTCAAGCCGAACCAGTCGGTCAAGGTTCTGGCGCAGGACGGCACGGTGCTCGAATCCGGCCGTGTCTCGAAGATTCTCGCCTTCCGCGGCATCGAGCGCCAGCCGATCGAAGAAGGCCAGGCGGGCGACATCGTTGCGATCGCGGGCCTGACCAAGGGCACCGTCGCGGACACCTTCTGCGATCCCTCGGTCACTGAGCCCTTGAAGGCGCAGCCGATCGATCCGCCGACCGTGACGATGTCCTTCATTGTCAACGACTCGCCGCTTGCCGGTACCGAGGGCGACAAGGTGACCTCGCGCGTTATCCGCGACCGCCTATTCAAGGAAGCCGAAGGCAACGTCGCGCTGCGGATCGAGGAATCGTCCGAGAAGGACTCCTTCTTCGTGTCCGGCCGCGGCGAATTGCAGCTCGCGGTGCTGATCGAAACGATGCGCCGCGAAGGTTTCGAACTTGCCGTGTCCCGCCCGCGCGTCGTGATGCACAAGGATGAAAGCGGACAGCTTCTCGAGCCGATCGAGGAAGTCGTCATCGACGTCGACGAGGAACATTCCGGCGTCGTGGTTCAGAAGATGTCGGAGCGTAAGGCCGAAATGGTCGAGCTTCGTCCGTCGGGCGGCAACCGCGTCCGTCTCGTCTTCTTCGCCCCGACCCGCGGTCTTATCGGCTACCAGTCGGAGCTTTTGACCGATACGCGCGGCACGGCGATCATGAACCGCCTGTTCCACGACTATCAGCCCTACAAGGGCGAGATCGGCGGCCGCATCAACGGCGTTCTGCTCGCCAACGAGGCGGGCGAGGCGGTGGCCTATGCGCTCTTCAACCTCGAAGACCGCGGCCCGATGGTGATCGAGCCCGGCGAGAAGGTCTATGAGGGCATGATCATCGGCATCCACACCCGCGACAACGACCTCGAAGTTAACGTCTTGAAGGGCAAGAAGCTCACCAACATGCGCGCCGCCGGCAAGGACGAAGCCGTCCGCCTGACGCCGCCGATCAAGATGACGCTCGAACGGGCGCTTTCCTGGATCCAGGATGACGAGCTGGTGGAAGTAACGCCGAAGTCGATCCGGCTGAGAAAGCTCCACCTCGACCCGCACGAGCGCAAGCGCTTCGAGAAGGCGCGCACCGCCGGCGCGGCGTAACTACCTACTGTCGCAGCACGCAGCCCCTCATCCCGCAGCCGCGACTTTCTCCCCGCCTGCGGGGCCGCCTCAGTTCTCTCGCCCCGCTTGCGGGGAGAGGGTTAGCCCTCGGGTTAAAACCGGAGGAGAGGGCAAGCGTCAGCCTCTACGGTGTCCCCAAACCCGAAAACATTTACAACCCCGGAGCGATCCGGGGTTTTTGCTGTGCGTGCCGATCGCGGGCGGGTTGCGGATAAAGTTAAAAAGGCGTTAACCTTCACTCAGGTGCCGTTAAAGTTGCCTGTGGGTTAACGCCGCCCGGCAGCCCGGCGGGATTCCGGTTCGCCGTGTCGTGTGTTTAGAGTCGAGTCATGAAGACTGTTTCGATCGAGGTCAGGCCCGGGGAGCCACATGAGGCGGCGGCGATTGCCGAGGTGCATCGCGTTTCCTGGTTGCAGGCGTATGGCGGCATCATTCCGCATCGACCGCTGATCCAGATGGTCAACCGCCGCGACGAAACATGGTGGCGCAAGGCCACGCGCGGGCCGGCGACCTTACTCGTCGTCGATGTCGCCGGAACGATCGCCGGCTATGCCACGCTGGGCTTGAGCCGGGCGAGGGCCCTGCCGCAAGAGGGTGAGATCTACGAAATCTATCTGCGCCCCGAATATCAGGGTATCGGCCTCGGGCGCATCCTCTTCCGCGAGGCGAAAAGCCTCCTGCGGTCACTTGGCTGCCGGGGCCTCGTCATCTGGTGCCTCGAAGACAGCGAACACGCCTACAGCTTCTTCCAGGCGGCGGGTGGCAGCGACATTGCCGAGGGCATGGAAGATTTCGGCGACAAATACCTGAAGAAGGTCGGCTTCGTCTGGAACTGACGGCCGTTCGTCCCGTCACTTCGGAAGGTAATGGGTGGGGTTCTCCCGCCCGTTCGGCGCGCTTGTCGTGGTAGACGACCGATCCACGCCATAGCGGACGGATCACTTTCTCCTATCGGCGCGCCAGCTCGTTCGTATCGGCCCGGTGCGAGAAGATCGCGGCAACCGTCGGCTTTGCTGAAAAACTCCTGCCTGCCTATTTTTGGCCGTGTCGCCCGCCTAGAGCCATTCCGCCCATCCGGACGAAAGAGTTATGTTGCATCGCGGCATTTTTCCCTTTATCCGACGGGGCGAATTTCAAACCGACCCCTGGAGGTACTTATGCGGATCGACGCGATTTCCATCGGAAAGAATCCACCGGAAGATGTCAACGTAATCGTGGAGGTTCCGGTCGGCGGACATCCGATCAAGTACGAAATGGACAAGGAAGCCGGCACGCTGGTCGTCGACCGCTTCCTCTATACCCCGATGACCTATCCGGGCAACTACGGCTTCGTTCCGCACACGTTGTCCGACGACGGCGATCCGATCGACGTGTTGATCTGCAACACCCGCCCTCTGGTGCCGGGCTGTGTCATCAATGTCCGTCCGATCGGCGTTATGATGATGGAGGACAATTCCGGCCAGGACGAGAAGATCATCGCCGTGCCGTCGAGCCATCTCACGAAGCGCTACGACAAGGTCCACGACTACACCGACCTGCCGGAAATCACGCTCAAGCAGATCGAGCACTTCTTCGAACACTACAAGGATCTGGAGCCCGGCAAGTGGGTGAAGATCTTCGGCTGGAAGGACGCAAGTGTCGCCAAGACGCTGATCAAGGAAGCGGTCGAGCGCGCCAAGTCGAAGAAGTAGCTTATCCCTCCTCGCCGACAATTTTGGCCAGGCGCTTGATGATGCCCTCCGGATCGGCCGCGATCCGGAGGATTTTTTTGCGCTGCGTGTCGCCGGAAACGAGCGCGATCCTGTTCTTGGCGATGCCGAATTGTTTTGCCAGGAGCGCGATCAGTGCCTGGTTCGCCTTGCCGCCTTCCGGCACGGCGCGGACGCGAACCTTGAGATATTCCTCGCCGTCCGCAGCGCTTTCGAAGCCGTCGATCGCATCGCGACCGCCGTTCGGCGTCAGCCGAACGGTCAGGCGGACATGGTCGTCAAGGCTCGTCAGCGCCGCGAGCACTTATAGGCCGATGACCGCCGAGGCGACCGTCGTGTTGAGGAAGTACCAGATGAAATAGAGGATCACGAGAACGACCAGCGGCGAAAGATCAACGCCGCCCATGTCCGGCAGGAAGCGGCGGATGGGCCGGTAGAGCGGTTCGGTCAGCTGATAGAGCGAGCGGCCGATCATGTTGATCGCGTGATTGTTCACGTTGATCACGTTGAAGGCGTAGAGCCAGGAGAAGATGGCCGACGCTATGATCAGGAACCAGGCTATGTTGATAATAAAGTTCAAGGTTGCGATGACAGCAATCATGCCAGTCTCCAATTCGTTGTTGACAGACATGTAGACATTGGAAACTAAACGGGCAAGTACGACGCCTCGCCGTGCTCGATCATGTTTAATGGCATCGCACCGGTGCATTGCCGCTCCTACCAGCGTCACGCGTCTGTTAGACGCGCAAAGGTCGCGGTGGAGCTTTGAGTTTCTGCAGTAGGAGCTTCCCCATATGTCCGCCGTTGACGCCGCGCATCGTTTCGCCGCCTTCAGGCATGTCGGTTATCGGCGATACTTCTTCTCCCGTTTCCTCGCCTATTTCGCCATCCAGATCATGTCCGTCGCCGTCGGGTGGCAGATCTACGACCTGACGCGCGATCCGTTCGATCTCGGCCTCATCGGCCTTTTTCAGTTCCTGCCATCGCTGGTCCTAATTCTGGTGACGGGGCCCGTCGCGGACCGCTACAACCGCCGCGTCATCATGGGCATCTGCATGACGGTGAGCACGCTCTGTGCGGCTGCGCTGCTTCTGTTGACAGTGACGGGGCTGTTTTCGCCCTGGCCGGTCTATGCGATCCTCGTCGTCTTCGGGATCGAGCGGGCGTTTCTCGGCCCGGCCGCGCAATCACTCGCACCAAATCTGGTGCCGGTCGAGCATCTGCCCAACGCGATCGCCTGGAACTCGACCTCCTGGCAGACGGCGACGATCGTCGGGCCGGTCGCCGGTGGCCTTATCTATGGCTTCGGTCCTGTAGTGCCGTACGCAGTCAGTCTCTGCTTCTTTGCAGCGGCGGCCCTGATGGTCTTTGCCGTGCCGAAGCCCGCGGTGCGTTCGCCCGCCTCGGGACAAAGCTGGCAGACGATCACGGCGGGCTTCCGCTACATCACGGCGGAGAAGGTCGTGCTGGGGGCGATCTCGCTCGATCTCTTTGCCGTGTTGCTTGGCGGCGCGGTCGCGCTGATGCCGGTCTTTGCTCGCGATATCCTGGCACTCGGCCCGTGGGGGCTCGGCCTTCTGCGGGCCGCACCGGGCGTCGGTGCGGTCGGCATGGCGGTCTGGCTTGCCGCCCACCCGATCCGCAACCGTGCCGGCCTTCACATGTTTATCGGCGTTGCGCTTTTTGGCCTCGCAACGATCGTCTTCGGCCTGTCGGCGACAGCCTGGATTTCGATCACCGCCCTTGTTGTCCTGGGCGCGGCGGACATGATCTCGGTGTATGTTCGCGAAATCCTGATCACGCTCTGGACTCCGGACGAACTGCGCGGCCGCGTGAACGCGGTCAACATGGTGTTCGTCGGCGCGTCGAACGAGCTCGGCGAGTTCCGCGCCGGCATGATGGCTTCGGGTTTCGGTGCCGTCTTCGCAGTTGCCTTTGGCGGTGTCGGGACGCTTCTCGTATCGTTGCTCTGGGCAGTTGGTTTCCCGCAATTGCGCAAGATCGATACGCTCGACATTCCGGAGCACCAACGCGTCTGATCGGACGGGGAGAAGGGCAGAGCCGGTTCGTTACGCGCGATCTTGCCCTTTGGGCGCGGCGGCTGGCTCCCCGCCGCGCAAGAAAATCAATTCGAGAAAGTTCTCCATCCAAGTCCGCAAGGGGTGATCGTGAATCATGCGCCCCTCGAGGTGCGCCTTGCCGATCTGGGCGCCAGGCAGCACGAAGCGGTGTGCGCCATGGACGACCCAGCGATGCATCATCACGCGTGTCAGCTCGCCATGAAACTGAATGCCCCAGGCATTCTCGCCGTAGCGGAAGGCCTGGTTCGGATAGGTCTCGCCGGTCGCCAGTAACTCGGCGCCGGCGGGCAGATCAAATCCTTCCCGATGGAAGTGATAGACCATGGCCGGCCAGTCCATCAGCGCCTTGCCGGCCTCGGTGGCCTTTAGCGGATACCAGCCGATTTCCGTCATGCCCTCGTGGTGCGGCGCGACCTTGCCGCCGAGATTGCGGGCCAGCATCTGCGCGCCGAGGCAGATGCCGAGATAGGGCTTGTTCTCGAGAAGCGGGACGGACAGCCAGTCGATTTCGCGGCGGACGAACTCTTCCTCGTCGTTGGCGCTCATCGGGCCGCCGAAGACGATGGTTCCGGAATGAGCTTCCAGCGTCGGCGGCAGCTCGTCGCCGAGGGCGGGGCGGCGAATGTCGAGCGTAAAGCCCTTCTGCTGGAGAATATGCCCCACGCGGCCGGCGCTCGATCGCTCCTGATGCAGGATTATAAGGATTGGTCTTTTGGCATCGTCGGCCTCTGCAGGCATTTCAGTCTTCCTGCTGCGCGTTGTTCTCCTCCTTCGCGTCGATCTTGGCGGCAGCCTCCTGCCGCTTCAAGATGCGATCGCGCCCGGATACGCCCAGGAGGTCGGCGATGCGCCAGAGCACATGATCTTCCATTTCGTTGCGGACGCCATCGGCATAGGCGATTTCCCACAGCATGCCGACAAGCTCGATCCGCTGCTCTTCGGATAGATGGCGCTTGATCTCGGCGGTGAATTTATAGAAGTCGATCGCCTCGCTTTCGGCGGTTTCGCCTGCCTCGATAAGCGCATCGAGGCCCTCGTCGTCGAGCTGATACTGTTCCTCGATGATATCGCGCATCTTGCGACGCTCGGCAGCCAGTACGGTGCCGTCGGCCTCCATCACCTGGACGCACAGCGCGATCACGGCGACGCGTGGGTCGCCCTTCTTAATGGACGCCGGGGGGCCCGCCAAACTTTCCAGAAACGCTTGGAACCGTTCTAACATCTCTCCGCCCACAATCTCCGAGGTTCAAAACAGCCGGAAGCTCGCCTTGTCCGACGTTTTCTCGCCGGCCGCCGCTTCGCGAACGCCGGGATCATCCGGCGGACGGCCGAAGAAGGGCGCCGGCTCTTCTTCCGTGACCTCCTCGTTTTTCCTCGCAGGAGAGGGAGCAGGTTCCTTCCTCTCCGGGACCTTTATCATTGTCTCGCGCTCGGCTTCCAGGACGGCTGGCGTTGCAGCCGCCGGTGCGGGCTTTGGCGTCGCGTGCGGTGCCACGTGCTGGGCGGTCGCGACTGGCGGAAGGCTGCGGATCGCCTCGTCGGCGCTCGGATGACCATTTTCGAGCTTGTCGGAAAGCTGCAAGGCCGGGGTCTTCCATTCGAAGGCGTCGAGCCGTCCGCTGACCGGCGATACCGGCAGCCACGAGGGCGACGTGACGCCGTCGGCGGTCCAGGCCGGATCGCGCGGGCTGCGCAGCGCCTGCGCCATCCAATGGCGGATACGGCCCTCGTCGCCGGTGTCCGCCTCCTCGATATCGGCGAGCAGCAGGAAGACGCTTTCCGTCGGTTCGAGCCGCGCAGCCGCTTCCGCCTTGCTACGGGCAAGCGGCAGTTCGCGTGCCTCGAGTGCGGCCTCCGCGACCGCCGACAGCGCCACCGCATTGTTGCTGCGGAGCGATTCGAGCTTCTTCGCGCGCTTCAAACGATCGAGAGCGGAATCGCCTCCGCGCGCTCTGACATATAGCCGTGCCACGTCCGGATGCGGTTGCTGCTTCCACATCCTTTCGAGGACTCCCGCGCCCTTGCGCAGATTGTCTTCGCGAAACAGGGCTTTGGCCGTTACCAGCGCCGCCGGCACCAGGCTGTCGTCGAGTTTCAGCGCGGCAAGGCCGTCGTCGCGCGCCGCTTTCGGGTCAGCGTCGAGCTTCGCCATCGCGCGGGCGGTGAGAAGCACCGCCTTCTTTCGGTCCGCCTCCTTGCGGTCGAGAATATTGGCGGCGCGACTCTGTTCGAGAAGGCGGATCGCCTCGTCCCATTGCCCTGCCTGACTGCGGTGATCCAGCGTCGCCAGCGTCGCCCACGGCAAGTGCGGCGCCTTCTCCGCGGCGCGCTCCGCATATTGGCGGGCCGCCTCGTTCGCGCCGAGCCGCTTGGCTTCTAGGAACAGGCCGCGCAGGCCGAGCTCGCGCGTTTCGGGATCGTCGGCCATAAGCTCGAATTTCTTGCGCGCCTCGTCGTATTTGCCTTCGATCAGCGCGGTCTGCGCCTCAAGCAGGTGGATGAGCGGCTCCTGATCGGCGCTGATCAGGCCCCGGCTTCGCGCCGACATCTTGCGGGCAAGATTGGCATCGCCGGCGCCGGCGGCGATCAGCCCCGTCGAAAGCGCCTGGTAGCCGCGATCACGCTTGCGGGCACGGAAATAGCGCGTGACCGTAAAGGGCGACATCCAGATCGTGCGGAGCAGCCAGATCACGATCAGGACGGCGGCAAAGAGCGAGATCAGAATGGATGCGGCGCGCATCAGGGTCATTTCGATGAGTTGTCCCTGCCAGATCAGCGACAACTCCCCCGGTCGATCGGCGAGCCACGCGAAACCGAGACCGAGACACAGTACGAGGAGGATGAAGAACAATATACGGATCATCTATTCTTCTTCCCTCCTTTAGCCGGCGGTGCCGGTACGCGTCATGGTCTGCGCCACGGCGGCATCGATGGCGGTCTCGACGCGCAGGCGCTGATCGAGTTTCGTCTTGAAATCCGCGCCGGCCGATTTCGCCGGTTCGGGCAGGCCGTCCCACTCCAGGGATGCGCCCTTGAGATCGCCATTGTTCAGCTTGTCTTCGATGCGCGCGATCACGGCTTCCGGTGTGTCGCCCTCGACGCTGCCGACCGGCCGGATGCGGATTCCGGACATGGCGCTCGAGACGAGG